>NZ_VXLD01000006.1:0-222389 GCF_008867985.1 Acinetobacter tandoii
ATAACTAGTTTAAAAAATACGTTCAAAATAGCTCAAGATTAGTATAGATAACCTTAAAGTCGCTGCTTCTAACTTTAAGGCTATTTCTTAATTAAGGATTAAAAGTCTGAAATACACAGAGTTATATTATAAGATCAAATTTTATTTCTCTCATATTCTATGATAAACCTGTGAAATGATAAGAACTATAAATCGAGAATGGTTGTGCTGAATAGTTTATTACAGTTGTGTGGAGGTATTGGCTTATTTCTATTAGGAATGAGTTTAATGACCGATAGCCTTAAAGCTATTGCGGGGGAAGCATTGAGACAATGGCTAGTGCGCTTCACGGACTCTCCCTTAAAAGCAATGTTTTCGGGTATTACCATCACGATTGCTGTGCAATCATCTACAGCAACGACTTTAGCAACTATTGGATTTGTTAGTGCTGGTATTCTGACGTTTAGTAATGCAATTGGTGTAATTATTGGTGCCAATATCGGTACCACCAGTACAGGTTGGATGGTTGCATTACTTGGTTTAAAATTTTCAATCTCAAAAATAGCCTTACCTTTGGTTGCTATTGGAGCAATCTTAAAACTACTTGCTAAAGATCGTCTGGCCTTAATGGGAATGACCATTGCTGGGTTCGGTTTATTATTTTTAGGAATAGATGTTTTACAGCAAGCCATGGCAGGGGGTGCTGCTTCAGTTGATTTAAGTCGTTGGCCAACAGAAAGTCTTTTAAGTAAATTACTTTTAGTACTGATTGGTTTTGTGATGACGATTTTGTTGCAATCATCGAGTGCAGCAATTACAGCAACTTTAGCGGCTTTGGCGAGCCAAGCGATTAACTTGGAGCAAACCTTAGCTTTGGTAATAGGTCAAAATGTTGGGACTGTTGTTACCGCAGTTTTGGCCGCAGTAGGGGCGACTACCAGTGCAAAACGTACTGCTGCTGTACATGTCATTTTTAATATTGTGACTGCAATTTTTGCTTTTTTATTGTTATTACCTGAATTCTTATGGGCTTATCAGTATATGGCCTTTATCCATCATTTGGACCCTATTCTTATCGTTGCTGCGTTTCATACATGCTTTAGCTTGCTCGGTGCCTTAATTTTTATGCCGTTTATTGGCCGATTTGAGCACCTACTATTAAGGTTATTACCTGAGCAAGAAAATTCATTAACACGCTACTTGGATGATAGTTTATACAGTGTACCTGCACTGGCTATAGCTGCAACAGAACGTGTTTTGCTGCAAACATTAACTGATATCTATTCTTTACTGATTAAATTTATTCGTGGTGAAATTATTTCTACAATGATTAATATCAATGAGATGGATGCAACCATAAAAACTGTAGAATCCTACTTAGAGCGCATGTCCGTTCCACAGTCTCACAGTGATCAGCAGCATCTAATTCTCTTGCTCAGATTAGTGGTATATATCAGAGTTTTGAGAAATGATTTACAAGATGTTGCGCAAGTTGAATTGCTTAAGAAGCAGCAAATATTACAAGAACTTCCCTTAGCATTGGTTACGCATTTGGAAGGACAAATTGAATATTTACAAACAACACCATTTCCAAAATTTCCGATAGATTTTGTGAATGATTTAATTCAGTTAGAGCAAGCGAGCAATGAGCAGCAAGAATTTCTTCGTCAGAAGATTATGCATGCTTCCGTAAATCATCAACTTACAGCTTCTCAGACCTTGGATTTATTGGCTGCACAACGTTGGATTGTTCATCTTATCGCCCATACACAAAGAGTTGCAGTATTGTTGCAACAACAAGATCAAGATGCTATTGAATAGCATTTAATTGACGTCGAGCATGCTTTAATGCAGTTCTAAGGCCTTCTTCTAAAGTTGGATGATAAAATGGTTTTTCCAGTAGCTGATCAAGTGTGCAGTCTTCAGAAATCATCCAGTTAAGTAAGTGCGCTAAATGTTCAGCGGAAGTCATTAGTAATTCTGCACCTAAAATTTTACGGCTCTTTGTATGGACATAGACTTCTAAGGCACCATAATTTTTCCTTAAGACTTGTGCTCGTCCTTGTCGGGCATAAGAAACATACCCTGTTACAAAAGGAACTTTACTGCTTTCAAGTTGCTTAAAACTTTGACCCACAATAGCCATTTCTGGTTCACAGAATACAATTCCTAGTGGAGTTAAATTTCGAATGCTTTTGATCTTATTTAAATTTAAGCAATTTAAAACAGCATTGCGACCTTCATGTGCAGCTTCATGCTGAATAGGTGTGTTGGTATGAGCGTCACCAATAACAAAAATAGGATAGTGTGCAAGCTGTTTGGTTACTGTATGAATAGGTAAGTTTTTCAAATCTGTAAATTCAACATTTATATTTTCTAATTTTAAATTATCTAATAATGTACGACGTCCTGTGGCAACCAATAAATAATCTGCGACTAGACAGTGTTCTTGGCCAAATTCCTGATAGGTGATTTGTATACCATCTTTGAAATTTTGAATGTGCGTAGGTAACACTTCGAATTTAATTTCAATTTCTTGACTTAACAGCTCTTGCGCCATTTTTTGTAGTAAAGGGCTGGTTAATGTTCCGACTTTTCGACTACGTGCAAATATCGTAGTTTTAACACCTAAACGCTGTAATGCTTGCGCAAGTTCAAGAGCAATAACACCACTTCCAATCACAGCGATAGATTCTGGCAGTTGCTCCAGTTCAAAGATTTCATCAGAAGTAATGAGTTTAGATCCTAATTCTTTTTTCCATTCAAGATCAAAACTTGGCGTTGATCCTACAGCTAGAATAAAACTCCGAGCTTGATAGTGCTTTTGATTAATTTCAATTGTCGAGGCATTAATAAAGTGAGCTTGACCAGTTATTTTATGGCTTGTTTCCCAGCGTTCGACATCTTTTAAAGCTGCTTGTGTAAATTGATTTCTTAAGTTCTGTACATGATGCATGATTTTTTGGGAATCAGGATGTAGATGTGTTGTTACACCAATTTGATCTAATGATTGAGCATCATGCAGTTGATTTGCTACAGAAATGAGTACTTTGCTTGGCATACAACCTACCCGTGCACAGGTAGTATCCCAAGGACCATGATTCACAATTAAAATATTTGATGTGTGTTTGATTGCTTCTTTATATGCAGCCTGCCCAGCTGTTCCAGCACCAATAATAATGATGTCGTACATAATAGATATTATTTGAATTAATGCTCTTGAGATTAACATAGTAAAACATTTGGTCTGACTTTATTTACATAAAGCTACTTATATGGTTACATACGACAAATTAAAAATTTAATTACCACTTAATGAAGAAAGGTTATTCGGGGAATTTTGATGAATAATAAACAGATTGGTCTAAAACTGTCGACTGTTGCATTGGCAGTATTATTGGCAAGTTGTGGTGGAGGGGGGAGTGATGGATATTTTCCAGATAAGAATTCTGGAGGAAATTCGAGTGGTGGAACAGTAACTTCACCAACAGCAGAGTTATTATCAATTGGACAAAGTAAAAGTAGTCTAAATGCAGGTGGTGAGGATAAATTAACTTTAACTATTCGTACTTTAGATAAAAGCGGTGGTGTCATTGCAAATGCGAATGTTAAAGTTGAAATTAAAGATGCACAAACTTCTGGTGCAAGCCTAAGCAAGTCTAGTAATCTCGTTAGTAATGAAAGTGGTATAACAACAATAGATGTAAGCTTAATTAATTCTACATTAAGTCAACGAATTAATAGAACAATTACGGTTATTGTTACTTCTGGGTCTGCAAAACAAGAAATTGAAATTCCAGTGACAGGTACGACTGTTTCGATTACTTCTGATGTTAATTTACTTGAAGTAGGAAATAGTGCCAATGTAACTCTCACAGCAGTAGATGCAGTAGGTAATCCTTTAGTTGGTGCAACAGCTAGTCTAATTGATAGTGTAGGTAATACGGTTGGATCGACCTTAGTTACTAATTCAGCTGGTAAAGCTGTATTCCAAGTACCATATAACACGGTATTAGCATTAGCCAATCATAAGTTAGAATTGACGGGTAAGATTACTGTTTCAGGCAGTAATCAGTCAATTAGTAATCTTTTAACTACAGATTCAGTCACTTTAATTGCGAATGTTTCTAATAATGTAATTCAACCTATTTCTAATACAGATCCTGTAGGTGTCGGTGAAAGTAAAACAATAACAGTACAAGTAAATGCTTCATCACAAGCGGAATTACTTGGTAAAACGGTGAATTTTGATACCACAAATGGAACAGTTACTCCAACTAAAGCTTCTATTACAAATGTGCATCAAGAAAATGGCAAATGGGTGGGTAATGCGAGTACAAACTTAATTGGTACGATTTCATCTGTTGCAACAGTTTCAGCGCAATTCGGGTCTAATGTCGTTTATATTGCTCAGAAAATTAGTGCGGGTGCTCCAGCAATTATCACACTTCAATCTGAAGCGAGTGTTCTAGCCCCAAGAGCTAATACCAAGGTGATTGCACTAGTCAAAGATAAAAATGGTTCACCTGTGCCAGGAGTCGTTGTTAAATTTACTACAATTAAAGATACATCTTCTGATGGTAGTCTGTCACAACCAACTGCAGTAACGGATAGTACAGGTCGAGCAACTGTAATTTATACAGCGGGTTCAGCACAAACATTAGGCGGTGGAGTTGAAATTCAAGCCTCAAGTGCAAGTGCAACATCTCCTCAGCCTGTATATTCACCAAATTTATTATTAACTGTTTCAACTCAGTCTGCTTTCATTACAGTGGCGCAAAATCATAATGTCATTAAAGAGGCGAATGACAATACCAATTATTATAAAGAATTTACAGCGTCTGTAGTAGATACAGCAGGGAATCCTATTGCCAATCAAGAAATTAGTATTTCTCTAGATTTAGTAAGTTTTTATAAGGGGCGTTTTAACTGGGTGCGTGATTATTCTTATTCACAAGGCAGTGATGGAATGTGGTCATGGTTGGCTTATTGGCGTTGGTCGCGTGATTACACTGTTTATGAAAATAGTGTAGCGAAAAGAGTAACCACATATATTGAATGTCCTTCAAATGAATTTCCAAATCCAATTGCGATTTTAGGTTTGGATAATAAAATTCTTGGGACTAATGCAACATTTAGAACGAATTCGGAAGGGAAATTTGATTTTAAAGTACGTTATGGACGTAATTATTCAAATTGGCTACGAGTTAATATTAATGCTTCCACAACGGTTTCTACTAAGGATAATTTAACAGCATTATCCTTCATGCCGCCTGTTGCTGATATTGATGTGGATGATGTTGATGGTAAATGGCGTCCAGATGATGTGAGTCCTTATGGTACAGATTATTCGACATGTACCAACTACAAATAAAAGAGTTTTAAATAAAAAAACAGCGCTTCGGCGCTGTTTTTTTTGAGCGAAAATTTAAATTGATGTTCCAACACTCACACCAACCGTAGGACGTACATCCATAGATGTACAAGCAGGTAGGATGGAAGTACAGAGTACAACGATCAATAATTTATTCATGTAATAAACCTTGCTTACGTGCTTCATTAAATAATTCGCTTGAGCGTTGACCACTTTTGCAAATCATTAAAATGGGTTTAGGAAGTTCGTTATAGTACTTTGAAAATTCAATGATATCTGTTTGCGTAATTTTACCGTTTTCAATAGGTTGGTAAATGACACTTACGTGAGATTGCTCAGCAATATTGCGTAACTGACTGACAGAAACATTATTTCCCATTTCCTGATCGGGCCGATTCACAATTACAGACTTAAATCCCTGTTTTAACAGTAGTTGAAACGTTTTGTTATCAAGCTGACCAGACACGGTAAGGTTTTCGCTCAGTGCTTGAAGCATTTGAGTTTTCTGAGCGAAAAGGGGTGTACTATTCAGCAAAACACTACACAAAATGCATGTAGTCAAGAGTTGCTTAATCATCCAGCAAATCCATTTGTTTTGCCAGTTGATATAAATTGTTTGAACGATTGCCTGTACGGCAAAACATTAAAACGGGTTTTGGAAGTTCATTAAAATGATTGGCAAAAGTACGTACATCAAGCTCGGTAATTTGACCTGCTACGACTGGTTGATAGACATAGTCGAGTCCTACAACACGTGCTGCTTCTTCAATTTGAGCACTTGTGGGTTGCTCTGGTCCACCTTCCATATCTGGGCGGTTGTTGATAATAGACTTGAATCCTTTTTCGACAACTTGTTCTACATGCTCAGGGCCGATTTGACCTGCGAAGCCTACATTTTCGCTCATTATGTCACTCCATCATCCAATTAAACAATATATGCTTTATGATAGCATTAAGCAGATTCTACTGTTGAATCTGTTGAAATTTTTATAAATGATTACAACCATAAAATAACGTACTGGAGCGCGTATGCACGCTTACACGGTCGAGCCTTTATATGTCAAAAGTGGTCAGGAAGTACTTGCGGCAGATTTTTATCGGCCCAAAACGGAACATAAACCAGCAGTTATATTGATGGCACATGGCTTGGCAGGCTTACGTCAGTTTAAACTGGTGCAATACGCGAAACAATTTGCACAAGCGGGTTACGCTGTGGTGTTGTTTGATTATCGCTACTGGGGGGGGAGTACAGGGCGACCACGTGAGTTGGTCTCTATTAGCTCTCAGTTAGACGACTGGCGAACGATGATTGCACATCTTCAGGAACGAAAGTCGATTGATTCACGACGGATTATTTTGTGGGGAACAGCACTGAGCGGTGGTTATGTCTTGACGTTAGCCAGTGAATTGAAAAATATTCAAGCGGTGATGGTGCAAGTGCCGATGGTTGATGGTAGTGAGCTGGCCAAACTTTACCCGATTCCTCAATTATCCAAAGCACTAAAAATTTCCAGTCAAGATTATATGGGGGGTAAAGTCGGGATGGCCTGTAAAACTTTACCTGTTGTAAGTCGTGATGATCTTAGTTTTATGCCGACAGAGGACAGTTATTCAGGTTATATGTCGATTGTTCACCCAGACTATTTTTGGAGTGGTGAAATTCCAGCACGGGTATTCTTTAATCTGATTCGTTATCGCCCCATTCAGGAGGTGCGTAAAATCAATATTCCTGTGCTATTTATTGCAGCCAAAGAAGACAGTTTAATGCCGATTGCTTCGAGTCGTGAAGCGGCTACTAATATCGCACCTTATGTGCAATATTATGAGTGGGAGATGAAACATTTCGATATTTATCATCATCCGTGGTTTGAAAAAGCCATTTCGACCCAATTAGAATTCTTACATCAACATATTGGAGTCAGCTCATGATTATTGTATGCCCATCCTGTTTGGCCAAGAATCGCGTGCCTGAAGAAAAAATTGAAGCCCAGCCTAGCTGTGGTCAGTGCCATCAATCCTTGATTCCACTAGCTCCCATTGATTTAAATGAACAAAATTTTAGTCAGTTCATCACGCACAGTGATTTACCTATTTTGATTGATTTATGGGCAGACTGGTGTGGACCGTGTAAAATGATGGCTCCTCATTTCGCAGCCGTGGCAAAACAGAACCCTCGTGTGATTTTTGCCAAGATTAATACGGAAGAGTCTCCTCGTTTAAGCAGTGCTTTTCATGTGCGCAGTATTCCAACCCTCGTGTTGATGAATAAAACCAATGAAATTGCTAGAATAAGCGGTGCGCTTAGATCGAGTGAACTACAACAGTGGCTAGATCAACATTTAAATGTCTAATGCCTAGTCAAAGCACAATAGGCTTGGAGAAATCGTGTCAGATATTCATGTGAAACCAGAAGGGACTTTATCTCTTCAAACCATTGCGATGCCAGCAGATACCAACTGGAGTGGCGATGTATTTGGTGGCTGGATTGTGTCACAAATGGACTTGGCTGGAGCAATCCATGCAGAACGCTTTAGTAAAGGGCGTTGTGCAACAATTTCAATTAATCAAATGACTTTTCTGGTGCCAGTAAAAGTTGGGGATGTGATTAGTTGTTATACCAAAATTTTAAAAGTCGGCAAGACTTCAATTCAAATGCAAATTGAAGTCTGGGATAGCCATGACAGCTCGCGTGAGGCAAAACGCGTCACAGAAGGTGTATTCACTTTTGTGGCTGTAGATGTGAAAGGCAACAAACGTCAAATTCCTGAAGAAGTGAAGCAGAAGTTTATGAACACTCAATCTGCCTAAGCTTAAATAAAAAAAACCAGCACATTGCTGGTTTTTTTTATGTCTCTATTTTAAGCCGACTTGCGCTTAGGTAACCAAGCCCAAAGCATTTGGCATTGAATCGGTTCATTGCCTGTATCATCAATTACAGTTACAGGAATCAGCAATTCACCTTTTTCCTGCTCTGCAATAAACGTTTGCTGTTCTGAGCTTAAGCTTGCCGTCGCAGTGAGTCCACCTTGCGCAACCTTCAAATAATCAACATGTAGGCTTTTAATCAATAAAATGCGATGATCTGGAACATGTAAACCCGTTAAAAAACCTGTTGCAGTTTCAGCCAATAACGCCATTGCTGCTGCATGCACGCCTTTAATATGGTTTTGCATATTACGTTGATTTTCAATGCGTACGACCACATGGTGCTGGTCAACTTCCAGATAACGAATATTGGCTGTACCGACCATCGGTACAATACGACCAAAGGCTTTGCTCCAAAGGGTAGTTCGAATCCCTTGCGGGAATTTCGATGTGGCGTTGACCAGTTTGGATAAACGATTGCTTTGAGTCATATCATACCTCTAGATGTTTAGGGGTGGCCTCACATTAGTCTTTAAAGTTATTAAATTGCAATGGAAGTCCGAATTGTTGTTCACGCAAGAAATTCATGACTTGCTGTAAAGTATCGCGCTTTTTATCAGTCACACGAATTTTGTCGCCTTGTATTGAAGATTGCGCTTTAATGCCACTTTCTTTAATGGCTTTATTAATTTTTTTTGCAGTATCAGAGTCAAGACCATCTTTCAGTTTGATCACTTGGATCACATTTTTACCAGAAGCAGTTGGTTTTTGTGGATCTAAAGCTTGAATATCCACTTTGCGCTTATAAAAATGGTTTTCCAACATGTTATACACTTGCTCGCATTGGAAATCACTTTCAGTACTAATTTTAATTTCTTTAGACTTTTCATTGAGTTCAATAGAAACATCTTGTCCGCGGAAGTCAAAACGCGTTGCAATTTCTTTTTGCGTGTTTTGAACTGCATGATTTACTTCAAAAATCTCTAATTCTGAAACAATATCGAACGATGGCATAGAATAGACCTTTACAAAGGGAAAGAATATCTGAGATGCTAGGGATGTTTTCTTCATTTGCCAAGTGTTGTTTACATCAAAGGAGTGCACAATGATCCGTAAACAAGAAATTACAACATTTGAGTTCCCAGACGATGCCATCATCTGGGATGTCCGTGACGCAAGTGCTTATGCTGAAGCCCATGTTAAAGGTGCGGTAAATCAGCCAATTGCAGACTTGTCAGCAGATTGTTTGACTCAGGTGTCTGCGGATCAGACCATTTACATTTTGTGTGGTGGTGGAAGTAAGGCGCCACGTGCGGCTGAACTTCTCGATAGTTTAGATCATTCACGTGAGTATGTAGTCCTGATGGGGGGTACACGAGCGGCACGTGACGCGGGTTTACCTTTAGAACAAGGAACCTGATTCAAAAAAAGCGCCTTCTGGCGCTTTTTTCGTAAATGAAGAAGAAAAAACAACAGAGATATAAAAAAGAATTAATTTTAAGTCGGCGTATGTGGATGAGCCTTAAAATAGGGTTTCTTCGGTTTAGTTTTTTTTACAAAACGTTGAATATCCAACTTTTTCAAAAGTGAACTTGGAACAGGGCACACTTCTGAAAGAATTTTTGCAGCCAAAATTTCACTACACAATGGTGCGAATAAAAAGCCTTTAGATCCCAATCCCGCTAGGCTATATATTTCAGTCGAATGATCCAAGCGACCTAAGACAGGGAAATAATCGCTAGTTTGTGCACGCACTGAAGCACGACCTTGCCAAGTTGAGGTTGGAGGCAGAGATTGTGCATAACTTGGAAATACACTGTGGATAAGATTGAAGTTATGCACATGGTCTTCTGTGAGAACTTCACAATCATCCCGATTCGGATAGAAAGATGCACCCAAAATTAAATGTTCAGCATCGAGTTGCATACAATAGCCACCATAGCTATAGGCTTGATTGGCAGCTAAAGTTTGCGTCCGATTGTTAACCCAACTGACCTGACCACGAATGGGTTTAAGGAGGGGATAATGTTCAAAAAGAGTTTGGCTTTCGCGTGCGCAGCACACAATCACATGATCAAAGTCACCCAGACACTGATCTTGAGTATTCATGATTTCTACAGTTTGTTTTGAAATAAAGCTCTTGATCGTGGCTTGCTGAAACTGAATGAGAGGATGTTGAAGAATCTGATCACGTAATGCATGCGGAGAAACTCCCCCTGCTTGCAGCAGATTTAAGCTCGGAAAATCAGTTGCAATAGCGCAGTCTTGTGCGGTTGAGGTATTCAATACATGTTCAGGATATTCGGTAGCTAAACCCAATAAATCATCGGCATTTTTCAAAGCCATTTGGTTGACTTGAATCGGGCGAAAGGCCTGAAATTGAGCATAGTGGCGAAGTGAGTGCTGCCATGCCAAAGTCATCAAGTGTTCATGGCTTTGCTCAATCGGGCACAATTTTGGATTGAGTAAAGCCAAGGGATTGCCCGAACCACCCGACAGTGGTGCGCTTTGATCATAGAGGGTGACTAAATGTCCGCGTTGGGCAAAAGCCCAAGCACAACTTAAACCTGCAATACCTGCACCAATAATGGCAATTTGACGTTGCTTGGTGCTGATGGGCTTAGATGCCTCAGTCGTTATTTGATGCGTTATAGTATCATTGTCGCTATCCAGCTCTGGCTTTATCCAACTGGCTTTCAGCATTTCCCGTTTATGCCCAAAGCCACGTGGGCGAGTAATCTGAATACCATGCTGTTTCAGCCCTCGTTTTAACACGCCAGCCACGCTGAATGAGGCAAAAGTTGTTCCGTAGTCGGACAGTCGCACGATATGATTCAACACTTGTTCTTGCCACATATCTGGATTGCATGAAGGTGCAAATCCATCTAAAAACCATGCATTGACAGGATGAAGTTTTTCCATTTGTGGGAAAACCTCATGCGCATCGCCTAACCACAGGTCAAGACTAAAACGCTCCTCAGGGAAATTCAGGCGATGACAACCGGCAAGAGGTAAAGGATATTGTTGAATCAGTTGATCGGCTAAAGGTTTGAGTTCAGGCCAGGCATTTAAAGCACGAATTAAGTCTAGCTTGGATAGTGGAAACTTTTCCACGCTTATGGCATGTAAATGACTCTGGTTATCGGGACGATATTGTTGCCACATTTGCCATAGCGCCAGAATATTTAAGCCTGTACCAAAACCTGTTTCGCCGATAGAAAAGTATTCATAGTCGCTTAAATTTGCCAAACGCAGGCTGAGATCATTGCCATGTAAAAAGACATGGCGAGTTTCTAATAAACCATTGTCTTTAGAAAAATAAACATCGCCAAATTGTTTAGAGACAGGCACCTCGATACCATCGACAAGATGCCAATCGAGCTCAGCCGTTTGTATTGCATGTGACAAAAGTAGAAACCTTTATATTGAAGCGCAGAAAATTACCATTGGCGGCGACGTTTAGATTGCGCATAACTGGCAATTAAAAAGCCCAAGAGTACGCCAACAGCAAGTGTGACCGCACCGTAAATAAACATTTGCGCACTACGTTCACTTTGTAGTACTTGAACTTGAACACCTAAACTATCGTTTTTTAATTGTAATTCTTGGTTTTGAGCCAATGCTTCTAAATTGGCTTTTTCCAATTGTTGCAGGCGTACGGATTGGTCTTTGACTAAAGCTTTGATTTTTAAATCTTGCAAGGCTTTATTTTTGGCAAGTTGTTCTGCTGTAAGGGGTTGAACCTCTTGCGGTTGTCCATTTGGATTCACCGTTGCTACTGCGGGAATCACGCGTGGTTTGTTCGCAGGAAGGGTTTGCGGTGGCGCTGTCGGTGCTGGTGCAGTAGGGGCAGCAGAGGCTACAGCAGGAGCTGGAGAAGTTGGTGCAGGTTCTACCGCCCAAGCTGTAGAACACAATAAAGAAAGACCTAGTAAACTAGGAACAACAGCGCGCATGAATTTTATCCTTTAGGAAACGCTTTGTTAAAAGGTTTAACCTCAATTTGAGCATAGACGCCTTCTTTTAAGAAAGGTTCATCTTGTAGCCAAGTATCGAGTGCTTCACGGCTGTCAAAATCGACAATAATGGTGCTGCCATAAAAACCTGCTTGTGGATTGCTCGGATCTTTAGGCATCGCACCTGCAACAATTAAGCGGCCTTCAGCATCTAATTGCTCTAAACGTGCGAGATGTTGAGGGCGTACCGCAAGGCGTTTTTCTACAGTACCGTCTTGATCGGTACAAGTCACAACAAATAATGGCATGATGATTCTCTGCGCGCGAAACGAATATTAATCTTCAGAAGATTTGAAGTGTTTACGTAATACAATAAACTGGATAATGATAAAGGAAAACATCACCAGCATGTCACCAAAAGCGGTAAATTCTCCCCAATATTTTCCGTTCATAAATAAGAAAGCAAAAAAGACATGTAAGCCAGACATGACGGCAAACATGCCTGCCCAAGCGTAATTGAGTCTTTTCCAGCCCAGTTCACCTAAATTGAAAATAGGGGCAAATAGGCGTTTGATGAGCGGACTACGGTCTTTACTAAAATACGGAGATAACAAGAAAGCACCAGCAAAGACCATATTTAGAATGGCTGCTTTTAGGCGGATATAGAAGTCATCACTGAGCATCAAGGTAATGCCACCAAAAATCACTGTCATAAACAAGACAATCCACTGTTGTTTGTCTAAACGGAATTTTTGCATGATAAACAATGCGCCATACACCAGCAGCATGGAAAGAATTAAGCCCGTTGTTGCCACTAAAATATTATTATTGTCTATACCACCTGCGGAACCGATTAATTGGAGTAACGGATGCTGGGTATCTTTCGGATCTACCGTCTTATATAAATAAAAGAAAATAATGAGTGGCACAAAGTCTAAAAGTGCTTTCATGTTAGAGTATCTGAATCTGTTTAATAAAGTGGCTTAGTATAAGTGATGCTTGGCGTAGATTTACATACACATAGTAATATTTCTGATGGAACTTTGTCACCAGAACAACTGGTGCATGCCGCGCATGAAAAAGGCATCCACACGCTGGCATTGACCGATCACGATACGATGGATGGTCTAGCTTTGGCAGCACAAATTGCAAATGGCTATGACATGAAGTTAATCTCTGGCGTTGAAATTTCCAGTCAATGGTCGCGTCCAGCCACCAAAAAAAGTTATAGCGTACATATTGTTGCACTGAACATGCAGCATCCTGAGCCTTTATTGGCGGTCTTGCAACAGCAAAAACAGATTCGAGCTGAGCGTGCAGAGCAGATTTGCCGTTTGCTTACACCGCTGATTGGTCAAGATATTTATGCCGATGTACTCAGTAAAGTTGATGGTGAAGCAGATCGTATCACACGTACACATATTGCTAAAACCTTGGTAGAAAAGGGAATCGTTAGTCGTGTACAACAAGCTTTTGATAAATATATTAAAGAAGGCAAGAAGGCTTATGTAAAGTTTGATGGATTGGGACTTGAAGAAACCATTCAAGTGATTCATGCCAGTGGTGGCTTTGCGGTTTTGGCCCATCCCACCCGATATGATTTATCGGCAACCAATGTTCGTTATTTAATTGAATTGTTTGCGCAGGCTGGTGGGGATGCTGTGGAATTACCACCGCAAATTGATCCACCTGCGACGCGTCAAATGGTGGATCGTATGATTGCGGAACAGGGTTTAAAAGTATCGGTTGGCAGTGATTTTCATGGTGAAAATATGCCGTGGATTCAACTAGGACGTGTTCCTGTCATGAAAGCAGGGCAAGTGGGGATTTGGGAACAGTTTCAATAACCTTGGTATTTTAATGACCAAGGAAAAAATACTGTCCTAGTTTTGACCATTATTGCCCCATTTTAAGTAAGGCTCTCTTTGACTGAGAAGGTCGTAGTAGCGTTTTACATGTGGACAGTCAGGTTTCTCAAATGGTGTTAGATACCAACGCTGTACAGAAAGCCCAATTGGAATATCTGCCAATGAAAACTGCTGACCCGCGACATACGCCTGAGTGTTTGCGAGTTGGTTTTCTAAAATGAGCATCATGCTATTCCACGCTTGAATACTTTTTTCAACTTCCTTCTGATCTTGATGTTCAGGAGAGTTTCGAATAATGTGCATCAGGGCATAGACCCAACTGTTATTAAGCTCAATCCCTTGCCAGTCAATCCATTGATCAATAAGTGCACGTGTTTTCGGCTCTGTCGGATAAAGTGCTGAGCCATCATAAGCATTGGCCAAATAACGAATAATCGAATTAGATTGCCATAGCGTCAGCTCCTCATCGATGAGTACAGGAATCGTGGCATTTGGATTTAATTGTATAAATTCCTGTTCTTTCGGGGAGCGAAAGCCACGGCCCCAATCTTCACGTTGGTAAGGTAAATGTAGCTCATCACATAACCAGAGGACTTTTCTGACATTGATAGAATCTGTTCGTCCTAAAATTTTAATCACAGCCTGACTCCTGTTTTTGATTTTTAAATATTTGTTTAATTTCGTCTTTCTTGTTCTACAAAGAGGACAGTTGATTTTGAATGGTTGGTTTTATAAGAGATTGTTATCCTGTGCTTGGATTGGCGGTGGAGTTGGCTTACCTAAGGTGCCAAGTAATTCAATTTCAATGGTACGTACCATTGCATCTAGGGGTAAATCATTACTTTGTGTGCCAAACGGTTCTTCAATTTCTGAACTTAAGGCATCTAAGCCCAAAAAGGTATAGGCCAAGATACCGACCAGTAATGGCGTAGCCAGTCCTAAAGTTGCCCCTAAACTAAACGGTAGCATGAAACAGAAAAAATACACGGTACGATTTAGCAATACAGAATAAGCAAAAGGTAATGGCGTTGTGGCAATTCGGTCACAGCCTGTTTGTACCAAGCTCATTTCCGCCACATGTTCATTCATTTGTGCATAAATAATGTCTGAGATTTCACCTTCTTTTAAGGCCTGCATCAGTTCCCATTGAATCAGACTGAGCGTGTACTGCGGAGCGTTGACCTGTTGATACAGTTGAGCCAACGCTTGCGGGCTTAAGCCTGTAGTTTCAGTCAGTTCGGTTGGGTTCTCAGTCTGATGGCGCAGTCGGTCACGCAATACGTTGGCAAAGACAATGACATGCTGAATGACTCGCTCGCGCCGTGCCTGCGTAAGAATACGACAGTTACGGTCAAAGTGGCGTGCATTGGCAATCAACATGCCCCAAAGTTTACGCGCTTCCCACCAGCGGTCATAACAAGCGGTATTTTTAAACCCAAGGAAAATAGACAGTACAACACCAATTAAGGTGAAGCCAACCAAGGGCAGTTCTGGAAAATGAAAATATCCCATGTGCGATACACCACCCACAATGGTGGAAATCAGCATAACCACGCCTAAAGGAGGTAAAACTTTTGGGAGGATTGTTCCGCGCCATGAAAATAATAGTTTAAAGACGTCGGGTTGTTCTCGCACGATCATGGGGTGGGATTCATCATTTATTTTTGCTTGATCTTCATCTGTCGTTTGGCTTTTGTCAATATTTGCTGAAAGGCTTTAAGTGGACTTGATTAAGCCCTGTTCAGCAAATGAAAAACTACCTGTCGCAGCAATCACACAATGATCCAACAATTGTATTTCAAGCAGTTTACAGGCCTGTGTAATTTGTTGGGTTAAGGCAATATCCGCTGCTGAAGGCAGGGCATGTCCCAAAGGGTGATTATGTGCAATAACAATCGAGCTGGCTTGCTGTTGCAAGGCATAACGCAGTAATTGATTTAGAGAGACCGTACAACTATTCAGTGAACCAAAGAACAGTTTTTTAAAATGTAGTTTGCGTAATTGACTGTCTAGGCACAGAACGGCAAACACTTCCTGTGTTTCTCCCAAGAGTTCAAAGCGTAGGTAGTCAAGTAATTGTGAAGAGTTTTGAATTTCTAAACTGTGTTGTTGTAATTGTTGTGCCACATAACGCCGTCCCAACTCTTTGACTGCCATGAGTTGTGAATATTTACTGGCACCAATCCCATGAAACTGACTGAGTTGGGGAAGTTCAGCATTTAGAATTGGGGCTAACCCACCAAAATGCTGTATCAACAGTCGAGCTAATTCTACGGCTGAGTGTTGTTGAGAACCAGAACGTAGGAAAATGGCCAATAGTTCTGCATCTGAAAGGCTATTCGCCCCTTGTTGTAATAAGCGTTCACGAGGACGCTCCTGTTCAGGCCAATGTTTGATCGATAGATTCATTTTTGTTGAGCTTTTTCATGTTTATTATCAAGTTTTACCCCAGTCAATCACTTGGGTATGCGGATATTTAATGCTATTGTGAGCGCCACTGCAACAGAAAGGTATACTGTTTGTGAGCTTTGACTTAAGTGTAATTCCAAATAAAAACATCATTTTGGCTGTTACAGGCGGAATTGCAGCCTATAAAAGTGCCATCTTAGTTCGTCGACTTAAAGATCAGGGATTTAATGTCCGTGTCGTGATGACGCATGGTGCACAGGCCTTTATTACACCACTGACGTTTCAAGCCTTGTCTGGTAATCCTGTACATACCGAATTACTCGATCCAGAAGCCGAAGCAGGCATGGGACATATCGAATTGGCGCGTTGGGCAGATTTATTGTTGGTGGCGCCAGCCAGTTGCGATACCTTAGCCAAGTTTGCCGCAGGTTTGGCAGATGATTTGCTCAGTACTTTATATCTTGCCACCAAAGCGCCAGTCTGGGTTGCGCCTGCTATGAATCAGCAGATGTGGGCAGCCAAAGCCACGCAGCGTAATTTAAATATGTTGATTGAGGATGGCGTGCATGTGATTATGCCAGAAGCTGGTTCACAAGCATGTGGTGATGTGGGTTTAGGCCGTATGCCTGAGCCAGAAGATTTGGCTTATCAAGTCACAGAATATTTCCATAAAGCACAACGTGCCATTGCCGAAAAATTTGGTCTATTGGCGAGTAAACATGTGGTGATTACCGCAGGTCCAACCCGTGAAGCAATAGACCCTGTGCGTTATATTTCTAATCACAGTACAGGCAAAATGGGCTTTGCGTTAGCAGCTGCCTGTTATGCGGCTGGGGCAAAAGTGACTTTAATTGCAGGTCCTGTCAGTTTAGATACTCCAAATGGGGTACGCCGTGTGAACGTGTCATCTGCGATTCAAATGTTGAATACCAGCATGCAAATGTTGGAAGAAGGCTGTGATATTTTCATAGCCACAGCAGCAGTCGCTGATTATCGTGTTGCTGAAGTCGCTGAACATAAAATTAAAAAATCGGGCGATGAGCTCAATGTCGCTTTAGTGAAAAACCCAGACATTGTGGCGACTATTGCACAGCAACAAAAGCGTCCGTTTATGGTCGGCTTTGCCGCAGAAACACGTAACGTGGAAGAATATGCAGCAGGCAAGCTGGTCGCTAAAAAGCTGGATATGATTGCCTGTAATGATGTGTCACGTGCTGATATCGGTTTTGCGTCGGATGAAAATGCCATGACCGTGTTTTTTGCCAATCAATATGACATGGACAAACGTGATTTAGAAAAAGCCTCAAAACAAGAGATCGCACAACAGTTGGTAGAAGCCATGCATGATGCATTACAGCATCATAAAGCCAAATAGACCTGTGAAATTTTTATCAAAATGCAACGAATCCGTTGCATTTTTTATGTATGCTACTTTAGTAGAATAAAGCAGCGTGTTTAAATAAACATTTTGTATATTTACCCCTGATAAATAAACCATAGCCACAGTTTTTGATAGGACATCATCATGATTAAAAAAACTTTAGCCACCGTTGTAATGTTGTCATCTTTGCTATTAAGCAATACCGTCATGGCAGCAGGTTTAGAAGATGATATGAAAACCCTTGGGAAAAATTATAAAGCCTTCAACCAAGCCTCAACCCCACAAGCTGCAACAGCTGCTTTAAACAATATGCGTGGTGCTGCTGTACATGCTAAGCAATATAAATTGACCGCACATACCGCTGAAAAAGTGCCAAGTTCAAGCGCTTTGTTCGACCAGATTATTGTCGAAATTGATAAATCAAAAGCACTCGCGCAAGCTGGGAAATTAGACGAAGCGAAAAAGCAAGGGAAAAAAATTGGCGAGTTACGTGATCAAGGACATAAGGCTTATATGCACCACTGATGTTGATTTAGAATCAGCATATTTATTCGCTGTTAAAACTGTACCTTCATCGGTGCAGTTTTTTATGTCTGATACATTAGGGTCGCTATTGGAATTGAGCATGATTCGGATTTTCAGCTACAGGAAGAATTGCTAAAGTGAAAAGGAAATCTGCAAGGGTGAATGAATATGTCTTCACAACAGCATTATCAGCGGGTGGCTCAAGCGATTGAGTATATTCAGCAAAATTTTCAGCATCAACCGACGCTGGAGGATGTGGCAGCACATGTGCATTTAAGTCCTGCATATTTTCAACGGTTATTTAGCGAATGGGCAGGTACCAGTCCGAAGAAATTTTTGCAATATATCAGCGTGGTACATGCAAAATCGATTTTAACCACAACACCATCTCACTCACTTTTAGACGCGACATTTGAAACAGGATTATCCAGTGGTAGTCGCTTACATGATTTATTTATTCAAATTGAAGGGATGACCCCCGCTGAATATAAACAGGGTGGGGCTGGATTAAAAATTTCTTATAGTTTTGCAGAAACGTTATTCGGACGCGTTTTGGTGGCCTCCACACAAAAAGGAGTTTGTGCACTGGCTTTTGTAGAACAGAATGAGCAAGCCCTCAAAGAATTAAAAGCCAAGTTTCCTCATGCTGAATATATTGAGCAGTCGGATGAAATGCAGCAGCGTGCAGTGGCTTTGTTGACAGCACAGCCAAACTCCATACAGCATGTAAAACTGCATTTAAAAGGCTCAGCCTTTCAATTAAAGGTCTGGGAAAGTTTGCTCAAAATTCCTGCGGGACAATTGGCGAGTTACCGTGATGTGGCAGCAAAAATTGACCAACCCAAAGCAGCACGTGCGGTGGGGAGTGCCGTGGCACATAATCCTGTGGCTTTTTTAATTCCGTGTCATCGGGTCATTCAAGCATCAGGTGTGCTCGGCAATTATCATTGGGGAGCAACTCGCAAGATGGCGATGATTGGTTGGGAAAGTGCCCAGCTTTATGCCGATGTAGAAGAGCTTTAAATGTCATTATTTCCAGTTGAATTTGATGCTAGCCTGAATTTACTGCCCTATCAGGGCTGTGTACATTACTACGGTCAAATTATGAATACTGTTTTGGCAGACCAGTATTTACATCGACTATTAGAATGCATTGCTTGGCAAAATGATCTGGCGGTGATTTTTGGCAAGACCATTGTGACCAAACGCAAAGTCGCGTGGTATGCCGATCAGGCTTTTTCCTATACCTACTCCAAAACCACCAAACAAGCGTTGCCGTGGACACCTGAGTTGTTGGCATTGAAAGCGTTGGTCGAAGCTAAAACGGGGGAGAAGTTTAATGCCTGTTTATTAAACTTATATCATTCTGGTGAAGAAGGGATGGCATGGCATAGCGATGCCGAACGGGAATTGAAACAGCATGCTGCAATTGCTTCTTTAAGTTTCGGTGCCGAGCGAAAGTTTGCTTTTAAGCATAAACATACTCAAGAAAAGGTCGAGTTGGTGTTGGCGCATGGTAGTTTATTGGTCATGAAAGATGAAACCCAAAGTTATTGGTTGCATCGGTTACCTCCGACCAAGAGGGTGCTTGATGTAAGGGTAAATCTAACCTTCAGAATGATGAATGAAGCGCAATAAAAAAGGCTGAATAGAATATTCAGCCTTTTATCATGCCATGATTTTGCTATGCAAAGTCTGGAATTATGCTTGACCTTCAGCCATAGCTGCTTGAGCACGTTGCATATTTGCTTCGAATTCAGCATCAAAGTTGATTGGTGTTAAGAGCAATTGAGGGAAGCTACCTTTGGTAACCATATCGTTCACCGCTTCACGTAAGAATGGGAACAAAATGTTCGGGCAATATGCACCTAAAATGTAAGGTAGACGCTCTTCTTCAACTGCATCAATCAGGAAGATCCCTGCTTGAGTAACATCAACGATAAATGCAGTATCGCCCGCATTATTTGCTTGAACAACAACTTTTAAAGACACTTCGAAATGGGTCGGATCAATCTTTTCTGCAGAAGAAGAAAGGTTGATATTGAGTTCAGGCTGCCATTCTTTAGTGAAAACTTGTGCACCAGGAACTTCAAAAGAAATGTCTTTAGTATAAATACGTTCGAGTGCCAATTGTGGTTGAACTTGTTGTTCTTCGCTCATTCTTAAATCCTTAATATAAATTTGAACTATGCTTTATGGTTAAGCCAATAATCCGTCAAGTTTCCCATCACGCTCTAAAGCATAAAGCTGGTCAAACCCACCAATAAATTGGTCACCAATAAAAATTTGTGGAACAGTACGGTGATTCGTGCGTTGCATGAGTTCTACACGTACTTCAGGCGCTTCATTGGATAAATTAATTTCTTTATATTCAACGCCTTTACGCTCAAGAAGTTGTTTCGCACGAACGCAGTAAGGACATACAGTTGTAGAATAAATCGTTACTTCAGCCATTAGAGTCTCCTTAAGCAATTATTTCGCTTTTACCAAAGGTAAGCCTTGCGCTTTCCAGTTGCTAATGCCGCCATCTAAACGATAGCTATCAGCATGACCGACTTGTTGCAAAGCGGTACCTGCGACTTGACCAAGGTTGCAAATAAACACCAATGGACGTTCCGCAGCTTTTAACTCTTCAACATGGCTTGCAATTTGGCTGTAGGGAATGTTACGGCTGCCACTGATATGACCTTCACGGAAGTCTTTTGCATCACGTAAATCAATCAACATGGCATTTTTTGCTTTCACTAAAATACCTAAAGATTGTGGAGAGATTTTGCGACCGTTGCGCTGACCTTCTAAAACGAAGAACAACACCACTAATGCCCCAAGTGTTCCAAATAAGAAGGGGTGATTCCCCATAAATTCCAACCAACGTTCCACAAATCACCTAATTACAATTCAAAATTGTCTAGAGTATAGCTCATAAATATGGTGATCAAAATCACCGCTTCAAGGGGAGGACAGACAGAAAGTCTAATTTTTTTGCTGAGCTTCAGCAATTTCATCCATTAAACGTAAAAAACTGTCTAAACGACGGGGTAAAATTTCACCGTTACTTGCAGCTAAACGCAACGCACACTGTTTTTCATGTTTATGGGTACAGTTACGGAACTGACAATAACCCAACTGATTTTGAATTTCAGGGAAGCCTTGTTGCACTTTTTCTGTGGTGAGATGCCATAAGCCAAATTCACGAATTCCAGGTGAATCGATCAGCGATGCATTTTGACCAAAAGGAATCAGACGAGTAGATGTCGTGGTATGCTGACCTAAAGCCGAGTTTTCAGAAATAATGTTGGTCTTTTGTGCCGCATCAGGAACAATGGCATTAATCAAGGAGCTTTTTCCTACCCCAGACTGTCCTACAAAAGCCACCGTTTCACCTTCAAGGCGTTGGGCCAATGCACTAAGATCACCAGTAGATTGGCATTGCATCACTTCATAACCCAAATTCTCATATTCTTTGAGCATGTCCAAAATAGGATCATTTTCTTTGAGTAAGTCGGTTTTATTCAATACCAGTAGGGCAGGAATATCGGCATCGGCACAAGCCACCAAATAACGGTCAATTAATGTGGGTGCAGGTTCTGGTAAAGGTGAAAACACAATCACAATTAAACTGATATTGGCCGCCACTGGTTTCACTTTATGGTAGCGGTCAGGACGAGTCAGTAATGATCGACGTGGATGAATAGCCGTAATAATCCCAAGTCCCGTATTCGGGTCAGCTTGCCATTTAACCCGATCACCCGTCACCAGCAACTCAAGATTGGTACGGGTATGGCAACGCCAAATACTGTCCAATTCAATCGGTTTCCAAAACGGTTCAGGCTCACCATCTAGCACATTTGGTTTTTCAGGATGCGTGTCTGGCACCGACAAGGCTTGTACCTCAAGCTGACGTCCGTAGTGTTGAACTACCAACCCTTCTAGATCATTTGAGGTGTCAATTTCTTCTTGACGTGTTTTCTGCTGTTTCTGAATACGACGCTGCTGCTGTTCAGTTAAGCGACGTTTACGAATTAAAGCCATTCATATCCTAAAAAACCATGAATTCAAGATGGCAAAAATAGCATGAAGCGGGGGATGAATTACAGCATTCAGGGTATTAATTTGCTACTATAAATGTTTTTACAGCCAATAAGATTGCACATTTATGAGCAGCACGCCTGATACTCGCCTCATTTGGATTGACCTTGAAATGACAGGTCTAGATACCGATAATGACCAAATTATTGAAGTTGCAACGATTGTGACAGATGACCATTTAAATATTTTGGCAGAAGGTCCAGTGTTGGCTGTACATCAGTCGGATTTAATCCTGAATGCTATGGATGAGTGGAATACCCGTCAACATGGCCAATCTGGTCTAATTGAACGCGTGCGTCGTAGTAAATTAACGGCACAAGATGCTGAGCAACAAACCATTGAATTCTTAAAAAAATGGGTTAACCCAAAGAGTTCACCGATGTGCGGAAACTCAATTTGTCAGGACCGCCGTTTCTTGCATCGTTTGATGCCTGAATTAGAGCAGTATTTCCATTATCGTAATTTGGACGTATCTTCAGTGAAAGAATTGGCGAAACGCTGGCGTCCAGAAATTATGAGTGGGTTGAAGAAAAATGCCTCGCATTTGGCCATGGATGATATTCGTGATTCGATTGCAGAATTGAAATATTACCGTGAATACTTCTTTATTATGAATAAAGACTAAATCAATATTGGCTGAAAATGGGGTGTTAAACCCCATTTTTATTTTAGTCTGTCATATTTTTAGGTTATATTTTCTACATCAAACTAGAGGGTGTACGGCTTTAAGTTGATCTAAAGCAAAGTACAAATTTTTGTTTTTATTCATTTTAAATTATAAAAAAGAGTTTAAATATGCAAAGTAATAATCCAATACTTAATCGCGTAGAAGTTTACGCAGATTATAGTAAACCAATGACCGTTCAAGGCGCGATTCAAAAGTCCGTATTGTTGACTTTAATTGCCGCAGTACTTGGTTTAGGCATTTTCTTCTACAGCTTTATGACCTTAAATATTTCTATTGCCTATAGCGCTGCAATTGTGGGGGCTATTGGTGGATTTATTTTGGCGCTCATTACGACTTTTAAACCAGATACCGCGAAAATTCTCGCCATTCCTTATGCATTTTTTGAAGGTGCCTTTTTAGGTGGCGTCTCAGTTATTTTCCAATTGAAATTTCCTGGTGTCCCGTTACAGGCATTATTGGCGACCTTTGTGACAACTTTGGTGATGTTTACCTTGTATCGTTTGCAGATTGTTCGCGCTACAGAAAAATTTAAATCGGTTGTTCTTTCTGCCAGCATTGCGATTGCAATTGTGTTTGTGGTGCAATTGATCATGCGTTTAGCGTTTGGTTCAAGTGTGCCGTATATTTTTGAAAGTAACTGGCTAGGTATTGGTTTCGCTGCCTTTGTTGCCGTGATTGCATCTTTGAACCTAATTCTGGATTTTGATCTGATTGAAAGTAGTGCAGCCCAACATGCACCAAAGTCAATGGAATGGTTATCTGCAATTGCCTTATTGGCCACTTTGGTGTGGATGTATTACTCATTCATGCGTTTATTGAGCCTGATTCAAGGCGATGACTGATTGATTTTTTTAAACAGATTTTCAGTTCAATTCATATTCACCCTGCTTTGGCAGGGTGAATTGTTATGAATCTGTGATTTACTGAAAAAAGGCGCATTTTGCAATTTTGTTCTGATGCCAGACTTGGCATTATTCATCCTAAATTATTTTAAGTGAGATTCACATGTCACAAGGACTACTAGCGGGAAAACGCTTTCTGATTGCGGGTATTGCAAGTAAGTTGTCGATTGCATTTGGTATTGCTCAAGCATTGCATCGTGAAGGTGCAGAATTGGCATTTACCTATCCAAATGAGAAACTCAAAAAACGTGTTGATGAATTTGCAGCGCAATTTGGCTCAACATTGGTGTTTCCTTGTGATGTTGCTGTGGATGCAGAAATTGACCAAGCATTTGTTGAATTGGCAAAACACTGGGATGGTCTAGATGGTGTAGTTCACTCTATCGGTTTTGCGCCAGCGCATACTTTAGATGGTGACTTTACTGATGTTACAGATCGTGAAGGTTTCCGCGTTGCGCATGACATCAGTGCGTATAGCTTTATTGCAATGGCGCGTGCAGCAAAACCATTGTTATTGGCTCGTCAAGGTTGTTTATTGACTCTGACTTACCAAGGTTCTGAGCGAGTTATGCCGAACTACAACGTGATGGGGATGGCAAAAGCGTCTTTAGAAGCGGGCGTACGCTACTTGGCGTCTAGCTTGGGTGCTGAAGGTATTCGCGTTAATGCAATTTCAGCGGGCCCAATCCGTACTTTAGCGGCTTCAGGCATTAAATCATTCCGTAAGATGTTAGACGCGAATGAAACAATTTCACCACTCAAACGCAATGTGACCATTGAAGATGTGGGTAATGCTGCATTGTTCCTTTGCTCACCTTGGGCAAATGGGATTACAGGCGAAATCATGTATGTAGATGCTGGTTTCAATACTGTCGGTATGAGCCCAGATATGATGGGTGATGACTGATTGCTTCGGCGATAAAAAACGGCACTTGAAGTGCCGTTTTTTACGTCTTTAAATTTCATTTATTTAGGTAATTGTTGAATAGGACTCCCACCTAAAGCCTGCATCAGCGTGACATAAGCATTGTATTGATTTTGTTTGGTGTTAACCAAGGTCAAACGAGCGCTACGCGTAGTTTCTTGTTGATCCAGCAAATTCTTCAAGGCGACCGCACCGTAACGATAACGTACATCGGTTAAGCGCTCTGCTTTTTCTGCCAGTTCTAAATTACGCTGTTGTAGCTTGACCTGCTGATCCAACTCACTGCGTGCTGACAAGGCATTTTCAACATCGCCAAATGCCTGATATAAGCTTTGACGATATTGCACAATGGCTTTTTCATAGTCTAATTGGCTAATCGCGATATCTTTTTTCATATCGTTATATTGCAAAAATGGCAGGCTTAAACTGGCACCCAAGGTCAGGGCAGGGTTACGTAGCAGTTGAGTTAAAGAGGTGCTGCTTGAGCCAAGATTTCCCGTCAAACTAATGGAAGGATAATAGCTTGCCGTAGTAGCATCTTTAGTGGCTAAACTCTCACGTAAACGCAGCTCAGCCGCTTTTAAATCTGGACGACGTGACAAAATATCGGCAGGTAAGCCTGCTGCAATAGTTGGCAAAGCCAGTTGTGGCAAACGTTGTGGTTCTTGAATATTCAATTGTTGGATAGGCATATGCAGCAGTACCGCAAGCGCAGTACGAGTTTCGACTAAGCTTTGCTGAATTTGACTGAGACTGGCTTTTTGACTTTGTACTGATTGTTCAGCTTGGGTCAATTCCAAACCAGAAACAGAACCCGCTTGATATTGTACTTTGACTAAATCATACAGCTTTTGCGACGTCGCAAGACTTTGCTGTGCGGTGCTGAGACTTTCATGATAATAAGCCAATTGCCAATACAGTTTGGCTGTGGTGCCAATCAGGCTTTGTGCTGTAGCTTGCAAATCCTGTTCAGTTGCCAGTGCCTCCCATTTTTTAGCTTCGGTTTGACGTGCCAATTTGCCAAATAAATCTAATTCATAACTCAACCCTGCACCTAAAGATAGTCCTTTGGAGCTGTCATCGCCTGAATTTAAGTCGAATTGATGTCCAGTAGATACTGTAGAATTTACGCGAGGTTTTTGCTGATTCGCGCTTAAGTCTGCTTGTAAGCGTGCTTGTTTTAATGTGATACCCGCAACAGCCAAGTCGGTATTTTTTGCTAAGACTTCATCAATTAATTGATTCAGTTGCGTATCACCAAATAAGGTCCACCATTGATCAGCATAGATGGCTTGCTGTCGTTGTTGTGTAGTTACATGACCATATTGGAACTGAGCAGGTGTTTGCACACTGGGTGCTTGATAAGGTGTTTTAACCACAGCAGCACAACCCACTAAAGTACTACCAAGTAGCATTGCCGTACACAGGCGTGTAAATGAAAACTGCATAATTTGTCCTTATTCTCTAGCAAGCGCTGCAACAGGGTCGAGTTTGGCGGCATTTTTTGCAGGTAAGAAACCAAACACCACACCAATTAACGTCGAGCACACAAATGCGGCAATAATCGAGGTGGTGGAATAGGCAACCCCAAAATTACCACCTGCAAATTTTTGAATGATTTGTCCTAGACCAAGAGACAGCAACACGCCTAAAACCCCACCAATCAGGCAGACCAAAATGGCTTCAATCAAGAATTGTTGCAAAATATCACTTTGCCGAGCACCCACCGCCATGCGTACGCCAATTTCTTGCGTCCGTTCGGTGACCGAAACCAACATGATATTCATTACCCCAATTCCACCAACCACCAATGAAATCACGGCAATTGCAGAGACCAACAAGGTCATGGTACTGGTAGTCTTTTCAATGGTTTGACGAATACTGTCACTGTTCATGGTAAAGATATCTTGTTGACCATGGCGCAAGGTCAATAAGTTCACAATTGCATTTTCAGCCGCACTGGTGGAGTATTGATCATTGATTTGTACAATGATATTACGCACATTTGTCTGACCTAGCATACGGCTCATGACAGTGGTGTAAGGCATATATACGTTTAGGGTGTCATCGGAACCCATTGCACTGGTTTGGGGCTCTACGACACCAATAATCCGTCCAGGTACACTGCCGAGTAAAATGACTTGTCCTATCGGACTAGTACCATCACTAAAAAATTGCTTTTGGGTATTGGTGTCAATGACGACATCTTGAGTACGATCACGGATACTACGTTGATCAAAGGTTTGTCCATTTTTGAAAGTAAGGCCTTTAACAGTGAAATAATCCCCCCCGACACCGTTAATGGTGGCATTGGCTTCATTTTGTTGGTAGCGAATGGTTTTCGATGAACTCACCATTGGACTGACGGCACTGACATACGGTTGGGTGGCAAGCGCTTCCGCATCAGCAGGAACCAGTGTTTTAAAGTTGGCCATTTTGGAGTTGTCACCGAAGCCACGCCCTTGGAAGACGGTAATGGTGTTTGTTCCTAAGCTGCTAATATTACTCAGGATCTGCTTTTGAGAGCCATTGCCTAATGCGACTACAGTCACAACCGAGGCAATCCCGATAATAATCCCGAGCATAGTCAAAAAAGTTCGCATACGATGCGCATTCATGGACAAGATAGCCATACGGAATGCTTCACCTAGGCGATCAAGTAGAGAGCGCCATGCAGAAACACTTTTATTTTTTTCTTGATGTGCCGAAATGGCAGTTTCTGCATCAGGGTCAGTATGTAGCTCAGAATCATGTTCTGGCTGATTGACACGATCTGCAATAATTTGTCCATCACTGATTTCAATAATGCGGCTGGCATTTTTAGCCACCTGCATGTCATGTGTCACTAGAATAATGGTATGTCCAGCAGCATTTAATTCACGCAAAATTCGCATGACTTCAACACCACTGTGTGAGTCCAAAGCACCTGTTGGTTCATCGGCAAGAATGACATCGCCACCATTCATCAGCGCACGTGCAATAGATACCCGCTGTTGCTGTCCGCCTGAAAGTTGACTTGGTCGGTTTTGGGTTTTATTGCCCAGTCCGAGTTCCGTGAGTAAAGCAGTGGCTCGTTGCTTGCGCGCATAGGGTGTAGTGCCTGCATAAATGGCAGGAACTTCAACATTCCCTTCAGCCGTTAAATCACCCAGTAAATGGTAACGCTGGAAAATGAATCCGAAATACTCTCGACGTAATTCAGCCAGTTGATCGGGTTCGAGTTGTCCAGTTTCTCTGCCTTTGACTAAATAGCTGCCAGAGGTAGGACGATCCAGACAACCGAGAATATTCATCAAGGTGGATTTACCCGAACCAGATTGACCAACAATCGCAACCAGTTCGCCTTCGTAAATGGTCAGATCAATCCCTTTGAGAATTTGAACAGTACTTTCACCAGCAGGAAACTCTCGCACCAAATTGCTGACTTCAAGCAAGGCTTTTTTTGTCATGCTTACATTCCCATTGGTGGACCATTACGACGTTTATTGCTGCTGTTGGCTGTGGCTGCGGAGGTATCTGAACTGTCTGCAATCACGACTTGATCACCTTCTTTTAGCCCCGCCAAAACTTGTGCATTCACACGGTTATTAATCCCAATCAGTACTTGTTTGGGTTGGGCTGAACCATCTGCCTGTAATACGCGGACCACACTTAAGTTTGCTTTACCATCTTTAATCAGTTGTTGTTGGGCAGCAGTTAAATTAAGGCGTTCAAGTCGAGGACTTTGTGGATGATCGGTCTTTGAGCTACTTTGAGCACTCGATGCCGCTTGTGCTTTTGTAGCGCTATTTTGCTTACTATTTACAGGGCGATTGGAGATTGCTGAAGAGGGAAGTAGCAGTGCATTCTGTGCAGAATCGAGCACGATATAGACTTGTGCCGTCATATCGATACGTAGTTTGCCATCATTATTGGGTACATCAAATAAAGCGTTGTAATAGATTGCGGTACTTGATGAACTTGAAGTGCTGGTACTGCTCTCGCTACTAATTGAATCGGGTGCAGGTTCAATCTGACGTAGGGTGGCATAACGTTTGCTGTCATCACCCAAAGTCGTGAAATAGACTTGTTGTCCTTTTTCGACTTTCATAATGTCCGCTTCACTGACCTGCGCTTTAATGGTCATATTTTGTAATTTTGCAATTTTGACAATGGTTGGTGCACTTTGATTTGCATTCACCGTTTGACCTTCTTCAGTCACAATCGCAACCACCGTTCCGTCAGTCGGCGCCACAATACGGGTATAACCGATATTGGTCTGTGCCGTAGACTTGGTGACTTTTGCAGATTCAATTTGTGCATTAATGGCTTTAATTTGCGCTTGTGCAGTTTTAAAGCTCGCTTCCGCAGATTCGAGTTCCGCTTTAGACGTTGCATCCTGTGCAAACATTTGTTGTTGACGCTTATAAGCTAGTTGCGCCTCATTGAGATTGGCTTCTTGTTGCAAGCGTTGAGCTTCTAAATTTTTGATGTTGGCTTCGGCTGTTTTAAAGCTATTTTCTTGTGTGGTGGAATCAATTTGTGCAATCAACTGCCCTTGTTTGACTTCATCACCTAGCTGTACATACATTTTTTGTACTTGACCTGACACCTGTGCACCGACACTCACCAATTTGGTGGCATCTAAAGTGCCTGTTGCCAATACCGTATTTTCAAGATCACCGCGTGTCACGCTTTCGGTAATATATTGCGGTTGTTCTTGTTTCGGTTTGAAATAACTCCAAGCCAAATACGCGAGTAAAGCGATACAGAGCAGGGCGATAATAATTCTAAAAAATTTTATTTTTGGCATAGGAGTGAGGGAGTAAAAAATAATCATGCATAGTATAAAAGTGAAATGCGGATAAATCGTGGATTTTCTATCAATTTGTAAATGATAATTATTCTTTTGTAATTTTTAAAATCAAAATTCGTCAACATACTCATCAGTATGCTGCAAAACATTCCAATTTTCTGACGTAATTGCTACAGGTTAACGCACTCAAAAAAGCAAGATCAATGAAATAGCTGACGTCCGCAAAGCAGCGCAATTGCTTGTAGAGTCAGTTGTTCAGGGTTTTCCTGACTCAAACCTTTAATTGATGCATCTATTCTTAATAAAAGTGTAGGCCAAGTGAGAAACTGTTTCGGATTGAGTCGGCGTAAGGCTTGTTGATAAAGGCTCACTTTGGTTTTCCAAATCCCGAGTTGTAGTGCATTTTGTGGTTGCTCAAAAAGCTGCATCAAAAGACGCATTTCCTTACTGATGCTCCACAGCAACAAGCTCATCGGTTCACCTGAAGCCAACAGATATTGGTAAATCTTCACGGCTTGAGCAAAATTACCTTCAAGTACTGCATCACTTAAGTCAAAGGTCGTATAACGTGACTGATCTTGTAGGCAGGCAAGCAGTTGTTCGATACCAATTTGCGCTAAATCAGGAAAGGTATCTCGCACCCGCATTAGACTGTTTTTTGCCGCCAGTAAATTATGCTCGTGATGCTGTTCAAGCCATTGCCATGCATTGCTGACCAATTGAATACCGAGTTTTTCAGCTTCAACAGCCAAAATTCGTTGTCGATCTTGTGGATAATGAGCAGTCAAGCTGACGTTCACGCCATTAGCATCAATCACTTTAAAAAAGCCAGATTTTAAGCTGCTGCTGTCCTGCTTTGGCATCACAATCAACAACAAATTTTGTTCATTATGTTGTAGATATTGGGTCAATAATTTAATGCCATTGGCATCGGGTTTGATATTGCCATGTACCTCAATCGCGAGTTGTGTCGAAAATAAAGACAGACTGTTCAAGGCATTGAACACCGTTTTCCAGTCACTCACATTCGACATGTCATAGCGCTGACGTTCAATATTTTGTTCTTGCCAACTTTTACGAAAAGCATCGAGTAGATTCTGTTCGAGGAGGGGTTCTTGACCATGCAGCACCCATGCACCACGTGCTTCAGGAATGCGTTTAAGGGCCTGCAAATAGTCGAGTTTCATAACAATTAAGGTTGTGTTGTTGTGCTAGTAACTTTAGGTAAACGGTTCGATGAAATTTGGCGCACAATTTGTTGAGCAACATCATCAACAAGGACATCTTTTAAGAATTTTTCTTCTTGATCATCGGTATTAACCGTTTCCAAGTTATATTGATAACTACGTGATGCCGTGACGGTACGCATTTCAGTCACAGGATTGCCTTGAGCATCTTCAATACGGAAGGTGACATTTAAACGCAGTAGGGTTTCGATCAGTTTACCGCGAAGCTCTTGGCGCACAGGTGTATAACTGTACACATGTAAACGGTAAGCATTGGGGCTATTACTGAGCTGAACATTGGCAGCCCCTAAATAAATTGATAATTTTTCTTCTAATTCCTCTGTATCTTTAGGCAAAGATAAACTCATTTGTGCATATGCTACTGGATTCGCAGAAGGTTGAGTTCCTTTTAAATGAAAACCACAGCCCACCAAACCTGCACCTAGACCGCAAGTTAAAATAAGAGTTGCGAAACGTTTGCCTAAATGCATGGGTTTTCCTCTGTTTACTCTTTTTAAGAAAAAGAAAAAATAATATGACGTGATTGTATGTGCAAAGCCCGTTGACTGGCAACGGGCTTTGTTTATTCCTTTCGTTTCCCCCTCTTTTTGAAAGAGGGGTTAGGGGAGATTTTCTAATAAAATTCCTCCAAACCTCCCTTTATAAAAGGGAGGCTTTAAGGCTTTAAACCACTAAATTTACTAATTTATTTGGAACTACAATTTCTTTCTTGGTTGGACCAGTTAAGAATTGTTGAACTTCTGGTAGAGCTTTTGCCAATGCCAATAATTCATCTTTAGAAATATCAACAGAAACTTCAAGTTTACCGCGAAGTTTACCATTCACCTGTACAACAATCGTTTGCGTATTACGTGTTAACGCAGAAGCATCAACTACAGGGAATGTTGCTGCCGTAACATCTGTACCAAATTGAGCCAATAAAGTTTGGCTTAAATGCGGTGCAAACGGTTCGAGTAAAGTTAACAGTGTTGTGATTGCTTCACGTTCTACAGCAATGTCATTGTCATCTTTTGCTTCAAACTTGTTGCTCGCATTTAATAACTCCATTAAAGCAGCAATGGCAGTATTAAATGCATGACGACGTTCAATATCATCACTTACTTTTTGAATAGTTTCGTGAGTTTTACGACGTAAATCTTGAGCATCTTTAGACAAGTTAGCAGCATCAATCGTAGAAGCTTGGTTGCCCTTTTCAAGGAAGCTCGCTACAAGGCGCCATACACGTTTCAAGAAACGGTTTGCACCTTCAACACCTGCATCAGACCATTCTAAAGATTGATCTGGTGGAGCAGCGAACATCATGAATACACGTGCTGTGTCTGCGCCGTATTGGTCAATAATTGCTTGTGGGTCAATACCGTTATTTTTCGACTTAGACATTTTTTCTTGTCCGCCGATAATTACTTCTTGGCCGTCACCTGAATATTTTGCAGAAAGAATACGACCTTTCTCGTCACGTTCTAGTTCAATATCAGCTGGGTTGAACCAAGTTTTCTTACCATTTTCTGCTTCACGATAGAAGGTATCTGCAAGCACCATGCCTTGAGTTAACAAGTTAGTAAATGGTTCATTACCTTGTACAACGCCTTCATCACGCATTAATTTGTGGAAGAAACGTGCATAAAGTAAGTGAAGAATCGCGTGTTCAACACCACCAATGTATTGGTTTACAGGAAGCCAGTTTTGAGCAGCTTCAGGTTTCACCATACCGCCAGTGAAGTCTGGAGACGCATAGCGTGCGTAGTACCAAGATGACTCTACGAATGTATCCAAGGTATCTGTTTCACGGCGTGCATCGCCACCACAGCAAGGACATTTCGTTTCATAGAACTCAGGCATTTTATTAAGCGGGTTACCTGAACCATCTGGAACAACGTCTGTTGGTAATACAACTGGAAGTTGATCTTCTGGAACTGTGACTTGACCACAAGTATCACAGTTAATCATTGGAATTGGACAACCCCAGTAACGTTGACGAGAAACACCCCAGTCACGTAAACGGAATTGAACTTTAGAGTTTGCTAAACCTTGTGGTTCTAATTTGGCAAGGAATGCGTCAAACGCAGCTTGGAATTCTAAACCGTCAAACTCGCCAGAGTTAACAAGTTTACCTTCTTTAGAACCGTACCATTCTTGCCACTCAGTTGCAGAGTAGTCTGCATCGTCAGCGCCTTTAGCATCAATCACTTGCTTGATTGACAAGTTAAACTTGTTAGCAAATTCAAAATCACGTTCGTCATGCGCTGGTACAGCCATTACTGCGCCAGAACCATAAGACATTAATACGTAGTTTGCGATCCAGACAGGAAGCTGTTCACCAGTTACAGGGTGTTTTACAAACAAGCCTGTTGCCATGCCTTTTTTCTCGGCTGTTGCCAAGTCTGCTTCTGCAACTGAACCCATGCGGCACTCTTCAATAAATGCAGCCAATTCAGGGGTGTTTTCAGCAGCTTTAAGCGCAAGAGGGTGTTCTGCTGCAACGGCAACATATGTCACGCCCATTAGCGTGTCAGCACGTGTTGTATAAACAGTTAAGCCATCAGCATAAATTTCGGTATTGGCAGATGGGAAAGTAATTTCCATGCCCGTAGAACGACCAATCCAGTTGCGCTGCATGGTTAATACTTGTTGTGGCCAACCATCTTTTAAGGTATCTAAATCGTCTAATAATTCTTGTGCATAGTCCGTAATACGGAAGTAGTACATTGGAATATCACGCTTTTCAACCAATGCACCTGAACGCCAGCCACGACCATTTTCAACCTGTTCATTGGCTAAAACAGTTTGATCAACCGGATCCCAGTTCACGGTAGAGAGCTTACGGTAAATGAGCCCTTTTTTATAAAGCTGAACAAATAACCATTGTTCCCAGTGATAATACTCTGGTGTACAAGTTGCGAATTCGCGATCCCAGTCTACAGATAGACCTAATTTTTTTAATTGGTCACGCATATAAGCGATGTTTTCAAATGTCCATTTTGCCGGAGCAACTTTATGGGCAATTGCTGCATTTTCAGCAGGTAAACCGAATGCATCCCAACCCATAGGTTGTAATACAGTTTCACCTTTTAAACGGTGGAAACGGCTAATGACGTCGCCAATGGTATAGTTACGCACATGACCCATATGCAGCTTGCCACTTGGGTAAGGGAACATCGACAGAATGTAACGACGAGGACCTTCTACAGTGTCGGCAACTTTAAAAACTTTACGATTTTCCCAGTCTTGTTGGACGGTGGGTTCAATCGCACTAGCTTGATATTCAGGGTCAATATGAGTAGTCATAAACGTATTAAAGAACAACGGTTAAAAGTTTGCTGCACAGCATAGCGCAAAATGCACCTAAATGTGAATTTTGCGCAGGCTGAACCGTAAGAAAAATTAAACTATTTCGTAAAAGCTGATTTTATTCAGCTGGGTATTTTTTTCCATTTGGTCTAGGTGCAGGAATTGCTTTTATTTCACTAGGAGCTGGCGCAGCAGAAACAGGTGCTCTGGTAGCATCATCATTCACGTTTGGTACAGGTTTGGATGCAGTTGCAGTATCTGCAGGCATCGTCGAGTTATTTTGCTGTGCTTCTAAAGGAAGATTATTGTTGCGGCTAGCTGTAGGAGTGGAATTGTTCCAGCCATAAGTCTGAATTTTCCCTTTTTTTTGTGCATTTTTCGGTGGAGGAGTGGTGGTGTAATGGGTCGAACCATTTGCATCCACCCATTTGTAATAATCTTTAGCCCAAAGGGATGTACTCGAATATAACAAGGCACAAGAGAGCGCTACACCGCTGATCAAATGAAATGGAAATGACATAAGATTTCGTCCTGTTTGATTTTTCTGCGAAAAGTTCTCTCTATGAAATTGCCATAAAAAAGTCAATTTATAGATTCTAGAACAGAATATGAAGTGTTCAAAATAGTATAGGTCGATTTTTCATTTGAACAAGCGTCTCCAGCACTAAATAGTTTAAAAATGTCCTCATTTAATCTCGAAAAATTATAGAGATAGATGAGATTTAATAAAGATTTTACATAATTTCTTGAATGCTTGATTGAGCGCACAAAAAAGCTTTTTTTGTCTAAAAAACACACGGTCTGTAAATAATCAAAAAAAAGCTGATTTTTCAACTTGACAATAAAGAGTTAAACAAGAAAAATGCTGTCTTTAGTTTTATATGCCTTCTCTCGATCACCCTTCGAAGAAGTGTCATGTCATGCAGTGGGCGTCATTTCTAGCCGAGATGGTGAACAAAGCAAATAAAAATATGTTTATCCCAACATGTTTTAGATCCCATATTGCTTAAACAGCAAACGGATCGGATTTTTTTCCTATTGCCATGAAAACTATGAAATATGTGTGCTATAACAGTGCAGACAATTAATGAATGAACACTGCTGATGTCTCCCATCAAGCGGTGATAAAAGATTAGGGTGAATCACGTTGGAACTTTTATCTGGTGGTGAAATGCTTGTTCGCGCATTAGCGGACGAAGGCGTTGAACATGTTTTTGGATACCCAGGCGGCGCAGTTTTACACATTTACGATGCGCTTTTTCAACAAGACAAAATCAATCATTATCTCGTGCGCCATGAACAAGCTGCTGGTCATATGGCAGATGCTTACTCACGCGTTACAGGTAAAACAGGTGTAGTGCTGGTTACTTCTGGTCCAGGCGCAACGAACACAGTCACTCCAATTGCAACTGCTTATATGGACTCAATCCCAATGGTGATTTTGTCTGGTCAGGTGGCTTCGCATTTAATTGGGGAAGATGCATTCCAAGAAACAGATATGGTTGGTATTTCACGTCCAATCGTGAAACATAGTTTCCAAGTGCGTCATGCGAGTGAAATTCCCGCAATTATTAAAAAAGCATTCTATATTGCAGCTTCTGGTCGTCCAGGCCCAGTTGTCGTTGATATTCCGAAAGATGCAACCAACCCAGCAGAAAAGTTTGCCTACGAATACCCAGAAAAAGTGAAGATGCGTTCTTATCAACCACCGCATCGTGGTCACTCTGGTCAAATTCGTAAAGCGATTGATGAGCTGATCAATGCAAAACGTCCTGTCATTTATACAGGTGGTGGTGTTGTTCAAGGTAATGCATCTGCTTTATTAACTGAATTGGCACATTTACTGGGCTATCCAGTGACCAATACTTTAATGGGCTTAGGCGCTTTCCCTGGGAATGATGAGCAATTCATCGGTATGTTGGGCATGCATGGTACGTATGAAGCCAATATGACCATGCACAATGCGGATGTGATTTTGTGTGTTGGTGCGCGCTTTGATGACCGCGTAACCAATAACCCTGCAAAATTCTGTCCGAATGCCAAAGTCATTCATATTGATATCGATCCTGCGACGATTTCAAAAACCATTATTGCGCATATTCCAATTGTGGGTGCGGTAGAACCAGTCCTGCAGGAAATGTTGGCACAGCTTAAACAAATGAATGTGTCTAAGCCAAACCCTGAAGCAATTGCAGCTTGGTGGTCGCAAATCAATGAGTGGCGCAAAGTACATGGTTTGAATTACGACAAACCAACTGACGGTTCAATGAAGCCACAACAAGTGGTTGAGGCTTTAGATAAAATTACCAATAGTCAGGCAATCATTACTTCAGACGTTGGTCAGCATCAAATGTTTGGTGCGCTTTATTATAAATACACCCGTCCACGTCAATGGATCAATTCGGGTGGTTTAGGCACCATGGGCGTAGGCTTGCCATATGCAATGGCAGCGAAGCTTGCCTTCCCAGACCAACAAGTGGTGTGTATTACGGGTGAAGCATCAATTCAGATGTGTATTCAAGAACTTTCTACCTGTAAGCAATATGGCTTAAATGTAAAAATTCTCTGCTTGAATAACCGTGCTTTAGGTATGGTAAAACAATGGCAAGACATGAACTATGAAGGCCGTCACTCAAGTTCTTATGTAGAGTCATTGCCTGACTTTGCCAAACTTATGGAAGCTTACGGTCACGTTGGTATTCAAATTGACCACGCAGATGAGCTTGAATCCAAGCTTGCAGAAGCGATGGCGATTAACGACAAATGTGTATTCATTAATGTCATGGTTGACCGTACCGAGCATGTTTATCCAATGCTTATTGCAGGCCAGTCGATGAAAGATATGTGGTTAGGTAAAGGGGAGCGCACGTCATGAGACATATTATCTCTGTACTCGTAGAAAATGAAGCTGGTGCGCTTTCTCGTTTGGTGGGTTTATTCTCTCAACGTGGTTATAACATTGAGACTTTAAACGTTGCACCAACTGAAGATCCGACTTTATCGCGTTTGACTTTAACGACTTATGGTGATGACCATAAAATTGAACAAATCACCAAGCAGCTCAACAAATTGGTTGAAGTGGTGAAAGTGGTTGATCTGTCTGAAGGTGCTCATATTGAACGTGAGTTGATGTTGATTAAAGTCAAATCACTCGGTTCTGCGCGTGCTGAAATCAAACGAACTGCGGATATTTTCCGTGCGCAAATCGTTGATGTCACCCCAACGACTTATACCATTCAAATCGCGGGTACAACTGAAAAAATTGATGGTTTTATTGATGCTCTAGCTGAGAACACCATTCTTGAAGTTGTACGCTCAGGTGTTTCAGGCATCGCGCGTGGCGAAAAAGTTTTAACCATTTAATTATTTAACACGATTCAACCTCCTTTTGAGAAAAGAGGAGGATTTCATCAAAAACAAATCTCTTGATGGAATTACAGAATATCAAGCATTTTAGCGGAGACAGCAATGCAAATTTTTTACGATAAAGACTGCGACTTATCTATCATCCAATCTAAGAAAGTAGCGATCATTGGTTACGGTTCACAAGGTCACGCGCATGCGCTTAACCTTAAAGACTCTGGCGTAGACGTAACTGTAGGTTTACGTGCAGGTTCTACTTCTTGGAAAAAAGCTGAAAATTCAGGTCTTAAAGTTGCTGAAGTTCCTGCTGCCGTAGCACAAGCTGATGTTGTGATGATTTTGACTCCAGATGAGTTCCAATCTCAACTTTATCGTGACGTGATTGAACCAAACATTAAACAAGGCGCGACTTTAGCATTTGCTCATGGTTTCTCTGTACTTTATAACCAAGTTGTTCCACGTGCTGACTTGGACGTAATCATGGTTGCTCCAAAGGCACCTGGTCACACTGTACGTTCAGAATACCAACGTGGTTCAGGTGTTCCAGATCTTATCGCGATTCATCAAGATGCTTCTGGTAACGCACGTAATGTAGCGCTTTCTTACGCTTCAGGCGTAGGTGGTGGCCGTACAGGTATTATCGAAACTTCATTCCGTGAAGAAACTGAAACTGACTTATTCGGTGAGCAAGCAGTTCTTTGTGGTGGTGCAGTTGAATTGGTTAAAATGGGCTTCGAAACTTTGGTTGAAGCAGGTTATGCTCCAGAAATGGCTTACTTCGAATGCTTGCATGAACTTAAGTTAATCGTTGACTTAATGTTTGAAGGCGGTATCGCGGACATGAACTATTCAGTGTCTAACAACGCTGAATATGGCGAATATGTAACTGGCGTTGAAATTATTAACGAACAGTCTCGTGAAGCAATGCGTAATGCACTTAAACGTATCCAATCTGGCGAATACGCGAAGATGTTCATTAATGAAGGTGCATTGAACTACCCATCAATGACTGCACGTCGTCGTCAAAATGCTGCACATGGTATCGAAGTAACAGGTGCTAAGTTGCGTGCCATGATGCCTTGGATTCAAGCAAACAAGATTGTTGATAAAGAGAAAAACTAAGATTTAGTTTAATCTTTTAAAAAACCCTTGTTTTTACAAGGGTTTTTTATTGTGGGTAGTTGTTGTTTACCTCGTAGTTTGTTTAAAGCAGAGCTTTTATCTCAAATTTAAATAGAAAAAACATAAAAAATAAAAAGCCAATGTTCTACCATCGAATGATCGATAGGTAATATAACCTGTATTTTGGCAGGCTTTTTTATCTGAATGCTTAGCTGAATTAAATTCATTCTAATAATTTAAACCAGAAGAACTATACAAGCTTATAAATAATGAAAATTACAAGTGATAGGTAAACAAATTGCATCTTTAAGGTGATGTTTAGTTTTTCATCTGATATTGGTAAAAATATCGAACATATTATGTGTAAATTCAATGTTAAAACTAATAATTTGATTTGTAAGATTAATTAAATAATTGGTGATTTTGCTTTGTTAGCATAAATATTGGAATTTGTGTAATTTATCTTTTTATTGGTATATTTTGCATCTTAATTATTGTTTCTTATAAAAAATGTGATTTGATTCATGAAAATGAATTATTTTGTAAGTATATGGTAGGGTTTTGTAATATTGTGTAAATTGTAAGATTATATAAAGTTTTTATTAATCAATAACTTGTTTTTTTATATTATAAAAGTTTACTTTAAATATTTTAGATAATAAGAAAAACTAATATCACCATTTTTTTATATTTAACTGAAAAACAGCCATGTTAATTTGTATTCTAAATTAGACCAAAAATAATAATATTCACGTGAACTTACACGATATAAGTTGCTCCTTTTGAAATTGAATATGATAACTATGCACTTACGGAAAAGGCTCAAGAATAACAAGTGATCCTGTGTAAGTTGCTATTTTTAAATAATTTATAATCTTTCCTAAAGAAAAAGGAACTGGGAGATAGGGCCATGAAATTACAAGTGCAAACTGCATTGGCAGCATTAATTTTAGGTATGTGTTCGACAGTAGTTTTAGCAGATGGAGAGGAGGGTGCAAAAGGTGGTGATGGTGGATATCATCATCCAGGTCGTGACGGATGTGGTACCAAATGTGATGGTAAAATTGATATAGAATTATTTGTTGAAAAACACTGCGACTTAGACATCGATAAATCAAAAATCGTAATGCAAAAAAATCTTGTAGGTGGTAAATGGAGTGGACAATCTGGTTTCGATGTCCGTGCAAATGCACCATACAGCCTCAACATCACTAAACCATCTACTTTAGATAATGAAATAGATGCTTCACAAAAAATTCCAGTGAATGTTGATACTAAACTTGGTTTATTCAATTACACTGGAGCAGTACTTCCTTATACCTCATCAACTAGAACATTTACAGTAAAAGCTGAAACTGTAAGTGCAGTGTCTGACATGGCACATTGGGGTACCTATAAAGGGACTTATAAAGTAGCTGTTGCATTCTAAATAAAAATAGGGAATAGTGGTGTATGTGCGTAACATGCACCACTATAATAATTTTAAAAGGGAATAAATATGAGAAAAATAATTTTATTCTTAATTTTAAGTAGCTTAAGTAATTTTTTATTTGCGGGCATTAAGTTTACACCAGTACAACTTTATTTAGGTGATAAAAATAAGCAACAGAGAAGTACCACAGTAATTGTGGAAAGTTCTGATTTTGATCGTTCTAAAATTTTTGAGTTGTCTGCTGTTAAATGGAGTCAAAATGAAAAAGGAGAGGATGTCCTTGAAGAAGAAAAGAACATTTTATTTAATCCTAAGATTTTTGAGTTAAAGCCAGAAAGTAAACAAATTGTTCGTGTTGGTTTTAGTCAACCATTTACAGCTAATGAACTAGACCGTGAAAAAACCTGGCGTGTTATTTTTAATGAAGTTACTCCCGTCGCAGATGATGAGGCGATAAATTTTCAGTTTAACTTTTCATTACCTTTATTTGTAGGTAAACAAGATAAAACTAATCTAGATGTGAAACTTAAAACGATAAATAATAATATGATGGTCGATATTAAAAATATTGCAAAATCACATGTACAAATTACAGATATTCGATTGGTAGATAGCCAGAATAAGGAATTATTACAGAAAAGTTTTAATCGATATTTGCTTGTTGGACAAAAATATACATTTGATTTAGGTGAATTATCAAAGAAACCAAATGATAAAATAAAAGTGAAAATTAAAACTGATAAAGATGGAGATTTATTAGAATATTAAATCTCTGAGGGTGATTCTATGAAATGTTTTAGAGTTGTTCTTGTTTTTTTTAGTGCAGTTGGGATTGCGCAAGCAAATGTTGATTCATTAGCAGAAACGGATGCAGGGGCACTAATTGTAAATGTTTGGTTAAATGGTGTAGATAGAAATATTGAAACAGTACTATTAGTCACTAAGGATGGTGAATATATAGAATGTAAAACATTAAATGAATTAGGTGTTGATCCTTCCAAATTTGTAAAGAACCATGATCAAGATGGTTTCTGTTTAATGCGTGGTTCCGATATAAAATTTCAAAATGATGATGCACTTCAGGCAATTAAAATTGACTTACCTGCATCTTATTTTAAAGATAATAATTATGAGAGCGTAGTTGTTACCCCAGCAAGAGCAAATTTTGGGGGGTTCATTAATTATGATTTCTTTTATTCTAAAGATGATTTTTCAAATGACTTTAATGCCTATTCAGAAATTGGTATTTTTAAAGACTACTGGTTATTGAATAATGCAATTTTGTATAAAGACTCTCCAGATGAGGGGCAAAAGCAGTTTTTACGTGTCAGTTCATTGTTTGAACTAGAGTTTCCTGAAAAATATTTAAAATTAAGAATCGGTGATAACACAAGTGTTTATAACTCATTAACAAACTCATTCCGATATGGAGGGATCAGTTTTGGTACAAACTATACAGATCGTCCAGATTTTGTATATTGGAATATGCCAACTTTACAAGGAAGTGCTGCATTACCCTCAACAGTAGATTTATATATTAATGGCGTAAACTTGTATAAACAGTCGATAACCCCAGGTAATTATTCTTTACAAACAGGAGCGACAATTGATCAAGCTGGTGAAGCGAGAGTTGTTGTACAAGATATTTTGGGAAATCAAACGGTACAGAGTTTTCCTATTTATATTAGTAGTCAATTATTGCGTGTGGGTTTAAATGAATATGATGTTTCTTTAGGTAAGCTAAGATATAACTACGATGAGGATGATAGTGATTATCGTGATTTTTTTTCAAAAGTATTTTTCCGTCGTGGGGTTGCTGCAAGTACAACCTTAGGATTTGATGCAACCTACTCAAAAGATGTAAGCAATATCAGCTTTATGTGGACTCAAGGTGTAAGTAAGTTTGCTTTACTTGATACTGCATATGCAGTGAGTGATTATAATGGAGACATTGGACATGCTGCTTCAGCCTCTGTGAGTAGAAATTTTGGAACGTGGTCTTTTGGTTTAAACACTCGTTATTACACTGAAAAGTTTCAACAGCTAGGTTTTGATGAGTATGATTTTAATACCAAGATATCTAACCTTGCATATATAAATTTCTCTAATCTCGGATTTGTTGATGGTTTTAATTTAAGTTATGTTGACAATAAAAACTATAAAGTTGAGGGCTTTGAGTCTGTAGACAGTAAAATTATAAACGTAGGTGTTCAAAAAATATTGACTAAAAATTTATACACAAGTTTGAATTATTTTAAAAACTTTGAAGATGGTGATGATAGTTTTAACATAGTTTTTAGTTATAATTGGGATACTCGAGGAAATATTGATTTAGAACATAGTACAGATAATGGTGAGACGGTATTAAGTTATTCTAAAAATAGCTTGTTGCAAAATGGTCTGGATTACTCAGTTGCTGTTTCAAATATTGATAGTGAATTTAATTATCATGGTTATGGTTTGTATAAAACTAATATTGGTGATTTTAGAGCATCTTATGATGAATATACAAATAATAAAGTAACTCAAGCTCAATATCGTGGAGCAACAGTTCTTTTAGGTAATAAGTTGTCAGCAACAAAATATGTGGATAATGCTTTTGCCTTGGTTAATATCGATGGTATGAAAGATGTAGATGTATTAAGGTCATTGTCAGTTGTTGGTAAAACAAATGACAAAGGATATCTTTTTGTACATGATATTATTCCTTATATTAATTATGATATTTCTTATGATCAAAATCAGTTACCTTTGGATTATACTTTTGAACAGCCAGTACAGAAATTAAGTGCATTAAATCAAAGGGGGTATATTCTAGATTTCAAAGTTGCAAAAACTAAGAAATTTGTAGTTAATTTAAAAGATTCAAATAATAAGAATTTTCCTGTTGGGACAGTTGTAAAGCTTAATGGTAATGAGGATGAAAGTTACTTTATTGATAGTAATGGTTTAGTTTATTTGTATCTTTCAAAACCAGTAAAATATGATCTAAAACTAGCAATGCAGGAGGGAAAAACTTGTAATACATCTTTCAGTATTTCGCAGACTCAAATTGATAATAGCAATGATGCACAAGTCATCAATTTAGTTTGTAAGTAATAGGAGGTTGGTATGAAACCAATTTTTTTAGCTTGCTTAATTTCTATGAGTTGTAGTGCGGTTTATGCGGCAGGATGTTCGGTCAGCGGTTTTTCTGCCCCTGAAATGAAATTAGCAAACTACTATCATAGTCAGACTGCCACATCTTTTAACGTTTCTTGTGATCGCAGTTATTCGATTTCATTCCGAAGTCAGAACTTATTAAATGCGAGTGGGTCAAGTTATGTATCGAATGGACCCTATAAAGTCAAAACCCAAATGAATATTCGAGGTGCGAGTGAAAATCTATGGGGGGTTCAAATGAGACAAAAAGCAGGAACTAATCAGAAGTATATAATTTCAGCTCAACTCGAAGAGAATCCTTTATATAGCGTTCCTGCAGGAGTTTATCGTGACCGAATCTATGTTAATGTGGATTTTTAATTTCGTTGTAAAGCCTTTAGGTTTTGTAAATGATCAACAAAAGGGAGGTAAATGTTACCTCCCTTTTGAATTTCACGGGAATGTCAAACAACAATCATCAAACTGTAAACAAAGACATCTAAGCTAGAAGAAAATCAAGCAATAGGTGTTATATGTCTTACATATCCACTGTGGGCCTGCTAAAACAACAAGATTTTCCAGACAGCTTTAAGTTTTATTTCAAATTACAAAAAAACAAAAACAGCGTAGAAGAAATAAGTGTTTTAAAAGATCTGGTTCGTCCACGGTTAAAAATTGCAATCGTCACAGAAACATGGCCTCCAGAAGTTAATGGAGTGGCTTTATCTCTGATGCAGCTTTGTAAAGGGTTGCAAAAGCAGGGGCATAAAATCTTGCTGATTCGTCCCAGCCAGACTCAAACATGTGCGGACTTTATCCCGAACAAAGAATGTTTGGTTACAGCACAAAGTATTCCTAAATACCCAAGCTTGCAATTTGGTTGGCCACAGTTTTTGAAGGTTGCTAATGCTCTGGATGAGTTCATGCCGAATGTGGTGCATGTCGTGACAGAAGGACCATTAGGGCTTACAGCCTTGCATGCTGCCAAAAGTCGAGATATTCCAGTATCGAGTGGTTTTCACTCGCCTTTTCAGGATTTTAGTCGCTTCTTTGATTTGGCATTTTTAATAAAACCGATACAGCATTATTTACGTTGGTTTCATAACAATACCCAACTGACTTGTGTTCCGAGCAAAGATACCGAGAAGGCATTAAAGCAATTTGGTATTAAATGTCCGTTGGTTGTTGTTGGACGAGGGGTAGATACTCAACAGTTTTCTCCGCTCTACCGCTCTGAAGCATATCGGTGCATTTGGGGGGCGGATAGCAATACAACTGTTATGCTTTACGTGGGACGGTTATCGCCAGAGAAAGAAATCGATGTATTGATTCGTAACTATATATGTATGCTGCAACGTGGTGAAAAACATTATAAATTGGTGATCACTGGCGATGGGCCGGACCGTCAACGCTTGGAAAATTTAGGTAAAGCACATGGTGTGATTTTTACAGGAAGCTTAACTGGTAAGAATCTTGCTAGTGTTTATGCAAGTGCAGATGTTTTTGTATTTGCCAGTCAAGTGGAAACTTTTGGTAACGTTGTTTTGGAAGCGATGGCTAGTGGTTTGCCTGTGGTGGCTTATAATTATGCATGTGCACATGCTCACATCGAGCATGGCAATACGGGATGGTTAAGCACTTTGGGTGATGTAAATAGTTTTTCATCGCAAATGCAGTGTTTACCCCGTCCAAACATACTCAACAGCATGGGACAAAGTGCCCGACTTAAAGTGATGGAAATGGGATGGAATCATCCTGTGAATCAACTAGAACAAGCCCTATATCACGTGGCAAAGGAAACCCGAATGATCGCATAAGCAAAATAAAAGCTTGAGGAGAGAAATTATGAATTTTAAGAATGCAAAAATAAAAATACTCGATCTCGACTTAAAAGGCTGTTTATATCTGAACCATTTTTCTCATTCAGAACGTGTAGCACATTTTTTTAAACTGATAAGCCGTTTAGGTGATGGTATTTTTTGGTACGCTATGTTGATGAGCCTTTGGATGTTGCAAGGTTTGTCTTACAGCTTACAAATGGTGTATCTGATTTTAGGTTCTTTATTGGGTACGGCTATTTATAAAATTCTCAAAACTAAAACAGTGCGCCCACGACCTTATCAGGTGCATCAAGTCATTCGCCTTTGTGAACGTCCTTTAGATCATTTTAGTTTTCCCTCAGGGCATACCTTACATGCAGTGATGGCGAGTGCGGTGATTGGTTATGTTCAGCCCATCTTATTGGTTTTGATGTTGCCCTTTACCGTATTGGTTGTATTGTCACGTATGGTACTTGGCCTGCACTATCCAAGTGATGTTGCTGTGGGGGCTGTCATTGGGGCTAGTGTTGCGGCAGTTATCATTGCCTGTGCACCAATGTTTAACGTGTTGTTGTAGATTGAATCGATTGAGTTGTTTTTCAGAAATCCTAAATTTTGTTAAAGTAGCACTGTCATAGCATAGATTAGGAACAGTCATGGGTTTACGTTGGACCGATACCATGGATATCGCGATTGAATTATATGAAGCACATCCAGATGTTGACCCGCAATGGATTCGTTTTACCGATTTACACGCGTGGGTATGCGCTTTGCCTGATTTTGAAGACGATCCGAATAAGTCGACTGAAGGTTTACTTGAAGCAATTCAAATGGCTTGGATTGACGAAGCTAGCTAATTCAGTACTTTTCCAACAGTGTATCGAAAAAATCCAGTTTTTTTACATTACAAAAGCTGATAATTGCACATTATTCGGTATAATGCGGCAAAATTTTCACGTCTAATTTGACTTAAGGAGCCGATCATGGCTATTGAACGTACTTTATCTATCGTTAAACCAGATGCAGTAGCTAAAAACCACATTGGTGACATCTTTGCTCGTTTCGAAAAAGCTGGTCTTAAAATCGTTGCGACTAAAATGAAACACCTTTCTCAAGCTGAAGCTGAAGGTTTCTACGCAGAACACAAAGAACGTGGTTTCTTTGCTGACTTAGTTGCGTTCATGACTTCTGGTCCAGTTGTTGTATCTGTTCTTGAAGGTGAAAATGCAGTTCTTGCTCACCGTGAAATCTTAGGCGCTACTAACCCTAAAGAAGCTGCTCCAGGTACAATCCGTGCTGACTTCGCTGTAAGCATCGACGAGAATGCTGCTCACGGTTCTGACTCTGTAGCATCTGCTGATCGTGAAGTGAACTACTTCTTCGCTCAAACTGAAGTTTGCCCACGCACTCGTTAATCGAGACACTTCAAACCAGATAAGTGTTATACTGCTTATCTGGTTTTTTTATTCCCTTTAAATTTATTTGCTTGAATATTGAGCAATCTCTTTCTATCTTCGACATGGTTTAGGTAATTACACATGAGTACTGAAGTGGTCGTTTCATCTGCAACGTCTGATGAATCGCAACAATCTTTGTCCACTCCAACACAGCAACCTTCTGTGGAAAAAGTGAATTTACTGGGCATGTCACGTGCTGAGCTGGAACAATTCTTTGAAGCGATGGGCGAAAAGAAATTCCGTGCAGGACAGGTAATGAAGTGGATCCATCAATATTTCGTGACCGATTTTGCTGAAATGACTAACATTTCAGGCAAGTTGCGTGAAAAATTAGAGCGCGTATGTGAAATTAAAGCGCCCGAAGTCGTACACCGTAATTATTCTAAAGATGGCACACGTAAATGGGTGTTTCGTGTGGGTGATGGTGCTGGCTCATTGGTTGAAACTGTACTTATTCCTGCTGAAGATAAAACAGGTGCGCGTAAAACTTTGTGTATTTCTTCACAAGTCGGCTGTGCGCTGGATTGCTCATTCTGTTCTACAGGTAAACAGGGTTTCCAGCGTGATTTAACACCTGCGGAAATTATCGGTCAATTGTGGATGGCAAACTATTCCTACATGGAAGAGGTGCCTGTTGCAGAGCGTGAGCGTACAGTGACTAACGTTGTCATGATGGGTATGGGCGAACCATTACTCAATTATGACGCGGTATTAAGTTCGATGCAGCTAATGCTCGACGATTTTGCTTATGGCATGTCGAAACGTCGCGTGACCTTGTCGACTTCAGGTGTCGTACCGAAAATTGACCAATTGGCACAAGACATTGATGTGGCTTTAGCAATTTCACTCCATGCCCCAAATGATGAATTACGTAATGAATTGGTACCAATTAATAAAAAATATCCGTTAGATCAACTAATTGCAGCATGTCAGCGCTATTTGGCGAAAGATGGTAATGAAAGTGCACGCCGTCATGTCACCATTGAATATGTGATGCTGGATGGGGTGAATGATCAACCTGAACATGCACAACAGCTATTGAAATTGTTAAAGAATTTACCAAGTAAAATTAATTTAATTCCCTTTAATCCATTTCCACACGCACCATACGGGCGCTCAAGTCGTAACCGTATTATTTCTTTCCAAAAAACTTTGTCTGACGCTGGATTTGTGTGTACGATTCGTCAGACACGTGGTGATGATATTGATGCTGCATGTGGACAGTTGGTTGGTCAGGTGGCCGACCGTACACGTCGTGCAGAGCAGTGGAAGAAAAAAGTGGCTGAGCGGAATGAGATTTTGCGCTCAAAAGGATAATAAAGGGGCTGTCAATTGAGTAAACCCACCTACAAATTTGCATGTATAACAATGTTTTGTCTTTCTATGTCGTTGGTGGGTTGTATTACCACAACCACCTCATCGGCACCGGGGTTTAAAAAAGACCCCGAGAAAGCAGTAGAAGTGCGGACTCAATTGGCAGCGGAATATATTCGTAAGGGCGACCTAGATGCGGCAAAACGCGCACTTGATCAAGCATTAGAAATGGAACCACGAGATTCCACGGCGAATATGATGATGGGCGTGTTGCTACAGCAAGAAGGTAGCCCTGCCAATATGGAAAAAGCGGAGACACACTTTAAACGTGCAATTTCTGCAGATCCAAATAATGCGCAAGCTCGTAACAACTATGGTACGTATTTATACGTCGTAGAACGTTATAATGAGGCGATTGAACAATTAGCAATTGCTGGTTCGACCTTGGGTTATGATCAGCGATTCAAGGCATTGGAAAATTTAGGACGTATTTACTTAAAATTGGATGATACAGCAAATGCTGAAAAATCATTCAAGCAAGCATTGCAAGTAAATCCAAATTCTTATGTTTCAATGTTAGAGTTGTCAGAAATATTTTATTTAAGACAACAAATTCCTGCTGCTACACAGCTATATGAACAATTTGTTCGTTTGGTTGGGCAGAAAAATCAGAGTGCGCGTGCATTATGGATTGGTATTCGTATTGCACGAGCCAATGGCGATCAGATGGGGATGCAAGTGTTAGTCAATCAAATGCGAGCATTGTTCCCCGATAGCCAAGAATACACACGTTATTTGCAATTACAGTACAGTACTGAGGCCGTATGGAAGTAAATCCTAATTCACCGCAATCGAATGGTTCAAGCGTAGTACCTAATGCATTAGGAAACGTCCAGCGTCCTGGAGAATACTTACGCCAAAAACGTATTGCTCAAAAACGTGAATTAAGTCAAGTTGCTGCAGATTTAAAAATTCCTGTAAAAACTTTAACTGCATTAGAGCAAGATGAATATAAGTCTTTGCCAGAAGCGACCTTCATTAAAGGTTACTATCGCACTTATGCAAAATATTTAAATGTTGATGCAACCTCACTGATTCAGCGTTTTGATGAAATCTATGCCAATGATACAGGCATGGTGCCTAATCATGCTTTGGATAATTCGCCAATCAAGATCATGGGCAAGTTGCCAGGCTCAAACAGTGAGCGTAACCGCAAGTGGTTAAAGCGATCTGTCATTATCATCATTATCTTGGTGATTTTGGCTGCAATTGTTGGCACGATTCAAAACTGGGGCTCATCGGGTTCGAATACAGAAAGCAGTGCAGCAGATGCAAATAAATCTGAAGTTGAAGTGTTGTCAGTGGGCGGTGCGACCGCAGTTTCAGGCGATCAATTGGTCTTGAATTTTAATCGTCCGACCTCAGTTCATATTGTGGATTCGACGGGTAAAGTTTTAGCCACAGGCCGTCAAGCCAGTACTTTAACTTTAAGTGGTGAGGCGCCATTCCAAATCCGTTTGGATGATGCAGCCGCAGTGTCATTAAGTTTGAACAATGAGCAGATTTCATTGTCACCATATACGGTAAATGGGAAAGCAGAATTCCGTTTATCTCGTTAATGGTGCCAGAGTAAATAATCATGATTGTAAACCCGATTCAACGCCGTACTACCCGCAAAATTCGTGTGGGTTCTGTTTACGTCGGAGGCGATGCTCCGATCAGCATTCAAAGCATGACCAATACTGAAACGTGTGATGTCGAAGCAACGGTTGCCCAGATTCAACGCTGTGCAGATGCGGGTGCTGATATTATGCGTGTTTCTGTGCCTTCGATGGAAGCTGCCGAAGCTTTCGGTGAAATTCGTAAACGCGTACAAGTGCCTTTAGTAGCAGATATTCACTTCGATTATAAAATCGCATTGAAAGTGGCAGATATGGGCGCGGATTGTTTGCGTATTAATCCGGGTAATATTGGCTCGGAAGCGAAAATTCGTGAAGTTGTTGCTGCGGCACGTCATCATGATATTTCTATGCGTATTGGCGTGAATGCGGGTTCATTGGAAAAAGACATTCAAAAGAAATATGGTGAGCCGACAGGCCAAGCTTTGCTTGAGTCAGCAATGCGCCATATTGATATCTTAGACCGTTTAAATTTCCATGAATTTAAAGTTTCTGTGAAAGCATCGAATGTGTTTTTGACCATGGATGCCTACCGTTTGCTGTCTCAACAAATTGATAACCCATTACATTTAGGCGTTACAGAAGCTGGGATTTATCGTACGGGTTCAGTAAAATCAGCCATTGCATTGGGTGGTTTGCTCATGGAAGGCATTGGTGACACCATGCGTATTTCATTGGCAGCCGAACCCGAAGAAGAAGTTAAAATTGGTTTTGATATTTTAAAATCACTCAGCCTTCGTTCAAATGGCATTAACTTTATTGCTTGCCCAAGCTGTTCACGACAAGAATTTAACGTGATTTCAGTGATGCAAGCTTTAGAAGAGCGTTTGGAAGACATTCGTACCCCGATGGACGTATCGGTCATTGGTTGTAAGGTGAATGGTCCAGGCGAAGCCAAAGAGGCTGATATTGGCGTGGTGGGGGCAAGTCCACGTTCGCTTGTGTATCGGAATGGCGAGAAAAGCCATCTGATTGATACCAACCAGTTAGTTGATGAAATCGAAACAATGGTTCGTCAGCGTGTTCAAGAGCTTGAAGAAGCTAAATCTAAAGAGATCATTCGTAGTTCATCATGAGTTCAATTGTCGCAATCAAAGGTTTTAATGACATTCTTCCAACGCAAACACCTGCATGGAGACGTCTAGAGCAACATTTAGCATCGTTAATGGATGCCTATGGCTATCAACAAATCCGTTTGCCTATTGTTGAACAAACTAATTTGTTCAAACGTTCGATTGGTGATGCGACGGATATCGTTGAAAAAGAAATGTATACGTTCTTAGATAAAGGCAATCCGCCTGAGTCTTTGACACTGCGTCCTGAAGGAACAGCAGGTTGTGTACGTGCCATGCTTGAGCATAATTTACTCCGTGGCGCAACACCGCGTGTGTGGTATGTCGGACCAATGTTCCGTTATGAAAAACCACAAAAAGGGCGTTACCGTCAGTTCCACCAGTTTGGTGTAGAAACCTTTGGTGTGGCAACTCCTGATATGGATGCTGAGCTCATTTTGATGACTGCACGTCTATGGAAACGCATGGGTGTGGCGGACAAAGTTCAGTTAGAGTTGAATACTCTCGGAGAGTCTGACGAGCGTGCGGCTTATCGTGCGGCATTGGTTGAGTTCTTGGAATTGCATAAAAGTGATTTGGATGAAGACTCACAGCGCCGTTTAACCACCAACCCGCTGCGTATCCTTGATTCTAAAGATGCAAAAACTCAAGCTATTTTAGAAAATGCACCGAAATTGCATGACTTTATGGGTGAAGAGACTTTACAGCACTTTGCGACTTTGCAGCAGTATTTAAGAGATGCAGGCGTTGAGTTTGTGATTAATCAGAAACTGGTTCGTGGTTTAGATTATTACAACAAAACTGTATTTGAATGGACGACTACACATTTAGGCTCACAAGGTACAGTGTGTGCAGGTGGTCGCTATGACGGTTTGGTTGGACAGCTTAAAGGAAAGGCGGATCAGTCTGTACCTGCGGTTGGTTTTGCTATGGGGATGGAACGTTTATTACTTTTACTTGAACAAGTTGAAGATGCGACTCCAATTCGTGATTGCGAAATTTTCTTGGTGGCAGATCCTGCTTCTCAAGGTAAAGCTTTGGTATTGGCAGAACAACTCCGCAACCAGTTAGATGCAGCGCAAAGTTCATTACGTTTAAAAGTTGGCTCACAAGGTTCAATGAAAAGCCAAATGAAAAAGGCCGACCAGTCAGGGGCATTGTATGCCTTGATTTTGGGTGAGCGCGAGTGGGAAGCACAGCAGTTATTGGTTAAAACTTTGGCGACAGCGGAACAGTGCGAAGTCGCAATTGCTGATGTCGTACCATTCTTCATCGAAAAATTTTCTTCAAAATAAGAGTTAAATAACATTTAGGAAAAGGGTAATCAAATGAGCGCATCATTGAGTGAAGAAGAACAACTTGAGAGTTTAAAGTCTTTCACTAAAAAGTATGGTTCGGCCATGATTAGTGGGATTTTAATTGCGTTGATTGCCTTTTTCGGTTGGGAATATTGGCAAAAGAAAAACCTTGCAGAATCGCAAATGCAAACTGCAAAAGTCCAACAATTGATGGATGATGCGCGTAATGTACAAGGCAATCCAAATGCAATGACTGAGTTGACAGAGGCTGCAGATAAAATTGTGAAGGATGCCCCTGATTCTGCACAAGCCATTCAAACTCAATTTGTGATGGCAAAGTTGGCTTATGACAAGGGTGACTATGCTGGTGCAGAAAAAGCTTTGAAAAAGGTGGAAAACTCTAAAGTTAAAGATGAGGGTTTAACACAAATCGTAAAATTACGTTTGGCCTATGCACAGCTTGCACAAAACAAATATGATGATGCACTGAAATCTTTAGCTTTAGTGACCAACCCTGCGTTTAAAGCAACGGCTGATGAAGTGCGTGGTGATGTATATGTTGCTAAAAATGATGTAGAAAATGCGAAAAAAGCTTATCAAAGTGCATGGGATGCATTAATTGAGCGTAAACAAGAGCGCCAAATTTTACAAATTAAACTCGAAAGTGTTGGCGTTTTAGTAGATGATCCTGAAATTGAACGCCCAATTTTAGAAACACACGTGGATGAGTCTTAATGGATAGAAAATATAAAATACCGTTTGCACTAACAATTTTGACGCTGGCTTTAGTTGGCTGTTCAAGTAATAAAATTAAAGTTGAAGATGCCAAACCAAGTCCATTACCTAAACTTGAACAATCGAAAAGTTTAGCGCCAGTTTTTTCTGAAAGTGTTTCTTCGACCTCAGAAGCAGATCCATTACGTTTGCAATTGGACATCGATAATGGCGTAATTTTCATTGCTAGCCCTAAAGGTGAAGTCACCGCCTATCGTGGCAAAGATAAAGTTTGGAGCAAAAAAGTCTCTAAACAAGGTCTAAGCTCAGGTGTGGAAGCCAAAGATGGTCTAGTGATTGTTGGAAATCATAAAGGTCAATTGTTTGCTCTAGATCAAGCCACAGGCGAACAAAAGTGGACTGCTCAATTAACAGGAGCAATTCTAGCACCTTCATTAGTGCAATCTGGTCGTGTGGTGACCGTCAGTAATGATGGAACTGTTTATGCGCATGATTTAGAATCTGGGCAGCAAGTTTGGAGCTATGATTTACCAAGCGTACAATTTAGCTTGCGTGGGACTTCAACGCCTGTAGCTCTCGATGCACGTACGGTATTGGTGTCTTCTGCAAATGCTTATGTCTATGCTTTAGATGTACTCAGTGGCGTACCTCGTATGCAACGTCGTGTGGCAGTGAGTGATGGTCGTTCTGACATTCAGCGTTTAAATGATGTTGATGGTGATCCAGTGGTAGCAGGTCAGCTTTTAGTGACCACCAGTTTCCAAGGGCAAGTGACTGCAACAGACTTGGCTTCACAACAAGTGATTTGGAGTGAAGATGCTAGCAGTACCAAACGTCCTGAAGTTGCAGACAATAAAGTTTTTGTAGCACAAGCAGACGGTAAGTTGACGGCTTATGATCTGGCGACAGGTCAACAATTGTGGCAAAATGAGCAACTTTTAAACCGTGAACTCAGTAATCCAGTACTGTTTGGTCAAGACCTTGTAGTAGGGGATTTAGATGGCGTATTACATCTGATTGACCCAAATTCAGGTCAGTTAATCGGTCGTGCCAAAACCAGTGGTGCTGTACGTACATTGCGTGTTATCGAAGGTCAACTCGCAGTCGCGACACGTAAGGGTAAATTTAGCGTTTGGCAGAATCGTTAATTTTCGTCTGCCTTATGTTAAACTAAGCCAAATCCGTATTTTTAAACACGGGGTATTTGAGAAATTTCAATGCCCCGTGTTTTATTTAGTATTATTCTTAAATATCTTCCATTTTTCTGATGTTCAGACCAGTCTCACTGGCTGATCTTGAATAAAGGTTAAACTATGAAACCCGTAATTGCGCTCATTGGTCGTCCGAACGTCGGAAAATCAACTCTATTTAACCAGATAACTAAAAGTCGTGATGCTTTGGTGGCTGACTTTGCGGGTCTGACACGCGACCGTAAATATGGTGATGCTGTTTATCAAAATAAATCTTTCATTGTGGTCGATACAGGTGGTATTGGCGAAAATGAAGGTGGTATTGACTCTTACATGGCAGAGCAGTCTAAAACTGCGATTCATGAGGCTGACATCATTGTATTTGTGGTAGATGCGCGTGCAGGTCTATTGGCTTCTGATGAACAAATTGCACGTGAGCTGCGTACTTTAGGTAAAAAAGTTTACCTTGTCGCAAATAAGGTGGATGGTGTACACGCAGAAGCCGCACTCGTCGAATTTTATAAACTTGGTATGGGTGAGCCACTGCAAGTAGCGGCAAGTCATGGTCGTGGCGTACAGCAAATGCTGGAAGACGTGTTGCAGGATGTGCCTGAAGACGAGAACCCAGAAGAGCATGACAAGAACACTGGCTTGCGTTTAGCGATTATTGGTCGTCCGAACGTGGGTAAATCAACGCTAGTCAACCGTTTGTTGGGTGAAGAGCGTGTGGTGGCATTTGACCAGCCAGGTACAACTCGTGACTCTATTTATATCCCTTTCGAGCGTGATGGTCGTCAATATACGCTGATTGATACTGCGGGTGTGCGTCGTAAAGGTAAGGTCGATGAAATGATCGAGAAATTCTCGATTGTAAAAACTTTACAAGCCATGAAAGATGCACATGTGGTTGTCGTGGTGGTGGATGCTCGTGAAGGCATTGTAGAGCAAGACTTACACTTGATTGGTTATGCCTTAGAAGCAGGGCGTGCCATGGTGATTGCGATCAATAAATGGGACAACATGTCTGAGTATGATCGTAAGCAATGTAAGCTAGATGTTGAACGTCGTTTTGATTTTATTCCTTGGGCAAAAATCCACTTAATTTCTGCACTGCATGGTACAGGTGTAGGGGATATGTACCCATCGATCCACCGTGCCTATGAATCTTCACATTTGAAAGTTTCACCTGCCAAAATCACGCAAATTTTGAGTGATGCTGTGGATGCACATCAACCACCAATGGTGGGCGGTCGTCGTATTAAAATGCGTTATGCGCATATGGGTGGGCAAAATCCACCAACGATTGTGATTCATGGTAACAAAGTTGATAAAACGCCAGCAGATTACCGTCGTTACCTTGAAAATGTTTTCCGTCGTGTGTACAAACTTGAAGGTACACCAGTGAAAATTGAATTTAAAACTTCAGAAAATCCATTTGAAGGGCGTAAGTCACAAGTGGATGAACGTACTGCTGCACGTAAACGTCGTTATGTTCAGAAGTTCAAAAAAGCTGAGAAGAAATTCAAACGTTAATTTTCAGTTCGTTTAAACGATGAAAAAGCCCAAAGATGACTTTGGGCTTTTTATTTTATGTACAGTTTCTTTTAGAATGAGGATGGATATAAAGAGGAGAGCTATGTGACGAAACTGATTCATATTGATGTCAGCCGCTTAGAGCAGATTATCAAACTACCTGCGGATTTGGAGCGTAAAGCCAAGATACAACAACAAAAACAGGCCATCTACCAATTTCGGAATCAGTTGCTCTCACAACATATGCAACGTGAGATCCAAAACGCAGATCTTTCTAAGACCGAATATGGCAAACCCTATTTGACTGAATTCCCTCAGGTTGCATTCAATCATAGTCATAGTCATAAACATTACGCCTTAGCACTTAGCCATACAGTGAGGCAGTTGGGTATTGATGTCGAAGATTTAGACCGACAAGTGCGTTTTGAGACATTGGCACAACATGCTTTTCATCCTGAAGAATTGCATGGTTGGGCAGAAGCAGAATATTCATCTGAATATTGGTTTAAGGTTTGGACCACCAAAGAAGCGGTATTAAAAGCATCGGGTTTAGGTATTCGTTTAAGCTTAAAAGAGTTAAATACGCATGTACATGCTATCAATCATGGGGGGATGTGTCAGCATCCTGAAATTGGTAGCTTTGCGTATCAGAATTATCATTTGGGTCAAATAATGTTAACGGTGGCTTGGCAGGCAGAGCCATCATGTCAGGGTTTCCAGTGGCCACTAATTCAAATCATTCAGCATTAAAAAAGCCCATCCGAGGATGAGCTTCAGTGTGAGCCTGTTGTTTAGGGATTAAGGAATTTCTTCCTCATCAAACTCAGGTTTAATCTGAACAATAAAGTCTTGACGGTTTAAACCGCGCCATAGGGCATAAGCAGTTGCAATATAGATCGAAGAATATGTTCCTGCAAAGACACCGATAAACATTGCCACCGAGAACCAGCGTAGACCTTCACCACCCATAATGAGCATCGCCACCACAACCAATAACAAGGTCATGGAGGTGTGGACAGTTCGGCGTAAAGTTTCAGTGAGGGCAATATCGATCACTTCACGAGGTGATGCACCTCGAATTTTACGGAAGTTCTCACGGATACGGTCTGATACTACGATGTTATCGTTGAGCGAGAAACCAATCACGGCAAGCACTGCAGCCAAAGTGGTCAGGTCAAATGGCCATTGCATGAATGCAAATACCCCTAAAATCACCAAAATATCGTGAAAGAGGGAGAGGATTGCACCCACAGCCAATTTGAACTCAAAGCGAATGGTTACGTAGATCAACATCAAGATCAATGCAAGTGCAACGGCACCCGCAGAACGAACATAGAGTTCATTTCCGACTTGACCACCGACAGCATCGACTTTATGTAGTGTAGCTGTGTTATTCGGTACTTGCACTGCTTGAGCCAAGGTGTTATTCAAATCTTCAACACTGGCTTTTTGCACAGGCATACGAATGAGTACGTCTGTGTTACTGCCCAGCGTTTGGACTACTGCATGTTCAAAGCCTGTAGCTTCAAGAGATTTAACAATTTGATCTTGGTCAACCGGTTTTGCGTAGGTGACTTCCGCAGAAATACCTCCAGTAAAGTCCAAACCTAAGTTAAGACCATTCACGGCAATGAAGAAGATACTGGCAATGGTAATTATAATTGACGCGAAGGCAGCAGGTTTGCTGATCTTCATGAAGCCAATTACACGCTCATTGTCAGGACGACCATATTGTTTTGATTTGGGTTGAGTCATGTCAGTCATCGTCGATCTCCTTAAATGCTCAACTTCTTCAAGTCACGTTTTTTGCCATAAATCAATTGTACGACTGCACGCGTCACCGTAATAGAGGTAAACATCGAGCAGACAATACCAATCATGTGGGTGACTGCAAAGCTTTTGATTGGACCAGAACCGATTGCAAATAAAATGAACGCGACAATAAAGGTGGTTAAGTTCGAGTCTAAAATGGTGTTATAGGCTCGATCATAACCCGCAATAATGGCTTGTTTCGGAGAAGCTCCCCATTTCATTTCCTCTCGTATTCGTTCACAGATGAGGACGTTGGCATCGACCGCCATACCAATGGTGATGATGATACCTGCAATACCTGGAAGCGATAGTGAGGCGCCAATCCAAGACATTACGGTCAGGATCATGGCAATATTGATCACTAAGGCTAAATTGGCAATTAAACCAAATAGACGGAAGAACACTACCATCCAGATCGCAACCAGTAAGAAACCGATTTGGGTGGATAAGACACCTTTATCAATGTTTTCTTGACCGAGGCTAGGACCAACCACACGTTCTTCAACAAAGTACATTGGAGCGGCTAATGCACCTGCACGCAACATCAGTGCCAGTTCGGCTGCTTCTTGTGGTGAGTCTAAACCTGTAATACGGAATTGTGAGCCGAGTACGGCTTGAATCGTGGCGGCATTAATGACCACAGATTCTGCATACGGTGTACGGACTTCAGTTTGAGCACCAGTTTTTGGGTCTGTGACATAGCTGATTTTTTGTTTATTTTCGATAAACAACACCGCCATACGTTTACCCACAGAATTCCGTGTCGCATCAGCCATGAGCTTACCACCCGCGCTATCGAGGGTAATATTTACTTCAGCACCGCCAGTGTCCTGACTAAAGCCAGAAGAGGCATTTTGAACACGCTCACCTGTAAGAATACGATTACGGTTAAGTAATAATTCACGGCCACTATCAAGTGACTGATAAGCAAATACTTCCGTACCTGGAGGTAATGGCTGACCATTATATTTACCTGTATATGGATCAATATATTGATCATTCTGGTCAGAAACCAGACGGAACTCTAAGTTTGCAGTACGGCCCAAAACACGCTTTGCTTCAGCGGTATCTTGTACACCTGGTAATTCAACCACAATACGGTTGCTACCTTGGGTTTGTACAAGTGCTTCTGCAACCCCTAACTCATTAATACGGTTACGCAGGGTGGTTAAGTTTTGGTTGACCGCATAAGATTGAATTTCTTGCTTACGTACATCGGTATAGGTTAAACGTAAGCTAGAGCCTGAATCTGATGCAATCGCTTGTTGTGCATATTCTTTGTTGTTGCTGCGCAAGAAATCCATCACTGCATCACGATCTGTATTGTTCGCAAATTGCAAAGTAATGGTATTGTTATTCAATGAAAGACTATTGAATTTCAATTTATTGTCACGCAATTGACGACGTAAATCGGTTGCAGAGGTTTCCATACGTTGGCTGATGGCTTTGTCCATATCCACTTCAAGCAAGAAGTGAACACCGCCACGTAAGTCCAAACCGAGCTTCATTGGTTTTGCACCAATTTTTTGCAACCATTCAGGTGTAGTTGGTGCAAGGTTCAGCGCAACAACGTAGTTATCTCCAAGACCACGACGCAAAGCATCTTTGGCTTTTAACTGAGCCTCAGATGAATCTAGACGGAGTAATGCAGCGTTATTGGTAAAGCTATTGTCATGCGTTGCAATATTTTCGCTTTTTAAAATTTGCTCTGCTTTTTGTATGATGCTTTGGTCAATTTGAGTACCAGCTTTGGCACCTGAAATTTGAACAGCAGGTTCATCAGGATACAAACTTGGCAGGGCATATAATGTACTGACTACGAGAACCACAAGAATCAGTAGATATTTCCATGCTGGGTAACGCATTTGTTTTCTTCTTAAAATGAAAAAGTCGTGCGGGTGCACGACTATTTTTGATTAAAGGTTATTTAATGTGCCTTCAGGAAGAACTGAAATCACACTTGCGCGTTGAATTTTTACTTCTACACCACGGTTTAATTCAACCACTGCAAAATCACCTTCAATTTTAGTAATTTTACCCATCAAACCACCAGCAAAAACAACTTCACTGCCAACACCTAAGCTTTCGACCAAAGAGCGGTGTTCTTTAGCACGTTTAGATTGAGGGCGCCAAATCAAGAAGTAGAAAATTGCGACAAAAACCGCAATCATAAGTAAGTTCGTTACGAGGCTTGGTTGCTGTGCAGCTTCACCTGCTGCGTGAGCAGTAGAAATAAAAAGGCTCATTTCAATTTCCTAAACAATAAACTGGTATCAATTTGATAATAAATAGACTTGTTCTGCAATTTACCTTGTCTTTTTCTTCAGCGCAAATGCTGAAAGAATTAATCTTGCGGACAAGGAGGTACTTCTAAACCACGACGTTGATAAAAGTCTTCAACAAAAGCATCAAACGTCCCGTTATCGAGTGCATCACGAATGTCTTGGGTGAAGCGCTGGTAGTAACGTAAGTTGTGGATGGTACCTAACATTGAACCCAACATTTCGCCGCATTTTTCTAAATGGAATAGATATGCGCGGGTAAAGTTGGTACAGGTGTAGCAATCGCAGTGTGGATCAAGTGGTTGTTGATCATGACGGTATTTACTGTTGCGGATACGAACTAAACCATCCGTCACAAAGTAATGACCATTTCGTGCATTTCGGGTTGGCATAACGCAGTCAAACATATCTACGCCACGACGAATACCTTCAACAATGTCTTCTGGCTTTCCGACACCCATTAAATAACGTGGTTTATCGGCAGGCATTTTAACTGGAAGATAATCCAACACCTTGATCATTTCTTCTTTCGGTTCGCCAACAGAAAGACCACCAATCGCATAACCGTCAAAACCAACTTCAAGTAAGCCTTTTAATGACTCATCACGAAGGTCTTCATACATGCCGCCTTGAATGATGCCAAATAAAGCGTTGCTATTGTTTAATTCATCATGGTGATGAGTTTTACAACGCTTGGCCCAACGTAATGAAAGTTGCAATGACTTTTGTGCTTCTTCATGTGTCGCTGGATATGGCGTACATTCATCAAAAATCATGACGATGTCAGAATTTAAAGTTTTTTGAATTTCCATCGAAATTTCAGGCGATAAGAAAACTTTAGAGCCATCAATCGGAGAGCGGAAAGTTACACCTTCTTCCTTAATTTTACGCATAGCACCAAGACTGAAGACTTGAAAGCCACCAGAGTCGGTTAAAATAGGTTTGTCCCACTTCATGAACTCGTGTAAACCACCATGCGCTTCAATGACATCTAGGCCAGGACGTAAGTATAGGTGGAAAGTATTACCTAAAATAATTTGTGCTTGAATATCTTCAATATCACGTGGCAACATGCCCTTGACTGTGCCATAAGTACCGACAGGCATAAATACAGGTGTTTCAACCACACCATGTTCAAGCGTTAAGCGACCACGACGGGCACGCCCCGATTGTGCAAGTTTTTCAAACTTCATACAAATTCCAAATCAAGGCGAAAAAACAGTTCGCTGATTGTTCGAGCTAAAAAGAGGGCTATTTTCCTCGATTCTGCACTTAAACGCCAGTTTTGTGATGTATTGAACTGTTAATTCCAATCCAGCCTTACTAAATGGAAGTAAAAAGCAAGTTTGGTCAGAATTTTGCTTTATTTTTATTTGTGTAATGTTTTGTTTCTCTTTTACCTGAAAATGGTGATTATATTGTAAAGAGAATTGGTATTTACTAGTTCTTCATGTGAACAGTGCATTCTTGGGGTGGGGTAATGAGTGAGTTAAAAGAATGGGAATTTTATAAAACATTATTGGAAACTACGAATGCCATTCCATGGCAAATTAATTGGGATACTAAAGAATTTAGTTATATTGGACCACAAATTGAGAGTTTATTGGGGTGGCCGCAAGACAGTTGGAAATCTGCACAAGACTGGATTGATCGTATTCATCCTGATGATCGAGACAAAACGGTCGGTATGTGTATCCAACTCTCTGATGATGGCACGGATCATGAGGCTGATTATCGTGCCTTAACCCAAGATGGCGGATACGTCTGGATACGTGATGTTGTTCATGTGATTCGTGAAAATGATAAAACCATTGCCATTATTGGCTTCATGTTTGATATTTCAGAACGTAAAAGTATGGAATTGGAACTTGAGGAGTTGAATAAAAAGAATCAAGCATTATTACTGCAAGATCCGTTGACGCAGGTGGCAAATCGCAAAGCCTTGAATGAACGGATCGAATTCGAGTTTAAGCGAGCAGAGCGCAATAAACGACCATTGTCGATATTGTTTATTGATATTGATCATTTTAAGAAATACAACGATGATTTTGGGCATTTGCAAGGTGATCAGTGTTTGATTGCAGTTGCACAGTTATTAAAAACTCAGTTTAGTCGAGCCTATGATTTTGTGGCGCGCTTTGGTGGGGAAGAGTTTGTAGTAATTTTGCCTGAAACTACACTTGAAGATGCTGTTTCATCTGCTGAGCGCTTCCGTAAGGCAGTGGCTCATTTGACCATCCCGAATCTGATGGCAAGTCAGCATGCTGATATCACGGTCAGCATTGGGGTAAATACGCATGGCGCAGGGCAAAACTATTTAAACGTGTCTAGTTTTTTACAGTCGGCAGACCAATTGCTCTATCAAGCAAAAGCTGAAGGGCGGAATCAGGTTCGTTTTCTGTCTTAATCGGAATTAGCAGCATTGTGAAATTTATTCACAATGCTGTCTTTTGTGCTAAATCATTAAAAATTCGGACGATAATCAAAATTTTGCATAGCTGCCGTATCACGAAATGGTCGAATGGCTTTTTTGCCAATGGTCATGGTATTGATGACGTTGTTGGGAAAAATCTGTATTTGGTTGTTAAACAGTTCAACATTGCGATTAAAAATCGTAATCGCAGCCCCTACATTTTCGTTTTGTTCTTCAATTTCATTCATCATTTTTAGATAAATTTCATTGGCTTTAAGTTCAGGGTAGTTTTCAACTACGACATTTAAACTGTGCATGAGTTCCTTGTTTAGGTTCTCAATCCGTTGTAGCTGAGATACATCGGCAGTGTTTGCATTCAAATTTAAAATGTTTTGACGCAATTCCGTCACTTTTTCTAAAGTGCCTTTTTCAAAACTTGAATATTGCTCTACCAAGGGTGCAAGCGCATCTAAAATTTTAATTTTTTGACGTTCGTAGCTGGTCACATCTGACCAAGCGCGAATAGTGGCATTATGATGGCGCACAATATTATTACGAATAAAAATAATGGCTACAATGCCAATAATAATGAGCAATAATAAAATAAAAAGTCCCATGTTGCCCCCTGTTTAATGGTTGTACATTCTAGTCGCTGTTATTTTAAAAGTTTCAATAAATCAGACTTTAAATGTTCTAGATAAGGTAGTTTAAATGTACGTAAGTGTCCACGTAAACTCGAAATATCTTGGATATTCTGAGCCTTGCTCGAAATTTTGAATAAATCATGTGGTCCTAGATAACACAAGACATCACTCTCGGGATGAAACAACAAATCCCCTGAACGGTATTCAAAAAAGTCGGATAGCCGAAGCACCATAGCAGGTGTTAGTGTTTTCGCCATCTGCATTTCATCGGTACCATAGAATTTGAGTCGCTGATTGGTCTGAATATCACTGGTATGCCATGCAAAAGAATAAGGGTGACCAAAGGATTTGCTCGCAGTACTGCTTGCTAAGCCTGGCATGTCTAGACCAAAAACAAATACGCCCCACAAATCGCGATGTATTTCTTGAACCTTGACCTGATTGCCATCTTTATCAGTCATGCGTACTTCATTCACAAAGTGATATTGAAATACCAGTACTTGATGGTCCTTGTTTTCTTCATCTGTCCAAACAGTGCTTGCATATAATGGAAAATCATTGGAAACCGAGCCTTGCTCAAATACTGGAAACAGGCGTTTTAAGTGGGCAATAAATAAAACTGGATTGAGTGGAACGGAAATATGTTGTGGTTGGCGGTGGTAAGCCAACTGATATTTTTGTGCAATGGTTTGTTGTTCGAGATAATCAATCACCTCTTCAATGGGGTCATCATCTTCATAGGAAATATAAGCCCAAAATACCATCAACACGCCACAAAACAGGCTAGTTTGAGCCCAAATACTACTGGGTTGAATCAAAATCGCAAGCATAAAAATACTGCCTGTAATTGCAAGCAACCACGGTAGGGTATTTTCAAACTTCAAGGTGACAGGAGCATTCCAAGGATGCAGGCCATCTAAAATTTGTTGATGGCTTTGCGCCTGACGCCCAATGTCCCAAAGCCGAGCAATATTGTGGAAGACCACCTGATTCTTTTTACGACGAATATGAATCGAATGTCGCACAGTATCAATCGGCATAAGGGCGGAAGTTCCTTGTTATTGTTATCTGGTAAAACAGTTATCCCGTAAAACGATCAATTAGCATGGCATCGCCATAACTAAAGAAACGATATTGCGTAGCTACAGCATGTTGGTAGGCATTGATAATATTGTCACGATTCGATAATGCAGAAACCAACATCAACAGCGTAGATTCGGGCAAATGGAAATTGGTAATTAAACGATCTACCACTTTAAAATCATAGCCAGGGTAAATGAAAATCTGGGTATCACCGACCCAAGCATTGAGTACACCGTTATGTGCTTGGGCAGCACTTTCCACAGCACGTGTTGCTGTTGTGCCAACCGCAATGACTTTATTCCCTCGTGCTTTGGTTTCACGAATTAATTCAACAGTATGTGCTGGTACATCGCACCATTCGCTGTGCATGACATGATTGGCAATATCATCGGTACGAACAGGTAGAAATGTTCCAGCACCTACATGTAAGGTCACGAAAGCTTTGTGAATTCCTTTAGCTTCGAGTTTCTCCAGTAAAGCTTGATCGAAGTGTAAACTTGCAGTGGGTGCGGCAACACTGGCTAATTTGCTTGGATCGTTGAATACAGTTTGGTAGCGTTCAGTATCTATCGCCTCTGCTTCACGGTTGAAGTAGGGTGGAATGGGTAACTGACCGCAACGGTCTAAGACATCCAGAATCGGTTGCGAAAATTCAACAATAAATAAATTCTCGTGGCGGCCTTGGACGGTGACTTTAATTTCTTCAGTGCCAATAAATAGTTCTGCACCCGCTTTAGGCGAGTTACTGGCTTTAATATGGCAATGTGCGATGTGCGCATCTTGCAAACGTTCGACTAAAACTTCAACTGCGCCGCCTGTTGCACGTTTACCTTTTAAACGGGCTTTCATCACTTTAGTATCGTTTAAAATCAAGAGATCGCCGTCATTCAGTAAATCCAGAATATCGGTAAACTGATGATCATGATATTGACCTTGTGCATCTAAATGGAGCAAGCGTGATGAACTGCGGGTGTCTAAGGGATATCGAGCAATAAGCTCATCAGGAAGATCAAAATTGAAGTCAGAAAGTTGCATGACACATTTCGCTAAAAAAACTGGCTGTAGTATATTCTTTTTTTCATTTTTTAGTCGAAATTGGTTAAATAAGAATCTAAAAAAACCATTCTGTTTTAAAAGTAACCAAATGTGCTAATCTTACGTTGACAAGTTTTTTAAACAGGTTAATATACGCATCAACACCTACCCGAGGTGGTGAAATTGGTAGACGCGGCGGACTCAAAATCCGCTGTCAGAGATGACGTGTCGGTTCGAGTCCGACCCTCGGGACCATATATTAAGAAGCCCTCAAGCATATTAAGACTTGGGGGCTTTTTTATTGCATAAAAATAAATGCTTGCATGAAATTCTGCATTTCATCTTTAAGGTTAAATAAGTCAAATTTTAAGTGGTTACTTCAGAAAATGAATACCTGAATTTGGTTTGGGTACTCATTATGGAATCTCAAGGCTAGAACAATTAAGCTTCTAACAGCTTCCTAAGTTGAAAAAGTGAAACCAATAGAAAAAGAAAACAACCTGTTTGATGGGGAAGGTTGTCCAAAGGCGGAGGCGAAAGAGATGTATTTGTTAGGCTTAAAAAGTAGTGTATAAATAAAAATTTTATAAAAATAAGCACTTGAATTTATGGTTGTTCAAATTTAATGGTTCTTTATTTAATTAAATTACATTGATCAATGAAGAAACTATAGGTTATGAGGTATTTGTATTTTAAATCAGATACTTTATAGGAGTATTTAAGTTTAAAGGTTATGTTTAAAAGGACAACATCTGTTTAAAATTTTTTATTAAAAAAAGTGAAATTTACTTTAATAATAATTTTATGAATATAATATAAATAAGTACTTATATGTGAAAATTATAGAATTTATCTTTATTTATAAATCTATCTTTTAAATGAATTAAAAATTAATGCGAAAATTAAATCAATAAAATGATATGGATTTGCTACAATTGGCCCGTCTTTAAGGTTGTTTAAAATAGATAAAGAATTTAAAAGAGATAACGAGGTGTGGTTTGAAGATGGAAATTGCGGGCGCTGTACTGGCGGCTATCTTCTTTGGTGGTTTCGTTTTGATAAGTAAGAGAATGCGGAAGCAATCTTGTGATGTGGATGATAGACCATGCCCACTGAGTGCACGAGAGCAAGATCAAGTTTCTTTAGAGTCTGAATGTGTTTGCGCACCCTGTAAAACGCTAGAAATTCTTTATCAAAATCAAAAAGGTCAAATGACTATTCGAGATATTGATGTTATTCGGGTATATCAAGAAAAGCAGCATTGGTATGTTGAAGCACTTTGTCATTTGTTAAATGAACAGCGTATTTTTGCTGTTGATCAAATTAAATGTTTAAAATGTCCTAAGCATTGTTCACGCTTAATTAACCAAACTGAAATCATAGAATATTTAACCAAGCACCTTGAGTGACCGTTGAAATATTTTTATTTCTTCAATATGAATGGTTTATTTCAATTCGGGATTTTTAATTTGTAAAAGTGAAAATAAATTTGCTTGATTTTTGCAGTTAATATTGGACGAAATGTTTGGTCTTCTGAAATTGTTTTAAGTTAGTTATTGATAAAAATTATTTATTTCGATTCCTTATGGGTGTATTCAGCATCTTATTTGTACTTCTACGCCTAATCGAGTGAAGTATCCATTCAATGTTTTGAGATGTTAGGCTAAAGCTGAGCAAGTGTATGCTTTGTCATCAAAATAATTATAAAAATTATCGAAAAGCGTGTGCAAAATAATCAACAAATGATACATTTATGTATAATATTGTGACTTATTTATCATTTATTGTAAATTTTGTGAGTGTTTGCTTTATGCAGGGGATGACAACAAGAATACATCGTGCGTTATTGGGGGGAGCATCACTATTATTGGTCGGTGTTTGTCACGCTTTTCCTCAACCAGGAAGCTATATTTCCAACGTTGCGTCTGGGGATTATACCGATGAGATGGGGAATGTCTTGTTGGTTAATTCCAATCCTGTGGCATTAGAGGTGCAAAAAACATATTCCCTAACACTCTTACAAAATCAAAATCAATATGGGGCTATCGGTGGGACAGTGAATCTTCCACATGTCCTCACCAACACAGGTAATACTACAGATCGATATACATTGTCTTTGGTACAAAGTAGCAATGATAATTTTGATTTAAGCAATGTTAAGGTTTATGCAGACCGCGATCAAAATGGTTTACCTGACAATACTGAAGATTTGTTGCTCGGTTCAATTGAGCTGAATGCAGGGCAATCTTTAGCCGTGGTGATTGTGGGGAGTATTCCTACCACGGTGGCTTTTAATCAGCTGAGCAGTTTAGACCTCAAAGCTGTAAGCCAGCAAAATGCTACGCTTTCTGCGCAGGTTACAGACACGATTCGCGTTGTAGATGATGCGGTGATTTCCCTGATCAAGGCGCAAAGTGCAAGTGAGGGAATTATCGGTGATCAGATTACCTATACCTTGACTTATCGAAATACAGGAACGGCAACACGTCGCGTCGTATTGCAAGATGTATTGGATGATTCTCTAGAGTATGTTTCGGGCTCAGCCATCTGGAATCAAAATACTACAGCACTCACTGATGCCAATGATACGGAAGCCTCAGCGAATACAGGAATTACTTATCAGCTCAAACCTGATGGTAAGAGTCTGGAAGCCAGTATTGCTGCTGTTGCCCCTCTAAGCTCAGGAACCTTGAGTTTTAAAGCCAAGGTGAAGCAAGGTGCCGCCAATAAAATTCCAAACACGGCAGGTTTTGTTCAATATGATACGGATAACATGACGGTAAAACTAAGCAGTTTCTCCAATACCGTGATCTATAATTTGGCTGCTGTTTATGGTGTGGTTTTAAATAATAAATCTAGTTCAGCAACCAACGTGGGGAACCCTAACAGTAGTCCCGATAACTTGGTTATTCAAGCCAGCTTGACCCCTGGGCAAGAAGTTTTTTTTAATAACTATGTTTGGAACGTCGGCAATACGACAGATGTTTATAACTTAAGTTATAGCTCAAGCAATCTACCGAGTTGTGCCAAAGTTAATTTTTATACCCAAGATGGAAAAACTTTACTAACAGATACCAATGGTGACGGTAAAGTCGATACAGGTTCGATTTCAAGCGCAGCGGTAAAACAAATTCAGGTTGGGGTATCGGCTTCTACAGGGTGTAACAGCAGTGTCAGTCATATCAATGTTGATGTGGTCGCAACCTCGATTGCTTCAAACTTAGTCTCGGACCCGATTCGTAACCAAATCACGGCCTTAACAGTCGTATCGAGCAGCAGTGACTTGTATAACGCGGATCAGTCGGGTTTAGGTGTAGGTGTTGTAGATAACTTAGGCCAAGCTTTACGTACGGTTAAAGTAGCTTCAGCTAAGGCCGTTTTTCCTTTGGTGGCAAAGAATAATTCCACCCAAGCCAACAACTATAATTTATACGCATCGTTTAGCGCGATTGATGTCGCCAATATTGTGCCTACCACTAAAACAGGCTTTAGTGTCAAATTTTATGAAGGCGATGCTAGCTGTCAGACCGTCGGTAAACAGATTACCAATACGGGAACCTTAGCCGCAGGCGCAAGCAAGGCATATTGTGCAGTGATCGATGTTGATGCCAGTCAACAGAATTTTTCAATCCCGATTTGGTTTGCAATTCAATCACCTGTCAATCAACAAGCGGACTCCATTAAGAACCAAATTGAAAGTAATGTTGCACGCTTACTCACCTTGACCAATGATCAGCAGGGGCAGGTGGGTGTTGGTGGTACGATTGTCTATGCGCATACATTAAAGAATTTGGGCAATATGGCAGAAGGGGCAAATGCAGGCTCTCAAGTGAACCTTAAAGTGGTTCCGCTGAAAAATGATGGCTTTGTTTATAGTCTTTATTATGATGCTAATAAAAATGGTCAAATTGATAGTACAGACCAAATTATTAGTGCCACAACCAGTCTAAATCAGCTCTTGGGTAGTGCAGGTTTACTCCCTCAAACTGACATCCAACTTTTACTCAAAGTTCAAGCAGCTCCTTCAGCGCCAGAAGGTGTAGTAAGCCAAGCTGATATTTGGATCGAGATTTCTGACTTTAATGGCATTCATTTAGATAACTTAAAAAATACCGATGTCACCACAGTGGCAACAGGGCATTTACAGTTACTTAAAACACAAGCAGCCAACAGTAGCTGTATCACCAGTAATCTAGCAGCTTTGAGCTATACCACTCAGTTGGTTTCAGTTAAACCAAATCAATGTGTGGCTTATAAACTCACACTGAAAAATGATGGTAGTTCAGTGGTGAAGAATGTTCAGTTTAATGATGTTGTTCCTGCCTATACCAGCCTTGTTGGGACACCTGTGATTGTGCCGACAGGAGTAGACCTTTCTTCAGGTGAGAAAGTTTCAGCTTTGGTGAGTAGTTTAGATCCAAATCAAGAAGCCAATTTCTACTTTGTTATTCGTGTTAACCCTTAAACGTAGGTTCGGAAAATGTTTATAGAAAAGAAAATGATTCGAAATTTACGTATGGCGATGCTGGGCTTATTGGGCGTAACAGCATCGGCTTGGGTTTTTGCTGATGCTTTGGTTATTAGTAACATGGCTGTGGGCGAATACAAAGAAGAAGGCTCTACAGTGGTTCAAGTGGCGCGTTCCAATTTGGTTCAAACCACCGTTATTCCTGTGTATAACCTGAGTTTAAAGGATAACCGTACTGAATATGTACGCCCAGGACAGGCGGTTTATTACCATCATGTTTTAACCAACACGGGGAACGAGCGCGATCTTTATAATTTGTTGGGCAGTCAAATTGCTGGGGGCAGTTTCACTCATAACAATATTGAAATTTATTTGGATGCCGATCGAAATGGTGTTGCAGACAGTAATACACCCATTACTCAATATAGCTTAAATGCTGGTGATTCGGTTGCACTGATTGTTAAAGCCATTATTCCTTCATCGGCAGCCGTAAATAGTTCTAGTCAGCTTCAATTGACAGCCACTTCGACACAGCAACCTAGTCTGACTCAAAATAATATTGATACTTCACGAATTACGGATCAGGCCGTTTTAAACTTAACCAAGAGTTTTGATAAAACAACTGTCGTAAATGGTGATATTGCAACCGTCCGTTTAACCTATTTCAATAATGGTAATAATAGTGGCGTGGTCAATATCAGTGACTTGTTGGATACGGCTCAGTTGACCTATGTGGCTGGTAATGAAAACTGGAATGGGCAGGCACTTAACGCAGCGACCGGCAGTAATGACCCGACGGGGATCAACTACTATCTCGATACCGATGGTAAAACCATTCGTGCGCAAATCACCAATGTACCTGCGAATGCTCAAGGCTATATTGAATTCCGTGTTCGCGTTGCACGTACTGCGCCCGGTGAAATTCCCAACTTGGCCAATATGGACTATGACCATGATGGTCTTTCCAGCACAGCAAATTTAACTACACAGTCGAACACCGCGGTATTAACGATTAAACCAGTATATGGTGTGGTGATTAATGCTGATGCAAATAGCATAAGTGGCGTGGATTTACTCACCAAGTCTGCGGTAAGTAGTGGAGCTACAGTTAGCTTTGAAAACTATGTTTGGAATACAGGAACAGTCGCTGACCGTTTTAATTTAAGTTTTAATAGCCATAATTTACCCGCAGGCAGTGTACTGGAATTCTATCGTGCAGATGGCGTTACCCCATTATTTGATACCAATAATGATGGCATTATTGATACAGGAACGCTTGAAGCAGGTGCTAAACTTCCGATTATCGTGAAGGTCACCTTCCCAGTAGATTATGTCGATACAGCCAACACAATTTACAATATCGTTCCTAAAGCACAATCGATCTTAGACAGTACCAAAACAGATACGGTGCAAGATCGGACCTCACTGATTCAAAGTACGGCCTCTCGTTTGGTGGACTTGATCAATAGCCCCGAAACTACAGCAAATGGTACGGGAAATGGCAATGTATCGAATGGTGGTTCGCCTTGGAAAACCTTAACTGCGGTCAACAATAAAACAGTGGTGTTTCCATTAACTGTGCGTCATACAGGTCAAGCGACAACCTATAACTTTAGCGCTGATGCCGATAATAATTTTGCGACGGTTGCATTACCTACAGAAATTAGTTCTGTTCGTTACTTTTCTACATCTACCACCGATTGTTCAGTACTTGGGGCAGAAATCTCTTCAACTCGTTTGTTAAATGACGATGAATCACAGCTTTACTGCGCCGTGGTAGAAATTCGTGCAGATGCTCAAAGCACAAGTCAGCCAATTCCGATTTATTTTAAAGTCACATCGTCTAATTTAGTTACCTCTGCACCAAGTAATGGTTATGACGTGATCCAGAACGCCATTACGATTAACTCAAATGCAAGTCAAGGTGGGGTGAGTTTAGAGCCTGATTTACGTGGGCAAATTGCACCGGGCGGTAGTATTGTTTATAGCCATATTTTAAAACCATGGGGAACGTCTGTATTGGCTGCAACGGATAGTTTAAGCGTTGCCAATAATCGAACAGGTTTTACCACGACACTTTACTACGATGCCAATAATGATGGGCAGTTAGATGCTACAGACCCGATGATTCAGAATTTATCTGTTGTCAATAGCATGATTTTAAGTAGCAAAGCACCTATTCGTATTTTTAATAAAGTTGAAAATACTGCATATAACACGGTTGGTGTAGTGAACACTTCTGTGATTAGTCTAAAAAATAGTGTGGGTACAGTGTTAGATACTGCAACTGATATTACAACTATTACTCGCGCACCTGTGCGTTTAACTAAATTGCAAGCCAAAGATAATAATTGTGATGGGGTCGCGGATAGTGCGTATACCTCAAATGTATTGCCGATTACACGCAATACAGATGGTTCAGGACAATGTGTTTTGTATCAATTAACCGTAAAAAATTTGGGGGCTTCTGCGATTAGTCGATTTAATTTCTATGATTATACGCCTGAAGCGATGGTGATGAGTAAAGCACCGACTTGTGCAACCTGTGAAACTGGTTCGCTTAGTGCGCCTGCATTGGGACAAACAGGTGCAATTAAAGCTTCTGTTGCAGCAATAAATAGTAATGAAAGCCATAGCTTAGAGTTTGGGGTGAAGTATGTGGGGAACTAAGTCTATGAAACGCATTATTGCGCTGTCAGCTAGCCTAGGTTTTGGATTAATGTTCAACTCCGTTGTAACTGCTGCTGTACCTACGTTAGAAATTGTTGGAGCCAGTGGAAATACCTCGACAACTGGTCCTAGTACCGTTGCACAAACTAATACGTATTTATTTAATGCTGATAACCCGACGGCAAATACTTTTAGTCAAAATTATTTCCCGAAGACGAACGTTACTTACTCTTTAGAAAATCAACAATATACAAATGGATTGGTTTTTGGGGGGACAAACTCATCAACTATTTTTATTCCTTTAAGTGGTCAGGGTAGTCCAATTAGTTCTGATTTCACCTCGAGTCGTTTAAATCCTAGTATGGGGACGGGTATTGATGCTGACCTCAACTATGGTTCACGTATTTTGCTTCAAGCGAGTGTTTTAGGAAGCTCAAATGGAAGTAATACATCATCAAGAAACGGTGGGTTAGGTTATTATTTCGGTGATGTTGTGGTGACATTTAACCGTGATGTAAAAAATCCAGTTATTAATCTCTCAGGTATTGGTGGGGTTGCTGTTAGTTCGGGTGGGAATACGGCATTTGGTATTAACACGAATTTTGTATTAACCAATCCTCCAAGCGGAACGACAATCAGGCGTTTATCGGGTCGTAATTTAAGTGTTAATGGATTTAACATCACCAACTCGGCTTCATTATACGGCGCGACTACTGGTGGAAATAATAATTCAAACCACAATGCTACTGGCGCAAATGGTGGGGCCAGTGGTAGTGTCCAAGTTGAAAATAGCAATAGTATAAGAACTTTAAGATTTAAAGTTTATATTGCGTCTGACTACACTGGGAATAGTACATTAGGCTGGAGTTCGGATTCTGGAGATGCCTTTGTATTTAGTGCAGCCAGCGTTGACTCTATGGTTGGTGATTTGGTAGTTTCAAAAACCAATAATACTACTCAAGTGTATTCGGGCAGTACAACTACTTATACAGTACGTGTCACTAATAATGGTCCAGATACTTATACAGGAACATTACTTAAGGATGTCGTTGGGACAGGATTAACCGCTACTGCCGTTGCTTGTAGTACGGCTGCAGGCAATAAATGTACCACAGCTCCAGCTTTAAATAGTTTAGCTTCTATTGATACAGGAAGCTTGGCTTCTGGCGAATTTTACGAAATTTTAGTCACAGCACGTGTAGATGCTGCGGCAGGCAGCACGGTAACGAATACTGCTACGGTAGATGTGCCAACTTTGGGCTCATCTACAGGGGCAAGTTGTACAACTTTAAATAGTGGTGGCATCACCCGTTCATTTAACTCAACCACAGGTGCATGTACGACAGCAGACCAAGATACTGTGCTTGCTTCTGCTGATCTAGAGGTCTCAAAAACATCAGATAAAACAAGCTATGATGTAGGCGATGTTGTGAAATACACCATTAAAGCTTGGAATAATGGTGACTTAGCTGTTACGGATGCAGTTTTAACAGATCCCGTTCCGATTAATCTTTCAGGTTTAAGCTGGTCATGTACTAAATATGGTACCGCAGTGTGTCCAATCGCGGCTAATATGTTAGTTTCGCAAAGTAGTAATAGTTTAACTGCGACGGGGCTAAATCTTCCTGCAAATGGAAAAGATGTCAATTATTTAGAGTTCACCATCACAGGTTTGGCTTATAAAGCAGGTTCAGTTGCCAATACAGTATCAATCACGACTAGCGCTTTTGATCGTAACACAGCTAATAATAATGCAACATCAAACATGACGATTACACAGAACACGCCAATTACCACTGGCAGTCCTCAAAATCAGTGTTTAGCTGGTCAGGCTGTAAATTTAGTGTCTGATACGACTTTTAGAAGGTATGATGCGGATAACACCTTAACAGCTTTTGATAATAATCTAAAAACAGCGGGCAGTAATCCCACAGTACTTCCCAATAGTATCATGTATGGTACAGGTGCAAATGGTGCCTTGCAGGTCAGAGGCCGATTGAGTTGGTCATATGGTTCACCGAGAAGTAATACAACAGCAGTGAATATGCGAATACTAGTAGATGGTGTTGTGTATGCTGTATTAACCACACCAGGAAAAAGTTCCAATTCAACAGCTTCTTTCAACGCCTTGAACGGTGCTCAAGTTTCGCAAGCAGATTATATTTTAACGTCTTATCAAACTGACCCTGGCTCAATTAACTTTATAATTACACTGCCAACTACAATAAGTAGTGTGAAAATTGTTCGTACAGAGTTCCAGAGTTACGCAGGTTCTGGTGTTGCAGGTGATGATATTGGAATTGGTTTTAATGAACTTAATGTTTGTCTTAAACCGACTTTTGAAATGAATAAAGTGTCTGAAAATGGCACAGACACCTTCAACTTTAGTACTTTTACAAACTTAAGTAATGCTAATGCTCAAACCATTACCAGTGGTGAGGTGGTTACGACTGTAATAGGAACAGCACAGTCTGTGCGTTTAAAAACCAGTACGTCGCCTGTCGAGCAAGGCTCATTATTGGCTTATGCAACACCAAACACGGCGATTAGTTTTACTGAGTCAGCATCAACTTTATATTCACTGAAGAGTATTGAATGTACAGATACGAATGCTGCAGTGTCAGGAAACAGTGCTGCAAATTTGGGAAGCATAAATGGTTTGACCCAAACCATACCTGCAGCGAATGTGAAATTTGCCGCTAAACTCGTTTGTCGCGTGACCAACAGTAAAAAAGCTGGCTATGTGTTTTCGGGGCGAGTGTTTAACGATAATAGTGGTACAACCTCGGATATTTCCAAGGCGTATAACGCAATTGTAGATGCTGGTGAATTGGGAATTGCGGGCAGTATGATTGAGCTGCAAGATTGTAGCACTAAGGCTGTTTTGGCCTCTACAACTAGCAATGCAAACGGTGATTTTAAAATACAAACTTTAGATGATGTGTTTGCTGGGCGCAGTAATGTTTGTTTGGTGCAACGGAATTTGACAGGTTTTGATTCGGTCAGTTCGGCGAAAGCCAGTGGTGTGACGGCGACAGCTGACACCAGTAATGACTTCTTTACCATTCCTAAAGCTGCAAATGTGACCAGCTATGATGGTTTCTTGTTTGGTGATGCCGAGTTACAGTTAGTCTTAACGCAAAATGGACAGAAAACCATTGTGGCAGGTGATGTGGTAGATTATCCACACGAGCTCAGTGCGAAAAGTGTGCTGAATGTGCTGAATTTAACTGAAACTAAAGAGCAACAGCCTGCAAACAATCAGCCTTGGCAAAGTTTGGTATATGTCGATAGCAACTGTAATGCGCAGTTGGATCAAGGTGAAAGTTTACTTTCGAGTCGTGTATTAAAAGCCAATGAAAAAATTTGTTTGATTCAGCGAGTAAATTCACCTACCACGGCACAAGGTGGTGATCGCTTTATTGCGAGCTTCAAGGTCAATGGCAAGGCGACTTATAGTACTGCGACGACCAAGGAAAGTAATAGTGTGAATGATATTACAATGATTGGTACAGCAGGTTTAAACATGAGCAAACTGGTGCGAAAAACATCTGCATGTCCTGCACCGAGTAATGATTCAACGCCGTTTACTGTAACCAACCAAGCGGCTAAAGGTGATTATTTGGAATATCAAATCACTTATACCAATAATTCAAATAAAAACTTGGTTGATATTGTGCTTAAAGATAGTGTTCCGGTTGGAACGGTTTATGGAACCATGTCGTGTAGCGTTTCAGGGTGTCAAACTCAAGAAAGTTCAGGACAATTAAAATGGACAATTCCCGGTGTACTGGCTCCTAAGCAAAAAGGGCAAGTGGGTTTCTGCGTAAGGATTCCAAACTAATTGTGATTTTAGAGAAATAAAAAAGGTCGGTCCTTTTATGGGATCGACCTTTTTTCATTAAATGTGCGAAGTACACCCTAGAGTCTATTGCTTGAGCCCGCCAGATGCGTTGATCTTAGGCCTAATATAAATAATGAAAACATATACTTAATATGAGCTGATTGCTTAATTTTGTCTTAAAAAGCGTTCAATAAAGAGTATGAGCTTTATATTGTTTCTTTGTGTAAATTCACAGTTTTTGTGAAAAGTAATGATAAACAGTCATTTATTTTAAGTATTGTAAACTTATATAACTAAATTAAAAAATCAAGAGTGAACCAGTTAACATTTTTTTTATAAAATGTATGGTTATGCGTTTGTTTTTTGTTTAATATTGCTTTGAGCTTTGCAGCATTAATTTCTTTAAATGTGATTAATGTCGCAAATATATGCATTGGTTTGCAGTGGATAAAATCATGTTAAACAAAAGAACTACGCTGAAAAAATTGATGATGGGTTTAATGCTTGCTGGGGGGGCTGCTCATGGGATGGCTGCCGCTACGACATCAAATGAACCTGTATCCATTCAGTTGAAAGCATTCAAAAAAGTTGTAGACAGTAAGGGGAATGCACAGTTTAAAGCTGCAGACTCAATCAAGCCTCAAGATGTTATTGAGTATCGTGCGACTTATACCAACAACACGACACACAGCATTAAAAGCCTAAAAGCAACTTTGCCAATTCCAGCAGACACTCAGTATTTAGGCAACAGCCTGCCTTCAGGTGCACTTGCCAGTACCGATGGCGTTAACTTTGCTGCGATGCCATTAAAGAAAAAAGTAGATGGAAAACTCGTCAATGTTCCACTCAAAGAGTACCGCGCTTTACAGTGGCAAATTATGGAATTACCAGCCAAGAAAACAGTAACTGTTAGTGCACAAACTAAAGTAAATGCATCAAACGATTAATTTCTAAATTTTTATACACGTCATTTTGATGGGGTCGGGGGACTCTTATGCCTATGAATTTAAAGACGACAAAGCGAAATAGCCTTTATGTGTCAATTGCGACAGTTTTAGGGGGCTTTGCTTTTTTCGCGACAGGTGCACATGCTGCTGCACCAGCAGCAGGGACAAACATTAGTAACATTGCAACAGCATCGTATGTAGATGGTACATCTACGACACGTACTGTAACGTCAAATGAAGTCAAAACGACTGTTTTACAAGTGGGTAGCTTCACACTCGAGCAAAACCGTACAGCAACTGCCAACCCGAATGGGGTAGTGACTTTATCGCACGTCTTGACCAATACGGGTAACGGAACGGATGAGTTCACATTGAATTTAGCCAATGTGGCTGGGGATAATTTTGATTTCTCCAACATTGCGGTTTACTTAGATGCGAATAAAGATGGTGTGCCAGATAACGGTACGAATTTAGCGGGTCAAAAAGTGACCTTAAATGCTGGTGAGTCAGTCGGCTTGGTTGTGGTGGGTACAACAGCCGCAACAGCAGCAGCGGGTAATTCTGGTCAATTAGAACTTTCTGCGGCAAGTAGTTACATTACAGTCCTAGCGGACAAAACCAAAGTGAATACTGACACCGTAACGATTGTTACTGGTGCAGTCATTCAAGTGACGAAGTCTGCCAATGTAACTGCAGTTGCTCGTGGCGATACAGTGACTTATGAATTAACTTATAAAAATACAGGTAATGCTGATGCAGCCAACCTAACCATTGAAGATCTTTTACCTTCAGGTGTAACTTATGTTGCAGGTTCAGCACGTTGGAGCGGTCAGACAGCGGCATTGACCGATGCGACGGGTGATGAAGCAGCGGCAGCAGCGAAATATGAGTTTACCAATGGTAAAGTGCAGTTAGTACTTGCATCAGTACCACGTAACAGTACGGGTAAATTGACCTTCCAAGTGACTGTCAATACAACTGCGCCAGCAGGTAAAATTACCAACATCGCGACATTTGACCCAGATGGTCCAGGTACAGAGACGTCTCAACCAACAAACCCATATGATGTGACAGTTCAGTCTACATATACGGGTACCATCAACGATAATGCAAGCGATACGTATTCGGATGCGCAAAAAGTTATTGGTAATACGGCTAAAGATGACTTAATTACCACAACTGCGGTACAAGGTTCACCAGTTTTATTTGGTGCGTCGAGCTCTACAGAAGATATCTGGATTCACAACCTTGGTAATGTCGCTGAAACTTATAACATTACCGTGAACAAATCTGCACTACCTGCAGGCTCTATTGTTGAGTTATTAAAATCGGATGGTAATACTCCATTAACGGATACCAATGGTGATGCAAGTGTAGACAGTGGTCCATTGGCTTCTGGTGGTCATCTTGAAATTTCAGCACGTATTACTTTGCCAAATGGTTATACAGGTCCAATTACTGCACCTGGATTAGATACGATCTTAACCATTACGCCTGTACATGCACCAGCATCTTCAGATACGGTGACATTACGTATTACGGATATTACGACATCAAAAGTCGATTTAAGTAACGGTAAAGGTAATAAAAACTATACGGAAGATGATACAGGTTTAACCGGTGAGGGTGCATACGTTTCTGGTAATGTCGTCACTACGGTAACAACTAAACCTGGCGTTGCAGCTACGTTCCCAATCGCTGTAACGAATTATGGTTCAACATCGGACAACTATAACTTTGGTACTGAACAAGCATTACCAGCGGGTTGGACAGTTGAATACTTCGTTGCTGATTCAAGTGGTGTATGTTCAGCGACTAAAGTGACCAATACAGGTGCAATTCAGCCAAATACCACAGCTTATTTCTGTGCCAAGGTAACTCCATCTACAGATGCGACACCTGCGAATAGCCAAGATATCGTCTTCACAATTAATTCGCCTGCAACAGGCTTAACAGACAAGATGAAAGATCACTTGACTGTAGAAGCAGTACGTGGACTTTCATTCTTGGCTGATCAACAAGGTCAGGTCGCACCTGGTGGTACGATTGTCTACAAGCACACTTTAACCAACAACGGTAACGTTGTAGAGGGTGTGGCTGGCGGTAGTACACTTCCATTCACCATTACTCATGACCCATCGAATACTGGATTTGTTACCTCTGTTTATGTAGATAAAAACAATGACGGTATTGCTGATGCAAACGAATTGGTGACAACGTCTGACTTGAACGCATGGTTAACTGCAACCAATGGTGCTGATGGTCTTTCTCCAAAAGAAAGTATCAACATCTTGGTTAAAGTTGAAGCACCAAGTAATGCAACAGCGGGTCAAGCCGATCTATCGATTGTGACGGTTACACCGACGGGTGCATTAAATGGTACGGCGGCTCCTGCTGCGATTACTGTAACGGACAAAACTACAGTAAACATTGGTCAAGTTCGTTTGGAAAAAATGCAAGCTCTTGATGCAGCATGTGATGGGACGCCAGACGGTAGCTTTGGAACATCTACACTTCAAGCTAAACCAGGTGCTTGTATCATTTACCAAATTAAAGCGGTCAATGATGGTAATCAGGCGGTAACGAAAGTTGAAATTACCGATGCGGTACCAAGTTACACCACTCTAGGTTCGTCGCCTGCGGCTGCACTAGATCCAGTATCAAAAGGTACTGTGACCAATACAGCAAACAACTTGAAGTCATCTCAATTTGATTTGGCACCGTCTGAAACGGTGACGATGAAGTTCAGCGTTAAAGTTGATGCTCAATAATTAAGTCAAAACATTAATAACTATTTATGTGGATAGGCATCACTTTAATGCCTATCCCTTTAAACCTGCTTTTGCTCGGTATTGGGGTATTTTCGTGATTAAACGAGTTCAGCCGCTACAGAATCATAAGATCAAGCTTATTTTTTCAAGCTTAGCTACGGCTATGGCATTGGTAAATCATGCTTATGCTGTGATGCCTGCTGCTGGGCAAAATATTACCAATACGGCTTATGCAAGTTTTGTACAAACCGATGGCCAGATTGGCCAATCGGTTTCAAATACTGTTCAAGTTACGATTACACCTAAATATGTGATTAGCCTCACTTCACCAACACGATTAGAAATTGATGCGGGTGCGAAAGTGATTTGGCTGAATACGTTGACCAATCATAGTAATGCGCCTGCTGATATTGTGATTAATAAAAGCACTGTTCCCGAATTATCGAATATTAAAATTTATGTCGATAGTAATCAAAATGGTGAATTTGATCGTTCAGATTTGCTGGTTACAGGACATTTAAGTTTACAGGCTGGGCAAAAAGTTGATTTATGGGTGGTCGCAGACTCTTCTATATCACTAAATGATAGCCAGCAAGTAGACTTGCCACTCCAAGCATATGTTGTGCAAGACCCCACTGCTATTGCAGATGCAGTGAATGCTTTAATTAGTTTCTTGCCGCAACTCACAGCAACAAAATCGGTTGATAAAACCAGTTTTGAACCACAAGTCGGTCAGTCTTATGACTTGACCTATAACTTGAGTGTAAAAAATAGTTCAACGCGTAATTCTGGTCTGCAAACCATTGAGGTTGATGGTGAGACCATGAAGGCTGTGGTTTTATTGGATGAAATACCTGCCAATACTATCTTTAAATCGGCTAAACCGACCAATTCTAAAGCGCTGGTTTTATATCCGTTAGGACAAGATAAATTTACCCGCCAGATTCCAGCGGATAAATCTTTAATCAATACGTTGGTGGTGGCATACCCGCAAGCTTTGGCTGCAAATAGCACTGAAGCGGTTGAGCTGGTTGTGACCATGAATCCAAATGTGAGTCATACCTCAATTTCAAACGTGTTCAGTGTAGAACACGGTGTGTTATCCAATCTGAAAAAAACAGTCTCTAATGAGGTGACGACAAGCGTTGGTGGTAGTGCTTCGATTACCAATAACAGCAAAAACTATTCGAATATTTTAGCAACGGGCAGTTTAAATCAACCGTTGTATATTGCTGCAAATAGTGCGATGTGTAATGCCTCACGTAGTAATGTCGACAAAGTAAAAATTAAAGTTCAGTCGACGTTGACTGGTGATGTTGAATATGTACAGGGTGTTGAAACAGGTTCAAATACTGGCATATTCCGCTTCACTCTAGCAACACAAGAAGCGGGTCCCATTCACCTGAATGACCAAATTTTACAGACCGTCAAACGTGATCAGGTGATTGTGTCTTTGACAGATTGTTTAGATCAAAGTGGTAATTCTTCCGCGACTGTTAAGGATATTGATACTACGGTATTGATCGATCCATACGGCGTTGTTTTTGATGCTAAGACCAATTTACCCGTTGCAGGTGCGACGGTAACTTTGTTGGATGACAAAGGTAATCCAGCTGAAAATGTAGCTTATAAATTGGATGAAACCACAGGTGAAAAGGTGGCAATTCCAGCAAAACAGCGAACCAATAGCAAAGGTGAATTTGTTTATCCTTTTGTTGAAAATGGAACTTATCGACTTGATATTGATACTTCAACGATTGAGAGTTCTACCAATTATAAATTTACCAGTGACAAGACTATTTATAATAATTTTGCTGATCGTATCGTTGATAGCTCTTGGTCTTATGGGGGGAACTTCACTTTAAAGACAGGTGACGCTGCGCTCAATATCGATATTCCGATTGACCCTGTTGATATTTCTGTTCCCAGCAATGACAAATTGATCATTAAAAAAGAAGTGGTCGGAACAAATACTGCTGAAATTGGTGATTTTAAAGATTACCAAATTACGGTGGCAAATATGGGAAATTCGACCCTCTATAATGTCAATATGAAAGATACTTTGCCTCGTGGTTTTATTTATGTATCTGGCAGTACTCGTGTTAATGGGCAAAAAAATGCAGATCCTGAAGGTGGAAAGGGACCTTATTTGACGCTCGGTTTGGGAACATTGACGCCTAAACAAGAAGCCAAAGTTCAATACCGTGTCTATATTGGTCCTAATGCATTGAATGGGGATGGTATTAACCGTGTTTATGCGCAGGACAATAAAAATACAGTTTCGAACGAAGCACAGGCTGCAGTAAAAGTTACACCCGGCGTATTTAGTCCAGATGGCTTTATTGTTGGTAAAGTCTTTAGTGATTGTAACCGTAATGGCGTTCAAGATGTCGGAGAACGCGGTGTACCGGGCGTCCGTATCTATATGGAAGATGGTAGCTTTGTGGTGACGGATCGTGAAGGGAAATACAACTTCTACGGCATTCGACCAATGACCCATGTGCTTAAAATCGATAATACAACTTTACCGAATAATGCAGAATTGGTGCTGATTAATAACCGTCAAGCCGGTGACCCAGCCAGCCGTTTTGTAGATTTAAAACGTGGCGAGTTACATCGTGCAGACTTCGCGATTACCGATTCTTCAGGGGAATGCACTCAAGCCTTGGCAGAACAAATTGAAGACCGCCGTAGTAAAATTGATGCACAACTGGATGCATTAGAGCAAACCTTACGTCAAGATTTAACAGTTGACCCACTTAGCAATTCAGTTTCAGATGTACAAGGTCAACCTGCAAGTGGATGTATTAGTGCAGCAGGCGCTTCAGCCAATTGTAATATTGAATATAAAAAAGATCAGATTAAAGACGTCAAAACAGTTCAAATTGAACCAGTAAAAGCTCCTGTAGTTTTAGATTTAGAGCAAGAGCTTGAGCGTTCTGAATCGAATCAACTGGCAATTTTAAATTTGAAAGAGCAGCAAATTTTGCCTACACCTCAAGCCACAATTCAGGTTAAAGGTGGTTTAGGCACAGACATTCGTTTATTTGTAAATGATGAGCAAGTATCAGAAAAGCGCATTGGTAAAAAAGCAGCCTATCAAGAGCACGGAACAGCGGGTTTAGATTTTATTGGGGTGCCACTCGCTGCGGGGAAAAATACCATTGCAGTTCGTCAGTACGATAGCTTTGGTAATTTACGTGATCAGCAACAAGTCACAGTGATTGCACCAGATGCGATGAGTCAACTGACCATGCAGCCTGTTGAACAAGCCGTTTATGCCAATGGTAAAGATATTTATCAGGTGGTGGTTAAGGCACTGGATCAGCATGGGACACCTGTTGCGACTCGTACTCCTATTACACTCGAATCATCTATAGGCATGATTCAACTCAAAGACCTTGATCCAGATAAACCAGGCGTACAGGTTTTTGCAGAAGGTGGGTCTTTGGTGGTGCCAGTACTTGCACCTTTGGAAGCTGGGTCGGGTGTATTACGTGTCCGTAGTGGCATATACGAACAAACTGTGCCTGTGCGCTTTTTGGCAGAACTTCGTCCAATGTTGGTTGCGGGGATTATTGAAGGTTCTTTTGCGCTCAATAAGTTTGATCCGAAAAATCTGTCTCAAACCTCGACTCAAGATGGTTTTGAAGAAGAGCTGAATGATTTGTCGAGTTCAGGTGATGGTGAAACTGCCATTCGTGGTCGTGCAGCTTTATTCTTAAAAGGCAAAGTGCGTGGCGATTATTTACTGACTTTGGCATATGACTCAAGCAAAGAAAATAATCAACGTCTATTCCGTGATATTCGTCCAGATGAATATTACCCAGTGTATGGCGATGCCTCTGCCAAAGGTTTCGATGCACAATCGACCAGTAAACTTTATGTACGTGTCGATAAAGGTCGTTCTTATGCCATGTATGGAGACTATGTTACGCGGACTGAAAATGATGAAGGACTTTCTTTAGGTCAGTATAGCCGTTCGTTAACAGGTTTAAAGTCAGTGGTTGAAGGTGATCGCTTTCAAGTCGCGAGCTTTGCTGCACGTACCAATACCACTCAAGTGGTGAATGAACTCCGTGCAATGGGTGTTTCAGGTCCTTATGCCTTAGGCCTGGACAGCAATGACATGCTTGAAAATAGTGAAAAAGTGGAAGTGATTGTACGTGACCGTAACAATCCTGGTTTAATTATTTCACAACGCACCTTAACCCGCTTTAGCGACTATGAAATTGATACCTATACCAACAGTATTTATTTAACTTCACCGTTAAGTAGCATTGATGAAAATCTAAATCCAGTCTACTTAAGAATCACCATTGAAACCGATCAAGGTGGCAAAGAATATATCGTGGCGGGGGTCAATGGTCGTTACAAATTGAATGATAAAGTGACCGTCGGCGGTTCTTATATTCAAAATGATGATCCGATTGATCAGGAAAAAATTGCCAGTGCCAATACGGTCATTCGTTGGAATGATCAAGCCAAGCTGGTTGCAGAATACGCTTATTCTGATCACGACTTAATGACTTTGGATCAGCTAACCGATGTTAATGCCTCGACGACTGCTACTACCTCGGGGAATGGTTCCGCAGCACGTGTAGAACTGGACTATAAAAAAGGTGATGTTGATGTACGTGCCTATCATCAGCAGGCGGATGTGGGTTTCCGTAATGCAGCATCTTCAATCAGTTCGGGACGTAAAGAAACGGCTGTAAAACTGAATGCACGCTTAGATGAGTTGGGGGTATTACGTATTGAAGCTGTGCGTACAGAAGATATTGCCAATGCAGGGGTACGTAACGGGATCAGTGCTTCAATTGAAAAAGCCATTAACCGTATCGTCAGCTTGGAACTGGGTGTTCGTTATTACAATGAGTCATTGAATGCTGCCAGTGCATCCACGCAAAGCGTTGAAACACCTTATGATGGAACCACAGTTCGTGCCAAATTGAAAACGGCATTACCATTTGATGGTTCAAGTGCATTTATTGAATATGAACAAGATGTCGCGGACAGTGATCGCCGTGTCTTTGCTGTCGGTGGTGACGCTCAGGTCTATAAAAATATCCATGCTTATGCACGTCATGAATTTATCTCAAGTATTGGTGGTTTATACGAACTCAATGACACGCAAAAACGTAATACCACGGTATTTGGCGTAGACAGTCAATATATGCGAGATGGTTCAGTCTTTAGTGAATATCGTGTACGTGATGGTTTGAGCGCACGTGAAGCTGAAGCGGCGATGGGGGTACGTAATCGTTGGCAATTAAAAGAAGGTTTATTCTTTAATACCAGTTTTGAGAAAGTGAAAGTTTTTGAAGGTGAAAACAAAGACTCATTAGAATCTACCGCCGCGACTTTAGGTTTTGAGCATTTATCTAACCCTCGTTGGAAGAATGTAGCACGTATTGAAGGGCGTTGGTCAAATCAAAGCGATAGTTATTTAAATACGTTGGGAACGGCCTATAAGTATTCTGATGAAGTCACCTTCTTGGCAAAAAACGTTTTAAATTTAACTGATAATAAATCAGCCGATTCAGGCGATCGTTTAATTAACCGCTTCCAGATTGGTGCAGCTTATCGTGATTTAGAAACCAACAAATTTGATTCACTCAGTAAAATTGAGTACCGCTACGAAAAGAATAAGACCACCTTAAGTGATCCGTACGAGCGTAATGCTTACATTATGTCGCATCATTTAAATTATCATCCGACGCGCGATGTGCATGTGTCGGGTCAGTATGCCGTGAAATATTTAGAAGAAACCTACGACCTATTGCAAAGCAGTGGTATGACGCAAATGCTGAATACGCGCTTCATGTATGACATTAATGAGCGTTGGGATGCTGGGGTAAATGCTGGCGTCATGTGGAACAGCGTTTCAGATGGCACCAAGCTGATGGCAGGGGTCGAAGTGGGCTATCTTTTGGCGGCTAACCTTTGGGTTTCTGGTGGATATAACTTTGTTGGTTATGAAGATAAAGATTTAACCGATGGTGATACCACAATGGATGGCGCTTATTTCCGTTTCCGCTTTAAATTTGATGAGAACCTTTTTAATCAAAACAAGGCAAGCGTGAATAAAGCTTTGGAGCCTAAATTATGAAATTTTTAGGATTAAAAGCCTTCCTGTTGGCTGGGCTGCTTAGCCCTGCGCTTTATGCTAACCCCGAGACCCATCAATTCGCATATATATCGTCGCATCAACAGATTCAGTCGAAAATACGTGAGACACTTGGGCAAAGTTCTGATGTAAAAGAAAAATACCAACTGGAAAAAGCGCAAACATGGCTTAGTTACGCAGATCAGTTATATAGTGAAAAGAGTAAGCCTAAAAACTTAGAAATGATTTATCAGCAGGTGCTGAAGATCACCAATACCGACAACAGAGTGCAGCTTACAACTCAAACGCCAATTTTACCTTTTGCTCAGGTGATGCGCCGAGATTTGTGGGCTCGTATAGAAAGCATTAAAGTTCATGCGGGTTTTCAGTGTGCTTATAAAGAACTTGCTCAGGCAGAGGTTAAACTGGTTTGGGCCGCAGCCGAATATTGCCAATTAGGCTGGCATCATTCGCGCGAGATTTTTGCTTCGGCAGAGCGTTTGGTTGATCAGGCGGGATATCTAGCACAGCATTGTGAAAATGACCGCTATCTAGATCAGGCTTTTAGTCCTGTAAAAATGGCTACAGTAGAACAATTAAATGGTTCAACAGGTTGTCAGGGAGTCAATCTAGCCTATTGGCCTTTTACTCCGAATCAATAGTTTAAGCATTATTTACTTTTATTGAGATTTAAAAAATAACCCTGAATGTAAATATTTCAGGGTTATTCTTATTGCACCTTTAAGTTTATTTAATAAAGCTTAATTCCTTACTGATGCGATCTAGCACAGGTTTTTTCTTGGCTTGAAACTGTGTTTTATTTTGCTGAATTAAATTGTTGCCGTGTTTATAGTACCCCACCTGCGGATGTCTATGCCGTGTATTTATCCCGTTTGCAAGATTCGCCACGCGTGGCGTATTTTTTAAATCACCTCAAAGACTATCTGGCAAAACACGTGGATAATTTGGTACAACACCGAACGCTTAATTGAGCGCTGAAATGCTGATTGGTCTTTTAAAAATTAGTGCATGATAAGGGTTTAAGGCAATTTCTAAACGTAAAAAAACCAAGACTGTTCATTTGAGCAATCTTGGTTTTTGAAACTAAAGATTAAGCTTGAGCAGGCGCTTTTGCTAAAACTTCAGCCATTGCTTTGGCAACGATATAAACATTGTTCATGTTTAAGCCCGCAACACAAATACGACCACTACGTACCAAGTAAATCGCATAGTCTTCACGTAAGGTATCTACTTGTTCGCCTGTTAAGCCTGTGTAGCTAAACATGCCTTTTTGTTCAACTAAGTAGTTGAAGTCAAGGTCTGGAAGTGCTTTGGTTAATTCGTCTTTCAAAATACGACGCATTTTAATAATACGTTCACGCATTTCTTTAACTTCATTTTGCCACTGTTGATTTAACGCTTGGTCATTCAAGACTTGGTCAACCAACCATGCACCTGTTGTAGGAGGGCTAGAGTAGATACGACGTACAGTTGCTTTCAATTGACCGAAGGTACATTGAGCAGTTGCTGCATCATCACACACGAATGTCAGACCACCGACACGCTCACCGTAGAGTGAGAAAATTTTAGAGAATGAATTGCTGACAATAAAGTTTAAGCCCGCTTGGTCAAGTGCGCGAATTGCATAAGCATCTTGTTCCATGCCTTCACCAAAACCTTGGTATGCAATGTCCAAGAATGGAATAAGTTGACGCGCTTTTAATACAGCAATCACTTGATCCCATTGAGCAGGAGTTAAATCTGCACCTGTCGGGTTGTGGCAGCAAGGATGAAGCAATACGACGCTTTGTTCTGGTAATTGTTGTAAGCAAGACAACATACCGTCAAAGTCTACACCACGTGTTTCTGCATCAAAGTATGGGTAGAAATGAGTCTTTAAGCCTGCACCATTAAAGATGGCAACATGGTTGTCCCAAGTTGGTTGGCTTACCCAAACTTCAGAATTTGGGAAGTAATTTTTTAAAAAGTCTGCACCAACTTTCAGTGCACCAGAACCACCTAAAGTTTGAATTGTTACGGCACGACCACTTTGCACTGCTGGGCTATTTTCACCAAATAACAACGCTTGAATTGCATCACGGTAAGGTTTGAAACCTTCCATTGGCAAATACAATTTGGTTTTACTTTGCTGTGGTTCAAGACGCTTTTGCGCTTCCATGATTGTTTCAAGCTGAGGAACAATACTGTCTTCGTTATAGTAGAGACCAATACTTAAATTGACTTTACCTTCACGAGGGTCGGTATTGAACTGTTCCATAAGCGACAAAATTGGGTCGCCCGCATAAGGAGGGATATGTTGAAACATTAAAAAATCCTTGTTTGTTGCAGCTAGGGTCAAACTGTTCGCGCTTCGCATCGTCCAGTTAAAGTTGGTGATAACTTAAGCCGATTCGCATGAGTTTTGCAAGACCAGTTTCATCCAATATGATTCTGGTCTTACATGGGGGAGGCATTACCTTTATTCAATAGATTTATTTAAAAGAACGATCTGGGTTTAATATTAAGGTTGTCTCTGCAAGTTTGCTTTTACGTTGCTTCATCCAATAAGCCACACTTAAACAGCCGACCCAAGCAGGAATCATATATACCGCGATACGCATATCAGGGGTTAGGCTCATAATCACTAAAATACCCAACATAAATACAATGCACAGATAATTGGTGAATGGATAAGCCAAACTTGGGAACAACGAGGTTTTTTGCTGTTGTTGCATGCTTTGACGGAATTTTAAATGCGTGATTGAAATGACAACCCAGTTAATCACAATAGCAGCCACAACTAACATCATCAGCAAACCAAAGGCTTTTTCAGGGAAGATGTAATTCAGTAAAACGCAGAGTGCAGTCACCAATGCAGAAATGAGAACTGCATTGACAGGAATCCCACGAGAATTAATTTTTTTAAAGAATTCTGGTGCATTGCCTTGTTCCGCCAAGCCAAGCAACATGCGACTACTACAATAACTGGTGCCGTTATATACAGAAACTGCGGCAGTTAAAATGACAAAGTTTAATGCGGTGGCAACGCCTTGGCTGTCGAGCGAAGCAAATACCATCACAAATGGACTGCCGCCTTGTGCCATTTGGTTCCAAGGGAATAGGGCTAATAGCACCACCAAAGTTAAGATATAGAAAATCAAAATGCGGTAGATAATCTGATTGACTGCTTTTGGCAAGGTTTGCTGCGGGTCACGTGCTTCTGCGGCGGTAATACCGAACAGTTCAATACCACCAAAGGCAAAAATAATAGCTGCCATAGCCATGACTAAACCACTAACCCCATTTGGGAAGAAACCACCAAGGGCCCAAAGGTTACTGATCGCAGCTTGTGAGCCTGCGCTACCCGTTGCCAGCAAGTAAGAGCCAAAACCAATCATGGCGACAATGGCGAGAATTTTAATAATGGAAAACCAGAACTCCATTTCGCCAAAGAGTTTCACGTGGAGCAAGTTAATGACATTAATTAAAATAAAGAAGCCAAGGGCAGACATCCAGGTTGGAATTTCAGGCCACCAGTATTGAACATAGAGTCCAACCGCGCTGAGTTCTGCCATACACACCAGAACATTCAGAACCCAATAGTTCCAGCCCGACATAAAGCCTGCAAAACGGCCCCAATATTTGTTGGCAAAGTAGCTGAAAGAACCACTCACAGGCTCTTGGACTACCATTTCCCCGAGTTGACGCATCATTAAAAATGCAATGAGTCCAGCAATGGCATAGCCCAGAATAACAGAGGGACCTGCTAGTTTGATAGATTGAGAGATTCCAAGGAATAGACCCGTACCGATTGCACCACCTAGGGCAATCAGCTGGATATGACGGTTGGATAAACCGTGCTTGAGCTTACCGTGATCATTGTGTGACATATGATTATTCTCATCCTTGTCGTGTAATTATTTCCTAATAAATTACGTATATCATAAATTGATTAAAAAATAATATACAAGTGAAACACCTAATTATTTTTTATTTCTCTTAAAAATAAGAAACTTAGGTGCTTATTTCTATCTGATGATCCCTATAAAACAGCCTTGTTTTTATAGTTATGCACCAAATATGAGCATTTATTGTAGCGAGTTCATCGGGGTTTTCTAGCCAAAAGTGTTGTTTAAAACAGCAGTTGAATGCAGTGTTTAACTGAACAAGAGACAACAAGAAATAATTAAATTATGAATAAAGTAATTAAATTATATATTGCGTAATTTTATAAATTCAGTATGATGAAATGAAATTGATACAGTTGTCGTAGTGGATTGGATGTTTACTTTTATTTAATTTGTTGATTTTTATAAAAGTAATAAATTTTCATCAATACGATCAAGTGAAGAGTGTAGAGAAAATAACAAGGATGACATCATCATGAACTCACAATTGAGCTGTTTTATTCCTGTTTCAGCCCATTCAGATTTCACCATTCATAATTTGCCTTATGGTATTTTTAGTCGTTGCAAGGAAGGCGAACGACGTGTTGGTGTTGCGATTGGCGAATGGATTTTAGATTTAGCTGCTTTAGAGCAGGCAGGCATTCTGCGTTTGAGCGAGCATGAGTGCTATTTTAATCAGCCAAGTTTGAATAAATTTATCGAATCAGGTTCAAGCAACTGGCAAAAAGTACGTCGTGAATTACAAGCATTACTGGCACTGGATAATCCACGCTTGCAGCATGATGCAGAATTACAGCAACAGGTACTCTATAAACAGCAAGATGCCATCATGCATTTGCCTGTACAAATTTCAGGTTATACCGATTTTTATTCTTCTAAAGAACATGCCACCAATGTGGGCTGCATGTTCCGCGATCCTAAAAATGCGTTATTACCGAATTGGAGCGAATTGCCTGTTGGCTATAATGGACGTGCCAGTTCGGTGGTAGTGAGTGGAACAGAGATTGTTCGTCCGTCGGGGCAAATCAAATTACCAGAACAAGAGCGACCAGTTTTTTCAGCGACACGTAAGCTGGATTTTGAATTAGAAACGGCTTTTATTGTAGGTAAACCGAGTCGTTTAGGTCAGCCGATTCATATTGAAGATGCTGAAGCTCATATCTTTGGTATGGTGCTCCTCAATGACTGGTCGGCACGAGATATCCAACAATGGGAGTATGTCCCTTTAGGTCCATTCAATGCCAAGACCTTCGCGAGTGCTATTTCGCCGTGGGTTGTCACCATGCAAGCTTTACAGCCATTTAAAGTGCAAGGTCCTGTACAAGAGCCACGCCCATTGGCGTATTTGCAAGAAAGTGTCGAAAGTAGTTATGACATTCAGCTTTCGGTAGAAATCCAAACACCACAAAGTGACAGTGCGGATGTAATTTGCCAAACCAACTTTAAATATATGTACTGGTCAATGGCACAGCAGTTAACACATCACACCATTGCAGGCTGTAATGTCAATGTCGGCGATTTGATGGGCTCAGGCACGATTTCGGGTACAACCAAAGACTCTTATGGTAGCTTGCTTGAACTCACTTGGAATACAACGTCACCTTTGACTTTGACCAATGGTGAACAGCGTGGTTTCTTGCAAGATGGTGATACTGTCATCATGAAAGGTCATGCAGAAAAAGATGGCATACGCGTGGGCTTTGGTGAAGTGCGAAATACCATTTTGCCTGCCTTAAGTTTTGATTTTGCTGAAACAGTGCAGGTACAGCATGAAACTGTATAGCTATTTTCGCAGCTCAGCAGCCTTTCGTGTGCGGATTGCCTTAAATTTAAAAGGCTTGAGTTATGACACACAAGCGGTGCATTTGCTGAAGCAAGGTGGCGAACAACACTCGGCTGAGTACGCGGCAATCAATCCGAGTGAGTTGGTGCCGACTTTGCTGGATCAGCAGTATGTCTTGACGCAATCACTGAGCATTCTTGAGTATCTGGAAGAAGCCTATCCAAAGACGGCTTTATTGCCTCAGAATTTACAACAGCGCGCGCAGATTCGTGCTTTTGCTCAGTACATTGCTTGTGAAATTCATCCTCTGAATAACTTAAGAGTGTTGCAGTACTTAGAACAGACGCTTGCCGTGAGTAATAGTGAAAAGACTGCATGGTATCAACACTGGATTAAGCTTGGTTTTCATAGCCTAGAGCAACAATTACAGCATTCTAATGGTAAATACTGTTTTGGCGAACAGGCGAGTTTTGCAGATTGCTGCTTAATTCCACAAGTCTATAACGCCAAACGCTTCCAAATTGATTTAACGGAATATCCAAAAATCCAGTCGATTTATACGCACTGTATGCAGTTGGCTGCTTTTCAGCAGGCTGCACCAGAACAACAAGCCGATTGGGAATAAAAAACAGAAAAAGGAGTTTGATTATGAGTTTTGCAATTAAAAAAATTCACCACGTTGCTTACCGTTGTAAAGATGCTAAAGAAACGGTGCAGTGGTACAAGACCATGTTGAACATGGACTTTATTTTAGCCTTTGCTGAAGACCATGTGCCGTCCACCAAAGCGTTTGATCCCTATATGCATTTATTTTTAGATGCAGGTCAGGGCAATGTGTTGGCATTCTTTGAGTTGCCAACGCAACCTGAAATGGGGCGTGATGAAAACACCCCAGCTTGGGTGCAGCATATTGCCTTTGAAGTTGAAGACCTAAATGCATTATTGGCAGCCAAAGAACATTTAGAACAACAGGGTGTGAAAGTCCTTGGCATTACTAACCACGGTATTTTCCATTCGATTTATTTCTTTGATCCGAATGGGCACCGTTTAGAGCTGACTTATAATGATGCGCATGCTGATGAAAAAATCTCGCGCATCACCGAAGAAATGAAACTGGAAATGCTAGATGAATGGAGCAAGACGAAACGTGCACCGCATCATACCCACTTTTTACATGAAGAAGAATTAGGTGCTTAAACCAATCTTCTGACCCTTTAATTTTTACCCTTGACTGCATTTTTGACCGAATGCAGTTTTTTTTTGCTGTGAGTGATCGTCTGATGTGCTGCAAGATTTAATGTCATTCAAAAAGATGATTTCAGTTTTTTGTAAATCTCAGGCATGATGTCACGGACCAATGTGTCCTTGTGTAGTCACACAAAACTAAATAAATGATTGAAAAAATGACCTTTAAAGAGCGCGTCAATGGTTGAAGAAAAGTTATCGGGTGGAGTGCAATCGCTTGAAGTGGGTTTGGCCGTGTTAAATGCACTGGTCGAGCATAATCAACCGATTATTCTCAAAGATCTATCGCACAAGCTGAGTATGCATCCAGCCAAAGTTCACCGCTATTTGGTGAGTTTAATTCGTATGAATTACGCCAAACAACTAGACGATGGTCAATACGCACTGGGTGATCAGGCTTGGCGTTTAGGATTGAACTGTATTCAACATACCGATGCCTTACAACAAGTCCAATCGATGATTTATGCCTTGCAGGCCAAGATTGGTTGTAGCATTCAAATCAGCAAATGGTCACCACGAGGTCCTTTGGTGGTGCAGTCGATAGAGTCGAATCATCCGATTGCGATTGTAACCAAAGTTGGCTCAATTATGCCATTGGTCAACTCGGCATCGGGGCGGGTCTTTGCTTCATATTTGCCTGAAAGTGTTATTCGTCCTTTGATGCAGGAAGAATGGGACAAAGCGGCCTCTTTAGGCCTAGCACTCAAACCTGCAAATTGGGATGAATTTACCCAATTGAAGCAGCAGATTTGCACCGAACAGATGGCTTTGGCGAAAGGGGACTTATTGGTCGGCATTAATGCAGTGGGGTTACCTGTATTTAATGCACAAGGTCAGATTGAGTTTAGCGTTGTCGCAATTGATAGTGAAACATTCCTACCGTTGCATATAGGCAGTGAAAAAGTTCAGTTATTGCAGCAAGAAGTGGCTGCGATTAATCGGTTTATTCAAGCCCGTTAAGATGACTTATGCTACATGCTAAAAAGGCGACTGAATTCAGTCGCCTTTTTTGTGAGTGAAACATGCTTAAATGGGTTCGCATGTTTCGCCCGCCTGTATTGGGGGGTAAATACGTTGCTTAAACTTGGAGTACCCCACGACGGATTTGATCACGTTCAATCGATTCAAATAGCGCTTTAAAGTTTCCTTCACCAAAACCATCATCGGCTTTACGTTGAATAAACTCGAAGAATACAGGTCCAAGCATATTTTCTGAGAAAATTTGCAAGAGTAGTTTCTTCTCGCCATTTTGAGTTGAGCCATCCAATAAAATGCCACGTTGCTGTAGCTCATCTGTTGGCTCGCCATGATTTGGCAAACGCTCTGGTAGCATTTCATAATAAGTATTTGGTGGAGGGGTCATAAATTTCATGCCAAGGGCTTTCAGTTTGTCCCAAGTACCAATCAAATCATCAGTAATAAATGCAATGTGTTGAATGCCTTCGCCATTAAAGTCGGCAAGGAACTCAGCAATTTGCCCATTGCCTTTATCTGAATCTTCATTCAATGGAATACGGATTTTACCATCAGGTGCAGTCAGGGCTTTCGAGGTTAAACCAGTGTATTCACCTTTAATGTCGAAGTAGCGAATTTCTTGGAAATTAAAGATTTTTTCATAGAAGTTTGCCCAATATTCCATACGGCCTTTGTAGACATTATGGGTTAAATGGTCAATTTCATTGAGACCCGTTCCAATTGGGTTTCGTTCTACACCTTCAATAAACTCAAAGTCATTTTCATAAATGTCACGGTCAATCAGGAAAATGGGCATACCACCAATGCCTTTGATGGCTGGAATGTTGAGTTCCATTGGACCTGCTTGGCTGTAAATAGGTTCTGCACCTAATTCAATTGCTTTTTTAAAGGCTTTAGCTGCATCGCGTGTTTTAAATCCCATGGCACAAGCTGAAGGACCATGTTCTTTATAAAAAAAAGAGGCATAGGATTCAGGCTGATAATTCAAAATAATGTTGATATTTCCTTGACGCCATAAGTACGCATTTTTGGATTTATGCTTTGCGACTTTGCTAAAACCAATGGTTTCAAAAATTGGATCGAGATCATTTTCCTTTGATACGAATTCAATAAATGCAAATCCACATAATTCTAATGGGTTTTCTAAAATATCCATCTTATTTCCCTCTTGTCATGCAAGGACGAGTCCAATGTTCAGGCGGTTTGGGATGTGAGGAACGGCGTAGAAAAACCCGTGGGTTTCTCAATCTTTAGCTAGGTACATGCTGTGGCATGACCAAGTTCAAACGTTCAATGACACATCCGGTGTGACTTCTATGATGGTGCTGGAATACCGCATCTTCACTCACTGTAGGGCTATTTTAGTTTTACAGTGGTTTTCTCTGATGTTTGTGATATTCCCTTCACCGATCATCTATTTAACTGTGCTATTTGTGCATCAAAAAGGTGCACATTGGCTACTTTATGTTGAGAACAGCTTACTAAATCTAATTTAATTATGCAATACATAATTAAATTATGTTATTTGTAATTTTATTGATGTTTAATCTCACTCAAATTCTTGGGGCATTTAAGGTTTGAAAAACCTTTTTATTGCGCATAAAAATAAATGAATTTGAATAAAATTTTTATAAATCAAAAAACTAAAAAAACTTTTAGTGATAAGTTCCTTAAAAAAGTGCTGTTCGATTGCGCTTCTTTTCAAATCCTGAATATTAAAGCTGCAATGTCATTACTTGATTAAAGCATGTTTATCGAATGTGTATAATGCATAATTATAAAAAAATGCAACAAAATTGTGCATTATTGTAGGTAAATGCACCATGATGTGCACGTAAAATTAAATAATGCATGATTTGTGCTTGTTCTGCTTTGTCGAAAATATATAGATGTGATACTAGGTTTTAAAAAAAATTTGCCACATGAGGATGTAAATAGCTGGATTTAATGAAATAAAAATGCTTATAAAATTAAATGACGCATATTTATTTCGTATTGGTACATAATTTGCATTAAATTTGTAAATTGTATGTCTTGGATTTTTTATGGACAACCAACCTTTATCAAATTCTGCCGTTTTGGCAACTCTCCCAGCACCGATGTCGCATTCAAAAGTAGAAGATATTGTGGCGCTCTTTATTGGCACCTTTTTATTATCGTTTGCAATTAATATCATCCAACAGGGGGGTATTATGACAGGTGGAACCGCAGGTTTAGCACTACTGCTACATTATGTATTTAATGTGTCTTTCGGTACTTTATTCTTCAGCATTAATATTCCATTTTTCTATTTAGCCTATAAAAAGATGGGCTTGCAATTGGTACTGAAAACCGTTGCCGCGATTGGTCTAGTTTCATTTTTTTCTGAACTCAATCCAAGCTTTTTTAGTCTGAAAAATATCAATCCCATTTATGCATCCTTGATTGCCAATATTATTTTGGGTGTCAGCTTTTTAATTCTGTTCCGTCATAAATCGAGTATGGGAGGCATCAATTTATTGGCGATGTTCCTGAACGAGAAATACAATATTTCTGTGGGTAAGTTCCAGATGTTTGTAGATATTAGTATTTTGATTGCATCGGCATTTTTTGTTGATTTTAGCTTACTGATGATCTCGATTATGGGAGCCGTGGTATTGAATTTGATTATTGCAATGAACCATCGTAAAGATCGTTATGTTGCTTAATTAAAGTACTTAACAGGGGAGTAGAGCAAATCGAATTTGTTTTTCTCGCCCTGTTTCTATAAAGTAGTTTGCAGACAAAAACGCGCTTTTTCAGCAGTTTGATAACAAAATTCTAGGATAGATGATGAGCGATGAACTGGACGATTACGATCGTAAAATTATTCAGCAATTACAGCAAAATGGTCGTTTAACCAATCAAGAGCTGGCAGAGTTGATCGGTCTTTCGGCGTCACAATGCTCACGTCGTCGTGCCACGCTGGAACAAAAAAAGATTATCACAGGCTACTATGCGCAAATTGCGCTGAAAGCAGATCCATCACCCATTACAGGTATGATCGAAGTTAGTATTCGTAATCATTATGATGATGGTTTTGAAAAGTTTCTGGAATTTATTTTGGATGAGCCGCGTATCCGTGATGCCTATAAGCTCACAGGTACATCAGACTTTTTACTTAAAGTGGCAGTGAAGAATCTGGATGAAATGTCGCAATTGATCAGTAAAATTTCATCGCATCAATTTCAGATTAATGATATTACGACTTCTATTGTGCTGGAAAAACTCAAAGAAAACTCGATTGTATTGTCCAATCCTGCAACAAATACAGAAGCGCTTTAAATCTCTCGTTGGGTTTTGTCTGATGTCAGGCAAAACCATTCAGTATGAAATCAATAGAAGAAAAACGATTCTTACGCTACAATTGAGCCTATTTTTGTCTCACCTGACAGTGGTATGCGGCGCGTAATTTGCGTGGGCATCGCTGTGTACAAATTGCAGATTTCCCTAATGTTCAAAGATCAATTATTGAAAGAAGTTCAGGCACGCCGAACCTTCGCGATTATTTCCCACCCCGATGCGGGTAAAACCACCATGACAGAAAAACTGCTGTTATGGGGTAAGGCCATTCAGGTGGCGGGTATGGTAAAAAGCCGTAAATCGGACCGTGCTGCAACCTCGGACTGGATGGAAATGGAAAAAGAACGTGGTATTTCGATTACCACGTCGGTGATGCAGTTCCCTTATAAAGACAAGATGATCAACCTACTGGATACTCCAGGACACGAAGATTTCTCGGAAGATACGTACCGTACCTTAACAGCGGTTGACTCTGCACTCATGGTGATTGACGGTGCAAAAGGGGTCGAGGACCGTACCATCAAATTGATGGAAGTCTGTCGTATGCGTGACACGCCAATCATTTCATTTGTCAACAAAATGGACCGTGAAATCCGTGAGCCTTTAGAGCTGTTGGATGAAATTGAAAACGTTTTAAAAATTAAATGTGTTCCGCTCACTTGGCCACTGGGTACAGGGCGTGACTTCGCTGGGGTATTTAACCTGATCGAAGAAAAATTCTATGTTTATAAAGCAGGTTTCGGTTCAACCATTACCCAAATTGAAGTACGTGATGGTTATGACCATGCTGACCTGCGTGAAAAAGTCGGTGAGTTGGCTTGGGCCGCATTTGAAGAGTCTTTAGAGCTGGTACAAATGGCCAATGAGCCTTTAGACCGTGAAGAGTTCTTGGCGGGTCGTCAAACGCCTGTGTTGTTTGGAACTGCACTGGGTAACTTTGGTGTTGACCATGTGTTAGATGCATTTAGTAACTATGCTCCTGAACCGAAAGCACACCCAACGCAGAACCGTAAAGTAGAAGCGACTGAAGAAGGTTTCACTGGTTTTGTCTTTAAAATTCAAGCCAATATGGACCCGAAACACCGTGACCGTATTGCCTTTATGCGTATTTGTTCAGGCAAATATGAAAAAGGTTTAAAAATGAAGCACGTGCGTATTGATAAAGATGTACGCATTAGCGATGCTTTGACCTTCCTTGCGGGTGAGCGTGAGCATTTGGAAGAAGCATGGCCGGGCGACATTATTGGTTTACATAACCACGGTACTATTCAAATTGGTGATACTTTTACTTCGGGTGAAAAACTGCAATTTACAGGTATTCCGCACTTTGCACCTGAAATGTTCCGCCGTGTACGCTTGAAAGATCCGTTAAAGTCGAAGCAGTTGCAAAAAGGCTTAAAAGAGTTGTCTGAAGAAGGCGCAACGCAAGTGTTTATGCCACAAAACAGTAATGACTTGATTGTGGGTGCTGTGGGTGTGCTTCAGTTTGAAGTGGTTGCATACCGTTTGAAAGAAGAATACAAAGTTGATTGTGTTTATGAGCCTGTAAGTATTAATACGGTTCGTTGGGTGTCTTGTGATGATGATAAGAAATTCAATGAATTTAAGAAAAAAGCACACGATCAACTTTCTGTCGATGGCGGTGGACACTTAACTTATCTTGCGCCAAGCCGTGTAAACTTGCAGCTGATGCAAGAGCGCTATCCAGACATCGTGTTCCGCAATACGCGCGAACACTAAAGCAAATAAAACAGCCTCTTTCTGGAGGCTGTTTTTACATGGTATTTCTTTTTATTGGGTAAAGTTGCTGTAAAGGCAGTTTAGTGTGTGGTCGAAATGAAGAACAACAAAATCATTCAAATGACTTTTTTGCTGTGTACAGCACTTTTTTTGTCCGCGTGTGATTCATCGAAGCAGCCACAAGATGAACAACAAAAATCAGCAGCCTCGATTTTTCAGCAAGATAAAGCTGAAGTATTGCCTTATCTACATATCAAACAGCAGCCTGCCAAAATTGCTTTGCCTTTTTGTGAAACGAAAAATTGTATTGATATTGATATTCAAACGCTGGAAACCCAAGATCAGTGGTTGAACAGTTGGATTGCGAAGACCCAAGCTACAGTTATTCAAGATCAAATTGGCTTAAAACAAAACATGAGTTTGCAACAAGCCATTAATGCTTATGTGAAAAAGTCCGATGAGTGGCAAGCAAAATACTCGAAGAATCCTGCCTACCAATTGGCACTGTACACTCGTATTGCTTACCAACGAAATCAATATGTGTTATTGCAAGTGGGTGTGAACAGCAAACAAGAAGAAATCAAAATCGATGAGCGCTATTACTTTGCTGTTGCAGATCGAAAATTGCAGAAAGGTGTGTCCTTACTTGACATTGTTGAGCCAAAGCAGCAAGTTTATATGAATGAGATTGTGCAAAAAGCCTATCAGGATTGGTTAAAGCAACAAACGCCAGAAGCACGACAAAAGGCACCGAAAAAATTGTATTGGGGGCAGGCCGACTGGTTTTTTGACAGTGAGGGTATTGGCTTGCATTACCGTAGTTTGCAAATTGTGGAAGAAGGTAAGCAACTGGATATTTACTTAAGCAAAGCACAAACGCAACAGGTTTTAAAAGCAGATATTTATAAAAATATGTTTTAGTTAACGTGATTGAAGCCCTGATGGGCGTGAGATGACGAGTGAAAACATGAATAAAGGTTTGAGTCAAATGACAATAAAGAAAGTAAGTTGGACTTTAAGTATATTGACGGTGGCCATACTGATGACTGCATGTCAGCCTAAAAAAGTTGAAAATGAGCAAGCAGAGACGGCGGCATCTTCAACACAGGCACAAGAGCAAGCGAGTCAATTGATTGGAGATTCGGAAAAATTACAACTCAATTTACCTGAGTGTGATGATAAGAATTGCCCAGAAATGACTATTGAGCGACTCAACAGCAATCAGCCATTTATTGATGCATATATCGATGCTGAGATTTTGAAAAAAGTTCAGCAAACTTTGTCTGTTTCTCCAGAGTTACCGACCGATCAAGCTGCCTCTACCGCTCAAGCGGCAGAAGTTGCAGCATCACAAGCAGTGGTGCAAGCCAAGACAGTAAAACAACAGCTTGAACAACAATTGCAACCTTATACCCAAGCATTTTTAAAATTAGATCAAGAGATTAAAGCACTAAGTTCGAGTCATAAAATTAGTGTGATGATTAAGCCGACCATTCTCAACGCCAAAGGACCATTGGTTACGGTAGTTTTAAACAGTAGCAGCTACCTGGGCGGAGCACATGGATCTTCTTCGCAGCAATACTATAATTTTGATTTAGAAAAGAAAAAACTGGTCAAATTGAATGAGGTATTGGCACCGAATCAATTGGCAGCACTTGAAAATCAAGCACATGAAGCTTTTAAAACATGGGTGATTGAGTCCAAACTGGCGAATGATGTTTCAGAATACGAGCAGGCGTGGAAATTTAAGCTGAGCGATAATTACTATTTGAGTAAGCAAGGCTTAATTTTGCAATATGGCGAATATGAAATTGGACCGTATGTGGTTGGATTACCCCGCTTAACTATTCCGTATGAGCAATTGCAGACGATTCTAAAAAAGCAGTACTTACCTGAGTTTGCCAGTGAAGCAGTTGCCAGTGCTGCCAGCGAGCCAAGTAAGTAACGGGCTTGAACATGCTGCCACGTTTATTTGATACCCATACCCATTTTGATGTTCCCGATTTTGATATAGATCGGGAACTATTGGCGTATCAAGCCAAAGCAGCAGGGGTTGAGGCTTTAGTCCTGATTGGTTTTGTAGCATCACGATTTTCGGACTTGCTGAATACCCAACAATTTCTAACTCATTTATCAGAAGTACCGCAGGTTTATTTAGCACCAGGTTTACATCCTTTTTATATTGAACAACATCGACCAGAACATTTACAGCAACTTGAATCATTCTTACAGCAACATAATTGCATTGCTGTTGGGGAAATTGGGTTAGACACTTTTCTAGCCGAGCATAAGCAGCCTGAATTATTTGCCCAACAGCAGGATTATTTTCAACAGCAACTCGAACTGGCAATGCATTACCAAAAACCAGTGTTGTTACATATCCGTAAAGCGCATGCAGAAACACTGGCCTTACTGAAAAAGCAAAAATTTCAATTCGGTGGCATTGCACATGCTTTTAGTGGTGGTGTGGAAGAAGCCAAAGCCTTCATTAAACTGGGATTTAAAATTGGTGTGACAGGGCAAATCACCAATCCGAATGCGAAAAAACTGCATCGAGTAGTACAGGAAATTGGTTCTGAACATTTGGTATTGGAAACTGATTGTCCAGATATGACACCGCTTTGCTGTCAAATTTCAACTCAACAACGAACCCGCAATACTCCCGCCAATTTACCTTATGTATTAAAGGGTTTAGCACAGACTTTGCAGTGCGATGAAACTGACTTGGCAGAGCAAGTGTGGCGAAATACTCAACAAAGTTTGCGACTGCACAATTAAAATAAAGTTATGGGGAAATTACTAATCCACAACATTAAACAGGATGATTTGACCTACATTATAAAAGAACAATGGAATAAAAAATAATCATGCACGCCGGAGGACCCACCTATGGCAAAGTATAGTCAAATCAATAGTTTTAATGCCTTACAATCCTTTACAGTTGGTTCTAAAACTTATCAGATTTTTAGTTTGGCACAAGCCCAGTCACAACTGGGAGAACTGTCAAAACTCCCCAAATCACTCAAAGTCTTATTAGAAAATTTATTGCGCTTTGAAGATGGTGTAACGGTCAAAGCAGATGATGTTTTGGCGATTGTGGAATGGCAGCAAACCCGAAGCTCAGAACAAGAAATTCAATATCGCCCTGCGCGAGTCCTGATGCAAGATTTTACGGGCGTGCCTGCGGTGGTCGATTTAGCTGCCATGCGGGCAGCAGTCGCACAAGCTGGCCGTGATCCTAATCTAATTAATCCCTTATCTCCAGTCGATTTGGTGATTGACCACTCCGTCATGGTCGATCATTTTGCCAGTGGTCGTGCATTTGCTGAAAATGTTGAAATTGAAATGCAGCGTAACGGTGAGCGTTATCAGTTCCTACGTTGGGGGCAGTCTGCCTTTAATAACTTTAGTGTGGTCCCTCCTGGTACGGGAATTTGCCATCAGGTGAATCTGGAATATTTAGCGCAAGCTGTCTGGTTGGGTGAATCAGATGGGGAAACCTTTGCCTTTCCAGATACCTTAGTCGGTACAGATTCGCATACCACCATGATTAATGGTTTAGGCGTTTTGGGTTGGGGTGTGGGTGGGATTGAGGCTGAAGCGGCCATGTTAGGACAACCCATTTCTATGCTCATTCCTGAAGTAATTGGTTTTAAACTCACGGGAAAATTGCGTGAGGGCATAACGGCAACGGATTTAGTTCTTACCATTACACAAATGCTACGTCAAAAAGGGGTAGTGGGTAAATTTGTTGAATTTTATGGTGATGGTCTGGCGGATTTGCCTTTGGCTGACCGTGCAACGATTGCTAATATGGCACCTGAATATGGTGCAACGTGTGGTTTTTTCCCAGTTGATGAAATAACGCTGGCGTATATGCGCTTAACAGGACGCAGCGATGAACGTATTGCCTTGGTTGAAGCGTATTGTAAAGAACAGGGCTTATGGCGCAATGCAGGTGATGAGCCTGTGTTCACCGATACCCTCAGTTTGGACATGTCGACGGTTGTGGCGAGTGTTGCGGGTCCTAAACGCCCACAAGATCGGGTTTTACTGGCAGATGTACCACAAACTTTTGATGCCTTAATGGAGCTGAGTTTAAAACCTGCCAAAGAAGATAAAGCACGTTTAGAAAATGAAGGGGGCGGTGGTACGGCGGTCGATGCGCAAAAATCCAATATCACACATGAAAGTGCATTCTGTGAAATCGATGGTAAACAGTACCCATTGGTACATGGTGATGTGGTGATTTCAGCGATTACCTCCTGTACCAATACATCTAATCCAAGTGTAATGTTGGCGGCAGGTCTGCTTGCTAAAAAAGCCATTGAAAAAGGTCTACAGCGCAAACCTTGGGTAAAAAGCTCCTTGGCTCCTGGTTCTAAAGTGGTAACGGACTATTTGAATGCCGCAGGGCTAACGCCTTATCTCGATCAGTTGGGTTATAACTTGGTTGGTTATGGTTGTACTACCTGTATTGGTAATTCAGGACCTTTACCTGAACCCATTGAAGAAGCTATCAATTGTTATGATTTAAATGTCGCTTCGGTGTTATCGGGCAATCGTAATTTTGAAGGGCGAGTACATCCTTTGGTGAAAACCAACTGGTTGGCTTCACCCCCTTTGGTGATTGCTTTTGGTTTGGCAGGGAATATTCGTTTAGATTTAACCACCCAACCGATTGGATTGGGTATACATGGCGAAGCGGTCTATTTAAAAGACATTTGGCCAAGTCAGGCAGAAATAGACGAAGTGTTGCAGAAAGTGAATACTGACATGTTTCATAAAGAATATGCTGCGGTATTTGAAGGCGATGCCAGTTGGAAGGCGATTAAAATTCCACAAAGTCAGACTTATGCATGGGACGAGCATTCTACCTATATCCGCCATCCGCCATTTTTCGCAGATATTGGGCAACCTCTGAATTCATTACATAATATTGAACATGCGCGAATACTGGCAGTACTTGGAGATTCGGTCACCACGGACCATATTTCCCCAGCAGGAAATATTAAAAAAGACAGTCCCGCAGGTCGCTATCTCCAAGAGCATGGGGTTGAGCCGAAAGATTTTAACTCCTATGGTTCACGTCGTGGGAATCATGAAGTGATGATGCGCGGCACATTTGCCAATATTCGCATTAAAAATGAAATGTTAGGCGGAGAAGAGGGTGGTAACACTCTGCATATTCCAAGTGGTGAGAAACTGGCAATTTATGATGCTGCCATGCTCTATCAACAACAAGGGACACCTTTGGTGATTATTGCAGGCAAAGAATATGGTACGGGGTCTTCGCGCGACTGGGCAGCAAAAGGTACCAATTTACTTGGGGTAAAAGCCGTCATTGCAGAAAGTTTTGAGCGGATTCACCGTTCAAATCTGGTTGGCATGGGTGTGTTGCCATTGCAGTTTATGTCTGATCAGAATCGACATAGTTTAAATCTGACAGGGCATGAAAGTATTTCGATTCTAGGTTTATCGGATGATTTGGCACCGCATCAAACCTTTGAAGTGGAAGTCACCCGAACTGATGGCTCTCGCGATTCGTTCCCTGTGCTATGCCGTATTGATACGCTCAACGAAGTTGAATATTTCAAAGCAGGTGGAATCTTGCATTATGTGCTGCGTCATTTAATTGCAAGTTAGAGTTACTCTTATTCAATCATCATCTGCCAGAGTCTTTATAGCTAAGGCTCTGGTATGATTCACATATAAAACAAAATTTTAAGATCATTTGTATGTTGAAATTATTATTGGCTGGATGTGTATGCCTATTTCCTGTTTGGAGCCATGCAAATCCGCAGGCCCAGATATTAAAAGCACAAAAAATTACGCAGGCGCAGCGAGAAAGTATTTGTTCTCAGCTCAAGATTTCCTGTGAGACTGCTGCCACATGGCAACTTTATCAGGTTCCGAATCAGCCTAAACATCATTATGTAATTGCCAAATTGAAACTATTTGAGCTAGAAGAAAATGCGCAAAGTTATCAATTACGTAATTATTGGGATTTTTCAAATTATCAACCACTTACGCAGAATCCACATTGGACTGTGGATGGCCCTGTCGCACCAGAAGATTTACTCGATGAAAATGGTAAATTTGTTCGCACTGATGCTTTACATCTTTATCCCGTCTTATTTCCCATCAATGATAAAGATTACAGTATTGCTTTGATTCAACGTTGGGATGAGATGTACTCGGGTGGGGGCATGACGGAAGAAGTGGCGGACTTTTTACAGCTCAATCCTCAGGGTAAATATCAACAGATTTTTCAGAATATTCCATTTTCTGTCTCAAGAATGATTAGAGCTTGTTTTTCGGAACAAGATTATGCCCAGTCAGGGGAACATTGTCATGACTTAGAAAAATTGGTACTGAATATTGAATATCAACAAGCGAATACATGGCGTATGAAATATCACTATGTTCGTACATTGTCGCCATCTTCAGATCAACTGCCCATGAATCAACGTAAGACTTATGTATTGAATGCAAATAAAGCTGATGCAATCCAGTTCCCAAGTGCCTGGACTGAATATTAATCCGCAACTTTTAAATTGAATTTGATAAAATGCTCGCGATTCTTTTTCTGATTTGATCTCCCTATGACTGATTTACTCCTAGATGATGAATATGACCGCCGTTTTGCTGGCGTAGCTAAAATTTATGGAGAACCAGCATTTCAAGGGTATGAACAAAGTCATGTCATGGTGATTGGAATTGGTGGCGTTGGTTCTTGGGCAGTGGAAGCCTTGGCGCGTACAGGTATTGGTGAGCTGACCTTGGTCGATATGGATGTGGTTGCAGCCTCAAATATTAATCGTCAATTACCTGCGATGACATCAACACTGGGCTGTGAAAAAATTGAAGTCATGGCAGAACGTTGCCGCTCAATTAATCCGAAAATTAAAATTAATCTGATTGATGATTATTTAACGCCAGACAATGTCAAAGAGTTGCTCAGCAATGCCCCTGATTTAATTTTAGACTGCATTGATGATGTCAAAGCCAAATTGGCGCTGATGTTACATTGCCGTTTTAATAAAATTCCGTTAATTGTTTCGGGAGGAGCTGGCGGTAAGCTTGATCCACTAAAAATTCGAGTCGCAGATTTATCCAAAACTGAACAAGATCCGATGTTAGCCAAATTGCGTGCGCAATTGCGTTCGAAAGGGATTTGTAAAAAACCTAAAGAAAAATTTGGAATTACTTGTGTGTATTCGATTGATAATCCATTTTCGAGTGCCGATGTTTGTCCAAGCGCGGGTTTGCGCTGTGGCGGTTATGGTTCAGCAGTCGTGGTCACGTCTAGTTTTGCCATGATTGCAGTCGCAGAAGTACTAAAAAAATTAGATCACATCAAAGCGAAGTAACAAGGCTGATTTTAGGTTTAATTGGGCGACATAGATCAATATATTTATGTCACCCATAGCTGATAAAAAATTTAAATGAATAGAAAAAAGAAAAGAGTTTTTAAACTTATCAAGTTCTTAAAAGACGCCTACGAATGAATATAGTTGAAGCATCGATAGAAATTAGTCTTGTAAAAAAGACCACTCGATTGGCTGTGTGCTTTTTCCCGTTTGTTTCGAAATAAAACCATCGTAAAAATTGAGCAATAGAAGCGCACCGATGATGCCAATTAGCACCAATATTTGTTTGGATAAACCCATTTTCTTTCTCTTATCTAAGCTACTTAAGCCCAGTCTAGTTAAATTAATTGATCTAATCTAATATAGAAAAAATAACTGTTAATCTAATTTTGAGATGATAATGGCAACACTTAAGCAATTTAATTATCTGATTAGCATTGTTGAGGAAGGCGGTTTTATCGCGGCTTCTGAAAAGTTATTCATTGCCCAATCTGCTTTGAGCCGACAGATCAAGCTTTTGGAAGAAGAAGTTGGATTTGAAATTTTTAATCGGGCTGATAAAAAAATAAAGCTGACCAAAGCGGGGCAATTTTTTTATGCTCAGCTTAAAAATAATGTATTGAACTTAGAACATATTATTGAAAAATCTAAAGATATTGCAGATGGTAAAAATCGACTCATTAAAATTGCACACTCAAGTACCGTTACAATGAGTTTCGAAAAAGTCAAAGTATTTAATCAAGCTTCAAGGCATCTCAATGTGCATTTTGAGCTGAATACTTTATCTTCAGAAGATCAGGTTCTAGCGCTCAAGACGGGTCATATTGATGTCGGTTTTATTCGTCCCCCTGTTTTAAATCACCTAGATGAGTTACATGTAGAAAAGCTTTACCATGAGCCCTTGTATGTTGCCCTGTATCCAAGCCATATTTTGGCGATGGAGAAAAGCATCAAAATTCAGCAGTTAAGACACGAAAAGTTTGTCTCGACACCGCATGCTGAACGGGGTGGGCTCAGTTATTTAGTCTCAAACCTTTGTCTCGGTGCGGGTTTTACACCTCAAAAAGCACCGATTCAGTCTCGTAAAGTGTCCCAACTTCAGTTGGTTGCCGCCGAGATTGGAATTTGTATTGTTCCAGAAGAATTTACTGATATTTTGCCTGAACAAGTGAGGCTCATTCCTTTAGAGGCTGCAAATAGTTTGTCCGATGTCGTAATGATTTGGAATAAAAATGCAGATGAAGTGATACAGAAAAGTGCTGAATATTTACGACATCATTTGCAACGATGATCTCTAAAGATCATCGTTAGATTCACCAGATACCGAGTTTTTTAACAGAGTAAATCTTGAATTGTGATTAGACGGATTGTTCTCGTAAATAATCCTCAGTTCGTTTCATCGCTTCTTTAATGTTGATGATTGCATTTTCTACATCAGCAAATGTTTTGGCATTGCCACCGCTGAGTGCCTGACGCCACTTGCGTGCACCTGGCAAGTTCTGGAATAAACCGAGAATATGACGAGTCAAAATTGACAAAGGTGCACCTTCAGCCATGCGTTTCGAAATATAAGGCAGCATTTGCTCCATAATTTCAAAACGGTCTGGTGCATCCAGTTGCCAAAGTTGTCCAAGTTCTGCCAATAAATATGGGTTGTGATAGGCTTCACGACCAATCATGACACCATCTACATGCTGTAAATGTTGTTCTGTTTCGGCAAAGGTTTTAATTCCGCCGTTAATTTCGATAAGTAATTCTGGGCGTTCCTGCTTGAGGCGATAGACATCTTCATAACGCAGCGGAGGAACTTCCCGGTTTTCTTTTGGAGATAAACCCTGTAATAACGCAATACGCGCATGCACGATAAAATTATCACAACCTGTTTTAGCGACTGTATCGACAAAATGCAGCATTTCTTCATATGAGTGCATGTCATCAATGCCGATACGATGTTTTACGGTGACAGGAATATCCACTGCATTGCGCATTTCGGCAATACATTCTGCGACTAAGTCAGGCTCTGCCATTAAACATGCGCCAATCTTATTATTTTGTACGCGGTCGCTTGGGCAGCCAACATTCAAGTTAATTTCATCATAGCCCCAGTCTTGCGCCATTTTGCTACAGGTTGCAAGGTCTTTGGGGTTTGAGCCACCGAGCTGCAAAACGATAGGGTATTCTTCATGGTTAAAGTCAAGATGGCGTTTGGCATCACCAAAAAGAATGGCACCAGTAGTGACCATTTCGGTATATAAAATCACATTAGGGTTAAATAAACGCGCAAAAAAACGGTAGTCTTTGGTTGTCCAATCCATCATCGGTGCAACACTGATTCGCGGAGATTGAGTGTTTTCAATGTTTTTGTTAATAGTCATTAAAAATCATACCTTTAATCTATATTTCGCAACCTGCGCGAATCTGTTCTAACCTGTGTTTAAGTGGGTTAATCGGTTTGCATTTACACCAAATTTTACACCATAATCAAAAAAACAGGTTGTGGTGTAAATTATGGGGTCAATTACAGCAAGGAAAGGTGCAGATGGTAAAGTTAACTATCGTGCTGCGATTCGAATCAATCGAAAGGGCTTTCCTACGTTCTCTGAAAGTAAAACATTTCACTCAAAGAAGTTAGCTGAAAACTGGGTTAAGAAACGAGAAGTCGAAATTCAAGAAAATCCTGATATTTTGCTTGGCAAAGAAAAGCTGATTGATTTGACTCTATCAGATGCCATAGATAAATATTTGGATGAAGTCGGGAGCGAGTACGGAAGGACGAAACGCTATTCTCTGCTCTTAATTAAGAAGCTACCAATTGCGCGCAATATTATCACAAAAATAAAATCAGTACATTTGGCCGAGCATGTTGCTTTAAGGAAGGGAGGAGTGCCTCATTTGGAACTTGAGCCTATTGCGACTAGTACGCAGCAACATGAGCTTTTACATATCCGTGGTGTACTTTCTCATGCTGCTGTTATGTGGGAAATGGATATTGATTTAAATGGTTTTGATAAGGCTACGGCTCAGTTAAGAAAAACACGCCAAATATCATCTAGTCAAAAAAGAGACAGACTTCCTTCAACGGATGAGCTGATTGCATTGACGAAGTATTTTACAGAGCGATGGAAGCTAAACCGTTATGGTTCTAAGTATCCAATGCATTTGATTATGTGGTTTGCTATTTTCTCATGCAGACGTGAAGCTGAATTAACACGATTATTTCTTCGAGATTATGATTCACATCACTCAACATGGAAAGTGCATGATCTAAAAAATCCAAATGGCTCTAAAGGTAATCATAAATCATTTGATGTCCTTGATCCTTGTAAGGAAATGATTAAAAGATTAAAGCAGTCAGAAGTTCGTGAACGGATGTTGAAGCTTGGGCATGATGAAAATTTACTATTACCCTTGAATCCTAAAAGTTTGGGTAAAGAGTTCAGAGAAGCTTGTAAAATATTGGGTATTGAAGATTTACGCTTTCATGACTTAAGGCATGAAGGTTGCACTCGACTAGCAGAACAGAGTTTTACCATCCCAGAAATTCAGAAAGTAAGCTTGCATGATTCTTGGAGTAGTTTACAGCGCTATGTATCTGTGAAGCCGAGAAGAAATATTATACATTGGGATGATGTGCAACAACTTATTGCTGAATTTTAATATTGTAGAAATTGATGGATAAAAAACAGTATTTTTTTAGATTTCCTTAAGTATTGTTTCTTGATATTAAGAAAATAAAAAAAAGTAAAAGAAAATAATAATAATTCTCAATGTCAATACTTTAAATGGGTTTTATTCTCGTTTAGAATGCATGAAATTCTAAAGATAAGACTCATAAGGAGTATTTTTTGTCAGAAAAATATTTTAAGTATATTTCCTTCCTCTTGGCTTTTATATCACTTGCTTTTGCTTTTCAATTAGTATTTTTAAAAAATGAACTTGATATAGTTAGTATTATAAGTCTAATAGGGTTGTTTTTAATATTCATTGAACTAGGTGTTCTAATGACTTATGAAAATTTAAATATGAAAGTGACTTTAAATAATATTTTTAAACTTGAAATTAATTATCTATCACCGATAGGGGTATTCGCACATGTTTTAGGTAGAATTGGATTCTTTTTAATAATATTAAGCATAATTTTAGACTTTTTTGTATAGGAATTTTCTGTTGAGAAATTTAACGTTAAAAGAATTAGATTTAGTGTCAGGAGCTGTAGGTCCTGATGATTTTAAAAATTATAAGCCACCAGTGAGTGCACATGTTATTAATGCTGCAACTAGAGTTATACCTTTAGCAAGAGCATTTTCAGCTGGTTATGCTGTCGGAAATTTAATTAATAAACATACACCTGTCCAATCTTGGATAGCTACAGGTATTGATAAATTAACATCTGATGGCAACGACTATTGTAATGATGGTACTAATTACGGAAAGGATGGTGGAAATTACTAATAAATAGTTTTTATCATTGTTAATTTTTGCCTGACATTCTGGTCAGGCAGCTTTTATTTTTTGGGGTAAATATGTTAATTGAGTTTAATATTAATAAAGATGTGTTTAAGCGCGAATTTCTATATAAAAAACCATTGATTTTTAAACAAGTATTTGATTATAAGGGTTTTTCTTGGTCTGATGTAAATGAGATTTATAGTAGAGCAGATATTTCCCATCGGGATTTGAAGCTTATGAATGGCTATGAGGTATCTAAAGAGGAATATATTGAAGCTTATGATAATTTAGGCGTAAAAGAATATAGATATATTACATCTAATTTGTATGATTACTTAAGAAAAGGTGCAACATTAGTTTACAATAGAATTAAAAATGAACCGATTATAGATAATTTTAGTCGACAAATTTCTAGTTTCGCTGAGGCTCATACGATTACAGGTGGTTATGCTGCATTTAGCTCTAAGTCATCTTATAAAAGTCATTGGGATACACGAGATGTTTATGCTGTGCAGTTATTGGGAAGAAAGCGTTGGATTCTTAAAAAACCAAATTTTGAATTGCCTCTATATATGCAACAAACCAAATACTTTTCTGATATTCAAGAGCCAGAAGAGGTTTATATGGATGTTGTTCTTGAAGCAGGTGATATATTATATATTCCACGTGGTTGGTGGCATGATCCATTACCACTTGACGAAGAAACATTCCATTTGGCTATTGCATCGTTTGCTCCTACAGGCTTTGAATATATGCAATGGTTACAGAATTTTATTCCTGCCATATTAGAATCCAGAAATAACTTTACTAATTTTGAATGTGATAAAGCTTTACTTGATGGAATCAATGAAAAGTTTTCTGAAATTTTAAAAGAAAAAGAATATTATCAGAGTTTTATGGCGCATCATCTACAGAATCATCATGTAGCTTCTACTTTATCCTTGGATGTACTTGGAAATTGTAAAGTCCAAGAGTTAAATATAAATCAAAAAATTTGTCTAAATGCAAATTTAATTTATTTTTTTGAAGAAGGATTTGTGATTATTAATGGTAATAAAGTAAATGTAGATACTATAAGTTTAGAGCTCATACAATATTTATTTGATAATCCTTACTCGTCTGTTGCAGAAGTATCCTCTAAGTTTGATTCTTATTCTTCAGAAAAAGTAAATAAACTCCTATTTAAGCTTGCATTAGAAAATGTTATTGGACTTGTGAAGTAATCAATTAAATGAGTTCAAATTTATTTCGTAAAGAAGCATTAGACTCCCAAAAAATTAAATGGACTGGAAGTATTGTTCTCTCTCGTCCATTTAGTTTTACGTTTTTGACTGGTTGTGCAATGTGTGCAGGTTTCGTAATTATTTTATTTTCAATATTTGGTACTTACACCAAGCGAAGCACTGTGAAAGGTCAACTCACCCCTCAGTCGGGATTGATTCAAGTTTATCCTACCCATCAAGGAGTTGTAGTTAAAAAAAATATTTATGAAGGGAAGGCGGTAAAGAAAGGGGATATTCTCTTTGTTATTTCAATCACAAGCTATGGCGAGCATGGTGATACAGCAGCCGCATTATCAGCGCAGACGAAATTAAAAGAGCTTTCGATTCAAAATGAAATTTTGAGGTTACATCAACTTCATCAAAATGAAAGAGAAGTTACTCTCAATCAAATAAATTTATCTAAAGAAAACTTAATGAAAATAGAAAATTTAATTATTAACCAAATAAGTCGTGTCGATTTGGCGAAAATAAATCAACGACGCTATGCGAATGCACTTAGCCAGAATGCGGTGTCTTTTGAAGAATATGAAGCTAAAAAAACAGACTTATTAAGTGAGATTACTCAATATGAGTCATTAGAGCGTGAAAAAATTACATTTCAAAAACAATTGAACGAGCTCCAAATAAACCTAGCGGGATTAAAAAACAAACAAAATAACGAAATAGAAGAGTTAGAGCGTTTGTTGTCGACTAATACACAAGAGTTAATTGAAATGCAATCAAAACAACGTATCGCTGTATATGCCCATACGTCAGGAATTATCGGCAATGTTAACGCAGAGGTTGGCCAATTTATTGATTTATCGAAACCATTAAGTACAATTCTTCCTGAAAATACATCTTTGATAGCACAACTTTATGTACCCAGTCATGCAATTGGTTTCATCAAAGCGGGTGATCTTGTTTTACTTAGATACAAAGCCTATCCGTATCAAAAATTTGGGCATGCTAAAGCAAAAATTCTGTCAGTAGCAAAGACTGCTGTGGCAAGTCAAGATTTAAAAACTATAGGCACAATTTCAGCACAAGAACAACTAAGTAATGAGCCTGTCTACCTAGTAAGAGTAGAATTAGAACAACAGACTGTAAAGGCTTACGGTCATGATATGCCATTACAAGCAGGTATGGTGCTTGAAGGAGATATCATGCATGAAACTCGCCAATTATATGAGTGGGTATTAGAGCCGTTGTTTAGTATTACAGGAAAACTTTAATTTATGCGTTATCTTGACCGCCTTTCTTTTGGTTTAGGAAGAAAAGTCCCTGTAATATTGCAAACGGAATCCTCTGAATGTGGCTTAGCTTGTTTAGCAATCATTGCAGGTTATTACGGTTATGACTCGGATTTATTTACTTTAAGACAAAAGTATCCAATTTCACAAAAGGGGATAACACTTACAACCTTAATTAGAATTGCAAACCAATTACACTTAGTTGCACGTCCGTTAAAGTTGGAACTTGATGAGCTAAATAAGCTGAGATTACCTTGTATTCTCCATTGGGACATGAATCATTTTGTTGTATTAAAAAGTGTATCAAGAACAAAAGTTACAATTATAGACCCTGCATCTGGTGAGAGGCAGCTTAGTCACTCAGAAGTATCGTTACATTTTACAGGAATTGCTTTGGAATTATGGCCTGATTCCAATTTTGAGGAAAAAAAAGATAAAACTAGTATCAAGATATTTAATCTCTTTGGTGAAATTCGTGGATTATGGAAATCATTGGGTCAAATTTTAATCTTAGCATTAGTTCTAGAAGTGTTTGCCATAATTAGCCCATTCTTTATGCAGTGGGTAATTGACCATGCAATTGTCTCTGCAGATTTGAACCTTCTAACTACTTTAGCAATTGGTTTTGGTTTATTGATGGCTCTAAGTAGTTTGATTAGCCTTTTACAGTCTTGGGTTATTATGCATATGTCAACCACATTGAATGTACAATGGAAAGCAAATATTTTTCATCATTTAATAAATTTACCAACTAGTTTTTTTCAGAAACGCCACCTTGGTGATATTATTTCTCGATTTGGTTCTATAGATGCAATTCAAAGAACATTAACTACATCGTTTATTACAGCTATTCTTGATGGTCTAATGACCATTTTGACACTTGTTCTGATGTTTGTTTATAGTCCCAAATTAGCAATGATCGCTGTGATAAGTATGGTTTTATATGCAATCATCCGCTGGATTTGGTATGCACCACTAAGAAAAGCTACAGAAAATCAAATTGTTCATGCAGCAAAGCAAAATACACATTTCATGGAAACCATGCGAGGTATAAAAACAATAAAACAATTTGAAAAACAGGACATGAGACAGGCAACATGGTTAAGTCTATTTGTGGAGCAAATTAATGCTGGACTAATTACTCAAAAGCTTAACTTAATGTTTGAGTTTGTGAATACATTATTATTTGGCTTACAGAATATTATTATTATATGGGTAGGAGCAAACCTTGTAATAAATGGTGAATTTACAGTTGGTATTTTAATGGCATTCCTTGCCTATAAAAATCAATTCGGAAGTAGAGTTAGTTCACTGATAGATAAATTTGTTGAAGTTAAAATGCTTACTCTACATGGAGAGCGCTTAGCTGACATAGTTCTATCTGATCCAGAAAAAGCAGATAGCATCTTGTTAGATTCTGATTTTAATGAAGGGAATATTACGACAGAAATTAAAGTAAGATCATTGAAGTTCAGATATTCTGATGATGAGCCTTGGATAATTAATGGTCTAAATTTTTATGTTCCTGAAGCCCAATCTTTAGCTATTATCGGACCTACCGGTTGTGGTAAAACAACTCTTATGAATTTGCTATTAGGTAACTTAAAACCAGTTCACGGTGACATTAAGGTTTGTGGGCAAAGTATAAAAAGTATCGCGAAAAATAGGCTTAGGGCTCAAGTTGCTTATGTTGCTCAAGATGATGTTTTATTCGCAGGATCAATATTAGAAAATATTAGTTTTTTTGATCAGAATGTGCAACAAAATTGGGTTGAAGAGTGTTCTCGAATGGCTGCAATTCATGATGAGATTATATCTATGCCAATGGGATATCAAACTTTAGTGGGGGATATGGGAAATGTACTTTCTGGAGGACAAAAGCAAAGAATATTATTGGCGCGGGCACTTTATAAGAAGCCTAAAATCCTTTTCTTGGATGAAGCGACTAGCCACTTAGATATAATTAAAGAAAAAGAAATTAACAAGATGATTAAGTCATTAAATATTACCCGAATAATAATTGCGCATCGACCAGAAACAATCACATCAGTTGATAGGGTGATTACGATGCAAAACGGGAATATTGTTAATGATCAAATAATTGATTCTTAGCTTTTAATTATATTTGACTAATTGTGGAGTGCTCAGTTAATGGGATAGTAAATAGATGAGGTGTTTAGCCTCATCGATGAAATGTAGTGTAATCTTTGGAAGCCTCAAAATATTGCTTATCTAAAACATCGGCGAAATCTTTAATGTGCACCAGAAATGGTGCGCGTTTACTTTTATCGATTTTGAATACTGAGAAAGGAAATTCTTGATTATTTGCCTTTCTCAATGCTTCAGCTTTACTAAGGTGAGGATAATAGTCTGTAACTATTGTCATCAGCTCGACCGTCATTGATCTATATTTGATAAATAAATAGTCAATAGTGTTAAGTTTGAGTGCATCCATTTTGTATCAGCTTGTATGAAGTGCGATATATGGATGCAGTGTATTGTTGTATAAGTACATAGGTCAGTAATGCTAGACAGGTATTATTTTACTCTATTAGAATTGTTATTTAAGTGTATGAAAAATATAAGTATGGTGGTTGTATGGAGAATAATCAATTAGCCGTTGAAATCGGTGAAATGCTAGAAGAGGTTTTTCATAATTATTTATGCTACTTCAATGTAGAGGGGTGTATGCCTTACCGGTCTGAGTATAGTAATCAAGAAAAAAAGAAAATTTTTGCACATATGGATTTGAACCAAGAATGTACTTGTAATTCTATTATTTTAAAAGGATCTGATTTTCAGGCGCTTTTGAGCGACTTGGTGCACATAATCAAAAACTACAACGACGAATGCATAAAAGAAACGCAAGTCGCTTTTAAGCAATTTATGCGTGATTATGAGCGAATGGGAATTGACTATGCTGCGATTATGCGGCCAAAAATTAAAAATAAGGTTAAAGGTATTCGTAATATGCGGATGCGCTATGAAAAAACCGTGTACCCCAAATTAGCAATTTTTTATGATTTATTGAAAGAAAGAGCCGCAATTCAGGGTAAATGGTCGAGTGTGAATGCAGCAGTACGAGACATATTGCCTGAGTTGAAAAATAGGTTTCTTGAGTATGATCGCCAGCAAATTATAAGCAAAATTGAAGAAAATAAAAAATATATTGAGACAAATGATCAGTTGCTTATTCATGGTACTGATACGGATTTTAAATATTACAAACGTCACCATGTGCAAAAACAGCAAAGTGAATTGGTTGAAGAAAACCGCCAGTTAGAACATATGCTTCAGTCAAATGATTTGTCTTATGCCTTAAAGAATAAAAGCCCATTCAATACAATTTATTTAGATGAAGTATTGATGAACAATTTAAGAAAAAATGAAAAATTGTTAAAGTTGGTTATTGCTATAAAATAAAATTTATAACTTTTTATTATTATATTTAATTTAATGTTAAATTTTTTTTTAAACAAAGTTGTGCTCTAGTTGAACAAAATCACTTATATGATATACAAAAACATGTTATTTATTGGATCTAAGTAATTGTTTTAGTGGGATCTAATTTGAATTTTTCCGCAAAAGAAAGGGTTATTAATAATACTTTTGATGAAATGATCGCTCGTTGGCGTGTAAGTGGTTTTTATCATCCAAAACTTATTGAAGAGCAATGGATGACTAATCTAGAAAAATTGAGAAATGTTGAAGTTTTTCTAAATAAAATTGAAGGGTTAAAATCGGACTTATTTGTGTCTGGTCCTTTATTTGTTCGAACTAAAGAAGGAGCAACACTGAAAAATTTTGAACAACCAGAAAAGGTTTTTTACCCAACACAATATGCAAAAGACGAATTAATGCTAAGTTCTGTTTTTGGCAATTTAACCTATTTGGCACAGTTCGAAATTTATTCGGTGAATGAATTAAGCCCAAGAATTGGTCTTTTTTTTGATAAGAATGATGCTAATTTTAGGGAATTGAGAAAGTTAAACAATTCCTATGTCTTGGTGAGTCCAGATGAAAGAAATATGAATTTGAAGTTAAGGATGTTTTATAAACGAGTTGAGCAAGCAGAAGGGCGAAAATTAGATACGATGCCAGAGTTACACACTGAAGTTATCGAGTTTTTAAACAAAAAAGTGTCAACCTATAAGGAAAAATTAGCAGCTGTTCGACATACCCAAAACTTAGATAGCTCTTTTCAAGAAAAGAAAAGGAAGTTTGATAAGTACTTTATTGATTTGCTTTGTACTTATAAAAAACTATACCTTTTTTCTTTAAATTTCTTTATTAAAGGGCCAAGCGATGGGAAGTTTAATTTTGCTGAAATAAAAAAGGATTTTTTCAACTCATTTAGATCAAATTCAAATCTTAAGTCTATTGTTGGCTACATGGGAACCTGGGAATATGATGGCAAGAATGATTTTTATTTCCGAGTAGTTTTTTTTGTGGAAGACAAACTTGCCGAGGAGCAACTAAGCATTGTACATACAATGATTCATTCCTGGGAGAGTTTCAATTTTACGCGAAGAACAAAGAAGTACAGTCATCTATTCTTCACTGCGGAAATGAGCAATATCAGTGAGTCCAAAAAAAGCTTACGAGTGCCGATATGTAGAATTGGTAAGAACAATAATCAACTTATTTCAGATTTCAGTGATCGAGTGATTAACTATATAACACTTTCAGAGAAGTTTTTCTTTCCAGCAGAGTTGCAGATTTTTATCTTTGAACATCTACCAGAAGACAAAAAGAAAAAGAGTGAACGAGGCATTTATCGTATTGAAAATTTACAATATAGTTTCTCACGTTCGTTTAGAGGGCATTTGAAGAAACCATTAAATTAACTTTAGCTTTAATCTGTTAGGTTAAGTCATGTGTTTTATGCTCAGTCCGTCTAACCAATTCATTGTTAAGCCATAGATAGAGCTTAGCGGGTTATTAAAGTTATTATATTTAATACTAATTATATACTTATCAATATCTTATTTTATTATTACTTGATTCTTTACTCATATATATGGGTAAGCAAGTAAAAGATTACAGACATGGTTGTGATATGAATCCTAACATGATGAGTATCACAACATGAATTTGACTACACCGATTTGGAATGAATCTAATCTTTGTACTGCGATAGAAGACTTTGTTTATAAGGTCTGTTTTGAACAGATGAATGAGCAACAATTCAAACAGTCCCTCAGCACATTATATGAAGCCTTTCAGCACTTCTATTCAGTACAGCTTCACTACACTGAATCTATCCAATATTTTATTCAGTGTAAGTACTGGATTGATCATTTTCTCAATGGTCAACCTATATCACACAGTTTAAATTTCAATACTCAGCAAGTTCAAACCCTATGTTGTGTACTCTATCAATATCGAAATAATTATTGGAATGAGCTGAATCGTTTCATTCAGCAAGAACAGCAGAATCGAAATTCACTGTATCAGTACCTGACTAAACTCATTACACACTATTCTGAGCTGTTATTTGTGCGTGTTGATTTGGGTTATCTCGAAGGGCAACAGGTCTATATAGGTATTCAAGATGTTCAACAGCATATGAATATTTTAAGAAATCGTATAGCCAATCAAGATGGATGTTTCATGGGTTTACAGGGCTATGCATGGGCATTAGAGCAGGGGGTAGATAAAGGCTATCATTGCCACTTATTGCTAATTTATGATCCATCTAAACGTCAGAATGACTGGTATCTCGCTGATCAGGTTTGGCAAATGTGGAACAGTATTACGGGTAATATCGGCGTGCACTTTAATTGTAATACTACGGAGCATAAGCAGAAGTTTATGCGGAATGATCGCTTAGGGGTAGGTCCTATTCGATGCAATCATCCCGTGGAAGTCAGTAATGCATTGAATGCTGCCATGTATCTGGTCAATCCTGAAAAGTATGCACAGCATTTACGTGTAAAGATTCCATATATGCGCAGCTTTGGTACGGGCCAATTTGAAGTGCATTGGCGTAGAGGTGTAGCACAAACCTTACAGCAATGTGGATACTAGGTTAGATCACCATTAAAAAGTTACGGCACTCCTAAGTCTATGAAGTAAATAACTTAGGATGTGTTTTACCATGACGACTTACAATGAATCTCAAACATTTTGTGAAATTGAAAACTTTATTCAAGCAATCTTAGCCAATCAAATCAGTATTGAACAATTCAAACAGCAGATCATTCCATTGATTAAGAAATCCAGACGATTCTTTGTGGACGGGAATAATTACATTGCTGCCATTATTGTGTTTAAGTATCTTGAGCAGATCATCTTTAAAGCCAATGCGTTTAAGTTCTATGATTCTATTCAAGACTTACCTGATCATGTAGTGGAAGGTTTTATCAAATACGTACATGATCAAGCTGGGTTGATTGAAGCGGATTATCAAGATGATCAGAAGCAGCATAAGGCAGAGGTGAAAAAGGCTGAACGCTTCTTATCAGAATGTATACAACAACAAGATCAATTGACCATCTTTCCCATTTATTTAGGTATTCAACCTGAAGTGCTATCAGTGATTCGCTTATATGATCTAGATCTTTACCTCAGTGCTTTCCTAAAGTTAATTCGCTCCAGAGATACTGAGCTGTTTCGTTCCATTCATTCGGTGCTGTGGCAAATCAAACATGATCCAGAGCAGGGCTACTATGTTCAGTTATTCTGTATCTATGCTGGACGGGCACAAACTGTCACTCTAGCGGATCATGCGCGCAGAATTGGTGAACAATGGTTGGACGTAACCAATGGTTATGGAGCAGTTTCATTTGAAGAACACGATTTGAAAGGTATCCCAGTAAATTGTTTGGATGACAAGCAGATTCAACGTGCTTTGCAAGCTGTAAAAACTCGCATGAACAACCATTCTCGAAATCATTATTTAAGAGTGACAAGGCATCGTAGAAAGACCTTTGATTGTCAGCGTATCGGTCTGAGTTTAGATTAATTGTGAGCAAATAAGAAATTGATTAAAGAGAGTTATCCATAATTCAAAAGTATTTTTTAATATGTGTTTTTAAGGTGGTAAAAGCTGTTCTTAGGTTTTTGCTAAGAACAGCAGCATATCAAAGCATTTGGAGAATTAACTTAATAATGTCTTTTGTGATTTTAAATTTAACCAAATTAAAGAAATTGCAGTAATTGCCAACCAAGGAAGCAAAGCTAAATTCATCGCCTTCCAGCCAAAGATATCTAGTACAGCACCAGCACTAAAAGAACAAATTAGCCCAACCACAAAAACTGTCATATCGTTGATGGCTTGTGCCTTGGCTTTCTCCTCTAAAGTGTATGTCCCTGTTAACAGAGAAGTGCTGCCAATAAATAAGAAATTCCAGCCTACACCTAAAAGAATTAATGATGTTGCAAAAGAGAAGAAGTGGAAGCCTGATAAAGCCATCGCTATATAGCAAAGGAACAGCATTACTCCCATCAGCATAATTTTTAGCGTACCAAAACGTGCTATCAAATTACCTGTAATAAACGAGGGCAAGAACATACCTAAAACATGCAGTTGAATAACAGTGGTAATTGCACTGAGTTCATGATGGGAATGACGCATGGCAATAGGTGTAGCTGTCATACCTAAAATCATGATCCCATACCCCGTAATGGAACCAAATAAAGCGACTAAATAAGTAGGCTGCGATACGATCTGATACCACGGTCTACCAGCGCTAAAATCCGTTTTTACTTCTACTTGATCTGGAATTTTCAGACCAGACAAAATTCCGATTGCTAATAGTGATACCACCGTAATAATGAGGAATGAACCTACATATTCCAAATGATTAAATATTGGACCACCAAACCGCGCGAGTGTAGGGCCAATAATTGCAGCAACCACACCACCAGCCATTACGAAAGAAATGGCACGAGAACGGAAAGCATCATCTGCAACTTCGCTGGCTGCAAAGCGATAAAACTGAGCAAAAGATTGATAAGAACCAACACAAAAAGTCCCTACAGCGAGCAGCGTCAGTGAACTATACATAATTCCTAGAGCTGCAATAATCCCTCCGATTACCCCTAATAATGCCCCCAAAATAAAGCCTTTTCTTCTACCAATATGAGCCATGAGGATAGATGCAGGAAACATCATGGTTGCTGTACCGAGAAACATCGCTGCAATTGGTAACGTTGCAAGGAGAGGTGTATTGGCAATGTTGGCGCCAGCCAAACCACCAATCGTCATGACCATTACGGATACAGTTTGAAAAAGAGACTGAGAACTCGCCAAGATAAGAACTTGGCGATGCATATTATTTTGAAGCATAGGAAACCTTTTTAAATGAGGCTTTTATCATAAAAGTTGAGCTAAATATCTTGAGTCATTGTGAGCACAACACGGAATTGAGCATTTCCAGTTTTCATTCTTTGGTAGGCTTGCTGAGCCTGATGTAATGGAAAGACTTCTGTTTTGGCACGAACATCTGCAAGCACACTAAAATTCAGTGTTTTACCCACCTCAAAAGGGGTACCCGTAATACTGCCTTGCACAGCTCGTTCCCCTCCAACAAGTAAGGGAGATGAAATTACAAGAGGTTCTTTCCCAACTCCAACTACAATCAATTTCCCTTGCGTTGTTAGACCTGCAAAAAGCTCTGAAGAAGCTTCACCATTAGTAATGGTGGTCAGAATGGCTTGAGCTTTTCCTAATTCCTTAAGACGAGCCATAGCATTTTCTAATTGGGTATCAATATAAATATGTGCCCCTAAAGCATGTGTTAGTTCAGCAATATCTTGTCCACGACCTATAGCAATCACTCTAAATCCCATTCGTCGTGCATACTGAATTGCAAGATGTCCTAAGCCACCTATACCAAGGATTGCAACCGTATCTCCCGCTTGGGCACCTGATTTCTTTAGAGCATTAAAAGTTGCTATTCCTGCACAAAGTAAGGGGGCTGCTTCTACCGAACTCAGTTCATCAGGAATTGAAACTAGGCCAGTTCCTTTTGCAATCATCATTTCTGCATAGCCACCATCATGTGTACTTCCCATAACAGGTTGATGACTGCATAAATTGAATAAGCCTTGACGACATTCATCACACTGGTTGCAATGTCCACCTAGACGGCCAACCCCAACACGTTGTCCAATTTTCCAATAGTTAGAATCTGGATCTCCAAGTGCAACAATGCGTCCAACCACTTCATGACCAGGAATACGAGGAAATGCTTTTGGATTTTGATTTTCAATGGTCATGGCATCTGCTCCACAGATTCCACAAGCCTCGACAGCGATTAAGACTTCATCTTTGTTTGGAGTGGGTACAATACGTTCAACTAGTTCGAATTCTCCAGTTTGACTGGCTTGCATAGCCTGAAATGTATTTTTCATGGTTCTATCTCACTGATTTTTTCATATTTCACAGGGCTTAAAACTTGTTCAATACCTATTTCAGCAGCATCAATAGCACCCGCTAAATATCCTGAATATTTTTTAGACCATTCACTAGAGATACCGATGATCCTATGCTGCCAAATGCATTGGTTAGGTGTATTTTCAGGTGCAATACCATGAAATTGAGCTGGGTTTTTCCAATCCGACTCTACGGCAGTACATTCATCTTCAGACCAATCTTTGAGATATTCTGACTGGGGTATCGCTGCTAAAGAGCCAAATAGGCGGACCAGTTGTGCTCGACAATGAGCCATTAAAGTTGTTGCTTCCATTTCTTTACGTATAGCGTAAGGAATACTGAAGAATCCGAAAAGTGCAGCATGCTTACTGGACGTTGATGCATCATGAATTTCACCCAATGGACCTGCATAACTTCGAGCTTGACCTGAAAGGCCTTGTTGCTTCCAGAAGGCTTCAGAATAAACAGCAACATATTTAGCGTGTGGTGCCATCCAAGTAGGTGTATTTGTCCAATGTTTTAAGGTTGTCGTTGATAATGGGGGATCAAATATAAATTGGTTTGCAGATAATCTTGGAGGAGTAGCCAATAGTAGTTGATTACAACCGAATCGTGTTTCTGTTCCCAAATGATCTTTTACTTTCACACTTAAAGTGCGATCGTCTAAATAGGTAATTTCTTTCACTTGATGCCCAAATAGAATCCGGTCAACTGAAATACCTTTGGTTAAAGCTAGAATTAAACTTTCCATACCACCTTCCAGTCGAATAGAGGGTGTTTCCAATGAGCTACTAGAAATACGTATGGCAGGTTGATTACGTTGTTTTTCAAACATAATTTCCCCAGAAGATTGCTGGTAGAAATATGGAAGATTTAATTTGTGTACCAGTTTCATTAATTCAGGGTTTAGGTCTGGCCAAATCCATGTTGCACCAAGATCAATCTCATCTTTTGACTGGATTCGACCTCCAAGATGATCTTTTGCTTCAATGAGTAGATAATCTTTAAATCCTGCTTGTTCTAATAAATAAGCCGCGTATAGCCCACTTAGACCACCGCCAATGATGATTATGGAAGTCTTAATCATTTTTAATATTCCAAATTTGCTGAGCATGGAGTAGATGTTTAGTTTTTACATACAACGTGGTATTTCTTTCACAAACCTGAAAATCTGCATGTCGTTTGGGCGGCAAACGAATCCATGAGCCTGTAGGATAGATTTGATTGCTTTGCTGGAGTTGACCTGAAACGATGAAAATCTCGATACCTTGATCAGATATATTGGTAAAAATTTGGTCAGGATTCAGTCTTTCTAGATAGGTATATTCGAATTCAGATTCAAACAATGGGCAAATTACTTTACGGTCTATAAGAGTCCAATTTGCAGGATCGTTAGTATTGATTCGTGTTTCTTGAGTTTCATTTTTAGACATTTGCATCAGTTTGACAAAAATTAAGGCTCCATCTTTGCTTGAAACTTGATGATGAGAATTGTGAGGGTTTCTTAAATACCATCCAGCTGGAAAATCATTTGTATCATTTTCTGTAAATATACCCGATAGAACAAGAACCTCTTCACCTAGCGGATGCTGATGGGCAGGAAAGCGAGAGTTCTTATCAAATTTTACAAGACTTGTTGCACGGGCTTGCTCTGTCCCAATACGATCAAACATGACTCGTTTTACTTCGCCATGGGGAGAGTGAATCCAACAGTAATCTTCGGGTTTGATGACAGCAATTTTGGAGAAATCTGCATGAATGAGCATAATTTTTTCTCAACTCATTAATATATTTAGAATAACTGCACTGATGTAAATACCCAGACCAAAAACGGTATGACCCACAATACTCATTAGTCTTGTTTTTTGGGGGTGAGGGGTGTTTGAACCAGCAATACCTGCACCCATACTTGGCATCATGATGAAAAAAGGAGCTATTAATAAAACCCATGATATGAGTAGTGGCGAAGATATCGTGGGTTGTGAAACCCATACGCTCCCTTCATAAAGTACAAGAATGATGATATAGCTAATACCAATGAGATAGTGTGTAAGCCAACCTAGTGCCAACTCATGCTTGATCTGTGTGGTTTTACCAAGGTTTTTGTGAACCCATTTCCCTGAAGGGATATGACCAATCCAACGACCAACCATAGCCCAATTGGTGATGGGCGTTTTGAATAGTTGATTGCTGAGAATAGCCCATAAGTCAAGAATTGCTGTGGCACCAATACCAGTGAGGATGATTTTACAAATAACGTATAAAGTTTCGGACATTTTGTAACTTTCTCGGTACGCTCGACATGCCAAAATAATTTGGTCAACTTTGATGATTTGAAGAATGACCATAGTGTTGAAGGATTTTTAAGTTTGAGCAAATCAGATAAAATATCTTGAATAGAAAGAAAATCTTTATCGCTATGAATTCACCAATACATCTAAATGCTTTGAGAGCATTTGAAGCAAGTGCACGACATAAAAGTTTTTCTGCTGCGTCTAAAGAGCTTAATGTCACCCCTGCTGCGGTGGGGCAGCTCGTTCGCACTTTGGAAGAGTATTTGGGTTTTTCATTATTTCATCGGCAGATCAGTGGTAACACACGTCTTATACCAACAGAACAAGCTGAAATGGCTTTAACTGATATCCGTGCTGGGTTTGATAAATTAAAGCAAGGATTTGATAAGTTAAAGCAAGGAGGGACTTCTAGAATCTTAACTGTTACGGTGAGTCCTGCTTTTGCTGCCAAATGGTTGTTACCGAGAATTGATAAATTTCAAGAACTATATCCAGATACCGATGTGCGTTTAGATACCAATTTAAAAGCTGTAGATTTTATCGAAAATGGAATTGATATTGGCGTCAGATATGGTCGGGGTATTTGGACTGGTTTAGTTGCTGAAAAGTTAATGGATGAAGAAGTTTTTCCCGTGTGTTCTCCAGCATTTTATCAAGAACACCATGACAAATTAGAGAGTCCAGTTCAGCTTTTAGAACTTCCGCTTATCCATGATCTATCAATGGAGCAACACGTTGATTTTGCAACATGGGATAAATGGTTGCATTGCAATAAAATTACAAAAGAAAATACAAAGCGCGGATTAAAAATTAATAATTCTGCTGCTGTTTTACAAGCTGCAATTGATGGTCAAGGAGTCGCGCTTGCACGTAGTGTTATGACTCATGATGACTTAAAGGCTGGGCGTTTAATTCGGCTTTATCCTGAATTACAATGTGCATCTGTGCTTGCTTACTATGTTGTATATCGTGAGGAAAGCCAATCACTTGCCAAATTAAGCGCATTTAGAGATTGGCTTAAACAAGAGGCAAAAAATCATTAATTTGACTTGGCCCTTTAAGCTAAATCAACACATTCACCTTTTAATGAGAAAACCATCAGTTTTGACAATTAAGTAATACGCTTTTTATTTAAGCTGATAATGCCTTCAAGCATGAGGGTACACACCGCTAACCAAATCGCAATATAAGTTGGCCATTCTGCTGGCTTAATTGTTTCGCCAAGCAAGATCGAAACCGCCAATAATAATACTGGTTCAACGTATACCAGAAGACCAAATAGACTGAGATTGAGATGCGGAGCTGAGAGCGATTGGAATCCTAATGCTAGTGCACTAATGAGTCCTAATCCTAGGATAAGCCATGTAGCTTCGAAAGGAGTGCCTAATTGCCCTGATAAAACACTACCTCCAAGAATAAAATAGAGACTAACTGGAAGACTAAGCATCATATCAAACCAAAGCCCACCAATATTATTGGTATTAGTTTTTTGTCTTACCCAGAAGTACATAGGGTATCCAAGACAAATTAGCAAAGTAGGCCAAGTCAGTGTCCTTGATAGAACCAACATGTTGATAATACCCAGTATTGCGAAGACACAAGATAGCTTTTGAAAGCGAGTCATCTGCTCTTTGAATGCAATACGACCTAGAATTACCATGGTAATGGGCATCATGAAATAACCCAAAGATACATCTAATCCATAGCCATTACTGGGTGCCCACATGAATAACCACAGTTGTAAGCCAATAAGAAATGAAGACAAAAGCCGAGAAAGAAAGAAATAGCGTTCTTTAAAAACTCGTTGGTAAATACTAGTGACTTGTGTCCAATTTCCTTGAAGAATAATGAATAGCGTTAAGCAAGGAAAAGTTAAGAAAATTCGCCAGCCATATACTTCATTTCCTTCTAGTGATTGCAGTAAAGACGTATACGCAAACAATAATGCAAACAAAAATGAAGCTATTACATTAAGAGAAATGCCAAGAGATGTATTTGGTTGAGTGCGCATATGAAATCACTGAACTAGAGTTTGATTAATATTTTATTTCAGCTTGATTGATAATTATGCTTGTTTTACATATGATTAATGAGAAAATTTATCACGATATTTGTAATTAACCCGAATCCTGCTTAAGCCGCTATTTCCATAATACGAATCATCGGCTTATTTTGATGACATATTTGATAAAAATATAAAGATACATAAATACTAGCTAGATAGCCTGCAACACTTCTAGCTCTGGTTGTCACTAGATTGTATAAGGTCGTTGAATCAATCTATAAGAACTTTGCTGATCTTTCATTAAAGCGAAACGGAATGTATATAAAGCCAGTTGATAGACATTGATCAGATGAATCATGCGTTTATAACAAGGTAGCTGTTTAAATAAATGGTTTTTGTCCAGTTATAATGATGTAAAGAATGCTTTGAAATTATTGAAATGAGAGCACTTGTACCAAACAGCAATAAATATAATTTCAGAAATACCGATCTGAGCGTGTCGACATCTTAGGCGTTGAAAGTTCTGTTTTAGAAATTTCTAATAGATTGATTCAAATTTCAGAAAAAAATCATTAATGTCGCAAAATAATTGGGTACTATCGAACATAAGGATTAGAGCTGTGAATTTGGTGTGGTAACTCAACTGATAGCTCTAGTCTTTCTCTTTTTCAAGTTAATTGCTTATCCACGATTCAGGTTAATTATGGTGCTAGATAAATTTGATAATGCATTACTGAAGCTTTTGCAAAAGGATTGTTTAACTCCATTACGAGAGCTTGCTGATACAGTGCATTTGTCAACGGCTTCTGTACAACGTCGCATTCAGAAACTACGTGAAAATGGATATATTCTCGAGAATGTTGCTGTTCTAGACCCAGAAAAAATGAATCAGGTTATTACAGTAATCATTGAAGTTAGAGTTAAACAAACTCACATAACGGATCTTGAAGCTCTTAAAGAAAGCTTCTCCTGTCCAGAAATTCAGCAATGTTATTATGTTACTGGAGAAGCTGATTTTATGTTAGTTCTCTTGGTTCCTAATATGAGTAGTTTGCAAGAAATTTGTGATAAACTTTTTCATAATAATCAGAATATACAATGGTTTAAAACTACTGTTGTGTTAGATCGAGTTAAAGCCACACTAAATATTCCAATTAGTGAGTATATTTTTTAGATATTTAAACTTGTAAAATATTTACTATTTATTATGATTCAACTCAATGGCTAACATTTCTGCTGTTGCACATATTTCATTATTCACGATTAATAATAAACCTACTTTTATCTTCCTACCTTCGATCGAAATCAGCTTACCTTGTATCAGTATTTCAGATTCAATAGGAGTAGGTTTTATGAAATTAACTAATAAGGAACCTGTTACACATCTTGCTAAATATACTGATCCATCAAATGGAATATGCAATGATTTACTTTTAAATGCAGCAGCGGAAGCTGCCCCATGGCAATCCAATAATGATGCGATCATTCCACCATATAAATGGTCTGGAACACCACCAGTATATACATTTGATGGCGTGATCTTAGCGATAGTTTTATTCATTCCATCATTCCAATAGCTCTTTAAATGATGACCATATTTATTGTTCCGACCACAACCAAAACAATGACTAAAATCTTCAGCATATAAATCCTGAAATGCAATTTTGGTCATATAATCCTCCTTGATTTGAGATGTTTACTTGGTAACACTTAATTCAGACACAGAATTTTCTGATTTTAGAAATATGAAAAGCTGAACTGTGCCAATCATCAAGACAAATGTTCCAATAAAAAACTGTTGATGATAGGTAAAACCGATTTTTTGTAAATAACTAAAGCTGAGTCCACCTATAAGCTGAATTGAAGCAAAACTTAAGGTTGTAATGCTCCATAACTTTTTATATGAAATACCATAAAGCTGTAAGATAGTATAAGAAGTTAAAAAAACTACGGCAGGATTAAGTAAACCTGTTAGAAATGAAGATGCAAAAATAAATAGTTGATTAAAGCTAAAAGTAGCAATCAGGATTGCTAGAATATAAGTTGAATACAAGGTTTTAAGAGCTTTGAAATTCCCTATTTTCTTTGCAAATAAGTATCCAACAAAAGCCCCTAATGCACTTCCAACTCCATATAGAATCCAATTGAGATTAACTAAGGGCAATCGAAGCTTTAAATCATGGCTTAGGTAATCGATCCAAAAGAGTGAATGCGGGATATAAGCAAAAGCGCTAGAACTATAAGCAATAAGCAAACTATAGAATAAAATATTTACTTTAACGGTTGAAGTATAGCTGTTTAAGGTACTTGGCAGATCCTTTTTAAATTCACGAAGTGCATAAGCGATATAAATGCAAATAAGAAATGCTGTCGTACACAGGATTAACCAAGCAGCTTGAATTGATATTTGATCTATGTAGGATAAGAAACAGGTAGAGATTAATACTCCAAAGCCAATACCACTAAATCCTATAAAATTAATTTTTAGACGATCATTAAGTCCAGCGCATAAAGCAATAATACTTGGGGCTAGAATCATAATTAACCCTCCACTCATACCTGAGACAATACGCCAGAAGATGTACCAAGTAGATGGAAATCCAGAAAATGCACAACATAGAAGGCTAATCATTCCGAAAATTGCAGCAATTTGGATAAAAGCCGACATAATTTTAGTTTGAGGTAAGCGCATTGCAGTAAATGCACCTATTAAATAACCTAGTAAATTGGCACTACTTAGGATACTGGCAAAATCATTTGACCATCCAAATGCATCTCGAGTGTATGGCAAGAGAGCAGTATATGAAAAACGTAGAATTCCTATTCCCAGAGACATACTGAGACATAGAAATAGGCTAAGTTTTATTAATGAGGGTTTCATATTTTAAACATGTATTGAAATTATTGACATTTTTCACATATTTAATTTTATGAGCAAATGATATAAAGTTTGTTGCTCTTAAAGAAAATCTTTAATGATATGGATACCCCAAAACATTTAAATGCCCTAAGAGCTTTTGAAGCTACCGCACGACATCTAAGTTTCTCAGATGCAGCAAAAGAACTAAATGTAACTTCTGCTGCAGTTGGTCAGTTGGTCAGATCTTTAGAGGATTTTTTAGGTGTCACATTATTCCATAGGCAAACAAGTGGTAGGCATAGACTAAAATTAACAGTCCTCGGAGAAACAATGCTGCCTGATATTCAGGTTGGTTTTGAATATTTGAGTAATGGTATCAAGAAAGTTAAAGTAAAGAATATTAGTAAAAAATTAACTGTAGCAATTAGTCCAACATTTGCTACAAAATGGTTACTACCAAGGATAGAGAATTTTCAAAAAGCCTATCCTGATATAGAAATATGCTTCGATACAGATTTAAAACCTGTTGATTTTCAAAGTCATGGTGTAGATATCGCTGTACGCTATGGAGCAGGAGTGTGGGCGGGCTTGGTGGCCGAAAAATTAATGGGAGAGGATATCTTTCCTGTTTGCTCCCCTAGCTTTTATGATTTGAATCAAGATAAGTTATTAAATTTAAAAAAACTTGTAGAACTCCCATTGATCCATTGTCTAGCATTAGATAGTCATTCAGGTTTCACAACTTGGGACAAGTGGTTGAATGAAAATCAGATTAGATATACAAGTCATAGTGGATTTAAAATTAATAACTCAGCTGCTGTTCTTCAATTAGCTAAGGATGGACTTGGGATCGCACTTGCTCGAAGTGTAATTGCTCAAGATGACATTAGAGCTGGGAATTTGATCCGTTTATTTCCTGAAATAGAATGTAGATCTAAACTTGACTACTATGTTGTATATCGTGAAGAGTGTCGCAGTGAACCTAAGCTAGTGGCATTTCGAAATTGGTTAATTCAAGAAATAGAAACGGAGTAATGGATAAAATGAACTTTTTTAAACTTTATGATTGAAAAATAAAAATAATTAAAACAATAGTATAAATATATTCTCTATCAATTAATTTAATTTTAATGAAAAATTTCATCTGATCCGTATAAAAATGATGACTAAAGTTCAAATATTTTAAGAAAAATACTCGTTTCACTTACTTTTTATTAAAAATAATTAACTATAAATATTATTTCATATTAAAAAATAATTAGTTAAATAATAATGGTTAAAAATATTTAACTTTTATAGTTAAAATTTGTTGACTTTTAAGTTAACTCAATCCATTCTAAACTACACAGCAATAGAGAAAAATTTGCTGTGGTAACAATATGAATGCATTTGATGAAAAGTCATTTAAGGTTGAATTTACAGAGAAAGATCGAGAATTTATGCATGCTTATTTTAGGTTAGCGGAGATGGTTGCTGACCTAATTGGACCTCACTGTGAAGTGGTATTGCATTCCTTTGAAAATCTTGAACATTCTGTAGTCAAAATTGTAAATGGTCATCATACAGGTCGTGTGATCGGTTCTCCAATTACCGATATGGGACTTAAAATGCTGAAACTTTTTCAACAAACAGGTGAAGTCAATTCTAAAAGTTACTTCACACGTAACAAGCAAGGTGAAATGCTGAAGTCATCTACATGCGTGATTGCAGGTGAATATGGTAAGCCGATTGGAATGTTCTGTGTAAATATGAATTTATCAGCACCATTCCCAGAGATTATCCAGACTTTAGTCCCTGATTTTTCGAATAGTTTATTCAAAAATGAGAACTTTAGCTCGAACGTGAATGATGTGATTTCTCAAGCTTTGGAATCAACTGTTAGAGAAGTTGAAGCAGACTCAAAAGTTAGTCAAAAGTTAAAAAACAAGACCATAGTTTTTCAGCTTTACGAAAATGGAATATTTGAGTTTAAAGATGCCACGATTATTGTTGCTGAACACTTGAACATTACGAAGTATGCCATCTACAAGTTCTTAAGAGAATTTAAAGCAACGGCAGAACCTCATCAGGAAGTAACATGAAACAGATTATTTCAACCGAGAATGCACCAGCAGCAATTGGACCTTATTCACAAGGGATTGCTTTTCAAAAGCTTATTTTTACTTCAGGTCAACTCCCTTTGATCCCTGAAACGATGACTTTCCCTGAGGGTGGTATTCGTGAACAAACTCGCCAATCTTTACTCAATGTTAAGAGTATTTTAGAAGCGCAGGGTGGTTCATTAGAAACCGTGATTAAAACCACCTGTTTTTTAGCTGATTTAGCAGACTTTGTTGAATTTAATGCAGTTTATACCGAGTTCTTTGGTGAGGAAAATCCACCAGCTCGTGCATGTGTTGAGGCGGCTCGCTTACCTAAAGATGCGTTAGTTGAAATCGAAGTAATTGCATTTAAAAATTAATTTAAGTGGATTGAAATTAATACTTCAACTTTAATTAGCATCAAAGGAAACAACCATGTTTAGCATCATTCAAAATGAACAATATACAGGTCAAAGTAGTCCATTATTTACCAAAACGATTGCTCAAGATGTCGGTCTTTTGCACCAAAAAATTGATGGATATAAGCCAACCCCACTGGTATCACTTAAAAATCTAGCAGCTAAATTGGGCATTAAAAATATCTTTATAAAAGATGAGTCTAATCGTTTTGGCTTAAATGCTTTTAAAGTGTTAGGTGGCTCTTATGCCCTAGCTAAACTATTGGCTGACAAGTTAAATATTGAAATAGATCAATTTGATCTTCAACAAGTTCAGACTCTATTGAAAGAACCTTTAACATTTACGACAGCAACCGCTGGAAATCATGGTACTGGTGTGGCGTGGGCTGCACGCCAAATGGGGCAAAAGGCAATCGTATTTATGCCAAAAGGTGCTGCTGAATCTAGTGTGAATCGAATCAAAGCCTTAGGTGCTGAGTGCATTGTCACTGATGTTAACTATGATGATACTGTACGTTTGGCAAACCAAACTGCTCAATCTAATGGTTGGTTATTGGTACAAGATACTGCTTGGGATGGATATGAAGAAATTCCGACTTGGATTTCGCAAGGTTATATGACTATGGCAGCTGAAGCCGTAGAGCAACTTTCGGCAGAAAGCGAAAAGCCTACACATGTAATGCTTCAAGCAGGTGTTGGCGCTATGGCGGGTGGAGTCTTAGGATATCTAGTAGATGCTTTAGGAACAAACACATTCAATGCGATTGTTTCAGAACCAGTTGTAGCAGATTGCGTCTATCGTTCAGCCCAAGACCAAAATGGCAACCTAGTTGCAGTAGAGGGTGAGTTAGATTCAATTATGGCTGGGCTTGCATGCGGTGAAGTCAATCCAGTGACTTGGCCAATTCTAAGAGATAGCACTTCATTCTTTGCCCGTGTTACTGATTCAATTTCTGCAACTGGTATGCGTATTCTGGGTAATCCGTTAAAGGGAGACCAGAGCGTGGTGAGTGGCCCTTCAGGTGCAATTAATCTTGGTTTACTGTACACCATCTCAATTCATCCTAATAGTCAGATGTTAAAAACACAGCTTGGATTGGATGAGAATTCTTCAGTACTTATTTTCAGTACAGAAGGGGATACGAATCCTGAACTTTATCGGAAAATTGTGTGGGAAGGCATGTACTCCCTTTAATTTATTTTCCATATAAATCGAATTTTCATGCTGTTAAAAGGAATTGATATGAGTACTGCAGAATTTGAAAGCCAATTACATCAATGGCGTCATAGCTTACATAAACACCCCGAAACAGGGTTTGAAGAGGTTTCAACTTCTGAATATGTTGCACAGCAACTTGAAGCAATGGGGTTAGAAGTCCACAGAGGTTTAGGTGGAACTGGTTTAGTCGCAAGTCTGACAGTTGGTGATAACCCTACAGTAATCGGTTTACGTGCTGATATGGATGCATTAAATATTACTGAAACTACTGGTAAATCTTATTGTTCTCAAAACCATGGAAAAATGCATGCTTGTGGACATGATGGTCATATGACCATGCTCCTAGGTGCTGCTAAACTTCTGACTGAGAAAAAGGATTTCAATGGAACCGTTCGCTTTGTCTTTCAACCTGCCGAAGAACATGGGCGTGGTGCAAAGGCAATGATGGCTGATGGACTATTTGATCAATTCCCGATTGATGAGTTCTATGGTGTTCATAATTGGCCGGGTCTTCCTGCAGGCACAATTTCTACCCGAGTAGGTGGAATTATGGCCAGTGAAGATAACTTTGAAATTAAAATCAAAGGTAAAGGTACACATGCTGCACGACCACATATGGGGAAAGATCCACTAGTGATTGCTGCAGAAATCATTTTAGCTCTACAAACCATTATTTCGCGTAATCTTGATCCAAGTATTCCAGCCGTCATTTCATGTACTGAAATTCATACAGATGGAATTCGGAATGCAATTCCAACACATGTTGTGATTACAGGTGATACCCGTAGTTATTCACCTGATGTTCAAAAGATGCTTGAAGAGCGTATGCGTAAAATTTGCGAAGGAATTTGCCACATGCATGATGCTGAATGCGAGTTTTCATATACGCATGAATTTTCTCCTACAGTAAATCATGAAAAATGTGTTCAGACAGCTGTATTAGCAGCTAGGAATATTGTTGGCGATTCAAAAGTAGATGCGAATGTTCCAGCAATGATGGCTTCAGAAGATTTTGGAGCATTTATTGAAAAAGTCCCAGGCTGTTTTGCATTCATTGGAAACGGTGTAGAAGCTGATGGAAAAGGATTCACTCCATTACACAACTCAAATTACGACATCAATGACGATATTCTCGCTGTAGGTGCGAATTACTTTGCAGAGATTATTCGTACAAGAATGCCTATTTAATCAAAATCAGGAGAATCGAGGAAGTCATCGATTCTCCTCAAACTTACTATGTTGAGAAATTATCTAAAAATCTTTGATGAGTAAGTAGCAGAGGCAAGGATAACCGCACTCTGAATTAATCCCACAGAAGGAACTGGTCGCTCAAGCTCATATAGTTAACTAAATTAATCAACCCTAAGGTTGATAGGTTTAATATACTTAAAATTTGGATTAAATCGATTTTAAGTTAAAAAAGATTAACTATAAGATTGGCGTTCATCACTTCCTCTTCTTTTTAAATATGTTTTAGAGGTCAGTGCAATGTCTATACAGTTTGATAAAAGCCAAAAAGCTTTAGACGTTAACAAATGGAATAGCCAAGATACAACATGGATGCTTGGTTTGTTTGGTACTGCTATTGGTGCAGGTGTTCTTTTTTTACCGATCAATGCTGGTCTTGGTGGACTAATACCATTACTGATAGTTACCCTACTTGCTTTCCCAATTACGTACTATGCACATAGAGCATTTGCACGTTTTATTATGTCTTCAAGTCGACCAGAAGCTGGTATCACTGGGGTGATATTAGAATATTGGGGGGAGACTGCCAGTCGAATTTTTAATCTAATCTATTTTTGGGCAATTTATACGATTCTATTGCTTTATGCAGTAGCAGTGACCAATACAGTTGAATCTTTCATTCAGCATCAATTGCATCTAACTCCACCACCAAGAGCACTACTTGCATTCTTGCTCATTACCTCCTTACTGCTGATTGTTCGATTGGGACAGGATTTAACCGTAAAAGTAATGAGTATTCTGGTTTATCCATTTATTGCATCATTAATTTTTATGGCATGTTGGTTGATTCCTCATTGGAATGGTTCAGTCTTTGATACGCTGACAATTACAAGTAATACTAAATCCAATATTTGGATGACATTATGGATGACTTTCCCAGTATTGGTTTTATCCTTCAATCATTATCCGATTATTTCTCCATTTGTTGTAAAACAAAGACAAACGTATGGAGAGCTTTGTGCAGATAAAAAATGTGCTCAAATTCAAAAATATGGCTATATCTTAATGGTTGTCGTTGTCATGTTCTTTGTTTATAGCTGTGTTTTAAGTCTTTCTCCACAAGATTTGGCATTAGCAAAAGAGCAAAATATCTCGATTCTTTCTTATCTTGCCAATCACTTTCAAACACCTGTGATTGCTTGGTTTGCACCACTGATCGCGTTTATTGCAATCATGAAATCTTTTCTCGGGCACTATATTGGTGCTCATGAAACCATGACACAGATCATTATTGATGAAGCCAAAAAACGTAATCATGCACTTAAACATCAGTCGGTAAATAAAATCATCTTTATTTTTATGATCTTAACATGCTGGTTCGTTGCCTATAAGAACCCGAGCATTTTAGATATTATTGTGAGTATCAGTGGACCAACAGGCGCGATTCTGGTTCTTTTGTTACCTATGTATGCAATTCGAAAAATACCAGCACTCAGTCCTTATCGTAATAAAGCAAGCAATATATTTGTAACGGTAATAGGCATTATTACAGTATCAGCAATTTTCTATTCTTTGGTTTAATTTTAATACAATAGGTGTACTTATGAATGTTATCTCTGAACAAGTATCAGCTCAGTTAGAACTGGATGGAAAAACACTGCTAGATCAAATTGATGAGCTAGGTAAAATAGGAATTGATATTGAAATTGGAGGTCGTACTCGAATCGCATTAACTGATGATGAAAAGGCGGGTCGAGACCAAGTTGTTCGATGGATGCAAGAGTTGGATCTAATCATCGAGATTGATGAGGTTGGTAATATATTTGGCACATTGCCTTCTAGTTCCCCAGATCATCATCAGAATGTCTTAATGATGGGTTCGCATATTGATACAGTTAAAAATGCTGGCGCACTTGACGGATGCTATGGGGTTCTAGCTGGCTTAGCTGTTATACGTGCTTATCGTACGGCAGACGTAATCCCTGAACGCCCGATTACTGTTGTAGCATTTACGAATGAAGAAGGTGTGCGTTATCAGCCAGATATGATGGGGTCACTCGTTTATGCTGGTGGAATGTCAGCTGAAGATGCATTAAATGTAATCGGAACAGATGGAACAAGGTTAGGTGATGAGCTACAGCGTATAGGATTTTCTGGTTCTATGAAGGTAGGCTCAATTGTTCCTCGTGAATATATTGAATTACATATTGAACAAGGACCAATTCTAGAACAAGAAAATATAGAAATAGGGGCAGTTGAAAGTTTACAAGGTATTTCTTGGCAACAACTTACTATTAAAGGAAAAGCAAATCATGCAGGAACAACACCCACTAATTTAAGGCATGATGCTGGTTTAGTAGCCGCATTGATTATGACATTCTTAAGAGATATTTCAAATCAGACAGGAACAACACTTTCAACAATTGGTAGCATTCAATTTCACCCCAATTTGATTAATGTTATTCCGCGAATGGCTGAAATCACAGTCGATTTGAGAGATCCAGATGAAAATCGATTAAAAGATGCAGAGCAAAAACTGAATGAATACATTCGACTTTTAGAAGTTCAACATGGTGTACAGATTGAGCAGAAGCAATTGGTTCGTTTTGAACCAGTATTGTTTGATCAAGGAATAGTAAAACTTATCGAGGACTCTGCAGATCAGCATGGGCTAAGCCATAGACGGATGACATCGGGTGCAGGACATGATGCACAGATGATTGCAAGAATTGCTCCGACTGCAATGATATTTGTACCAAGTAAAGATGGAGTAAGCCATAATCCTAGAGAATACACTGATCCAACTCAACTAGTCCAAGGTGCAATAATTTTATTAGATGTTGTAAATAAAATTATGAATAAATAAAAAACATTTCATTCAAGAGATGGTATTCAAACCATCTTTTGAATGTAAATGATTTATAGAGTTTGTTATACGAATGGCTTTGCTGCACAAATATTTATAAGTTGAAATATTTTTATAAAAAAAGAAAAGATGATATCTGACTAGTAGAATAGTGGCAGTCCCAAAGATGGTTACATATGTCTAGAATTTTGATAGTTATTCAAATGGGGCTTTTCCTTCTTTATCATTTGATGCGTTTTTATCAGTCAATCTAATTTTAAATGCCTAAAACAACTTGATATGGTTTAAATCCATCTAGTACAGCATTTGCAACCAATTGAACGAAAGCTTCGGTCTTGTTATAAGCCATCCATTGATCAAGAGCTTCGTAGTAAGCTAAACGATTTTCGAAGGTGGATAGCCAGCTTTCATTAGTAGACGTGATGTACGGTAATTGCCATCAATAAAGGGATGGATACCAACGAGATCAGCATGTGCTCTGGCTGCACGTTCAATAAGCTATAATGTATGAGCTACATTATTATACTAATCAACTAAGTGAGCCATTTTGTCATTTAATTGAATATCATCAGTTGGCATGGTTGTAGCACCAGAGATCAAGACATTCTGTTGGCTATATTAACCTGTATTGTCATCGTCAATATTTTTTAAAATGAGTTGATGAATATTTCTAATTTGCCATTCAGAAAATGCTTCTTCTTTTCGAATGATATGTTCAACGTAAAAAATAGCATTTCTATGATTAGTGGCTTCGAAATGTTCTTTAAATGCTTTTCCTCCAACAGTAATGCCAAAGATCATTATTTAAGAGTGACAAGGCTTCGTAGAAAAACCTTTGATTGTCAGCATATTGGCCTAAGTTTGATTTAAAGACAAAGGAACATGTTGTTCTTACATGTATTGATCAACAGTCTAATGGGAATAAATTTATTCCCATTAACACAGGAGCGGAAATAAAGCCGTTTTATTATTCATGCCTAAAAATTATAGGTATAGGTCAATCCGCTGTTGGTGGTGAGGGTCACCTCACGCACATTTTCTGCAGCACAGCCTAAGTACACCTGTGCTACTGAGCCATAACGCATATTTTGATAATCATAAAAACCTTTGGTTCTACAATTGCCACGATTGATTGATACGTTGGTCAGGGTGGTGGGGTCATTATTCAGGGACATGATATTGAGCTTATCTACATAGCCTGTCATGGAGTATTGCGATTCATCACGGCGAACACGAACTTCAAATTCTTCTTGTAATGGCGGTTCTTGTGACAGTTCTGTCATTTGCTCAGCATCAGCACCATTTTCTAAAAATGATTTATCAACCACAAAATCATCCTCGGATTGATTGGATGTCTCAGACGTATCAGAAGCGCCATTTGCGGTAGAGGCCGTATTTTGCTCTGCTGTTGCTTTGGGTTCTACTGTGGCTTGAGATTCTTTGGCTGGACTACATGCGGTTAAGCCCAGTATTAATACACTGGATAAAAGAATCGGTTGAATCAGTTTCATGGCTGAATTCCTAAAAAATTGCTTATTTCATCTATGAATAAAGTCGTTGTTCGTTCTTAGGTGTTATTTGCACTTACCTTTGTGAACCGATTGCACTAAACGCGGTTCAGCTTTATCTGCATCTAGACGTAGGCAAATGGCTTTCTTGCTTTTGATTGAACTGGAAATCAGTTCTTCACCCTGAATCGGATTGCTACCACCTGCGTTATAAACTTGATAGCGTTTACCAGAGGTGGTTTTAAAACTAAAGGCATCACCTGATTCACTAAAGCCTTCGATCTTTTTGACGATGACGGTTGCTGAATTCGATTGTGCAAACAGTGAGGTGCAGATCAGACTGAGGCCACAGGCCAAGATGAGTTTTTTCATTTTGTTATTTCTCTGGCTTAGTTCTTAAAAATCGTGACAGGCCAAACTGCGGCTTTACCAAGGTTGTAGGCATAGCTGTAATGTGCGGTACTGCTGCAATTCTTAAAATATACGGAGCAAATCAGTGCGATCAGCACATAGCCGATAATTAAATAGTTTTTCATGTGTTTTCCCAGATGCTTGAATTTATGACTGACATTGCTGAACAGCATGTGCCATCACCACGTTGAAATCTTCAGGTGGTTGCATCGTTTCTCGAACCGTGACATCCGCCATTTTTTCCATAAATTCAGGCGAGTAATGCGCTTCGACTTTGTCGTAAATACAGCCACAGGTAGATCGGTCTAAACCACCTGCCTGACAGCCTGCTTTAAAATCACGTTTGACTTTGCTGTCACATGCAGTCAAAAGGATGCTACTGAGGACAATAGCTGTTACCCCAAACCAAGTTTGATATTTCATTTCTGTTCCAAATCATTGTTATCTATTGTTCTAAAGTCACACGGATGGGTTTATTTATGCCAGCCTGCCAGATAAATCAGCAGCCATAGCCCGCCAAGCACAAAAACAAAAGGGCCTAGCATCGCCACCACGACGACAATTAAAATCAGCTGCGCGATCAATTTCATAAGGTTTTTCCAGCACAAACAGCCCCTGAATTAAAAAACTCAGTGGTTGATCAGTGCGGTGAAATGAATCAGTGCACAGGGCAAGACAATAAGGTTGGAATCGGTATGAAATGCCAAAGTCGGCAAGTAGGTATAAATGAAGCGAGTGTAGGGGAAGCACAGAAATTGAATAGCGTCATAATAGATGACTCCTAGATGTATAGAAGTTCTACCAAATTACTGCTAAATAATGGTGGCAGAACGAAAAGGGGTTAGCAGACTGGACATCTAGAACCAGCACGCGCGAACGCGTCCCCCTCCCGTTCTACCGCAAAGGGGGACGAGAAGGTTTTACGCACGTAGAGAATACTCAGAAGAATAAACCCTGATGCGCTAGATGAACGGTCTGCTAAAACCGACTGGCAATGTAGGCCAGCTCTTGCATCATAATCGCTGATAAAAATCAGGTCAATTGATCGCTATACCGAGTTGTTAAAATTGATCTAAAAAAACATCGATTAAAATTACATTCTAAAAAAATACAGATACATATCATCTGAATGAGAAGCATACGGCTCCTTCAAAACAGCCCTATGTAATAACCCGATTTACGTTTTGCCTGCTTTCCCCCAAAGCAGGCTTTTTTTATTTCACTCATTTTTATTACAGGAATTATTCAGATGAGTTTGCCATGTCCTTATTGTCAGTCCCGAGATACGGTACTGCTGGAATCTCCACAACACTTCGTCAGCAGCAGTCATTCACCTTCAATGCAAAACAATGTGATGTCACCTCTAGCATTGGCAACTTTAGGCATCAGTGTTTCTAAAAGTTTAAACATTCCACCGATTGCAGGCGCCCTAGTCGGGGTGCTGATCGGTGGTATTTGGATGCTGGTGACGGAGGATGAAGCTCAAAACAGCTCCCATCCTGTTTATACCCGACATTATTACTGCAATGACTGTGACCGCGATTTTAGTCCGAGCCTACGCAATTAAGCTTTTTCACCTTTTATAGTAATTCAACTTTTTATAGGAATTAAAACCATGGCACATCAACTTGAACAAATGGCCTATGTCGGTGAAACCCCTTGGCACGGCTTAGGTAATCAACTCTCGCAAAACCAACCGATTGAAGTCTGGGCACAGCAGGCGGGTATGGACTGGCGCATTGAATCTTCAGATGTCAGTTATATGGCTAAAAATGATCGTGGACAAAGTATCATCATGCCCTATGAAGAACAACGGGTTTTATATCGTTCGGATACTCATGCACCATTGTCTGTGGTCAGTCAGCGTTATCAGGAAGTCCAACCAATCGAAATCCTAAATTTCTACAAAGACCTGACCGAACAATCGGGCTTTGAACTGGAAACCGCGGGTGTACTGAAAGGTGGGAAGAAGTTCTGGGCATTGGCACGGACAGGGCAGACTTCAGCACTCAAGGGTAAAGATGTCAGTAATGGCTACATTCTCTTAGCGACTGCTTGCGATGGAACCTTAGCCACCACCGCACAATTCACCAGTATTCGTGTAGTGTGTAACAACACCTTAGCGATTGCCTTAAAAGGACAAAACTCAAGTGCAGGTGTAGTCAAGGTGCCGCACAGTACCAAGTTTGATGCAGAGAAAATTAAGCAACAACTGGGTATATCCGTGCGTGCATGGGATGAACACATGTATGAAATGAAACAGCTCAGCCAACGTAAAGTTACACAAACTGAAGCGGCTGCTTATTTTGATGCAGTGTTTAATAATATCAGCTTAAGTCCAATTGAACAGGACGAAGGCATTATTCAGTTCTACCGCAATGTCGCCACTCAAGCTAACTCAGCCACGAAAGCTGAAAACAAAACTGAACCGAATGGACGTGCCATGTCGAAAGTCATGACCATGTTTAATGGACAAGGACGAGGGGCAGAACTTAGTTCAGCCAAAGATACCGCTTATGGTTTGCTATGCAGTATCACCGAGTTCGCCGATCACGAGCGTCGGGCCATGAGTCAAGATCACCGACTGGATTCTGCTTGGTTCGGTGCAGGCGCAGGTCTCAAACAACGTGGGCTTGAACAAGCTTTACGCATGTTGGCCTAACTTTAAGCGATCTATTGATAGCCTAAGCAGACTTATTGCCATATCACCATACTTAAACGCTCAACCTTACAAATGACTTAACTCTTTTTATTCAAAGCTGTGTCTACGGACACAGCTTTTTTTATGCCCCAAATTTAACAATGACAGGAAATCGCTATGAACTCAGCCGTAATTCATCCAAACAACGCAACACTAAATATACATGCCAATCGTCCGAAACTGTTTACTGCAAAACGCTTTGTTGAGACTAAAAATATGACGCAAGCCGAATGGCTAGAAGTCCGTAGACAAGGCATCGGCAGCAGTGACTGTGCTGCTGCTTGTGGTCTCAATCCCTACATATCGATGCTCGAACTGTGGATGATCAAGACGGGACGGATTCAACAAAGCATTGAAGAGGATAGTGAAGGCCATGCACCCTTGTACTGGGGGAAAAGGTTGGAGCCTTTAGTTGCGGAATACTACAGTATGCATACCAACTATAAAGTCCGTCGGGTCAATGCCGTGTTACAACATCCTGATCCAGACAAGCATTTTATGTTAGCCAACTTGGATTACTCAGTTGTTGGAGATGCCGATGTACAAATTCTAGAATGCAAAACCGCAGGGGAATATGGCGCCAAGCTTTGGCGAGATGGTGTGCCTTTATACGTGTTGTGTCAGGTACAACACCAATTGGCAGTCACGGGCAAACAAGCAGCGCACATTTGTGTCTTACTCTGTGGGCATGAAACCAAAATCTTTAAAGTGACGCGTTCTGAATCGGTGATTCAACATATCATCAATGCGGAACGTTACTTCTGGGATTGTGTGGAAAAGGATACCCCTCCTGAAGCCGATGCCAGTGAATCGGCAGCCAAAGCTTTACAGCTACTTTATCCAGAACATGTACCCCTTAGTACCACAGACTTATCTGAAGATGAACAGGCCAATCAACAGTTTGAAAAACTGATCCGAGTACGCAATCAAGTTGAAAAGCACCAAGAGCAATTTGACCTACTTAAACATCAACTGCAAGCCAAAATGCAAGAGGCTGAACGCGCCACCTTTAAAACAGGTTCAGTGACGTGGAAAAAGGCTAAAGACTCGGTCAGCTTGGATAGTAAGGCTTTACTCAAATCACATCCTGAGTATTTAAATCAGTTTCCACAAGCTAAGCAAGGGACACGGCGTTTTCAGATTTATGCCAATGCTGGATAAGTCCATTTTTATCCACATCAGCGTCAAACCAGTAATTCAATCACACAAGCTCATATCAGCCCATGCCCACAGCATGGGCTTTTTTTATGCCTATTCAATTTACACAAAGAGGAAATCAACATGATTAAAGGTTTAGCAATTACACCACCAATACTCGGACGGATCAGTATCGGTAAAATGGTGGAAAAGAACGGAAAACGCGTTCCTGAAAAGGATGATCAGTTTACCTTGACCTCCCAAATCCAAAATAAAGAGGGTTGGGTAAAACATCCCTTAGATGAGCAGCTTCGAGCCAAAGCACCCAGTCAAAAACTCCGTAGTATTCCAGTCCGAATGATCTTCAATGATCCTGAACTTAACCTCCGAGCAGAGTACAGCTTATTTGACCGACAAACAGGCCGTCCTGTATGTGTGGGTAATGGTGAAACATGTCAACGACTCACCAATCAAGGTGTAGAACAACATTCCTGCCCATCACCTGATCTATGTTCATTGGCACAAGGAGGACTGTGCAAACCATATGGTCGACTGTACGTGAATTTAGATGAATCAGATGAACTTGGCACCTTCATCTTTAGAACCACGGGTTTCAATAGTATTCGGACTTTGGCAGCAAGACTCAGTTATTACCACGCAGCATCCAATGGTTTGTTGTCATGTTTGCCATTGCAACTCACTTTAAGAGGTAAAAGCACCACACAAAGCTATCGTACGCCTGTGTATTACGTGGATTTAACGCTCAGGGATGGTATGCATTTACAGGATGCGATTCAAACAGCACAGCAGATAGACCAACAGAGTAAGGCAATAGGATTTAACCAACAAGCATTGGATCAGATGGCACGGCAGGGTTATGGCAATGCACAGTTTGAGGTGAATGCTGAAGAGGGATTGGATTTGGTGGAAGAGTTTTATACGGATGAGGTTGTGGAAACTGAGCAAATACAGGTTGACTCAAAAGTCAAAGCAAAGCCTAAGCTTCATCAAGGGCAAGACTTTGTGCAGGATATTCAGAAGGGATTGCAGGGGAGTGTGAGGGCTGTGAATTAAAAATAGCTAAATATTTGAATAAAGTTATAACTAGAATTAAAGCGACATCAAATGTCGCTAAATCTTAATTACGAAGACATTATTGATGAGTTTGGTGATAGTGTTAAGTAATAAATCACCGTGAGTTAAATACAATGAAAAGAGATTGGGATGTAATACGTAATTTGTTAATAAGTATAGAGACATTAACTTATTCAGATAGTTTTGATCTCGATACTCATGAACTTGATGATCCACAAGAAAAAATAAAATTGGAGATGGCGGACTTATTACTCGCTAAAGGTTTCTTTACTGGAGAACGGGTACCATATCTTGATGGTGGATTAGGTTTATATAATTTAAAGCTTACTTGGGATGGACATGAATTATTAGATACGCTTAGAGATCAGAATGTTTGGAACCGGATTAAAGAAATTTCTAAAGAAAAGGGTGTCGATCTAACTTTCGAATCTATTAAGGTTATGCTTAGTTTAGCACTCAGTAGCTTATTGGTTTAAGTTATATTAGATTATGAAAAATATTAAATTTGTATAAATCTAAATGTGTTGTATGTATAATTATTAAGCTTTTTTTTGGATTTGGTATTGCTTTTTTAAATTCATTTAACTAACAGTGATTTAAGTAAAGTGTGTTCTTTAAAAATAAGAAAAATAGTAGAATACTACGTGGATAAATAATTATCTAAATTTTGTCAATATCACATGGAGGAATTAAGCATGGCTATCTCAGCTTCGCAAGTGCTTGCATTAGTCGAAAGTCATGCAGAGGGTGATGATCATCGTTTTTATACTACAGTTCTGCAAATGGCAGCAAAAGAAGCAAGAGCAGGGCATAATAAAATAGCTCAGGATTTATCAGATAAAGTAAAAAAATATCAATTTAAGAAAAAAGTACATACAAATCGCTATGAGCAGGGCCTATCTACTGATAAGGACTTGCAGGGGCTTATTGAATTATATTTACCTCATCATCGTATGAGTGAACTCTTTTTAAATAACCAAACTAAGACTAGATTGAATTTGATTATAAAAGAGCATAGACAAAAAGATAATTTAAAAAAATATGAGCTTTCTCCTAGAAAAAAATTGTTATTTGTTGGACCACCAGGTACAGGGAAAACATTATCAGCATCCGTTTTAGCATCTGAGTTGAGATTACCACTATATAAAATTGTATTAGAATCTGTAATTTCAAAATATATGGGTGATACAGCGACACACCTCAAAACTATCTTTAATTTCATAAATCATAATCATGGTGTTTATCTTTTTGATGAGTTCGATGCGATTGGTTCTAATAGAACAGCAAAAAATGATGTAGGTGAGAGTCGTAGAATATTAAACTCTTTTTTAATCTTGTTAGAGCAACTTCAATCTGAAAGTATAGTTGTGGCAGCAACAAATCATCCTCAACTTTTAGATAGTGCATTAAATAGACGGTTTGATGATATAATATCCTTCGAATTACCAACTTTTGATGAAGTGAAAAGTTATTTAGAAAATAGAATCTCAATATTTCCTGATACTAAACTTGATTGGAAAACAGTAGTGGGTTTTACTTCGAATTTAAGTTTAGGGGACATAGAGAAAGCATTCGATGATGGCGCTAAAGATGCAATTTTTAATAATCAGGGGATCATTACTACTGAATATATTTGTAATTCATTAAGGCGGCGGAAAGAAAACAAAATGGAATAATTAATGAGTTTAGAGCATATTTACCTAGAATACTTTACTACAAATCAGGCATATAAGACAAAAGTAGGAGGAGGTAGCAGTAGAAAGTTGCGTAGTCGGAACCATACAACCCATGGTGTGTTTCTTCTAGAAAGTATAAGTTCTGCTTTTCAACGCTTTAGTGAGGTACGAAGTGCTTCAACAATAAGCCCTTTGTTAAATCAAGATGATGGAGTCTATTTAGAAATTTATGGTGATAAGAATTCACCATTTCCAATTGAATCTTTAGATAATACCCAAATTCACTTCAGGAATATTCGTGAATCTGAAAGTGATAATAATTTAATGGCTACAGTCTTTATTCCAATGGATCAAAGACAAAAATTTATAAAAAAAATAGAAAAGTATATTGAAACAGCTGATACTGATAGGCCTAAAAACTATATTTTAATAAATTCAATTGATCATATACGTTTAGCAACTTTAAAATCATTTTGGACAGATAAAAGAGATTTCCCAGAAAATATTGTTGAACCTATTTGGTTTGAATTATGGCTTCAGAATGATCTAATTGATGATGAAATAATAGGAAGGTTCTGTCGTGCAACAAATGCAGAGTTTAAGGGGCAGAAAATTGATTTGCCAAATACCAGTATTATTTTAGTAAAAGCATCAGTTCAAGGTTTAGAAAAATCACTATTTCTAATTTCAAGTTTATTAGAAATGAAGTATCCGACGACCACTGCAAATGATTTTTTAGATTTAGAACCTGCTGAGCATAATGATTGGATCGATGATTTAGAATCAAGGGTATCAAGTTCAAACTCTTATGATATTCGAATCACTATACTTGATACTGGAATTAATTTTAATCATAAATTGCTAAGTCCATTTATCTCAAAAAATAGTAGTTCTTCTTATGGCGATGATATTGTGGGCACTTGGCCACTGTATTCTATTTTAGGGAATCACCATCATCATGGTTCATTACAGGCTGGTCTAGCTATATATGGAAATTTGGTGGGCTGTTTAGAAAGTACTGATCCTATATGTGTAAACTATTCTCTGGAATCAGGGCGAATATTGCCAGAATATGGTAATAATGACCCGTTACTATATGGATATGTGACGAAGAGTGTTTGTTTGGATTTAGAGATTAGGCAGCCTAACGCTAAAAGAATCTATAGTCTAGCCGTCACAGCAGAACCTACGGAGGGAAAACCGTCTTCATGGTCTGCTTCAATTGATAATTTTGCTTATGAAGAATCTAAAAGATTATTTGTAATTTCTGCTGGAAATAATCCTGAAATTTCATCAAGTTTAGACGCGTGGGATAATGCAAATCTTAGTAAAATACAAGATCCAGCTCAGGCATGGAATGCCATTACAGTTGGGGCTTACACTGAATTATATAGTCTAAAAAATACTACTTATGCTGGATGGAGAGTATTTAGTGATATTGGAGAGGTGAGTCCAGCAACTTCAAGTTCGGTAAGATGGATATGGGGAAAAAATAGTCCTATTAAACCAGAAGTAGTATTCGAGGGTGGAAATTATGCGATCTCACCTTGTGGAACAGATTATGATTATCCAGAGGATCTTTTGTTATTAACAACTTCTGGAGTAAGAAATGATTTGACTGTTCATAAAGATACTAGTGCTGCAACTGCGTTAGCAAGTAAATTCTTAGCAGAGATAACTCAAAAATATTCAGATTACTGGCCCGAAACACTAAGAGGTTTATTGATTCATTCAGCAGAATGGAATGATAAAATGAGAGACTATGCTGCTAGGACAAATGTTATGGTAGCTTTACGGACATTTGGTTATGGTGTTCCTCATTTACAGAAAGCATTGAATAGCCAAACTAATTCAGCAACCATAATTATTGAGCGTGAGATAAATATACTCAAAATTGACGAAGATGGGGAAATTAGATTTGATGAGTTACATCACCATAAAGTGCCTTTACCAAAAGAGTTGATTTTGAGGGCTGCAGTAGAAAATCCAAATTCATTAGGGCGTTTGAAAGTTACTCTTTCGTATTTCATTGAGCCTAATCCAACAAGTAATAAATATGCTACTAAGTATGCATATAGATCATTTGGTTTAGGTTTTAATGTAAAAAGCCCTTCACAAAGTGAAGAAAACTTTTTAGCAACTATTAATAGTCTAGCAGTTGATGAAAATTATACAGGTTCTCAGAACTCTTATGATGGGTGGTCATTTAAAGATGATCTTCGACGATTAGGTTCAATTCATTCTGACTCTTGGGAGGGGACTATTGCAGATCTTGTTTCAATGGATACTATAGTAGTGTTTCCTATTTACGGGTGGTGGAAGAACACCAAGTTTGTAAGAGAAGATTATAAAGTAAGATATAGTTTAATAATAAGTGTGGAAAGTGATTCTGATATTGATATCTATAATGGTATACAGAGCCTTATTGCTGTCGAGCAGCAAGCATCAACTTTAATTTCTATTGAAGCCTAAGATTTCTTAAATGATAAAGTAAAGGTATTATGGGACTTTACTTTATCATCTTATTAGTAATTAAAAATAATTGAACATTTTATATAGTTTTTTATTTTAAATTATATAAAATTACGCCAAATTTACACCTGAATAATTTTTATTCATTTTATTCTATTGATTTTTATTAATATTTTTTATTTTTAGGTCCAATCCATCATCGGGGCAACACTGATTCGCGGAGATTGAGTGTTTTCAATGTTTTTGTTAATAGTCATTAAAAATCATACCTTTAATCTGTATTTCGCAACCTGCGAGAATCTATGTAAACCTATATTTAGGTGGGTGAGTCAGTTTGGATTTACACCATAATCAAAACAAGCTGTGGTGTAAATTATAGGATCAATGACAGCAAGGAAAGGCACGGATAATAAATTGAACTATCGTGCTACGATCCGAATCAATATCGGAAGAGCTTTCCTACTTTTTTGAAAATGATAGATTTCATTCAAAAACATGGGTTGAAAACTTCGTTAAGAAACGAGAGGTCGAAATTTAAAAACATCCTGATATTTTGCTTGGCAAAGAAAAGCTGATTGATTTGACTTGATCAGATGCCATAGGTAAATATTGGGATGAAGTCAGGAGCGATTACGAAGAACGAAACGCTATTCTTTGCTCTTAATCAAGAAGCTGCCAATCGCGCGCAATATTATCACAAAAATAAAATCTGTACATTTCGTTGAGTAGGTTGCTTTAAGAAAGGGAGACATTCTTAAATGGAACCTATTGCGACTAGTACTCAGTAATATGAGCTTTTATATGTTCGTACTGTACTTTCTTATGTCGTTATTATGTGGGAGCGTAGAACGCTATTTCTGAGAATGAAAATGCGAGTCAACAATTTGAATAACTGATTCAAGCCAAGAAGTAGATGGCAGAACGGACAATATGTAAAGTGGGTTCAGTAATGTTGAAAAGTATGAGACTTCTCGCAGTTTAAATAGCAAGGCTTTAGTCAAATCATACCCTGAATATTTCAGTCAAGTTTCACGTCAAAACAGGATTCAAGGTATTTGAATATCTATATTGATCTTGATTAAAACAGATTTAGCCTAAGTAGAATACAAAATTCCACATCAAAAATTCCATGCCTGTGTATGAGATTTTTGACATCTATTTAATTTTATTCAATCGATTACCATTCTTTTGGGTGGTTTTTATCTGTTTAAAATTTGATATTTTCTAAAAAACCATGTCCCGTGCCAGATAGGTCAATATTCTAAAATGTCACTCAAATGGAATGAGTATATTCAGGATATCTTGCATCAATATGGGCTAGGCAACATCACATCTGGATGATGAATATGGCAATAAGTTGATAATGCGTTTTTTGTGTAGTCAAAATCTCGATCAGTTTTTATCGCAAAGCAGAATTCTTGATGAATTCAACGTTATACGCTAGCCAGCTTTATCGACTACGTCGATTTAATTCATTTCAGTACCTTTAAGATTATCGCAGGTTTAGGGATGACAAGATGCGCATAATACCGATACAGGCAGCTTCCCCGCGGCTAAGAACAATACAAGTACAGGGGCAAACCTACCGTTACCATGTGATGGTTAAACCCTCAGGTGCACAGTGTAATTTGGACTGCAGTTATTGCTTTTATTTGCATAAGCAAGACATGTTACATCAACCAAAAACTCCACGTATGGCAGAGTCCATGCTTGAGTTACACATTAAGCAATACATAGAAGCTCAAACAGGCAACGAAGTAGTCTTTAGCTGGCAGGGTGGCGAACCAACCTTAATGGGCTTAGGCTTCTTCCAACGTATGGTCGAATTACAAAAAAAATATGCTAAACCCCATCAAACGATCGAAAATGACTTACAAACCAATGGCATCCTACTAGACGAAAACTGGTGTGTTTTTCTGAAGAAAAACAATTTTCTGGTGGGATTATCCATAGATGGCCCCGCAGACCTGCATGACATCCATCGCTACAACAAAGGGGGCAAACCAACACATGCCAAAGTCATGCACGCAGCGCAATTACTCCATCAACACCATGTACTGTTTAATGCCTTGTGTGTGGTGAATCGAGACAACAGTAAAAAACCGCTAGAGGTTTACCATTTCCTACGAGACCAAGTACAACCCCACATGATCCAGTTCATTCCGGGTATGGAAAGCGCGCAATTCCAACAAACAGCCCCCGGACACTGGAACCCGAAAGCCCTACCGAAACTCGGTAGTTCGGCAGCACAGCCAGGTACAACCGATTCCGTAGTAACGGATTGGTCGATTGCCGCGGACGACTGGGGCATATTTCTTTCCACCGTATGGCAAGATTGGTTAGCGCATGATTTTGGACAAGTATTTATCGACCAGTTCGAAAATGTGATTTCCATGATGTTCGGCTATGGTGCACAGAAATGCGTGTCTGGACAAATCTGTGGCAAATCCTTGGCGATAGAACACAATGGTGACCTATTTTCCTGTGACCACTTTGTTTATCCAGAATACAAGCTGGGCAATATCCAAGAGATTCATCAAGGTGATTTAGTCTTTTCAGAACGACAAAAGAAATTCGCCTATGCGAAGTCAAATAGCTTACCTGAATACTGCAAAAAATGTCCGTATCTTCAACTATGTTGGGGAGATTGTCCGAAAGACCGTTTCTTAAAAACGCCAGAAGGAGAAGTGGGCCTTCATTACCTATGTTCAGGCTTAAAGAAATTTTTTCATATCGCAACGACATCGAAGCATGACATTACGCAACGTTTACAACCACATTAAAAAAACTGTTGTAACTCATGGGGCAGGATTTAGCCCTTATATGCTGAATCATCAAATCGTTGTCTGCACAAAACGGTTTGAAAATATGTTTTTAGTTCCAAAAAACTGTTAAGGAAAACACATGCGTAAAAATATTATTTCACGTTGTATCGCTTTGGCTGGTGGAGCTTTGCTTTCCACAGCTCTTATGGCAAAACCACCCAATATTTTGGTGATTATGTCGGATGATGTCGGCTTTACCAACGTCAGTGCTTATAGTCATGGTGTCATGGGTTATAACACGCCAAATATTGATCGAATTGCCAAAGAAGGCATTATGTTTACCGATCATTATGCTCAACCCAGTTCAACTGCAGGCCGTGCAGCATTTATTACAGGACAATATCCAATTCGTTCAGGATTGACCACTGTGGGGCGTCCGGGCTCACCTTTAGGCATTAAACCAGAAACCCCGACGCTGGCAGAAGTACTTAAGCCATTAGGTTATATGAATGGTCAGTTTGGTAAAAATCACTTAGGTGATCGCAATGAACATTTACCAACTGTGCATGGTTTTGATGAGTTCTACGGTAATTTGTACCACCTCAATACAGAAGAGACTTTTGAGCAATTTGACTATCCTAAAGATCCTGAATTTCGTAAAAAGTTTGGCACACGTGGCGTACTCCATTGTTATGCAACAAGCACAGAGGATGAAACGACCGATCCACGTTTTGGCAAAATGGGTAAGCAAAAATGTGAAGATACAGGGGAGCTTTCACGTAAGCGGATGGAAACCGTGGACGATGAATTCATTGCAGCCAGTGTTGACTTCATGAAGCGGAGTAAGAAAGCAGACAAACCATTTTTTGTGTGGTTAAACCCAAGTCGTATGCATATGTTTACCCATTTACGTGAGTCCCATCGTCTTTTGGCTGCGAAAGCAACATCTGAAGAAGATATGTATGGCAGCGGCATGATTGAACATGACATGCAAGTTGGTCAACTCTTGGATGATATGAAGAAGATGGGTGTGCTAGATAACACCATCATTATCTATACCACCGATAATGGTCCTGAGCATAGTGCCAAAAATCATGGTGGGACTACACCATTCCGTGGAGAAAAAATGACCACTTATGAGGGTGGTGTACGTGTACCGATGATGATTCGTTGGCCTGGGCATATTCCTGCAGGACAGGTGAAAACGGGTATTCAAGCCAATATGGATTTGTTCACCACTTTGGCAACGATTGCGGGTGATTCAAATGTTGTAGAGGAAATGAAAACCAATCGTAAACAATATATTGATGGTTTAAATAACCTCGATTACTGGACTGGTAAGTCTGCCGAAAGTAAGCGTAATAATTTCCTGTATTACCATGAGTCAACGCTGCGTGCTGTTCGAATTAATCAGTGGAAGATTCATTTAGAAACCAGTGAAACTTATTATGATGGTTATCAAAAACAAAAGATTCCATTGGTTTTCAACCTGCGTCAGGACCCGTATGAGTCGTTTGACAGCACGACTGACCGCTCTGAAATCGCTCAGAAAAAATTATGGCTGGGTGAACCTGTAGAGGCATTGATTGGTGAACATATTAAATCTTTGATAGATTATCCACCTGTGCAAAAAGCCACAACACTTGAGTTCAGTAAATTGGTTGAAAATTTACTGTCACAGAAAAAATAAACACCATTGATTGAGATCAAAACAGTCCAGTTTTCTGGGCTGTTTTTTTTTGGGATGTTGCATCCTTTTAAATCCATTTTTTTGAACGCATCAATACTCGTTTTTTGATTGAGCACTGTCTTCAAATTGGTTATGTTAAATAGAAGATAACAATAAAGAAATGGAGACGGACATGTTAGTACTCGAAGAGATATTTAAGAATAAAAAAGCAGAGCATTCCGAAGCCTTTAATTTACGACTACATCGTGGGATAAGTTGGTTTAAAAAAGCAATGCTGCTTGATGATGATTTGGATTTAAAATTTATCAGTTTATGGATTTCGTTTAATGCCATTTATGCACGTGAAGGTACTGCATTACAACCGCAACAAAGTGTGAAGCAATTTTTAACCACGGTGAGTCAGTTAGACCATGAGCGTAAGGTTGAATATGTATTTGAGCATAAAGCTAAGCAAACTCTTCATTTAATCTTAGATAATCCTTATATTTATCAAGGATTCTGGGATTATCATAATCATAAAATCAGCCAAGTATCTTGGAAAACTGAATTTGAAGCTGAGCAGCGTGTCGTGCATCAAGCCCTACATAGTAGAAAAACTGCCGAGATTTTATCCTTTCTTTTTGCTCGCCTAAATACCTTACGTAATCAAGTTTTGCAGGGTGGAGTCAGTTATAACAGTGTAGTAAATCGACGTTATATTGCTGATGGTTGTAGTATTTTGTCGATACTGATTCCGATCTTTATGTATATCTTACTGGAAAATGCAGAACAGTTAGATACAGAGAAACCCTTCTATCCTGTTATGCAGGTCTCCTAATGAGATTGTATCGCGTGAGTTGACATTATCTATAACGATATGGCCAACTCATGCAAATGGCTTAAGGCTGAAAGGTTTCATGTGGACTGAGTGGTTTGTTATAGCTAAGCAAGTCAATCAGTGCAAAGATAGCAGCGGCGATCACCAACAAGATGCCGACCAGACAACTCATGCTCCAGCCTCCATGATGCCAAGCATAAACGCCTAATGCTGAACCACAGGCCCCGCCAATAAAATACATGGTCATATAAATGGAGTTAATGCGAGATTTAGCATCTGGACGAATGCGGAAAATAATATTCTGATTACTACTATGCACCACAGCTAAGCCTAAATTAATTAAGCCATAACCTAAAATATAACTGACGAGGCTATGTCCACCTACATACAGAAAGTACCAACTGACAGCCATAATCGCACAACCTGACCAAGTGAGCACAGTGGTATAGCCCTGATCTGCTAATTTGCCAACATATTGTGTGGACAATGCTCCAAATACGCCAATCAGTGGAATGACCCCAACCAGTACATCGGGGAGTTGATAGGTTTTAGAGGTCAGCAACAACGCGATGGTTGAAAATAAAATGCTCATGGCGGCAAAGACAAAGCCACCAATTAAAGAGCGTAAGATAAGACGACGTTCTTGCTTTAATAATAGCCCCATCGACTTAAAGACTTGTGGGTAGCTCATTTTAAAAGACATCACATAAGGTAAACGTGACTTCAGTAAAAAAGCCAAGATTAAGGTAAAAATACCGCTTAGTGCATAAATCAGTTTCCAGTGAAATAGGTTGGACACGAGCCCCGCTAAACTGGTTGAAAGTAATAAGCCGACCAATAAACCACTCATAAGGAAACCAATGACTTCACCTGTTTTTTCAGGTTTTACCGCCATGGTTGCTAAAGGGATCAATACTTGGGCGGCAACGGAAAATAATCCGACGATACTGGTACCTAACCACAGCATTGGTAGGTTGATGGCAAAGGCACAAATAAATAAACCGATTGCCGCGAAGAACATGAGCAACGGAATAAATTTGGTTTTATTGACCATGTCGCCAATCGGAACAATCAGCAATAACCCCAGCGCATAAGACACTTGGGCAAAAGTAACGGTTAAGGCCACTTGTGACTCAGGCACATTAAAATATTGTTGAATTGAATGGATGAGGGGTTGGCAATAATAGTTTGCGCCTGCACAAAGACCACAAGCAACTGCCATGAGCCACAGTAGCGGTTTGTCTTGGCTAATATCACGTGGAGAAGTCATAAAGTTCCTTGGCTTGTTCGGTTAATTGCAATAAGCGGTTGCTTCAATTTCAATCAGCATTCCTGGTATGGCAAGACACGGAACAGGAATCAGTGTGCAAGCGGGAAAGTTATGTTCTTTCCAGCGCTTTTGTATTTCCTGAATTAAAAACTGATGTTTCTTGGGGCTATGGTCAACCACTAGAACTCTTAAAACAGCAATATCTAAAAATGAAGCATCGGCATGTGCAAGTGCATGCTCTAAATTGGTCATGGCTTGACACAATTGCTCTGCAAAATCTTGAGATAAATGTCCTCGTTGGTTTTCACCACCTTGTCCTGAAATGTGAAGTATACGTGAAAAGTGTCTAACTTCAGCCATGTGACTATAGGCAAAAGGGCGCGGATTATAAAGTTTTTTGGGGTTACTTAATTCAAATGGTGCAGGAGATGCGGCATGTTGCATAAAAAATTCTACCTATGATTGATTTTTGTTAGTATCAAAGCTCAAGTTAACTTGAGGTCAAGCGTTTATGGAAGAAAATCAGCAAATAATGCCATCGGCACAGCAGTGGTTGAGTATTGGTGATTTGGCAAAACGCAGTGATGTTAGTGTTGCTGCTTTACGTTTTTATGAAGAAAAAGAACTGATTTGGAGTGCGCGAACTTCGGGCAATCAACGCCGTTATCAGCGTTCTATGTTAAGACGTATTGCCATTATTAAAGCAGCACAGCAAGTCGGCATTTCATTGCAACAAGTGAAAGTTGCCTTTTCAGCATTACCGAAACAAGGAAATGCCACCAAGCAAGATTGGCAGCAAATGTCACAGCAATGGCAAACCCAGTTAGATCAGCAGATTGTGCATTTATTACAACTGCGACAACAATTGGATTGGTGTATTGGGTGTGGTTGTTTATCCTTAGAGCAATGTCCGCTGCGTAACCCGAATGATGTGCTGGCGGAAACCTCAGCAGGGGCGCACTTTCACGAGCTATTATTGAAGATGAATAGTGAAAATACAGAATGCTCCCTTTCTCCAAAAGACGAAGCTTTTCAGTGAAAACCTTGCACGATTACTGATGTTAGCAGGTATTAGTTGGCAAGCTTTTTCTTGGATAAGGTAATCATCATAATTCCGACAATATTGAGTAAACAACCGATCCATTGCCAAAAATTCAAATGTTCATTTAAAAAAGCGACTGCCAATAAAATGGTCAGGATAGGGCCAACCGATGCAATCATGGCGGATTGAGCTGCCCCAAGCCGTGCAATACTTTGCATCAGGAGTACAGTCGGAACGACGGTGACAAAGAAGCCCAGTGCCAGACCATACCAAAGTACCCCAACAGGAAGTTGTTGCACCAATAATAGAGGATGAGGAGTGACCCAAAAAAATTGTACCAGTGTGCCAAGGCAAGCGGTTGTTAAAGCCAGACCTGTAAAATTCCATGAGCCAAATTTTTGAATCAGCGGGGGCGTTAGTAATAGATAGGCAGCAAAGGCGATTGCACTGGCAAACACAAGGCTTGCACCCAGCCAGAAATGTTCTTGAACAGGCGCATGTTGTTGCTCCTGAAGCATCACCAAAACAGTCCCTCCGTAACTAAGCACAATGGCGAGCATACTTTTGACCGAAAGTTTTTGGCGATACAGCACACAAGAAGCCAATACAGTTAAAGTAGGGTAGAGGAATAAGATAATGCGTTCTAAAGACGCACTGATATACATTAAACCTAAAAAGTCCAACCAACTGGCAAAGTAGTACCCCATCAGGCCTGCCACCATGAGCAGCCCCCAATCTTTTGCCTGTAAGCTTTTGCTCTTTTCTCGATTGAACCAACAGATCAGTAGAAAAAACGGTAAGGCACAAGCCATTCGAAGCGCCATCAAGAGTGTGGCATCTACCAAAGGTGATAAGGCATAAGCTTGTTTAATAAAAATCGCTTTGCTACTGAATAAAAATGCCGCACCAATCGCAAACAAACTGCCAAGTTGGGTGCGAGATAAAGAGAGATTCATGAAATATAACTTTTTAAAAAGATAGGATGGCTACCGATATGCAGTATAGGCTTTTGGGCTGAAAGTGAAAAATGCAAAAAAATGATCAATCCTCATACTCTTTGGAATGAAAAGACAAAAATACATAGGATAAAGTTATATAAATACATGGCTGTTTTTGCTTCAGAATTGCATAAATATCCAAATACTTTTGCTTTAGTGAGAACTTTCTATGGATACATTTGGATTTTGATTGAGCTGAAAAGAAGATTTTAACGCAATGTGAATAATAAATGACCTAAAACAGTGCAAAATATGTCGAATGAAACATATTGCATCATCAGATTAAATGATTTGAAAAGTTTTTTTGAATTAAATTTTCTGCATTATCCGACTTTGGTCATATTTCATATTTATATTAAGAATGAGAAAGCACGAAGGGAAAGCTGCATTTATAAAGAGTCTAATGAAGAGACAAAATTTGAAAATTTCTGCTTAGAATTTATGCCATTAAAAAGGTTCGAGATTGACCAAATTGTCATCTCAGTCAATTTTGCAGAGAAAAACTTAAAAATACCTGAAATTTGTATAGTCTCAGGACGATTTTCTTCACAGGGGATGAACAGGAAATTTTGTCAGAAAAACCACTTGTTGTGGTCTAACGCTTATGCTTTTAAAAAAACAAACAAGATTCTGACCCATGAAATAAAACACGAGCCAATTGAACACAGACTCGGTTTTGCAATGTGCTGGGCAAAACCGACGAATGATATATCGAATAATTATTTTTATGAATCATCAGTTCAAAATGAGGGTATTTATTAAATAAATATTGGGTGGTAATTTAAAAAAGTTCAATTAGAATCCAAAATTCAACAAGAACACATCCAGAGGGAACATCGTTTCTAACGGTGTTTACTAGAGAAATTTAGCTTGAGGAACGCTCATGCAGATCGGAATCCCTACCGAAACTGTCGTCGGTGAAAATCGTGTAGCTGCTACGCCAGAGACAGTAAAGAAATTGATCAACGCTGGTCATAGTGTGGTCATTCAACGTGGCGCTGGTGTAAAGGCGGCTTATATTGACAGTGCTTATGAACAAGTCGGTGCTAAGATTACAGATGATGCCTATGTGGGCAGTCAGATGATTTTGAAAGTTCGCGCTCCTAAAGGTGAGGAAATTCAAAAGTTAGAGCCAAACACCACTGTAGTTGCAATGTTTGACCCTTACCGCAATACCGAACTAGATCAATTTGCATCGCAAAACGTGTCTGCATTTGCATTGGAATTATTGCCTCGTACTTTATCTCGTGCGCAAAACATGGATGTATTGTCTTCTCAAGCTAACCTTGCAGGTTATAAATCTGTACTTTTGGCGGCGGCAGAATATCAACGTATGTTCCCAATGTTAATGACCGCTGCGGGTACGGTTAAACCAGCTCGTATCGTGATCATGGGTGTAGGGGTTGCGGGTTTACAAGCGATTGCGACTGCAAAACGCTTAGGTGCGGTTGTGGAAGCGACCGATTTGCGCCCAACTGCAAAAGACCAAGTAGAGTCTTTAGGCGGTAAATGGTTAGACGTACCAATGTCTGATGAAGAAAAGCAAAAAGCTGCAGATGCTGCCAAGAATGGTTATGGCTGGATGCCGGGTGAGCAATACATTAAAGACCAAGCTGCGATTGTCGATAAAGCGGTTTCTAATGCCGATATTGTGATTACAACTGCACTCTTACCAGGTCGTGATGCACCGCGTCTTATCCGTGCCGAAACTGTTGCCAAAATGAAACCAGGCTCTGTCATTTTAGATATGGCAGTTGAAACTGGTGGTAACGTTGAAGGTTCTAAAGTTGGTGAGACAGTGATGACTGAAAATGGTGTGAAAATTTTGGGTGTCCCAAATATTCCATCTACAGTGTCGACTGAAGCTTCAGCACTTTATGCACGTAACGTTTTCAATTTTGTCGAAACATTGTTTGATAAAGACAAAAATTTTGTCTTAAATCAAGAAGATGAAATTCAAAAAGCCCTATTGGTCACTCATGGCAGCCAAGTGCTGTTGAAGCGTGCGTAAGGAGATTTTTCATGGTTGAAACAATTACTATTTTTGTCCTTGCCATCTTCGTAGGTTATTACGTGGTGTGGGGCGTAACACCAGCATTACATACCCCGCTTATGGCAGTAACCAATGCGTTGTCATCGATCATCGTGGTGGGTGCAATGATTCAAACTGTGGGGATTCCTGCAATTGGTGTTGATGCGAATGTTGCATTCCAAAGTGTAAATGTTGTGAGCATTCTTGGTGCAATTGCCGTGTTCTTGGCAAGTATCAATATTTTCGGTGGCTTCGCAGTAACCGCACGTATGCTTGAAATGTTTAAGCCAAAGCAAAAGAAAAAAGAGGGCTAATATATGGAATTTATTCGAGACTATGCGGATTGGTTCTACCTGATTGGTGCTGTCCTCTTTATTTTAACGTTACGTGGTTTGTCTGGTCCAAAAACAGCGATTCAAGGTAACCGTTATGGCATGATCGCAATGGCGATTGCTGTTGTGACCACCTTCTTTGTGGCCGACCATCCTGTGATTTGGATGATTGGTGGTGCGATGGTACTCGGTGCAGTCGTAGGTATTGCTCGTGCACGTACCGTTCCAATGACACAAATGCCAGAAACAGTGGCATTAATGCACTCATTGGTGGGTCTGGCGGCGGTATTGATTGCGATTGCTGCAATCTTGCATAACAACCAATTAACAGCATTGTTTGCTGAAAATGAAGCTGCTTTAACGGCTGCGGGTGTACAGCATGCTCACATGAGCAAAGTTCATTTATTTGAATTGTTCGTGGGTTGTTTTGTGGGTGCGATCACATTTACCGCATCAGTATTTGCATATGGTAAGTTGGCTGCGAAAAAGTGGGCAAAAACCATTTCTGGTACATGGGTTAAACCTGTACAGGCTCTCATTTTCATTGCAATGTTGGCGTGTGGTATCTACTTCTTTACAACGGGTAACATGGCTGCATTCTGGGCGATGACAGCACTTGCACTTGCATTCGGTTGGGTGTGGATTGCACCAGTCGGTGGTGGCGATATGCCAGTTGTGGTTTCGCTATTGAACTCATTCTCTGGTTGGGCTGCGGCAGGTATTGGTTTTACGCTTGAAAACAATATGTTGATCGTTGCAGGTTCATTGGTTGGTTCTTCTGGTGCGATTCTGTCTTACATCATGTGTAAAGCGATGAACCGTTCAATCATCAACGTATTGTTTGGTGGTGCGATGGGTGGTGCAGCAGTTGTATCAGCAGACAAAGGTGAACAAGTTCAACGTAACCATCGTTCTGGTTCGGCAGATGACGCAGGCTTCTTAATGTCAAATGCGGACAGCGTGGTGATTGTACCGGGTTATGGTATGGCGCAAGGTCGTGCGCAGAATGCGGTAAAAGAGTTGTGTGAAATCTTGAAAGAACAGGGTGTAAAAGTTCGCTTTGCGATTCACCCAGTTGCAGGTCGTATGCCTGGTCACATGAACGTACTGTTGGCAGAAGCAGATGTGGCGTATGAAGATATCTTGGAGATGGATGAAATCAACTCTGACTTCCCTGCAACTGATGTGGTATTAGTAATCGGTGCGAACGACGTTGTAAACCCTGCGGCAAAAGATGATCCAAGCTCGCCGATTTATGGTATGCCGATTCTTGAAGCTCATAAAGCACGTACGATTATGGTGATCAAACGCTCTATGGCGACAGGTTACGCGGGCTTAGACAATGATTTGTTCTACAATGAAAAAACCATGATGGTCTTCGGTGATGCGAAGAAAGTGGTTGAAGATATGACCAAAGCCATTAATGGTGGCGGACACTAAATGAAAGTCTCAAGTCCCTCTTTTATAAAGAGGGATTTAGGGAGATTAAAACCATCCTTCGGGGTGGTTTTTTTATGCCTGAAATTTAGTCTTCATAGGGTAAGCCTATGATTTATTTTTTATATTAAGTTTTTTGGTAGGAAGGAATGAGGGAGTATTGAGTGCATCATCTACTACTTCTATGGACTAAGTGAAATGTTTAAAACCTTTTGTTTGTAATATTTGTTTGAATAATTTTAGGTACTGGTGTTCTTTGAAATCGATTAAAAAGCGATCAAAATGTAAAGGTAAGTGATTTAAATGACGAAGAGGTTTGATGGTCAGATGTAACTGCGTAGAGATTTATCGGCAGTATAACGCATGTGAATTTATCTGTTTGTATATTCTCTCATGTGATCAAGTTAGGTGCGCCAATCAAGTGCGAGAGGTGACTTATGTTATTTATAGTGAATTATAGTATTCGCCCTGAAAATCGTAATGCCGCAATGGAGCGATTTTTGAAAACAGGAGGAACAGCACCTGCGGGCATAAAAATGTTGGGTCGATGGCATGCCATTGCACAGCTCTCTGGTGTTGCAATTATTGAGGCAAATGATGCTGAGTTGATCCAGCAATGGGTGTTAGAATGGAATGACCTGCTTTGTATGCAGATAGTGCCTGCTTTAGTGGATGAACAAGCAGCACCATTGATGATTGCTGCACTCTCCAAGTAGGGTGTATTGTTATCCTTGATTGATCTGATGAGAACAGTATAGCTTCAAAATTCTCAGTGCGTTTGGATCCGTCTAGGTAGATCTCATTGAGAGTTATCTCGGCATGGGATAGCTCTCAATGCGGGATTCATTGCTCTACGAGGTGGGAGTTGTTTTTGGTATTTTTAACAGTTTAAACATAATAGATACTCAATTTTTCGAATTGTCCTTTTTTAGGAATAAAAGAATAAGCTGCATTTTAGTCGTGCTGCATTTAATTAAAATTATTAATTTTTACTACATGATTTATTTAAATCATTAATTTTAATTCTGTTTTATGAAAGATGTTAGTTGAGCAGTTTTGATAATTGCTATCTGGATTTTACTTTTCAAATAGAACTTTCATTAATATTTTCATAAAGTTATTGCTGAGTTGTTATTTTTTCTAATTTTTATTGAGAAAGATTATTAATAAGTTTAATATTTTTGAATATTCTTTTACTCTTCTATTTTTAAGATTTTATGAAAAAAAATACTCTTTTGGGGTTTATGCCAAGCAGTTTGGCATTGGCAATTTTATCTGTAATTCAACCCGCTTTTGCAGAAGATAATGTACTCCCGACGATTACTTTAACTGCTGCAAATTCACAATCCGATGGTGATGTGCCTACCACTACGCAAAGTTTAAAGTCGGAGCAGCCTTTATTTAAAACAGCAAAATCGGTTTCGGTGGTTACCAAAGAACAAATTGAAAAAAAACAAGCCATGAACTTGACCGATGCCATTCAAGGTGTGGCTGGGGTCATTTCAGCTCCATTGGGTCGCCGTGGTGCAGATGATTTTATTATTCGTGGGCAATTGTCATCCGATGCAATTTATGTCGATGGTTTACGTCAGGCACAAGCCTCGGATTCACCAAGCAATATTACAGGTCTAGAGCGGATTGAGGTGGTGAAAGGTCCAGATTCAATGGATTTTGGGCAAACCGCGCCAGGTGGGATTGTGAATTTGGTGACTAAACGTCCTGTACAGGATGATTTTAATCAGTTGGACTTGCGCTACGGCAGTCATAATTTGCGCCAAATTGGGGTAGATACCAACCATACCATTGAAGGTTCGGATAAAGCGGCATGGCGTTTAAATGCGAATTATTCAGATCAAGATGATGCAACGGATCATGTGTATTTTAAAAACTTTTATATCTCGCCTTCGTATAATTTCGACTTGGGCGATAAGACTGATTTGTCGGTGATTGCGAGTTACAACCATAAAGAATATGTTCGCCAACAGGGTTTACCTGTCTACGGCAGTATTTTGCCAAATAGCAACGGGCAGGTGAGCCGGCATTTATTTATTGGTGAGCCAAGTGTCGATCCATATCTTTCTGACAGCATGCGTATTGGTTATAACCTGAAACATATCTTTGATGATGGTTGGACGTTTAAACAGAATTTTGCGGTACAAAATTCTCGTTTAGATGGGCAAGCAGTGTTTATTAATAAATCTACAGCGAACAGTAGCACCATCACCCGTCAGGGGCGTGATCAGCATTATGATGATATAAATTTCAGTATTGATAATAATATTGCCAAAACAGTCGAACTGGGCAATATGCAGCATCACATTATGTTGGGTTTAGATGGCATGCATGATACCCGTGATATCTGGAACTATAATTGTACGATCACGGCTTTAAATATTTATGCACCTCGTTATACCAATCAGGACTGGTGTGCCACCAAGACCTTACGCAGTGACAGCGTCGAAACAACGTTAAAAACCATGGGGGTATATTTAAAAGACCAAGTGGATATGACGGATCGGTTGAATATCAATCTCGGTTTGCGTCATGATTGGGCATCCATCGATGCTAAAAGTAATTACAATGACAATGAGAGCAGTAAAAGTAGTCAGGCATTTTCGGGCAGTATTGCAGGTTTATATACCTATAATGACTGGATTTCGCCATATGTGAGCTATTCTACTTCATTTTTACCCGTGACTGATGTAGATGTGAATGGGAATGTATTTGACCCTGAAAAAGCCAAACAATATGAAGTGGGCCTTAAGTTTCAGACTTTAGATCAGCGCTTACAAGCCAGTTTGGCATGGTTTGATTTGACCCGTTTTAATGTGGTGTCGAGCGATGCTAATGGAGATAAATATCAGACGGGTGAAGAGAATACTCAGGGTATTGAGACTGAGCTCGCTGTACGGATCTTACCAAATTGGGTGGTGAATGCTAACTATAGCTATTTACCGACTGCGCGTATTGTTGATAACGAAATCAGTAGTTATGAAGGGAAACGCTTAAACAATGTTTCTGAGCAAATGTTTAACCTAAATACACGATATGAATTTAATCAAGGTGCATTACAAGGTTGGTTTGTCGGAGCTGGGGTACGTAGCGAATCGAAAAAGAGCAGTTATAAATACGATTATACTCTTCCAGGCTATGCTTTATTTGATACGGAGATGGGCTATGATGCTGGAACGTGGCAAGCCAGTGTGAATGCGAAAAATATCTTTGATAAGGAATATTATGCTGGTGGTCTAAGTAACAATGTTGTGACCGTGGGGGATGAACGTCAGGTCAATTTTAATGTGCGCTATAAATTTTAATCGTCCACGCTGGTTATCTTAAATAAAAACCACCCTTTGGGGTGGTTTTTTTATGCCTGTTTCCCGTATCGATTTGAACAGTAACCAGGATAGAGAATAAAGCTGTATATGGCTAAGTAAGATAAAAGCACGGTTATGCAGTTCGGTTGGTTCAGCACTTGATAAAAAATATGTGTTGTATTTGGCACTGATTTTGCATTTTTGTGAACAGACTTCGGGGGATGTTCATGAAAAAAATAATTTATCTACTTTTACTAAGTTTATGGGGTGTTACAACAACAGGCTTTGCTGCTGATGCTGTAGCCACGCCAGCACAAAATATCCAAGAAATTCGACTTTCACTGGACAGTGTTTGGGTAGTGATGGGCGGGATCTTGGTATTTTTTATGCAAGCTGGTTTTGCTTTGGTGGAAAGTGGTTCTGTACGTGGCAAAAATACGGTTAATGTCCTGATGAAAAACTACATGGATACATGCTTAGGAGGCTTGATTTTCTGGTTACTTGGCTTTGGCTTAATGTTTGGCATAAATCCTACAGGATGGTTTGGTACCAGTCATTTTGCTCCCAATCATTTGGATGATTGGCATTGGAACTTATTGTTCTTCCAAATGATGTTTGCGGCAACCGCAACCACCATTGCTAGCGGTGCCATGGCAGAACGAATTCACTTTGTTGCCTATGTAGTGAGTGCAGCATTTGTAAGTGGGCTAATTTACCCAGTGTTTGGTAGTTGGGCATGGGGCAGTCTGTTTGAAGGTGAGGGCTGGTTAAAGTCATTGGGTTTTATCGACTTCGCAGGTTCAACCGTGGTGCATTCGATTGGCGGTTGGGTGGCTTTGGCTGGGATTGTCGTTTTAGGTCCACGCTTAGGACGCTTTGGTCGTAATGGACAGTCACATTATTTGGCGGGACATAATGTTCCGTTAGTGGCATTGGGCGGTTTTATTTTATGGTTGGCATGGTTTGGCTTTAATGCAGCTTCGACGATCAATGCGACAGTGAGTATTGGGCGGATTGCCTTGAATACGCACTTGGCCGCTTGTGCAGCCGCCGTTGCTTATATGTTTTATGCATTGCTGCGTGGAAAAGCGATTCTTATCCGTACCACCATTAATGCATCTTTGGGGGGCTTGGTTGCGATTACAGCAGGTTGCGCAACAATGACGCCATTGTTTGCAATTGTGACGGGTTTGGCTGCAGGTCTGGTGGTGAGTGTTGTGCCAGTTTTGATTGAAAAGTTGAAGTTGGATGATGTGGTAGATGCCGTGACGGTACATGGCTTTTGTGGAGCATGGGGAACTATCGCAGCAGGTTTGTTTTATGAAGCCAGTCCATTCAATTCGCAAATTATTTCAATTCAATTTTTAGGTGTGATTGCTGGTTTTGTTTGGGGTTTTGGGGTGGCATTTGTGGTGTTTAAAGTACTTGAAAAAGTATTGGGTAGCTTGCGCGTCAGTAAGCAGCATGAGCAGCGTGGCCTAGACTATACCGAACACGCAGAATTATCTTATCCAGAGTTTCAACGCGATGTAACTTTTGAAACTGATGGTATGACTAAACGTCATTAAGGAGTGCTGAGCATGCCAAATGAATTACTCACCATAGGACAAAAAAGAACAGCGATTGAGCGTGGTTTAAGCCAATATTTGAAGGGAATCGCTTTGGAACGCGTTCTGAGCTATTGGGAGCAGGAATATGGAGATAAGCCTTCTTTTGTACTCAATCGCTTTTTAAGCGAAGTGTGTAATACGGACGAACTGCGTTTTTACCGTAAAGATATGTTGCGTCAGGTTTTATTCGAAATTGCCGAAGTCGAAAAACAGGTTTTACTTCAAGTCAAACCTCCGGAAAAACAAGAGGCTTTGGTTTCAGGACAATTGAGTGATGCCTTTGCGCAATTTGTGGGATATGTGGTCAAAGGTGTAGTACAAGTAGATTTTGCAGACTTTGATCAGGATGTGAAACAGCGACTAACTGATCTTGGGTATGCTGTAGTAGAACAAGCCGCAATACATGATGTTGAGTTTATCAGCGACTTGCCGATTATGAGTTATTCGCAGGTGATTACTGCAATTTACGAAGTTTATTGTGAGTTTTATGGACCGACCAAAGCTGACTTTGTTTTTGCACGTGCAAAAGAACAAATTAAACAACAATTTATGGATGTTGATTTACATCAACTAATTTAAGCAGTTGACTTAAATTTAGATAACAAAAAAGCCAGTTAATTCCAAGATTAACTGGCTTTTGTAGACCAAGTTGGTCATTTTTCTTATGCTACAGATTCTGGAGCTGTACGCCATAAACTTTCTAAGTCGTAAAATTTACGCGCAGTCGGCAACATGACATGAACTACGACAAGTCCAAGGTCAATTAAAATCCATTCTGCATCACGCTCGCCTTCGACACCGATAGGGCGGAAGCCAGCTTTACGTGCTTCTTCAGCCACATTATCTGCGAGCGCTTTCACATGACGAGTTGATGTACCACTTGCAATCACAATCGCATCGGCGACATTGCTAATGCTACTAACATCAAGTTCGATAATATCTTTTGCTTTTACATCTAATAGAGCTTCATGTACAACTTTTAAGCAAGCTTGTACATCTTGAGCTTGAGAATTCATTGCGAGATCGAGAGAATTAGAAGCGCTGGGCGATGGTTCTAAATTCATAAAGGGTCATAATTCCTGACAATAACTCATCATCTAATATAGCGGTTTTATCACCAAATTTCAATTGTCTGTTTTTTAACTTTGTGGATGCTCAGCAAAGTACTTGTTTTTCCACGCAAATGAATGGTTCGAGTGGGCTTGTGGTCGATATTCTGCCGCGATAAAACCTGCATAATCACTGTGACTTAACCAGTCAAAAATTTCTTTAAAGTGAATTTGTGCGGTGTCAGGTTCATGTCGCCCAGGACAATCTGCAAATTGAATATGCCCAATTTCTAAAATATTTTCTTTCAATTCAGCCAGTACATCTTCGCCCATCATTGCCATGTGATAACAATCGTATTGCATTTTGAGTGCGGGATGCTGAACAGCTTCCAAAATTTCCTGAGCTTGCGCAACATTTTGAATGAGGAAGCGTGGCATATCTGTGCCATTAATCATTTCAAACACAGGTTGAATATGATGTTCTGCCAGCATAAAGCAAGCGAGTTTTAAGTTTTTGGCTAAAGTATTTAGGCAGGGTAATAAGTCACAATCGAGCGGTTGTTTACCCGCTAAAATGTTGACACTTGGTACTTTTAACGCAACGGCATATTGAATTGCTAATTCTAAGGCTTGATGAAATTCTTGTTCTCTGCCTGGAATACCAGCCAAACCATTACCGCCTTGCATAAGGTCTCCAGCAGGCACATTAATGAGGCATAAACTTAAATCATGCTGGGTCAGTTGATTTTGAATTTCAGCAATACTGAGCTCATAAGGGAATTGAATTTCAATATGCTTAAAGCCATGAGCATAAGCCAGTGCAAAACGTTCGATGAGTGGCACTTCAGTAAAGATCATGGAAAGATTCACTGCGAGTTTAGTCATGAGCTTGCTCCTGCATTATTATTCTGTTTCAACATGTTGAATTACAGTGGCTAAATCTGATTCAGCATAGCCTTTATTTTGGTGTGCCTGCAATTCCCATAATGCTTTTTTTGCAACTGGAATATCTAATTGAAATTTTTCAGCCAACTGCACAGCATTATTTAAATCTTTTGATAAAGTCTTCACCTTCCATTGTACAGGTTCAAACTGATGATTGGCCATTCTTGGTGTTAAAATTTGAAAAGGTTTTGAGTCGGCAAATCCACCTGCCAATGCTGGAGCAAGTAGAGTGGTATCGACACCCGCTTGACGTGCTAAGGCAACTGCTTCTGCTATTAAGGTGCTGCTGGCGGCTACAATTAATTGGTTGCAAATTTTGGTGGCTTGTCCTGTTCCTGTTTCTCCCATACGTGTGACGCGTTGTGAAAGTACATTATAAATCAGACTTAAGTTTTGAATGATTTCGGCATCGCCCCCTGCAAAAATAACCAGTGTGCCTTGTTCGGCACCCGCTGTTCCGCCAGAAACAGGTGAGTCAATCCAATGTACGTTATCTTGTTGTGCTAATAACGCCAGTGTTTTGGTTTTATCCACAGATAAGCTAGAGAAATCCACAACCACTTGATTGGCAGTCCAGAAGGGCTGAATTTTTTCAATCACCTGTTGTGCAGCCGAATCATCCGAAAGACAGGTTAAGATGACGGGATAGTCTGCAATGTTTTCTAGTTTTAGCGCAGTTGCACCTAAATCAATGAGCACATCGCAGGCAGCAGCAGTTCTGTTCCATACAGCCACTTCAAATCCAGCTTGAAGCAATCGGGTGGCCATACGGCTCCCCATGAGTCCCATACCTAGAAATGCAATTTTTGTATTACGATCAAAACTCATAGGAATCTCTCTATAGCTTATGTATGTTGCCTAAACTTTATTGAAACTGACGTGGAACAAATTGAACTTCAGGTTGTTTATCTTTTTTACGCGCCAGTTGACTGTTTTTACCTAATAAAAGTTTCAGTTGCCAAATTTTTTCTAAACGTAAAGATTTACGTGGTTGATGCTCCATTGCATCCAATACTTGCTTGGCTGCAGCCAAGGCATCTGGGGAGCGTTGCAGCATTTCTTCTGCAAGGGCTTGCGCTTGTTGTAACGGAGTTTCAGACAAATGCGTGACTAAACCAATAGTTTTGGCATAGTTAGCATCGAAAATACGAGCAGTGAGGGTCAACTCTTTGGCTAAATCTAAGCCAATTACCCCTTTGAGTGAACGGCTTAAGCCCATGTCAGGCACCAACCCCCAACGGCTTTCCATAATTGACATTTGCGTGTCAGGATGAGCAATACGAATATCCGCAGCCAAAGCCAATTGCATACCCGCCCCAAAGCAAAAACCTTCTAATGCTGCAATGACAGGCACAGGCAGTTCTTGCCAAATGAGAAAGGCTTTCTGAAAGAGGCTTTGTCCAGGTTTGACCAATTCCCATGCGGCATAAGCACGGTTCTTGGGATTATTTAAATCGGCAAGATCAATTCCTGCGCTAAATACATGAGCTTCACCTGTTAAAATAACACAACGAATGCTGCGGTCTTTTTTGAGTTGATTGGCAACTTTGACCAGTTCATTCAGTAAGGCAAAGCTCATGGCATTGCGCTTCTCTGGGCGGTTTAAACTGACTGTCGCGATTCCGTTTTGTTTTTCTACACGTAATAAAGCCATGTTGGATACTCTAATTTTGCTTTGTTTCGGAGCATAACATGCACCTAACGCAGTTGCATGACAGCTCAGTCACATCTTTTTTTCCGAACATTATTGCACGTGTTTATTTAAAATCGACTGTGCTGCTTGTTTCACTTGTTGCATGATGAGTTTTAGATCATCAAAGCGTTGAAGTGTTTCTTGAATGAACTGTTCATCGGCACGTCGCTTTTCTTTACGTAGTGTCGATATAAATTGTTCAAAGGCCCCTGATGATTCTTGTAAATTAGGCGTGCCCACGTAGCGTGTAGCGCCGTACAAGCGATGTAAAACATGCTCAAGCTGAGGGAAATCTTCTAACTCAATCAGTTGCTGCATTTCATCGAGTTCGGTCTGGAAACTGTCGACTAACATTTTTAAAAGATCGATTGCTAGATCTTCTTTATTGGCTGCCAGTTGTAAGCTTTGTTGCCAGTTTAGAATTTGCGGATCGAGTGCTTCAATGACGATATTTTTTTCCACGATAGCTGCTTTGTCGAAGCTTTTACTGGTCCAATGCGTCAAAATTTGAATGATTTGTTCAATTTGAATCGGCTTGGTTACATAGTCATCCATACCGACTTTTAATAGTTTTTGTTTTTCGTCTGCCAAAGCATGTGCAGTCAGTGCAATGATGGGCAGATGTGTTTCTTCTTCTAAAGTAGACTCCAGTGCACGAATGGCTCGTGTGGTATCAATGCCAGACATAACAGGCATTTGAATGTCCATAAAGACCAAATCAAAGGGTTTTAGTTTTTGTTCCAGACGCGATTGAATAATATCAATGGCTTCCTGACCGCTTTGCGCTTTGGTGGTGGTGACGTTTAGTTCGGCCAGTAAGGCTTCTAGGACAATTAAGTTGGGTAAATGGTCATCGACAGCTAAAATATGCAAGCCTTGACCATCAAAGTTTTCATGTTGTTCAGATTGGAACATGGACTGATTGCTCAGTAATTGAATCAGCGCATTTCGACTTAGAGGTTGATACAGTGGACGTGCGCGATATTCATTCAGCATATTCGGATCGAGTGCCATTTGGTAACCATAAACGGCAAGGCTACCCGTATAGCGACTGCGGATTTCTTTAAGCATGGCTTGAGTGTCGCCACTATGATCCACAATCAGCCAAGTATTTTCTTGTTGCGACTGAAGTTGATTCAAGCGACTAAATAAATCCAGAATCGATGCGGTTTCAATATGCTCGACTTGATAGTTTTCGAGATAGTGGCGCAGCACATGTGCAGCGGCAGGATGCGCCAAATAAGACACCACTTTCATATGTTCGAATTGTGGATGAACAATTTCATATTCTTCATCGACAGCAAACATGGCGGTAAACCAGAAGGTTGAACCTTTTTCGGTTGGTGCTCGTTCTTGGTTGTCTTCAAAACCAATTTGACCTTGCATCAAATGCACCAACTGTTTGGAAATGGCAAGTCCTAATCCTGTTCCGCCAAATTGACGTGTGACTGAAGCATCACCTTGTGAGAACGATTCAAATAAACGTTTGCGGTCTGTACCACTTAAGCCAATACCACTGTCTTGGACACTAAAGTGTAGTAAGCATTGCCCGATATCATCATGTTTCATGCGTACTCGAACAATGATTTCGCCATCAGGGGTAAACTTAATGGCATTCGAAATCAGATTGGTCAGAATTTGTTTAAAGCGTAAGGTATCACCAATCACTTGTTTAGGTACGTCATCGCCATAGTAGAAAGCCATATCAATATGCTTTTGCGCTGCCAATGGCGATAACATGTCCATGACATCAAAAATAGCTTCTTCAAGATCAAATGGCGCTGTTTCCAGTTCCAGTTTACCTGCATCAATTTTAGAAAAATCTAAAACATCATTAATTAATGCCAACAAATGAGCAGAAGATTTGCGAATCGTCTGTAGGTATAAATTTTGCTCGTTACTTAAATTGCCCTGACGCAACAGCAAATGAATAAAACCATCAATACTGTTTAAAGGCGTTCTTAATTCATGACTGATATTGGCTAAGAAAACCGACTTGGCTTGGTTCGCTGAAATCGCTTGGTCACGCGCTTGACGGTAAGTAATGTTTTGTACTTCTAAGGTGTCGAGGGTACGTCTTAAGTCATCTTCAGTCTGTTCAGTATGTTCTTTTAATTCGAGAAAGCTGAAATGGAGTCGTTTTACCACATTGGCAATATCACGTTGGAGGAGACGAAGTTCGCCTGTGCTATTAATGATCATATGTTGATCGAGTGTGTCGGCATTCAAACGTTGTAACTGCATCCGAATTTCATACATCGGCGCAATCCAACGACGTGAATAGAAGTTTAAACACAACAGCAGCAGTAATAGGGTTAAAAGCCCTGTTGCGACCAACACAATCAAGACACGATAGCGTGCAATTTGTAAGGGTTGATTGTCCAGTTCAATCAATAGCCAACCTTTTTGATTGGAAGATTCATTAATTTGCATGCCATAGACATGATTGCCATTTAGTTTAATTGGTCCAAAAAAGTTTTTATCTTTTGGGTATTTGGGCCAAGTTGAATGTGCATCACCACCAATATTGAGTCGCGCAGCACCAGTATGGTCAATAATAGTGGCTTGATTCAGCAGTTTTTCATTGAACATATATTGCATCGCATTTTGCGCTTGGTCATAGTGCCAAGGGTAGCGATTGAGCAAGTCGAGTGCTGATTCTGCGGTGCTTTGGTAACGGGTTAAAATCGCAATCGCCATTTGGCGCTGTTGCGCTTTTGCTGCATTCGATGTTTCAGATAAAACCAATGCCGTGCCTACACAAGCCAAAATCATAATTGGGACAAAAATCATGGCAATTAGCTGCCCATAGGCATGATTTAAGTGTAAGCGTTTAAATAACTTTTTGTTGATATTCGGCATGGCAAATGTAGTAAATTCCCTATGCCCAGCATATTAACATGCTTTAATTGAAACTGACTGAGCTTTAATCACTTTCATGAAAAACCCTGCGAAATGAGTGCAGGCCCCCCTATTTTTTCATACAATACCCGCACCTCGATCAAGGTGCACATAATGAGTAACATAATCCCCGATTTCCAAGCTGATGAATTTTTGTTAGACCACTATGTAGGAAAAACACCATTGGTGCGTTTACAGCGTCTGGCAAGTCACACGCAAGCCACGGTTTTAGCAAAATTAGAAGGCAACAACCCTGCGGGTTCAGTCAAAGACCGTCCAGCCTATAACATGATTATGCAGGCAGAAAAGCGTGGGCAAATTCGACCGGGGGATACCTTGATTGAAGCGACCAGTGGCAATACCGGTATTGCGCTTGCCATGGTTGCAGCGATGCGTGGCTATCATATGAAATTGATTATGCCTAATAACATGAGTCAAGAACGTAAAGATGCTATGCGTGCCTATGGTGCAGAGTTGATTGAAGTGACTCAGCAGCAAGGGATGGAAGGTGCGCGCGACTTGGCGTTACAAATGCAAGCTGAAGGTAAGGGCTTGGTGCTGAATCAGTTTGGTAATCCAGACAATGTGGAAGCACATTACCTGACCACGGGTCCAGAAATCTGGCAGCAAACCGGTGGGAAAATTACCCATTTTGTTAGCTCAATGGGTACGACAGGCACCATTATGGGCGTGTCGAAATACCTGAAAGAACAAAATCCTGAGATTCAAATTGTGGGTTTACAGCCTGAAGATGGTTCGAGCATTGCGGGAATTCGTCGTTGGCCACAAGAATATTTACCGACTATTTTTGACCGTAGCCGCGTTGATCGTATTATGGATATTCCGCAAATTGAAGCGGAAAAAACCATGCGTAAACTGGCACAAAAAGAAGGCATCAGTGCGGGTACATCATCTGGTGGTGCGGTGTGGGCATCATTACGTATTGCAGAAGAAAACCCAGATGCAGTGATTGTCTGCATTATTTGTGATCGTGGCGACCGTTATTTATCGACAGGTCTGTTCTCGGTACAAGATCCTGAATAATTTTAAATTGACCATTGAGAGTTGACATGCGCTTACCTGTTCTTGTTTTTGATATTGAAACCATGACGGACTTGAAGTCAGGCGCACATCTTTATGGTCTGAATTTACCCGAAGCGGACTTGGAACAAGCGCTGACCAAGCTGCGTCGTCAAGAAACAGGCATGGATTTTCAGCGTTTACCTTTACATGAAATTGTCTGTATTTCGGGTTTATGGATCGATGAATTAGGTGCAATGAAACTGTTTTCATTTAGTCGAGAACAGTATTCTGAAGCCGAAATTTTAAAGAAGTTTCTCTCTATTTTTGATAAGAAGCATCCAACCTTGGTCAGTTGGAATGGTTCGCAGTTTGATCTTCCTGTGATTTTGTTCCGTGCCATGTATCATGGTTTGTCGGCATCAAGTTTGTTCGATCAGGGTGAGATTGATCATCAGAAGAAGTATAATAACTACCAGAACCGTTACCATCATCGTCATGTCGATTTAATGGATGTTATGGCGATGTTTAATTTGCGCCATTTCCAGAAACTGGATGATGTCGCACATTTATTTGGCTTTCCTGGAAAGCGTGGTGATGGTGGTTATCATGTGCCCGAATATGTTCGGTTACAACAATGGCAGGATTTAACTGGCTATTGTGAGGGCGATGTATTAAATACATGGCTGATTTATTTACGTTGGTTGTTATTGAAAGGTCAATTACAGCTACAAGAGCATCAAGCTTGGATACAGGCGAGTATTCAGTTATTACAGGCTCATCCACAACATACTGATTTTCTGAAAATTTGGCGAGAAACGTCACAGCAGACAGAATTTACAGCATCCGATTTTCACCATTTAAACTAGGTTTTCATGAAGCATCGCAAGCATACCCGTCCAAGTCAGCAACCAATTTATACTTTTCAGGTTGAGACGCTTTCGCATGAGGGACGAGGGATTGCCCATTATGGTACGGATGCCATACACCCTGTAGAAAAGCATGGCAAGAAAGTCTTTATTGCTCAGGCATTACCTGGCGAAACGGTACGCGCCAGAATTACCCATAGTAATAAACGCTTAGAAGAAGCCGATTGTGTGGAGGTGTTGGGTACGCCATCAACGTTAAGAGTGAAGCCAGCCTGCCCACATTTTCATGTCTGTGGGGGATGTAGCTTGCAGCATATTGAAAAAGATGAGCAGATTCGCTTTAAACAAGATGTGTTGAAATCACATTTACAGCATTTTGCAGGCTTGCAACCAGAACAATGGTTAGCACCTATTCGCTCTTTACGAGAAGATTACCGCCGTAAAGCCCGTATCGGTGTACGATATTTCCCGCAACGTGATCAACTGATTGTCGGGTTTCGTGAAAAGCAAAGTAATAAATTAACGTCAATTGATCGTTGTCTAGTGCTTGATCAGGCTTTTGGTTCAATCACGCGCTTAAAACAGTTACTCCAAAGTCTAACTACTAAAGCCGCGATTGGGCATATAGAATTGGCGATGGGGGATCAGGATATTGCCTTACTGATCCGCCATACAGAAAAATTATCGGACCATGATGTCAACCAATTAAAACAGTTTACGTTACAGAAACAATGGCAGTTGTATTTGCAGCCCGCAGGCCCAGAAAGTTTACAGCGTGTGGATCAAGCACAGGCTGAAATGCGTTTACATTATGCTTTAACTGACCTTGATGTGAATTTTAGCTTTAGTCCACTAGATTTTACTCAGGTGAACTCAACTGTTAATCCACAAATGGTCAAGCTGGCATGTGAATTGCTTCAACTGCAACAAGGTGATCGTGTTTTAGATCTCTTTTGTGGACTTGGCAACTTTTCTTTACCCCTTGCACGTTGTGTTGGACCAACAGGACAGGTAATTGCGGTTGAAGGAAGTGATGAAATGGTACAACGAGGTCAGGACAACGCACGTCGTAATGCCATGACCAATATTGAATTCTTTTCACAAGATTTAACAAAAGATTTTTCGCATCATTCTTGGGCAAAACAGGGATTTGATGCATTATTGATAGACCCTCCACGTTCAGGCGCGGAAGAGGTAATGCATTATGTTCCTAAATTTAATGCAAAAAAAATCGTTTATGTATCATGTAATCCAGCAACATTGGCAAGGGATGCAGGTGTTTTGGCACAACATGGCTATCGATTAAAAAAGGCGGGTGTGATGGATATGTTTACGCATACTGAACATGTCGAATCAATTGCCTTATTTGAGCAAGAAAAAGAGATAAACGATTTATAATATGAATGATCATTTCGTAGGAGAAGGGTATGGTCACAGTACGTGAGCAATTGCCTGGACGACTCAATGAGTTGTCTGAGGAAGCGACTGTAGAGCATGCCGAACAAGCTCAACTTGATTTAGCTGAATGGTTAGATCGAGTACGCAGCATTTTAGACGGGGCAGCGCTCAAACAACTCGAAGAAGTTGCAAAAGAGACTCTGCAAAAAGAGTTGGAATCCACAGTTAATCATCGATCGAACACCTTTTCCACAGGGATCGAAATGGCCGATATTTTGGCACATTTACACGTCGATGAAGATACCTTATCCGCTGCAATGTTGTACCGTAGTGTTCGTGAAGGACTCATGAGCATTGATTTTGTCCGTCAGCATTTTGGTGAGCAGGTATATAGCTTGGTGAAAGGTACCTTGTCCATGGGTAAACTTTCTGAGCTAATTGAACAAAATAAACGCTTAGAAGACCATTTTAATAATGATCAGCGTGAACATTTGACGGGCATCTACAAGATGTTAATTTCCGTCACTGAAGATGTTCGTGTTGTACTGATTAAACTGGCAGAACGTACTTATGCTTTACGTGAACTGGCAAAATCCTCACGTGAGCGTCAGGAACGTGTCGCACGAGAAATTTTGACCATTTATTCTCCACTGGCACACCGTTTGGGTATTGCACAGTTAAAGTGGGAACTGGAAGATTTAGCCTTTCGTTATTTAGCACCAGAACGTTATAAAGAAATTGCTTCCTTACTGAATGAAAAGCGTTTAGAACGAGAACACTATATTCAGTTTGTGATTGATAAACTCAAAAATGAGTTAGCTGATCATGGTATTGAAGCTGAAATTAATGGGCGGGTGAAACACATCTATTCGATTTATCGGAAGATGAAAAGTAAGAACCTAAGCTTTGATCAGTTGTATGATATTCGCGCTGTACGGGTGTTGGTAAAATCTGTGCCTGAATGTTATCACTCGTTGGGCATTGTGCATCAAATTTGGCGACATATTCCGCATCAATTTGATGACTATATTACCAATCCAAAAGCCAATGGATATCGTTCTTTACACACGGCAGTGATTGCTGAAAACAAATCACTGGAAGTACAAATCCGTACCCGTGATATGCACGAAGAAGCTGAGTTGGGTGTGTGTTCGCACTTTAATTATAAAGAAGGCGCAAAAACTACCGATCATTCCTTTAACCATCGTTTGCACTCTTTGCGTGCCGTGCTGGAGCATTACCAAGAGCGTAATGATGCGAGTGCACATAAAGAAGATGAAGATTCTGAAAACTTTGAGCAAATTCAAGAATTTGAAGATTTTGAGAAAATTTACGTGTTCAGTCGTGATGGTGATATTAAGGAATTGCCACGTGGTTCGACAGTGCTGGATTTTGCTTATCATGTACACACTGAAGTCGGCAATAAGTGTTATGCCGCACGTGTTAACCAACGTTACGTACCGCTCACTTACACCTTAAAAACAGGTGAACAAGTTGAGATTTTAACCAAGAAAGATCGTGAACCTAACCGTGACTGGTTGGTGAATTCTTTGGGGTATATCCGAACTGCACGTGCCCGCGATAAATTGCGTCATTGGTTCCGTCAGCAAGATCGCAGTAAGAATCTGGAAATTGGTCGTGACATTCTGAACAAAGAATTATCACGATTGGCGATTCATCCTAAAAGTATCGATTTAAGTGACTACTGTAATCACTTTAATGTGAAAACAGGGGATGACATCCTGATTAACTTGGTGAGTGGTGATATTAGCCTGCATGCCTTGATGAATCAGGTCAATCGTCATATGCATCTGGATCAGGATGAACCTGAGCTGGTGCTCAAGCCTGCTTTGAATCCGCGTGCCAGCCATACCTTGTCGGCACACGGCATTCTGATTGATGGCTTGGACAATGTGGAATTGCATGTTGCACAATGCTGTCAGCCAGTCCATGGTGAATCGATTGGCGGCTATATCACTCTGAATCGTGGCGTCAGTATCCATAAAGTGGCGTGTCCTGACTACGTACGTATGATTGGTCAAGAACCTGAGCGTGCTGTAGAAGCAGATTGGGAAATGCAGCCTACACGCGGTCAAAGTGTACAGATTGTCGTGGAAGCTTATGACCGCCGTGGTTTGTTGAAAGATTTAACTCAAGTGATCTTCTCGGATCAAATCAATATTCGTCAGGTAAACACCATTTCTGAAGCTGATGGTATTGCCAATATGAAATTGTTGATTGAAGTGAAAGGTTTGGCACAATTATCGCGTTTGCTGGCACGATTGGAGCAGCAACCAGGTATTATTAGTGCGCGTCGCTTAATTCAAGGCAATTAAGTAAATAAAAAAGCCTGCCTAGAGCAGGCTTTTTTATATATGTGGTTCATCAGAAAGGTTGAATAGAGAGTAAGCAATGGAACAACTATTGGCGGTCATGCAAGAATTACGTGAAAAATGTCCTTGGGATCAAAAGCAAACGCCTAATAGTTTAACGCCTTATGCGATTGAAGAAGCTTATGAAGTTGAGGCTGCAATTCGTTCTGGTGATATTCAACATATTAAAGAAGAACTGGGTGATTTGTTGCTGCAAGTAGTGTTTCAATCTCAAATGTACAGCGAGCAAGGTGCTTTTAATTTTCAGGATGTAGTGCAGGGGATTACTGAAAAACTGATTCGCCGTCATCCACATGTTTTTCAGGCTGAACAGTTTAATCAGTTGACCGCAGAAGAAGTATCAACTCTGTGGAAGCAAATTAAACAACAAGAAAAACAAGGTAAGCCACAATCTCGTTTAGATCAAATTAAGCATGGCCCAACTTTACAACAAGCAGAGCAGATCCAAAAAAATGCGGCGCAGATTGGCTTCGATTTTGCCAATGTGGCAGATGCTTATGCCAAATTAGAAGAAGAACTCGCTGAATTACAACAAGCAATCAAGCAACAAAATTCAAACGAAATACAAGCTGAATTGGGTGACTGTTTATTTTCTTTGATTAATGTTGGACGTAAACTAGGCGTCAATAATGAAATCGCCCTGTTGGGAACGATTGATAAATTTAGAACACGCTTTGCTTACATTGAAAATCAAGCGCAATTGCAAAACAAAAGCGTAGAGCAATTATCCTTGATGGAAATGGACCGATTATGGGAGCAGGCGAAAAACATATGACTTTATAATAAATACAGGCAACTTATGCAGATGAATTTTAACGCTATTCGATTATTGCGAATGGTGGTGTTGTTGACATTGACGATTTTTGGATTCGATCATGTAAATGCACAAAACTTTGATCAAGAATACTTGAACTGGAAAGCAAAACAGCAAGCACAGGATGCTCGGCTTGGTTCATCACGCGCGGATGGAAACTATTATCTTTCAAAACCCAGTTTAAATACGGTATCAGGCAATAAAATACGCTTGAACAGTGCAACATCAGAACAATTACAGCAACTTTCTGGTATCGGTGAGAAAAAAGCTGAAGCGATTTTACAATATCGACAACAGCACGGAAAGTTCAAAACTGTGGATGAATTACAGCAGATTAAAGGGATTGGACCGAAGCTCTTACAGAAAAACAAAGATCGATTAACTCTCTAGCCTTTGGTTTTGCAGAATTGCTATGCAATATTCAGTAATGCGTTGAGATAATCAAATTGCCCTTTGATTGTGTTAGAGATATGATTAGCACCATCTTAGATATTTTACGTTCAGGCGTAGGAGACAGCGTCTTTTGCAAACTTTGCGCGCGTCAAAATGTGGTTTATCCACCGCTCAACTTCCTGCTTCAATTCTTGATGTAATTGATGCCCTAACCAAAGCGGGCTACGAAGCTTATATCGTAGGGGGCGGTGTTCGCGACTTAATGTTGGGTCTTAATCCGAAGGATTATGATGCCGTGACCAATGCCACACCCTCACAAATTAAAGAAGTGTTCGGCCGTCGTTGCCGTATTATTGGCCGTCGTTTTGAATTGGCTCATGTCTATTCTGGACGTGAACTGATCGAAGTCGCCACGTTTCGAGCACCACCAAAAAAAGCAGTGACTTCTGCTGCGGGTATGATTCTGCGTGATAATAATTGGGGATCGATAGAGCAAGATTTCTCGCGTCGAGATTTTTCAATCAACGCACTTTATTATCAACCACGTAAAGGTATTGTGCTCGATTTTTGTCATGCAGTAGAAGACGTTCAAAGTCGTACTTTACGCTTACTGGGTGATCCTCAATTGCGTTTTGAGGAAGATCCTGTACGAATGCTGCGTGCATTACGTTTCTCAGCAAAATTAAAATTCAGTATCGATCCAAAGATTTTAGAGATTTTTACGCCTGAGCGTACACAACTTTTGCGTGATGTCTCACCACATCGTCTTTATGATGAATCACAAAAATTATTTACCATGGGGCACTTGTACCAAGTATTGCCAATGTTGATTGATTTTGGCATTTGGCGTCAGCTATTTGCAGAGATTCGTCCTGAAATTACACCATTTATTGAGCGTGCGGCCAAAAATACTGATCAGCGCATTCAAATTGGCAAAACCATTAACCCTGCATTTTTTTATGCGGTGTTGTTATGGAAACCTTTTTTAGAGCGTTGCGATTTTTATTTGCAAAAAGGTGTAGTTCCTGCAGAAGCACGTGCTCAAGCGGGACTAGATGTGCTCAAGCGTCAAGCGACACGTACCGTGATTCCGCGTTTTGCTGAAACTTTCATTCGTGAAGTGTGGGAAATGCAAACACGTTTGTTAAACCCAAAACCACAGCAAATTGAAGCACTGTCTAACCATGCACGTTTCCGTGCAGGTTTTGACTTTTTATTGTTGCGTGAGAAATCAGGCGACAACACGACTCAATCTATGGGTAGTTGGTGGGATGCTTATCAACTGATGTCTAGCGACGAAAAAGAACGTGCGATTGGTCAGTATAATCGTCAACGTGCCAAAACGCGTCGTAAGGCAGCACAAGAAGAACCTGCTGAAACTAAGGTTGCTATTGAGATTGAACCTTTGGTACAAGAGCAAGAGCCACGCAGTCGTCGAAGCCGAAAAGCCAAAACTACAGAAACCACTTCTAGAACCTCAACTCAAGATACGTCTGAATTGAGTCACGATCATCCTATTTTAAAGAGAAAACGGGTGAAACGTGATTTAAGCCAAGTTGTATTTGGGCCAACCCAATGAAGATTGTGAGCTATATCGGTTTAGGCAGTAATTTGGGTGATTCACGCCAAATTTTGACTGAAGCTGTTCAGAAGTTAGCAACATTGGGTGCTGTGAGTACATCTAAATTGTATCAAAGCCCGCCCATGGGTCCTCAAGATCAACCGCATTACTTTAATGCGGTAGCACGTTTGGAAACGGATTTGGCTGCTTTGGCTTTGCTAGATCAATTGCAGCAATTTGAGCAAGATGCAGGGCGAGTCCGTCTGCGTCGTTGGGGGGAGCGGACTTTAGATCTAGACTTATTGCTGTATGGCGATGAGCAGATTCAACATGAGCGTTTGACCGTCCCACATGTTGGAATTTTAGAACGTGATTTTGTGGTTATTCCATTAATGGATTTAAATCCAAATTTACAGATTCAGGGACACCGATTAGATCGCCTCGATTTATTACAGCACACAACATTAACTGAAGTGGCTGATCAGCATTGGGCCAATATTTAATAACAAAGGTATGTTCTAGGAACTTCTAGAGAGGAACATCTCATGATTAGTCTGAGTGACTTAAGACAATTTAAACAAGATGGACGTAAGTTTTCATGCCTCACTTGCTACGATGCGAGCATGGCAAAAGCAATGGAGCTTGCTGAAGTCGATACGATTTTAATTGGTGACTCTTTAGGGATGGCAATACAAGGTCGTGATTCAACTTTACCAGTAACTGTTGAAGACATGGCTTATCACACCGCGGCTGTGCGCCGTGGTAATCAACATGCGTTGATTATGACTGACTTACCATTTATGTCTTATGCGACGTTGAATGATGCATTGGTGAATGCGAAAACCGTGATGCAAGCGGGTGCGCAGATGGTCAAAATTGAAGGTGGTGCTTGGTTAAGTGAAACTGTAGAAGTATTGACCCGAAATGGTATTCCAGTCTGTGTGCATTTGGGCTTGACCCCTCAATCGGTCCATGTTTTAGGTGGTTATAAACTTCAAGCACGTTCACGCGAAGCCGCAGATAAGCTGCTTGCAGATTGTCAAGCAGTTGTCGATGCTGGTGCTGCGATATTGCTACTCGAATGTGTGCCTGCACAGTTGGGTCAGGAAGTTACTGCACGCTTTCCAAATGTTCCCGTGATTGGTATTGGTGCAGGCGTCGAAACAGATGGACAAGTTTTAGTTGTACAAGATATGCTCGGTTTGACATTTGGACGCGTAGCCAAATTCGTGCGTAATTTTATGAAAGAGCAAGCCGGGGAAACTGCAATTTTAGATGCATTTAAGGCTTATCATGCCGCTGTGCTCGATCAATCATTCCCAGCAAAAGAACATACTTTTCAAGTAGAACTGTAATATGAAAACTGAAACGACGATACAAGGCTTAGCGGCATCACTGCAACCCGCTCGTACTGCGCGAAAAATTATCGGCTTTGTTCCGACCATGGGGAATTTACACCAAGGACATTTGAACCTTGTACGCGAAGCTCGCAAACTCTGTGATGTGGTTGTGGTCAGTATCTTTGTCAATCCGATTCAATTTGGCCCGAATGAAGATTTTGATAATTACCCGCGTACTTTAGATCAAGACAGTCAGCTTTTGGCAGATGTCGGTTGTGACATTATTTTTGCACCTTCAGTCGAGCAAATGTATGGTAAGCAGCCACGTTTAACTAATATCAGTGTCTCAGAAATTACCAATGATTTGTGTGGTAAACAACGTCCTGGTCATTTTGATGGCGTGGCCGTTGTTGTGACCAAATTATTTAATATTGTACAACCGAATTATGCCTTCTTTGGACAGAAAGACTTTCAGCAGTTGGCGGTTATTCGTCAATTGGTGCGAGATTTGAATATTCCACTGGAAGTGATTGGCGTGCCGATTGCCCGTGCTGAAGACGGTTTGGCATTAAGTTCTCGCAATGGCTATTTAAGTGAAGAACAACGTAAAGTTGCGCCAAGCATTTTCAAAAGTTTAAAACATGCCGAAGCTGAATTGCAGCAAGGCACTGATTTAACAGAAGTGTTAGAGAATATTAAAACCACGTTGACAACAGCAGGTCTGGTTGTTGACTATGTGGAAGCACGTACACCACAATTACACGTGATTGATCAATTCAATCAAGATATTGTTTTGTTTGTGGCGGCAAAATTGGGCACAACCCGACTCATCGATAATTTGCAGGTTAAGCATACTGCAGCATAGAAACCAAGGAATAGCTTTGCCATGAAGCGCATTTTGATTGTGACAGGACAATCTGGTTCAGGTAAGTCATCTGCATTGCAGGTACTGGAAGATTTAGGTTATTACTGCATTGATAATTTGCCTTTGGCATTGCTGCCAGAGATTGTGGCAAAACTGGATCGTGAAAATAATCTCGAACAATTGGCCTTAGGGGTGGATGTTCGGAGTACGCGTGCAGATTTGCAGGAGTTTGATCATGTTTTTGAACAATTATTAAGACATGGTGCGGTCGATATTATTTATTTGACCACGCGGGATCAGGAGTTAATCGCACGATTTAGTGCTTCACGTCGCCCGCATCCATTGTCGAGTCGTTTTAAAAGTTTGAATGAGTGTATACAGGAAGAAAAAACCTTATTACTTCCGATACAATTACGCTCTACAGTACATATTGATACAACTGATAAAAGTGTGCATGATTTAAAGCATACTTTATTGTCTAAACTTGGACAGTCCGATAACTTAATTGTAATTTTGCAGTCATTTGGCTATAAACATGGCATCCCTTTAGATGCTGACTATGTCTTTGATGTGCGTCATTTACCAAATCCGCATTGGGATTTAGAGTTGCGGAAATATTCTGGTTTAGATGTGCCAGTACAAAATTTTTTGGAACAAAGTCCACAGACCAATGAAATGTTTAAAGACATTTATCATTTTTTGGACAAGTGGTTGCCTGCATTTGCTGAAGGGCATCGTCACTATATGACGATCTCCATTGGTTGTACAGGTGGACAGCATCGTTCTGTTTATATTGTGGATAGACTCAAAAAAGCGCTTGAAGCGAACTGGTCTATTCAAGTCCTACATCGAGAAATGAAGCACTGGTCATGATTGACACAACTGTTGACGTAATTAATAAACTAGGGTTACATGCGCGTGCATCTGGCAAACTCATTGAAGTAACCACCAAATTCAAATCATCTATTCAAATTGGAAAAGGTGATAAATTAGTCGATGCAAAGAACATTATGTCTTTACTGATGCTTGGCGCAGGTAAAGGCACCACTTTACGTTTAGTGATTGAAGGCGCAGATGAGGAAAAAGCCTTGTCTGAAGTTCAAGCACTATTTGCAGCAAAATTTTACGAGGCAGATTAATCGTGGCACGTCGACCGAACCGTTTTACTGACGAAGACTTCGAAACTTTAGAAGGACGCGCAAGTAAAACTGAACAAAAGAAAGCAGTTCAGCGTATGGCTGCTTTAGGTGAGCAGTTGGCGCAACTGAATCCAAAACAAATCCAGCAACTTCCTGTGGATGAGCGTTTAATTGATGCCATTTTGGATGCGCAGACCATTACCTCACATGAAGCACGTCGTCGCCAATTTCAGCGTGTAGGTAAGTTGTTGCGCAATGAAGACGAGACCGTCATTTTGTCGTATTTAACCCCACAGCAGGGTGCAAAGAAAACTGCACAGTTGCAGCGTTGGGTAGATCGAATTATTAAAGATGGTGATCCGATCATCAATGAATTCTGTAAAGTTCATAATGCTGCAGAACGTCATACATTACGTCAACATGCTTTGCGTATTCACCGTGATATGGCTAAAAATTTGACGGAAGCTGAATTGGCAGAATCAAGACTGAAGTTATTTAACTATGTGCAGCAAGTGGCACTGTTGTCTGATAACTGATTTAAGTAAGTTATAAAAAAGCACTTCAAATGAAGTGCTTTTTTATTGGGTAGAGCTTTTGTTTAGGTCTTGCTTAGCCAAACTCACCGATAGAGCGCTCTTTAGCCCAATCCCGCAGTACAAATTTTTGTAGTTTACCTGTTGAGGTTTTTGGAATTTCCGTAATCACGACATCCTTAGGTACTTTAAAGCGTGCTAGATGTTCTTGGCAAAAGCTGATGATTTCTTCAGGAGTCACAGATTTCCCTTCTTTAAGTTCAATAAAGGCACAAGGGACTTCTTGCCAGCGTGGATCGGGTTTGGCTACCACAGCAGCAGTAAGAATGGCTGGGTGTCGATATAGCACTTCTTCGACTTCTAAAGACGAGATATTTTCGCCGCCTGAAATAATGACATCTTTGGAGCGGTCGGTAATTTTGGCATAACCATCAGGTTGGCAAACCGCCAAATCACCTGTATGAAACCATCCACCTTTAAACGCTTCTGCTGTAGCTTCTGGGTTTTTTAGATAGCCTTTCATGACAATATTGCCACGGAACATGATTTCCCCCATGGTTGTGCCATCTTTAGGCACGGGTTCTAAGGTCTCTGGATCAAGAACTTTCATACCATCTTGTAGCGGATAAGGAACCCCTTGACGCGAGTGAAGTTGAGCCTGTTCTTGAATACTTAATTCACTCCAACCTGCTTGAGAAGCACAAAGTGCTGAAGGTCCATAAGTTTCCGTGAGGCCATAGACATGGGTGACATTAATGCCAATATTACGCATCCCTTCAATAATCGCAGCAGGCGGCGCTGCACCTGCCACCATGACTTCAACGCGATGTTCAAATTTAATCTGTTTCTGTTCTGGGGTGTTAATCAGCATAGATAAGACAATTGGAGCACCACAGAAATAATCGACCTGATGTTCAGCAATCAGTTTAAAAATGAGTTCAGAATCTACCTTGCGCAAACAAATATTAGTACCACCATTGGCTGCCATGGTCCAAGCAAAACACCATCCATTGCAATGGAATAAAGGAAGGGTCCATAAATAAGTCGCTCGAGGTGTCATACCGCAAGCGATAATGTTGCTCGCTGCATTAATATATGCTCCGCGATGGTGATAAACCACGCCTTTAGGATTACCTGTGGTACCTGAGGTGTAATTTAAGCTAATCGCATCCCACTCATCATTTGGTAAATGCCATTCAAATTCTGCATCGCCTTCTGCTAGCCAATCTTCGTATTCAATTTGCCCAATTGGGGTAGAAAAGCATTGCTCATATTCTTCATCATCCACATCAATCACGTAAATTGAATGGGAAACCAAGCTTAAAGCTTCTTTCGCCAGAACAGCAAATTCAGGATCAACCAAGAGGACTTTAGTTTCGGCATGCTCTAGCATGAACGCAATGGTCTTGGCATCTAAACGGGTATTGAGGGTATTCAATACCGCACCAATCATTGGTACAGCAAAATGAGCTTCAATCATCGCAGGAATATTGGGTAACAACACTGAAACCGTATCGTTTTTACCAATCCCTAATTTTTGCAACTGATGTGCAAACTGACGGCAACGATTATAGGTTTCTCGCCAACTAATATGTCGCTTGCCATGAATAATTGCATCTTGATGCGGATAAATATAAGCCGCACGCTCTAAATAGCGCAGTGGGGATAATGCAACAAAATTCGCAGGGGTGCGCGGTAGTTCATCATAGGCAGCGACCATCTAATAACTCCATGTATATTTATTATCATCGATGATTTAAAGATAAGCCTTTCATAATCGACATGCATTTATGCTTTAGTCGAGTGGTTGTTTATTTATAAGGTAATGAATTTTATGTAAAAATAATTAAAAAATACTATTTAGTGAATGTGAATTCATAAATATGATTAAATTCAATCATATATGAAAAAGTTAAATATGTGTTTATTTTTTAATCTTGTTTGTCAATATAGAAAACTCTTGCGGATAAAAATGTACATGCATGACATCAAGATTAAAAATCATTCCAATGGGTTCAAATGTATCAAAAATGACAATTTTCTGATTCGGATAAGATTTATAGAGCGAAAAGGTTTTATCCAACCCTGAACCCGTGTAAAATTCTTAGCAGTTTTTATCCACCGTTTTTATCTTTTGAGGTTTTACCTCGATCATAATCTCGCGGTGACATGCTCCATTGTACGGGGCATCACTCCTTAAGGATTTTCTATGCCTATTATTACTTTGCCAAATGGCGATCAAAAACAATTTGATCAAGCTGTTTCTGTAATGGACGTTGCTTTAAGCATTGGTCCAGGTCTTGCTAAAAATACTGTTGCAGGAAAAGTCGATGGTCGTTTAGTCGATGCATCAGACTTGATCACCACGGATGCAAGCCTTCAAATTATTACACCAAAAGATGATGAAGGCGTTGAAATCATTCGTCACTCTTGTGCGCACTTGGTAGGTCACGCAGTTAAGCAGCTTTTCCCAGAAGCAAAGATGGTGATTGGTCCTGTCATTGAAGAAGGTTTCTACTATGACATCTGGATGCCACGTCCATTTACATTAGATGACATGGCAGCGATCGAAGAGCGCATGAAAAAGCTCATCGACCAAGATTATGATGTCATCAAAAAAATGACCCCACGTGATGAAGTGATTGCAGAATTCACTGCACGTGGTGAAGAATACAAATTACGCTTGATTGCGGACATGCCGAATGAAACTCAAATGGGCTTGTACTACCATCAAGACTATTTGGACATGTGCCGTGGTCCGCACGTGCCAAATACAAAATTCTTAAAATCATTCAAGCTCACTAAAATCTCTGGTGCTTACTGGCGCGGTGATGCGAAAAATGAACAGTTGCAACGTATCTACGGTACAGCATGGGCAGACAAGAAACAGCTTGCTGCTTATATTAAACGTATTGAAGAAGCTGAAAAGCGTGACCATCGTAAAATTGGTAAAGCTTTAGACTTGTTCCATATGCAAGAAGAAGCACCGGGTATGGTGTTCTGGCATCCAAACGGTTGGACTATTTACCAAGTGCTTGAACAATACATGCGTAAAGTTCAGCAAGACAATGGTTACCTCGAGATTAAAACACCACAAATCGTAGATTTCACTTTGTGGGAAAAATCAGGTCATGCGGCAAACTATGCAGACAACATGTTTACGACTCATTCTGAAAGTCGCAACTATGCTGTGAAGCCAATGAACTGTCCTTGTCATGTGCAAGTATTTAACCAAGGTTTGAAATCTTACCGTGATTTGCCAATTCGCTTAGCTGAATTTGGTTCGTGTCACCGTAATGAACCATCAGGTTCATTGCATGGCATTATGCGTGTACGTGGTTTTACCCAAGATGATGCTCATATCTTCTGTACTAAAGAGCAGATTGGGCAAGAGGTTGCAGACTTTATTAAGCTCACTTTAGAGGTTTATAAAGACTTCGGCTTTGAAGAAGTGCAAATGAAGTTGTCTACACGCCCAGAAAAACGTGTGGGTGATGATGCACTTTGGGATATGGCGGAAAAATCTTTAGCAGATGCTTTAGATGCGGCAGGTCTTGCTTGGGACTTACAACCAGGTGAAGGGGCATTCTACGGTCCGAAAATTGAATTCTCGTTGAAAGACTGCTTAGGTCGTGTATGGCAATGTGGTACAATTCAATGTGACTTCAACTTGCCAGAGCGTTTAGACGCGTCATATGTCACAGAAGACAATGACCGTGATCAACCTGTAATGTTGCATCGTGCAATTCTTGGCAGTTTTGAACGTTTTATTGGTATACTTATTGAACACTATGCTGGCTTTATGCCACCTTGGTTAACACCAATTCAAGCATGTGTTATGAATATTACTGATTCTCAAGCGGAAGCTTGTGAGTCTGTAGTAGCGAAACTTAAAGAAAACGGTCTCCGTGCGATTTCAGACTTGAGAAATGAGAAAATCGGCTTTAAGATTCGTGAACGTACATTAGAGCGTATTCCTTACTTACTGGTTCTTGGAGATCGAGAAGTAGAGGAAGGTACTGTAAACGTCCGTACCCGCTCAGGAAAAAATTTGGGTACTATGTCAATCGACGCTTTCGTTGACTTAGTAAAAGCAGCCGTTGCCGAACGCGGCCGGTACATTGTGGAGTAACAGCGATTAAACAGCCTGACCGTAATCAACAGGGCGGTAACAAATCAAACCGTCCTGCTTTGAATGATGAAATTCGTGCGAAAGAAGTTCGTCTTGTAGACGAAAATGGTGAGCAAAAAGGTATTGTTAGCTTGGCAGATGCATTACGCGCTGCTGAAAGTGTTGAGCTTGATCTTGTTGAGATCGTAGCAAATGCTGAACCACCAGTTTGTAAAATCATGGACTTCAATAAGCATTTGTTTGATCTGAAGCAAAAGCAGAAAGAAGCGAAGAAAAAACAGCATCAAGTACAGGTGAAAGAAATCAAACTCCGCCCAGGTACTGATGTTGGTGATTACAACGTAAAATTACGTGCAATTATCAAGTTCCTTGAAGAAGGCAATAAGGTAAAAATCACATTACGCTTCCGTGGTCGTGAAATGGCTCACCAACAGTTAGGTTTGGCTCAATTACAAAAAATTGAAGCAGATGTGGCTGAAGTTGGTATTGTAGAGCAAGCACCAAAAATGGAAGGTCGTCAAATGGGTATGTTACTTGGTCCTAAAAAGAAAAAGTAATGATCCTTTGATCTTAAAAAGCACTGCCTATGCAGTGCTTTTTTATTGCCTGAAGATTGGTTTGGTTCTAACGGTGGAGGAGAGCTTATAATCTTGCCTGAAACACACATAAACCATCTATTTCCAGATGAATCTGAATATTATTGAACTGAGCTTGTTTTAGACTAAGAATATGCTCGGTTTGTGTTGTACAAAGTGGCTCTTATAGCTTGATTAGATTGGGAATATTCATGGTTTTATGCATTTGTGTAGCGTATTTTTATATGAATAAGTGTTAAACAGTTTATAAAATTACATCAAAATAATCATGTCTAATTATGCTATGGTGTATCCCAAAGAAGTGAATAAACAAAGGAAATAACAATGATCGACTTGTATTATTGGGGCACGCCCAACGGTCATAAAATTACGATTGCTTTAGAAGAAATGGGCTTGGAATATCAAATCTTCCCAGTCAATATTTTAGAAAATGATCAATTTCAGCCTGATTTTTTACGTATCTCGCCTAATAATAAAATTCCTGCCATTGTTGATCAAAATGGACCGAAAGGTGAGCCGATATCGGTATTTGAATCAGGCGCGATCTTGCAATATTTAGGTCGAAAAACAGGCTTGTATTATCCAACAGATGAACAAGAGCGAGTGGAAGTTGAACAGTGGTTAATGTGGCAGATGGGCGGTTTAGGGCCAATGTTAGGGCAAAATCATCATTTTAGTCGCTTTGCACCTGAACGAATTCCCTATGCGACAGAACGTTACGTGAATGAAACTAAACGTTTATACGGCGTATTGAATAAGCAGTTGATTGGTCAAAAATATGTAGCTGGAGAATATTCGATTGCAGACATGGCAATATTACCGTGGATTTTGCGCTACGAGTGGCAGCAGATTCAATTAGAAGATTATCCTTATGTTAAGGAATATGTCGAGCGTTTGACCGCACGTCCAGCCGTTCAGAAGGCTTTAGCAATTAAAGTTTAAAGTTTTGGGTAGATAGTTTAAAAGCTATCTACCTCCAGTTATATTCCTAACAGGCTTAAATTTATATATTTTGGATTTACGTTTCTCTGTTAATACTTCTTTTGCACGATAAAGTAAATCGCCATTTAGAGTGATGAACCAGTTATAAAATAGTGCACGTATATTGATACTTAGATGTCTGATTTTCTTAAGATTGCCATGAATTAGATCCTTAATTTGCTGTGTATTGAAATTGATATTCTCGAAACTATGTGCAAACTTATTTCTAATCTTTCTTAAGCCTTCAAGTTGTTAGTATTCATTCTCCTCAATTAATCCTAATGCGTGACATAAATGGATTTTTGACGAAAATTGACCTATGGGAGCATTGAATCCATCTAAAAGTTTTTTGCAGATTTTGAATCACTTAAGAATGAATACAGAATTTGCGTTAACTGCTCTTCGAGTATAGCGGCAGCAATTAAAGTTGCTCCTCGATCTGTTTCTGGATAAAACGATTGGATTTTTGAAGCATTTTCAAAAATTTCAGGGTGTTTTAATTTCATTTCGTCCTGATATTTGTTCCATTCATCCATGTGTTCTTCCTGTATTTGTGTTCGCATCATTGATAGGCGGTATCCTTTCTCAGGTTGAGTCCCTCAGTATGTTAATATCTGTTTCTTACCCAGCATTTTTTTGTGATTTTCAAACCTGAAAATCAGTAGGTTGTGATGAAAGCATTTTTTTTAAATTTAACTCGAATTATTGAAGCAAATCCTAAAATTTATATCAGTATTATTGTCGGAATTGCAGGGTGTTGTATGCTATTCGTCGCAGAAGCAGTGCATGTTCAAAAAATTGTTGAGTTGCTCAATACTCGGGATCAAGCCATATTGCGGACTGCCATTGAGCCGATTGCAAATAAATATACTGTGGCGCGTAGTTTATTATTGGTGTTCTCATTTATTTGGTCAGGTTATGAATACTTAGTGACAAAGAAAAAGCTGGGTCTATCTTCATAACATTATGTGGACTTTAGGGCTTTTATTTCTTTCGGCCTTTGGTGCAGCCACTTTACTGCCTTTGCAGTCTGAGGCGGTGTTATTGGGATTGTTGGCAAATGGAAGTTATTCTGCGGGATTACTCATAGCGGTAGCCAGTATCGGTAATATTTTAGGCTCATGTGTCAATTGGTATTTGGGCTTTAAGATTGAACACTATAAGCATAAAAAATGGTTTCCCGTCTCTGAGCAGAAAATGCTGCAAGCACAAAAAATTTATCAGAAATATGGTTTTTGGTCGTTATTGTTGAGCTGGATGCCAATTATTGGAGATCCCATTACTCTGATTGCGGGGCTGCTCAAAGAAAATTTTCTACGGTTTTTGTTGATGGTGTGTGTAGCAAAAACAGGCCGATATTTTGTACTTTACCTTGTTTTTGTTGGATGGTTTTAACTGGAAAAGCTGTTTTAGCTATTAAAAAGATAGGGAGGAAAACACATCCTCCCTAGAGCTTACTTATGAGCATTGATTGAGTTTGAATTGAATTTCATCCTTAAAGCTCGATTTTTTATAGAGCCATAAGGTGCTAGCAGTACGCTTCACTGTAATCTGGCTTTTGGAAACTGCTTGTACAATATTTTGGTCAATTGCATAAACACCAGAACCTTGATTGATTTTCACTTTCTTGACTGTACCGTGTTTATCTACTTTAAAGCTAAACTTTATTTTACGGTCATGTTGATTAAGCTCATCACGACTCAGTTCAAGTTGGGGTTGATTTTTGTAGGCAAATTTAACTTTTTGTTGCTGTTGTTGCGCCATCCAATTTTTCGAATTAAAGCTGTAGTTACAGTCTGATTGATCGTGTTCCAGATTTAAACTAAAGGTTTGATAACCAATAATTGGCAGCACGGTATCTTCAATTTTGTAAGGTTGAACATGTGCCTGACGTACAGCTTGAACTAAAATTTCGTCTAAGTTTTTTAAACCTGTACTTTCTTGAACACTGGCTTGGGTAATTTTTCCTGTTTCATCAGCATAAATACGTAAGATTGCCGCACGATTCTGCCCTTTTAAATCATCATTGTTATATTGTGGCTGTGGGAAAGTCGTCCATTGAATACGTGTGGTTAAATGAGCGGGTAGTGCAGTAGTTTTTTGTACTACCAACTGTGAAGTTTTGGATGTTTCTGCACTGTGGCTCTGTACAAAAGGGAAACTGAGAATCAGGGAAAAACAAAGCAGTTGTTTCATAAGGTTAGATAGGACATTCGTTCAAGAATGCTCATGCATAATGGTGGCTGAATTATCGCCCAGTATTTCCTGATTTGAAAATACTGGCAAGTCTAAATTCATGTTTTATTGGTCTTTTCCTTGGGTAATATCTACACCAAATAAATCGGAAGTTTTTAACCAACTCAGTCCCACCACAAGCATGGTCATACATCCGCCAAACACTGTTGCCATAATGGTGCCCATATATTTGGCTGCAAGCCCAGATTCGAAAGCACCTAATTCATTGCTACTGGACACAAACATACCGTTTACCGCTGCCACACGCCCACGCATATTTTCTGGTGGGTAAATTTGCAAAATGGTTTGTCGAACGACTACGGAAATGCTGTCACAGGCCCCCGTCATGGCTAAAGCAAATAAGGAAAGCCAGACATGATTGGAAAAGGCAAAGACGAGTGTGAAAAGCCCAAATCCAGCCACAGCCAGTAGCATATTGCGCCAAGCATGACGTGTCGGTGGAAATCGGGTCAGGGCAATCATGGTGATCAGTGCGCCAATTGATGGAGCTGCGCGTAAATAGCCCAAGCCTTCAGGACCTATTTTTAAGATATCTTCAGCGAAAATAGGGAGGAGGGCAATTACACCACCAAATAAAACAGAGACGAGATCAAGTGAAATCGCCCATAAGACAATTTTGGTTTTCCGGATAAAACGGAATCCATCGCCTAAGCTGGCCCATAGATTTTCAGTTTCAATACTGGGAAAGCTGCGTTTTTGTAATAGGTTAATCAGGATAAAACAGAGGCTCAGCAATACAGCAACGCTGAGTAAACTGATTTCTCGACCAAGAAATGCCAACATAAAACCACCCAGCATTGGACCTAAAATTACACCACTTTGCCAGCCAATGGTGGTCCATGTAGCACCATTGGCATACAATTCACGTGGAATTAAAAAGGGTTTTAATGAAGTGGCAGATGGGTTGTAAAATCCACGAATGGTACCTAAAGCAAAAATAACAGCATAAATGCCCCAAGATAAGCTTGTTACACCAAGATACCCTAAGCCAAAAGCATGAAATAAGCCCCATAAAACGAGGGGCAGTGGTACTGCGAAGAACAGGCAGATTTTCATGATGTTTTGTTTGTTAAAACGATCAGCAAAATAACCACCCCATAGCGAAAGAGCAATAAAGGGAATGGCTTCGGCGAGTCCAATTAAACCAAGCGTTAGCGGATCTTTGGTAATTTTATAGAGTGAATATGCCACGATAATTTCTTGAATCAGAATGGCGAGGGTTAGGCAAAATTGATTTAAGGTTACAATTGAGAAATCGCGATAGCGTAATGCAGCAAAAGCATCAGGTGTTGGCTTCATAATATTTGGATTTTATCGTCATATGATTATTATAGAGGTAATTTTTTATGGTTAAACTAAATAATTGTCATATTTAAGACTAAACAAGTATTCAATTCTGAGAATGGATTTATTCCCTAATTAATACGGTTTTTGCTTTTGTTTTGTACAAAGATGATTTAGAATAGCGCCTTCCTTACCTGCAGGTCGTTTTGCAATGGTGCATACGTGCCGAACAGGTGTTTAAAGAGGTTGTTATGGCTAAGTTAAAAACTCGCCGTGGTGCAGCTAAACGTTTCAAAGCGACTGCAAACGGTTTCAAGCGTAAACAAGCGTTCAAACGCCACATTTTGACCAAAAAATCTGCTAAGCGTATTCGTCAATTACGCGGCTGTGTAATGGTTCACGTAAGTGACGTTGCTTCAGTTCGCCGTATGTGCCCATACATCTAAGGAGATTTATAAATGGCTCGTGTAAAACGTGGTGTACAGGCTCATCGCCGTCATAAAAAAATTCTTGCTCGTGCTAAAGGTTACTACGGTGCTCGTTCACGCGTTTATCGCGTAGCGTTCCAAGCAGTAATCAAAGCGGGTCAATACGCTTACCGTGACCGTCGTCAGAAGAAACGTCAATTCCGTGCTCTATGGATTGCGCGTATCAATGCTGGTGCTCGTCTAAACGGTTTGTCTTACAGCCGCATGATCGATGGCTTGAAAAAAGCTCAAGTGATCATCGACCGTCGCGTACTTGCTGACATCGCTATGCATGATGCAGTTGCATTTGCTGCTTTAGCTGAAAAAGCTAAAGGCGCATTAGCTGCTTAATCATCTTCCGATGATTTAAAAAGACCGCTTTATGCGGTCTTTTTTATTGTGTAATTTCTATAGAAAGGACAAGTGTTACATAATTTGTCTTTAAATGAACAGGACTTAGTTGCCTAATAAAAACAAGTCATTATAAAAAGGAATAGGGCGATGCTTGCAGAAATTGTTGGTGTGGATCAGGCGCGGATCACTGTAAAGCTAGAAATGATTCCAAGAATTGGTGAATCTGTCAAAATTATGTATGGACCGGATGCACAGTTAGAAGGAGAGGTGGTCGCGGTACAGCATTATATCAATCAGCATGCCGATGAGCATAAAGTGCGTATTGAGATACGCCCCTTTAATTTGTTGATTACCTCCTGATCTAATTTGTTTTTACTGTACTTTAATAAATTTTTAGAAAAATAGGTTTCTGATTCAATTGAGTGATTTAATTATTTATTATGAATTAATCAAAGGCCACATGATGTGGCCTTTGATGTTTTTATAAACCAAAATAATAAGCCGCAATACAAATAATGACGGTAATCAGGATGAGCTTGAATACGGCAGAAGAACCAATTTTATGAGGATGATGCGGCGTGGATGATGTTGACGTTGTAGTCGTAGCAGAGGCACCTTCTAAGGGATTATTAATCGCAATCGAAGTTAGTTGCGCTGTTTGATAGTGGTTGGCAACTTTCACAATAAATTTGGCTTGAAGATCTTCGAGTTTTTGCGAAAAATGGCGTAGGTTAAGTTGCTCATCAGCACTGAGAAGCGAGCCATCTTCGTGTTGAGGGTGTTGTAATTTATTTTGGATGTAATGATTGAGTGCTTCGAGTCGGTAAAGAGATTTATGTGCAAAATCAGCAGGATAATCCGTCGGGATTAAAGCGAGTTTCTGTGAATCAAATGCACTTTCAGCTTCAGTATTTATTTTTCTAACATAGCCATAATACGGAAGATTTGATTGTGCAGGCTCGATAAAACCTTCTGTTAAAGGACTATTGAATAATTCAGTTTGTGTATAGCTTTGAATATCATCCCAATTTGGGCGTTGCAAATCTGCATCAATACGTTTAGCAAGTTTAGAATTCAGTTCAAAGCGCCAGAAAGTTTCCTGACGTAAAGGATTTTGCTGTGCGATTGGTGCTTCAAAATCATTGTCTGCGTTATACCATTCCGCTAATTCTTTACCCAAAATCCAAGCTGTTTTCTTGTTGGCTTCATGGCTGACAATGAAATGGGCAAAAGGGAGTAGCTCAACATTGGCATTTGGATTTTGTTCATCATTTAATAGGCTTGAACTGTGTAAGCTTAGGTGTTTGGTGCCCTGTTTTTTGAGACCTTCTAGCCAAATTTGAAAATGCTGTGCCAGTAAATGCTGTGAGATAAGATCTCGAAAGGCGAGGAGGTGTTGATCAAAAATAGGATGCTGTTTCCAACGATTAAAACTCAGCTCTTTATTGAGGAATTCATTGCCATAAGTAACGAGGGTGAGCTGTTGTTTCCAAATTTGATCGAGGGCCATAGATATTGATCTCTTTGCAAGTGGGTTTATCTTATACTTTTTCTAATTTCGGATGTTAATCAAATTTTCCTTAATTGGAAACGCATCAATCTTGTTAAAAACTGATAGAATATCTGGTTTTATCTTATTATTAAACTGTTGCTTTGAGAGTTACTATGTCACTGGAAGCCCTGACCACCGAAGCGCTTGCTGCCATTGCAGCAGCTCAAGACCTTGCCGCCCTCGATTTGGTTCGTGTGCAATTTACAGGGAAAAAGAGCCAGCTTGCAGAACAATCGAAAGCCTTGGGTAAAATGGACCCTGAGGAGCGTAAAGTTCAGGGTGCTGCAATTCATGCTGTGCGTGAAGCGATCAATGCGGCATTGACTGAACGTCAAACACAATTACAAAAAGCGGCGTTAGAACAAAAGCTTGCAAGTGAAACGATTGATATTACTTTGCCTGGACGTGGTCAAACCATCGGAAGTATTCATCCAGTTACCCAAGTTCAGGAACGTATTTGCCAGTTCTTTACGAAAGCAGGATTTACTGTTGCGACAGGCCCAGAAGTTGAAGATGACTATCATAACTTTGAAGCATTAAATATTCCGGGGCATCACCCTGCTCGTGCGATGCACGATACATTCTATTTTGATGCAAATCATTTGTTGCGTACGCATACTTCAGGCGTTCAAATCCGTACCATGGAAACTACGCAACCGCCAATTCGTATTGTATGTCCAGGTCGTGTATATCGCTGTGACTCAGATCAAACGCATTCGCCAATGTTCCATCAAATTGAAGGTTTATACGTTGCGGAAAATACCAGCTTTGCGGAACTGAAAGGTTTATTGGTCAATTTGCTGAACGAATTCTTTGAAAAAGATTTGAAAGTTCGTTTCCGTCCATCTTACTTCCCATTTACAGAGCCGAGTGCAGAAGTGGATATTATGGATGAGCGTGGCAAATGGTTAGAGGTTTTGGGTTGCGGTATGGTGCACCCAAATGTCTTGCAAGCTGCGGGTATTGATCCTGAAAAATATAAAGGCTTTGCATTTGGTCTGGGTGTAGAACGTTTTGCTATGTTGCGTTATGGTATCAACGACTTGCGTATGTTCTATCAAAATGATGTGCGTTTCCTACGCCAATTTGCTTAATAGTTTAAACAGTTATTTGAGATTTATTGAAATCCCCCCTAAATCCCCCTTTATAAAGGGGGACTAGTCTACCTAAAACGGTAGTGTGTTTTTCCCTCTTTTAAAAGAGGGTTAGGGGAGATTAAGGACATTGAATTTATGAAAATTAGCGAAAATTGGTTGCGCACATGGGTCAACCCAGCTATTGATGGCGAAACGTTATCTGATCAATTGACCATGCTAGGTCTAGAAGTTGATGATTTATCTCCTGCAGCAAAACCATTTACAGGTGTTGTAGTAGGTGAAGTGCTTACCGTGGAACAACATCCTGATGCAGACCGTTTACGTGTCACTACCGTAAATATTGGTTCAGGTGAGCCTTTGCAAATTGTATGTGGTGCACCGAATGTTCGCGTGGGAATGAAAGCTCCTGTAGCGACAATTGGTGCAGTGCTACCAGGCGATTTTAAAATTAAAAAAGGCAAATTGCGTGGTATTGAGTCACAAGGGATGTTGTGTGGTGCTTCGGAAATTGATCTAGAAGATAAAATTGATGGTCTTTTAGAGCTTCCAGCGGATGCACCTGTTGGTGGAAATATCCGCGAATATCTAGACTTAGATGATCATGTGATTGATATCAGCATTACGCCAAACCGTGGCGACTGCTTCAGTATTCGTGGTATTGCACGTGAAATTGCAGTCATTAACCAAATGACTGCGGTTGCGCCAGAGATTAAAGAAGTAGTTGCGACTATTGCAGATGAGAAAAAAGTTGTTGTCACTACTGAAGGTTGCCCGCGTTATTTAGGTCGCGTAATCAAAAACGTAAATACCAAAGCACCAACACCAGAATGGATGGAGCGTGCGCTTGCGCGTTCGGGTATTCGTCAGCACAGTATTTTGGTTGATATTACCAACTATGTGTTGATGGAGTTGGGTCAACCATTACATGCATTTGATGGCGGAAAAGTTCAAGGTGCAGTTCACGTGCGTCAAGCAACAGCAGCGGAAAAATTGGTGCTGTTAAATGAACAAGAAGTTGAACTTAATGAAAAAGTAATGATTATTGCTGATGATGAAAAAGCATTGGCAATAGCGGGTATCATGGGTGGTTTATCATCTTCGGTAACCGATGAAACGACTGAAATTTTCTTGGAATCTGCATTCTTCGCGCCGTTACATATTGCTGGTCGTGCGCGTAGTTTTGGTTTGCATACTGATGCGTCGCAGCGTTATGAACGTGGCGTAGACTTTGAATTACCAATGATAGCAATGCATCGTGCATCACAATTGATTGCTGAGCTTGCCGGTGGTGAATTTGGTCCGATTACTGTTGCAGAACAAGCAGAAGTTTTGCCTAAGCGTGAAGCGATTGAGCTTAAGCAGGCACAAGTCGATCAACTGTTGGGTTATCGTGTAGAAGGTGAATTTATTGCTGATGCATTAACCCGTTTAGGTTGTATTGTGACGGTTAAAGCGGAAGGTCAGTGGTCTGTTGTTCCGCCATCACACCGTTATGATATGGCCATTTATCAAGACTTAATTGAAGAAGTTGCTCGTATCCACGGTTATGACAATATTCAAATCAGCTTACCTGTAATTGATGCACAACTTGCCAAGTATCAAGATCAATTTGAAATCGCACAATTACGTCAGACTTTAGTGACTTTGGGTTATCAAGAGGCGATTAGTTTTAGCTTTGCTGATTTGAAACTTGAAAAACAGCTCAATCCAGCGGTTAATCCATTGGCCTTGGCAAACCCAATTTCAAGTGATTTGGCTGTTATGCGCTCAACATTGCTTTCAAGTTTAATTCCTTGTGTGCAATACAATATTAACCGTCAACAAAGTCGTGTGCGTTTCTTTGAGTTGGGTTTGCGTTTTGACTATCAAGATGCCAGTAACATCCATGATTTAAAACAGATTCCAACATTAGCCATGATTGCTGTAGGTGCGAAGCAAGCAGAATCTTGGCATGCTAAACCACAAGCAATGGATTTCTTTGACTTTAAAGGTGAAGTGGAAGAACTATTAGCAGCAGGCCGCATCAAAGTAGAATATACTCGTTCTGAGCGAGTGTGGTTACATCCAGGCCAGTCAGCGGAAATTATAGTGGATGGTCAATCAATTGGTTATTTAGGTCGTTTACACCCAACGCTAGAAGCAGAATTAGATTTGGGTACAACTTGGGTGGCTGAACTTGATCAAAAGGCCCTTTTGCAAACTTATGTATCTAATTTTACAGAATTATCACGTTTTCCATCGGTTAGACGTGATATTGCGCTTTTAATTAGTGATAAGATTAATATTGGTGAAATTCAGCAACTTATCACTAAAACTGGTGGGGAGCTGTTAAACTCGAATTGGCTCTTCGATGTATATACAGGACAAGGGGTTGAAGCAGGTAAACGCTCATTGGCATTTGCACTGTTATGGCAACATCCTTCACGAACATTAGAAGATGCCGAAATCAAATCGGGTATGGATACAATCATTGAAGTGTTGCAAAACACTTATCAGGCGACATTGAGGGCTTCATGACAGCATTAACTAAAGCAGAAATGGCTGATCATTTAAGTGAGCTCACGAGTTTAAACCGTCGTGAAGCAAAACAAATGGTCGAATTATTCTTTGATGAAATAAGCCAAGCGCTTATTTCTGGAGAACAAGTTAAACTTTCGGGTTTCGGGAACTTTGAGTTGCGTGATAAGCGTCAACGACCAGGTAGAAATCCTAAAACGGGTGAAGAAATTCCGATTTCTGCCCGCCGTGTTGTAACATTTCGCGCAGGTCAGAAGTTTAGACAGCGTGTTGGGAAAGAGCAGATCGATTGATCTGCTTTTTTTATTATTGTGAGATTAATCTGATTTGTTGAAATTATTGATATTCTGCCGTGTGCAGTAAATTTCAGACATAAAAAAAAGAGAGAACGTAAGTTCTCTCTTTTTTGCTACGTAATCGTAAAGATTAGTGAGCAGCAGAAGCAGCAGCGTCAGCAGCAGAAGCAGCAACTTCAGCAGCAGAAGCAGCAACTTCAGCAGCAGAAGCAGCTTCAACAGCAGCAGCATCTACAGCAGCAGAAGCTTCAGAAGCAGCAGCAGTAGCTTCAGACGCAGCAGAAGCAGCAGCTTCAGCAGCAGGAGCTTCTTCTTTTTTAGCACAGCCAACGAAAGCTAAAGTAGTAGCAACTGCAGCAGCAATAGCGATTTTTTTGAATAACATGGCATCACTCTCTAAAAATATGAGATTAAAAAAAACCAAGGTCAGCTGTTATGTGCTTTTATTATTCCTAAATTTGTTAGGTAGTAACAATGCAGGAGCAGCTTAACTGGTCTGCGAATATGCTATCACTGCCTATTTTGAATTACTACTAGTTTGTGTGAAAAAAAACCAAAAAATGAGCAAATAAATGCTGTTTTTTAACAGAAAATAACAATTAAACATGTGCTTTATATTGGAGAAGTACTTATTAAGTTTATAAAATTAAAGAGGTTTTTAATGCCATTTATTTAACAATCAAATATTTGCAACTGTTGTTACATAGCTTAAAGTGAATTGTGTATTTATGTTAATAAAGTCAACCAAATAAAAAGGCCACTTATAAAAGTGGCCTTTTTATTTCATGTGTCAAATTAATTGGTTGCTTTACGTTTCATTTGATCAAAGAAATCATCATTGGTTTTAGTTTCTTTCATACGATCCAATAAGAATTCCATTGCCGCCAATTCATCTTGGGTATGAAGTAACTTACGTAAAATCCATACCTTACGTAAATTATCTTCAGACATTAGACGCTCTTCACGACGCGTGCCTGACTTTTTAATGTTCATAGCAGGGAATACACGCTTTTCAGCAATACGGCGATCAAGGGTGATCTCTTGGTTACCAGTACCTTTGAATTCTTCGTAAATGACTTCATCCATCTTACTGCCTGTTTCAATTAAGGCAGTTGAGATAATGGTTAGCGAGCCACCTTCTTCGATATTACGTGCAGCACCAAAGAAACGCTTCGGACGTTCAAGCGCATGAGCATCTACACCCCCTGTTAATACTTTACCAGATGAAGGTACCACAGTGTTGTAAGCACGAGCCAAACGGGTAATTGAGTCAAGTAGAATCACGACATCTTTTTTGTGTTCAACCAAACGTTTTGCTTTTTCAATCACCATTTCAGCAACTTGAACGTGGCGCGCTGGAGATTCATCAAAAGTAGAAGCAATAACTTCACCGCGTACCGTGCGTTCCATTTCAGTCACTTCCTCAGGACGTTCATCAATGAGAAGAACGATCAAGAAGCATTCAGGGTTGTTACGTACAATCGATTGCGCGATGTTTTGTAGCAACATGGTTTTACCCGCTTTAGGTGGAGCAACGATAATTGAACGTTGACCTTTACCAATTGGAGCAACCAAATCTACAACACGGGCAGTTAAATCTTCAGTGGTACCGTTACCTAACTCCATCACCAATTGTTCAGTTGGAAATAATGGTGTTAAGTTTTCGAATAAAATCTTATTGCGCGAGTTTTCTGGTGTGTCGAAGTTAATTTGATTCACTTTTAACAGGGCAAAATAACGTTCACCTTCTTTTGGTGGGCGAATCGTTCCCGTAATGGTGTCGCCCGTGCGCAAGTTAAAGCGACGAATTTGCGAAGGGCTCACATAAATGTCATCTGGTCCAGCAAGATAAGAACCTGCGGCAGAGCGTAAGAAACCAAAACCATCTGACAGAATTTCGAGAACGCCATCACCAAAGATCTCTTCGCCATTCATCGCATGACGCTTTAAGATGGCAAAGATAATATCTTGCTTACGGTTACGCGCCATTCCTTCTAGGCCCATAAACTCTGCAATTTTGATGAGTTCGCCAATTGGTTTTTTCTTGAGTTCGGTTAAATTCATAGGTGGTCAGATAGAATCAAAAATTCTAGAAACAGGTTGGAAAGGGAGCAACATTCGGTCGCATACAGTAATAAAATGACGGCATTGTATTAATACAATAACAACGCGGTGGTCTGATAAATTGTTGCGAAGAGAAAATGTGTGAAACAATTTCTGTTGCCGAACGGCGATCTTATGTGTTGTGTCTTGTAAGAAAAAGACGGACTTGAAATCCTTTCTTTCTTGAGCATGAAATATAAGAGAGATTCTTGACTTTGTCAATTTATAGACGAAAAAAATGCGCTATTGGGTATAGCGCATTTGGTCTAATTGCAAAGTTTGAATTAGATGTGGTCTTCAATGAAGGCTGTTAATTTTGATTTTGGTGCTGCGCCAACTTGTTGTGCAACAACTTCACCATTTTTAAACATTAATAATGCCGGAATGTTGCGAATGTTGTAATTCACGGCTGTTGCTTCACAAGAAGTCACATCAACTTTTACAATTTTCACTTTTCCTTCGTATTCGTTAGCAAGAACTTCTAATACAGGGGCAATCGCTTTACATGGTGCACACCAGCCTGCCCAGAAATCAACAAGAACGGGAGTATCTGAATTTAAAACATCTGCTTCAAAGTTTGCATCTGTAGTGTTGATGATATTGCCTGACATGGAATATGCTCCAAAAATTTTATTAAAAGATAGCTAATGGCTCTAAGTATTACATAGCCATCTTTAACAATGTAGTGTTAGATGCAAATTTTCAGCCTTTCGATCAAATTTGTCTAATTGGTGCTCACGATGATGCTGATCGTGTAACACAATTGTCATATATGCTCAAAAATAAAAAGCTCAATATTTAAAAGAGATAAATGGCTTTTAAATTGCATGTATGTGCATTACTCTAGGCTCAATTCTGTACAGGTTTATTTGAAGAATGTCTGATTTTTTAATTGATGAAGAATTACTTGCTGCCATCGATATGGGGTCGAACAGCTTTCACCTTGCGATTGCGCGTGTAGACCATGGTGAAGTCAAAAAAGTTGCATCAATGTCAGAAAAAGTTCAGTTAGCAGCTGGACTTGATGAAAATAAAAACTTAACTGAAGCTGCGCAACAACGTGGTTTGGCATGTTTAGCCCGTTTTGTGGGGCGCTTAAGTTCAGTTCAGCCCAATCGTTTGAGAATTGTGGCAACCAATGCATTACGTCAAGCCAAAAATGGTCATGAATTTATTCAAAAAGCCGCAGAAATCTTACCTAAACCGATTGAAATTATTGCAGGTCGTGAAGAGGCGCGTCTGATTTATTTGGGTGTTTCTCACACTATGGCAAACAGTGGTCGTCGTTTGGTGATTGATATTGGTGGTGGTTCGACTGAGCTGATCATTGGTGAAGAATTTGAACCGATACACACTGAATCTTTACAAATGGGCTGTGTCGCGTTCACTAAAGCATATTTTCCCGATGGTGAAATTAATCAAAAAAGCTTTGACAAAGCTGTGGTTGCAGCACGTAAAGAGTTATCTGCAATTGCCAATACTTATAAAGAAGCAGGTTGGGATACTGTTGTTGGATCGAGTGGTACCATTAAGGCGTGTCGCCAAATTGCGGTTAATATGGGTTGGAGTAATGAGCAAGAAAATCTGACGCGTGAAGGGCTAGAAAAACTTAAAGAAAAATTACTTAAATACAAACATATTTCAGAAATGGAGTTTGATGGTCTTAAGGAAGACCGTCGAGCAGTTTTGCCAGCTGGAATTGCAATTTTGTGTGCAGTATTCGAGTTGTTAGAAATTGAAGTTTTGGTTTATTCGGATGGCGCATTAAGAGAAGGCGTCATGTACGACTTATTGGGTCGTTTCCAACATGAAGATATTCGTGACCGTAGTGTGCAAGCCCTAATGGGACGCTATGGTGCAGATCCGAAACAAGCTGAGCGAGTTGTTAAAACTGTACAGCATTTATTTGATGGTGTAGCAAAACCATTGAATTTAACCAGCGATGACAGTGACTTACTGCGTCGTGCGGCATATTTGCATGAGATTGGATTGGCGATTAGTCACGGTGGTTATCATCGTCATGGGGCCTATTTATTACAACATTCGGACATTGCAGGCTTTTCACAGATTGACCAAAATCAGATCTCACATTTGGTTGCAAATCACCGTCGCAAGTTGCGTAGTGATGGAAAAATTGATGTTATGAAGGTCGGTGGTAGCAAACTTGTGCATCTATGTCTATTGCTTCGATTAGCAGTTTTACTAAATCATAGTCGTAGCGATGCGATGCTTCCTGCCATTGAATTAAGTATCGGCAATGCGCAACAATGGCAACTCTGCGTTTCTGGTGATGCCAAACAATGGCCTTTGCTTGTTGCAGATTTGCATGATGAACAAATGCAATTCAAGCATTGGGATATTGAATTGAATATTCAGTCGGAACAATTTATCGATTAACACTGTTTGGTTAATTTAGGGATAATGGTCGACCTATGAAAAATAAAGCTGCTCAATCTAAAGCATGGACAACAGTCCAAATTGCGCGTCATCCAGACCGTCCGCAATTTTTGGACTATGTTGGTGAAATCTTCACTGAATTCGATGCTTTACATGGAGATCGTTTGTTTGGTGATGATGGTGCGATGGTCGGTGGCTTAGCGCGTTTTGACGGCAAACCAGTTATGGTAGTCGGTCAACACCGTGGTCGTAGCACTCGCGAAAAATTAAAACATAACTTTGGGATGAGTAATCCTGAAGGTTATCGTAAAGCACAACGTTTGCTCGATATGGCAGAGCGTTTTAATTTACCTGTATTCACTTTTATTGATACTATGGGCGCTTACCCAGGTGTTGGTGCTGAAGAACGTGGTCAAGCAGAAGCGATTGCGACTAGCCTCGCACAACTTTCAAATTTGAAAGTCCCAGTTATTGCAACTGTTTTGGGTGAAGGGGGTTCAGGCGGTGCTTTAGGTATTGGTGTTGCTGACCGTGTGGTTATGCTGTCACACAGTATTTATTCAGTAATTTCACCTGAAGGCTGTGCATCGATTTTGTGGAAAACTGCTGAAAAAGCAGAGCAGGCCAGTGAAGCATTGGCTTTAACTGCTGATCGTTTACAACAACTAGGTATCGTTGAATACGTGGTTGATGAAGGCCAAGGTGCGCATTTAAACCCTGAACAAGTCATGGAAAATTTAAAGCTCGTACTCAAACAAGCATTGGATGAGTTACAGCCAATGGATGCCCAAGAACGATGCGAAGCACGTTACCAACGTTTAATGAAGTTTGGCAGCGACAATTTAGGTCTAACGTCTTAATACAGGCGCAGACCTTTACAGAACAAAGTTCTTATCTCATAGGATGTAGTGGTGGTGTGGATTCCATGCTGCTACTGCATCTTATGTCGTTTTTATTCCCACAAAAAACCAGAGCCATTTATGTTGATCATCAACTGCAAAGTATGAGTTCAGCTTGGGGGGAGTTTGTCCTGAATGCCTGTCAGCAATTGCAGGTTCCATGCAGTATTGTTCCTGTTCATGTGGCTGAAGGTAATTTAGAAAACCAAGCACGTAATGCTCGATATCAAGCCTTTGCAGAACATTTAAAAAATAATGAGGTTCTGGTTTTAGCCCATCATCAGCAAGATCAAGCTGAAACTTTGATGTTGCGACTGCTTTCTGGCGCTGGAGTACAAGGCTTATCGGCGATGTCTGTGGTCGATGTACGTCCACAAATGACACTTTGGCGACCCATGCTAGAACTGTCACGTGAGCAGATTTGCCAATGGGCGGTTCAGTTGGATGTGCAAAATATTGAAGATCCAACCAATGCCAATCCAGATTATGATCGCGCTTGGTGTCGTGAAATTTTATGGCCTGTTTTACAACAACGCTTCCCCAAAATGCAGCAAGCGCTGAGTCGTACCAGTATTTTAATGCAAGATGCAGATGAAATATTGGCTGAGGTATTAGCCTTTGATTTGGAAAAATGTGGCAATCCATCTTTGCTGAATATTGAACCGTTAAAGATGTTGTCGGTGGCTAGACAACGCCAACTCCTTTCGCATTGGATGCAAGGTGAAGCGACTTATCGCCCAAATTTTGCCATGGTGCAACGTCTGCAAGCAGAAGTGATTGAGGCAAAACAGGATGCTCAGGCGGCATTACATTGGCTGGGCTATTACTATGTTCGCTATCAACAACAAATCTTTCGTTTGACTGAAGATACATATTTGGCTGAGCAGCGTTCTTCTGTTTTGGCCACACAAATGCAAATTTTCGAACTTAATCAGACCGTATCTTTATTCTCAGGACAGTATTTGATTCAAGAGCAAGCCCTTGGATTATCAAAAGAACTGTTAGGTAAACAACTGATTTTCTCTCCACGAGTCGGTGGTGAAAAAATTCATCTGCATGGGCGGGTGGGGAGTTGGCCTTTGAAAAAAGCGCTACAACAAGCACAAATTTTTCCTTGGTTGCGTCATACAATTCAAATATTAAGCATAGATAATGTTATGCTAGGGGTTTTTACACCCAAAGGTTTTTGGTTAGCACAGTCTGAATATCTTGTAGTGGATGGATGGCAGCCGAAATTAGTTTCAGGGCAATAGAATACTCAATAACGAGCGTAAATCATGAGTGCAGTTTTAAATTGTAATATTACTTTTATTGGTGGCGGCAATATGGCGCAGGCCTTAATTGGTGGATTAATTGCGCGAGGCATGCCGACAACTCGTATTACAGTTGCTGATCCCTTTGAAAATGTACGTCAACTTTTACAAGAAAAAGATGTGCATGTGACGGATGATAATATCGCGGCGATTGAGAAAGCAGATATTGTTGTTTTGGCTGTTAAACCTCAGGTACTTGCCAATGTATTGAAGCAATTGCATGGTTTACTGGATGGTAAACTGGTGATTTCAATTGTTGCGGGTGCGGAAATTGCAACCATGGCAACCTTATCGGGTACAGATCGTATTGTCCGTGTCATGCCTAACACGCCAGCATTGGTCCAGACAGGTGCGCATGGTTTATATGCGACAGATGTTGTCGATGCGAAAGACCGCGAGTTAGCTAGCCAAGTGCTTGCTGCAACAGGTTTAACCATTTGGGTAAATTCTGAAGCACAAATTGATGCTGTAACTGCTGTTTCAGGTTCAGGCCCTGCATACTTTTTCTATATGATGGAAAGCATGATTCGTGCAGGTAAAAACTTAGGCCTAGATGAAAAGGTTGCAACGGCTTTAACTTTGCAAACTGCTTTAGGTGCTGCACAAATGGCCATTACCAGTGCAAACTCACCAGCAGAATTACGTAAGAATGTCACCTCTCCAAATGGTACGACTCAAGCTGCTTTAGAAGTGTTTGACCGTGCACAAATTTCACAAAATATTCAGTCTGCGTTGGCTGCTGCGAAAAAACGTAGTCAAGAGTTGGCGCAAGAATTAAGTGAAAGCAGCAAATAATTAGTTTTAATTAGGAAAATTTTAATATGGGTGCAAACTCTGCGCTAATTTTCGGCCTTATTATTAACGTAGCGATTTTGCTCGTATTCTCCCGCTTTTTAATGCAATTGGCAGCGGTTAATCCTTACAACCCTGTGGTGATGTCTACAGTTAAAGCCACCAAGATTGTGGATATTTTTAGTCGTATTTTCCCGACATTGGGTAAAAATCGAATAAATACTGCGGCTTTAGCTTTGGTTGTGGTGCTTTACCTGATTAAAATATTTGGCATCATGTACTTATCGGGGGCCATGCCGAATAGTCCAATTCATTTGGTTATTTTGACTTTTGTCACCATGGTTCAGGACTTGATTCGCTTCTGTCGTTATTTGATTTTTGCAGCTATTCTTTTAAGTTGGGTGGTAATGTTTACCCAGTCACGCTCACCTTATATTGAAGTGATTCAGGAATTGGCAGAACCTTTGTTTGCACCATTTCGTCGTTTGTTACCGAATATGGGGATGATTGATTTATCTCCGATTGCTGCATTCTTTGCATTTTTAATTGCTGAAAGGATTATGAATGAAGTCGCAATTGTGATGTTGACAGGGTTATAAGATTTTTTAATTCATCATAAAAAAGGACTCTTATATAGAGTCCTTTTTTATTGTGTTGAGAAATGTCCCTTAGTGGGCTTCATCCCAGTTGTTGCCTTTACCGACTTCAACCAGTAACGGAACTGAAATTTCCAGTACAGATTGCATCACTTCAGCCAGTTTTGGTGCCAATTCATCCGCAATGTCGGCATCGACTTCAAACACCAATTCATCGTGGACTTGTAAAAGCATTTTGGCTTGATCTTTCGGTAGCATTTTATCCACTTCAATCATCGCCATTTTAATAATGTCCGCTGCACTACCTTGCAGTGGTGCATTAATCGCAGCACGTTCAGCCGCTTTACGGATCATCATGTTACGTGCATCAATTTCAGGTGTATATAAACGTCGGCCTAAAATAGTTTCTACAAAACCTTGTTCCAAAGCAACTTGGCGAGTGCGTTGCATATACTCATAAATACCAGGGTAGCGATGGAAATATTGTTTGATATAGTTTTGTGATTCTTCACGGGTAAAGCCCAGTTGACGAATCAAACCAAATTCCGACATGCCGTATAACAGACCAAAGTTGACCGCTTTAGCTTGGCGACGCTGATCGTTAGTCACCTGATCCAGTGGAATATTCAGGACTTCTGAAGCAGTACGTCGGTGAACGTCTTGACCATGGCGGAAGGCATCCAACAAGGCATCATCTTGAGAGAAATGTGCCATTAACCGCAATTCAATTTGTGAATAGTCGGCTGCCAACAAGACTCGTCCTTCCGGAGCAATAAATGCTTTACGAATTTGACGTCCAATTTCTTCACGAACAGGAATATTTTGTAAGTTTGGATCGGTCGAAGATAGACGACCAGTTGCAGTCAAAGCTTGGTGATAACTGGTATGGACACGATGGCTATCATTGTTGGCTTGTTTTAATAATCCATCGGTATAGGTGCTTTTCAGTTTGGATAAACCGCGATAATCCAGAATCAGCGCGCTAATTGGATGATCCAATTTTTCTAAAATACTTTCGCTGGTGCTGTATTGTCCTGTTGAAGTTTTTTTGCCACCTTTTAAGCCCAGTTTTTCAAACAAGATTTCACCAACTTGCTTTGGTGAACTGACATTAAATGGCTGACCTGCCAATTCGATGATCTGATTTTCTAAATCTTGCATGGTTTTGGAAAAATCTTCACCCAATTGATCCAAGAACTGAAGATCGAGTTGGATGCCATTTTCTTCCATTGACGTTAATACACGTGCTACAGGTACTTCAATATTATGCAAAATATTGATCAGTTCTGGATGTACTTTGAGTTTTTTATCTAGCACTTCATACAAACGGAAGGTGACATGGGCATCTTCGGCTGCATAGTGTGCGGCAGTCTCAATCTCAATTTGATTGAAGGTCTTTTGTTTCGCGCCTTTACCCGCCACTTCTTCATAGGTCGTGGTAAGGTGGCTTAAATATAAACGTGCAACATCATCCATTCCATGACGAGTAGCGACAGAATTCAGCACATACGATGCCAGCATGGTGTCAAAATACCAACCTTGTAGCTCAATTCCATGATTGGCAAAAATATGCGCATCATATTTTAGGTGATGCCCAATTTTTTTAATCGCGGGATTTTCTAGAATTGGTTTGATTTGTGCAAGCACGCTTTCACGGTCTAATTGTTCTGGTGCACCCTCATAATCATGCGCGAGAGGGATGTAGTAGGCATCTTGTGCATCAAAGGCAATTGAAAAGCCGACCATTTCCGCAATTCGATAATCTAAGCTGGTGGTTTCAGTATCAATTGCGAACTTACTCGCATTCTGCATACGTTGTAATAAGTTTTCCCAAGCCTCAGCAGATAATACGGTATGGTAGTTGGCTTGTCCGAGTTGATCATCAACACTGGTTAAAGTGGCTTGATCTTCAGTTTCAATTGGTGTTGGTGCAGGCGCCTGCTGAAGGCTGGCATTACTTTGCTTGTTATTGGTATTGTTTGGGTTGTTGGGATGATCTAAGGATTGTAATTGATTACGGAACTCTAGCTCAGTGTAGAGACGACGTAATTCATTCACATTTGGGTCTTGGATAGCAAGATCTTCGTAGCAAATGCCAATGTCCAAATCACAGACAATACTGGCAAGCTGATGGTCAATTGCAATCCCTTCGACATTGTCTTTGATGTTTTGACCGACTTTACCCTTAATCTGGTCGACATTTTCTAAAATACCGCCAATTGAGCCGTATTCAGTGAGTAGTTTAGCGGCTGTTTTCGCACCTACGCCTGGTACGCCCATAATGCCGTCAGAGGCATCGCCCATTAAGGTCAGATAATCAATAATTTGATTTGGCCAAACGCCAAACTTTTCAAAGACGCCATTCACGTCCATCGGCTTTTCTTTAAAGCTGTCTTCGAGTGTGACTTTTTCAGTGACGAGTTGCGCCATGTCTTTATCGCCAGTCGAAATGAGGACTTGTTGTCCTTTGGCTTCAGCGCGTTTTGCCAATGTCCCGATAATGTCATCAGCCTCTGCACCTGGCAGCATATGTACTGGAATACCTAGGGCACGAATGAGTGCGTGTAAGTAAGGAATTTGTTGTCCTAACTCATCGGGCATGCTTGGACGATCACCTTTATAAATCGGTGACAGCTCATGACGGAAAGTCGGTTCTGGTGTATCGAAAATGACGGCCATATGTGTTGGTTGAGTGCGACGCATCAGTTTCTGAATCGCAGAAATTGCGCCACGTACAGCATTGGTATGCAACCCCGTAGAAGTTGTTAGAGGTGGGACCGCATGGAAGGCGCGAAATAAAAAATATGACCCATCGACCAATACAAATGGTGGCATGCTGCAAATCCTGATTATGAACTAGGGCTTATATTACGTGAAAAAGGTAAAGCTGTCTTATTTGTAATGTCAGTATGCGCTAAGTAACATTCTAGTCCTCAGCTTCAAGTATATAAATTTGCAGTATTTTGTATGTGAAACTGCTTGTATGAAGGGTGATCAAGTAAGATAAACCTATTCAAGCTGCATAAGCATAAACCCATGTATAAAAACGACAAACAGGGAATGGTCCTGCTCTTAATCGCATTAACCGTATTGTTGGCTGTTGCAATCGTCATGCAATGGCAATCGACATTAGTTGCTGCTGCCCTTGGTTTAACTGTTGTGATTGTGCAGTCAATCTCGAATATCCATCAGCGTTTAGTGCAATTAGAACACGTATCATCACAACCCTTGATTCAATCTGCAGGAATCGGGACACAAAAGATTGTGATTTATGGGGCTGCCTTGGTAGCGTTGTGGGCCTATGCCAATACGTGGATGCTGGTGGTTGGTGGGGCATTGTTGGTTTTATTGCTATGTTTGATTCAATTGATCAGTTCATTTCAGCGGCGATTGGCTTTGCTAGAGCAACCACAGCAACAACCTTCGGTTATGTCTAGAACCTCCACATTCGTGATGTCAGAGCAACCGCTTCCTCCTGCAATGCCAACATCGGGACAGTTGACCCTGACGCAACAACAGGATGTTACGGTCCAACAGCCGAAACAAACCTCAGTTGACTCAAATACAGCGTCATCAGAATCGACTCGCACATGGTGGCAACCTGCTGTGGATTGGATGCAGCATGGCAATCCAATTTTAAGAGTGGCCGTGGCTGTCCTCATGGTGGGGGTTGTATTGTTGTTGCGTTTTGCCAGTGAACATTGGCAATTAAGTTTAGGGGTGAAACTGGGCTTTATTGCAGTTGCGGGTGGAGTGACTACATTTGCGGGTTATCTGCTACAACGTAAAAATACTTTGTTTGCCATAGCACTTCAGGGCTTAGGCTTGGCGGTCGTCTTCCTTACGCTGATTTTTGCCCATCATTTTGAAGTGCTGCAAAGCTTAATGACTGCCAGCATTTTATTTGTGATGTTGTTGGGTATTACCGTGGTGCTGAGTCTGAAGCAGCAAGCACTGTATTTGGCTATTCTTGCTTTGAGTATGGCCTATCTAGCACCTCTGCTTATTCCACACACTCATCCTGATGTGGTGTTCTTATTTGGGTATTATTTTGTGATTAATTTGGCTGTGGTCGTGGTCAATTATTTGCAGCCATGGAAAATACTGCATCAGATCGCTTTTTTTGCGACGATGTTTATTGGTGGATCAGTGATTGGGATTTACGCGGAAAATTCGCAACTGAATACCCTTGATATCATTTTATGGTTGCATATTGCATTATTTATTTGGCTCAGTATTCGTTATAGCCAGTTGATGGTGGCAGAGCAACAGCAACAACGAGAATTTGAAACCGGCTCAAATAATAAAAAGCTTCAACCGATTTTAGATGTGGGACTTATTTTTAGTGTTCCTGTACTAGGGTTTTCCCTACATGCTTTTTTAATGCATGACTCAACCGTTGCTCTCACATCGGGAGCTGCTGCTTTGGCAGTAACGTATGGGCTATTGAATTTTTGGATTAAGCGTCAGCATCCGCAATTATCTATTCTGGCCAAAAGTTTCTTTATTCTCGCCGTCGTATTTACCGCGTTGATCTTTCCGTTGGCAAAAGGGGCACATTGGACCTCTACAGGTTGGGTGATTCAAGGTACTGCTTTAATTGTTTGGGGCATTACCGAGCGCTATCGTCTCAGTCGTTATGTGGGGGTGGCATTGGTACTACTCAGTACCATTGCATTGATGTACCAGATTTGGTCGAATGATGATTTTCCTATTTTAACCACGGTCATTTATGCTATTGCGCAGTTTATTTCGGCATTTTATTTATTGCATTATCCAGAAGTGGAAAAATATTTCAGCGCTCGTATTTTGAGTGGGGTTTTCCTTGTTTCAGGCATGTATGCAGGCGCTATCGCTGGTGTAGAACTGATGCACTGGCAGTCGTGGGCATTTGCTTGCTCAATAGCGATTGCTACGGTTTTGCTGGCCACTTTTAGCGTAGTCGTACAGTTGAAAACCAAATTGGAGTGGCAAAGTTTGCAGCTCACTTTGCTGGGGAGTTTATTGCTGTTGCTGTATGGTCTGACTGTATTTGAAGAGGTGTTTATAACGCAACGATGGACCAGTCAAACTACGCAGTTCAGTTTTGCCATCAGCGCGGTAGTGTTAAGTTTGATCTTGATATTCATGCAGCGTTCATCAGTACGTGTTGCGAATCAGTGGTGGGCTGCAATGTTGTGTCTTGCACTTGCCAGTATCGGGCTTGCCATTTTCCCACAAATGCCAATTGTAGCTTTAGGTATTGTGCCAGTTTTATACGCGTTCTATGGATATTTCACAGCGAAGCGTGACTTTATTGATCAAATATCTGTATGGGGACTGGGACTATTGTGGTTGCTGGTCTTAAATTTAGACTCGTATTCTGCCGTACATTACTATCTAGCTCCGTTATTGAACTTCACCGATTTACTATCTTTACTCATGTTTACAGGCTTGTTAAGGATCATCTATCGACATAATTTTGAGACGCAGTCTACGCTAGAATGGGGCATTAAAATTAGTACTATTCTGATTGGGCTGTTGGTGTTCAGTAGTGTTGTGGTTCGAGCCATGCATCATTATCTGGCAACGCCGTTATGGGGGAGTGCAATTTGGCATGATGGTTCAGTACAACTCAGTTTGACCTTGTTATGGGTAGTACTGGCTTTTGTATTAATGACTTTTTCGAGCCAACGTCATATTCGTCAAATCTGGTTTGTAGGTACTGCTTTATTGGGAATTGTCGTTGCGAAGTTATTATTATTGGATCTCTCTCAAAGTGGCACCTTAACACGAGTGATTTCCTTTATTGGCTCAGGTGTGGTGATGTTGGTGATTGCCTATATTGCTCCATTACCTCCGAGCCTGAATGAACAAAAAAAAGAGCGATAATTTTATCGCTCTTTGGGTCCTTTTTTGAGTTCTTTCTCATGGGCATATTGATCAATCTCATCATGAGCTTTGGGATGAGGGCGGTCAATAATCCCCATTTTAGGTACTGGAATCTCAATTTGATTTTTTAAGAAATCATTACGCACACGTTCTTGCAGTTCATCTCGTGCTTTTAAGAAAAGTTCTTGTCGACACCAAACTGCAAACAGAATTTCGATAGTTGATTCACGAAAAGCAGTTACTGTAACCTCAGGTTTTGGATCATCTAAAGCTAGGGGATAGCGAGCTGCAACATCGAGCAGCACTTCACGAACTTTAATGATGTCTTCCTGAAAGTTAATTGCTAAGGTAATTGGAATTCGCCGAATGGGGAATTTGGATAAGTTCAGTACTGGTGCGCGAATCAGTTGTTCATTGGGTAGACGGACATAAATATTGTCTAAAGTCAGTAACTTTACTGAGAGTAAGTCAATCGAAATAACTTCTCCTTCGATGGTATGTCCACGAATCAAGGTAATTTGAATGGTGTCTCCCACTTCAAAGGAACCTTCACCAATGAGGAATAGACCACTAATTAAGTTACTGGCAGAAGTTTGTGAGGCGAAACCAAGCGCGACGGTAAAAATACCCGCAGCACCAATAAAGACACTGAGTTTAAAACCAGCTTCTTTCAGGCTTGCCATTATAAACAGCACGAAAATAAAGTAAAAAATTCCGCGACGCCAAACCATACTTTGGTGGGCATTAAAGTTTTGCCCAATCGTTCGTATAAAGGTATTCGAGATCAGACGTGCAAAGATAAAACCAATCAGACACAGTACCAGTGCAACTAAAATCTCACTGATTCGTTCTAAATTAATATTGGTAAATATTTCCTTCAAACTGACTGCAACATCTTTAGGAATATTGGTCTCTGGCATATCAGTATCCTAAAAAAATGAGTCAAACATATTAAATAATGCACCACCTGGTGAGCGAGGTGCGTGTACATAAGTGACTTCACCCGCCAACGGTGGGGTGCGGTTTTCAATTTTAATTCGTGGTGGACGAGTCAAATCTTCATGGATGACTTTAATTTGTGAAGTCCATAAACGATTGGTACTTTCACTATAAAAAAGCGGTAGTGCTGAAACAGGAATATTCATTCGATCAAAACGGAGTTGCTGACCACTGGTATTGTGGAACTCAATTGGTGTAACTGCCCGAAATGGACTTGGTTTAAGTAAATTTAACTCCGTACGTCCATCTACTGAAGTAGCATAGCAGACTTCACCTGTGCGGCGGTCGGGACCAAACCATGTATCCTTCGGTTGCATCATTGGAAGGTCAAATAATGGTTCGCGTTGACTTTCAACAAAACCTGCAATCCAGAGTGGCGTACTAATGTAGAGGGTTCCGCGTTGCCCCGCAGGAATATAAATGGGGTCGACAGGTTTAATTACGACAGATCGATCTGCCAAACGTGGCATCAAATGAAATGTTTCATGCGTTTGACGAAACATATAACGCTCAATTTTGATGGGATGTGGAAAGGCAAATTCAGGATCTCTAATAATATTCCATTCACGCTCAGAATCTTTTTGATATTGTGGGCGATGATATTCTAGGCGCCATTCATTGATGCTCCGCGCCAGACGAAATAATAAAGAGCCAAACTGCCATGTTTTAGCTTGATTTAATTCGAATTTTTGTTCGCCCCACCATTTGAGTGAGGGGTGTTCAGCTTGATGATGCTCGAAATCGGATGATGCCAAAATAAAAAAATCCTCTAGTCAGTTCAGTCAAAAACAGACTTCACGCTGTCATAAGCTTAGAGTACACTCAAAAGCCTCTTTTTCATCATTATAATTTTGTGATGCAAATACTTAAACAAATACAAATTCCTTATAGTTTTGCCAAGCGACATGGCATTTTACTTCGATATGATGGGGATCAGGTTTTTATTGTACGCCGTGAAAATACTGCATGGATTGCATTACAAGAAGCGCGTCGTTTACTCAATGTACCTGCACACTATGAAATATTAGATGATCAACGTTTTAATGCCTTACTCAGTTCTAGTTATGCAGGGGATACAGGCGAGTCACAGCAAGTGGCTGCGGGGCTGGAAGATCACCCTGATTTACTTAGTTTGGCAGATCAAGTACCAGAAGCTGAAGATCTGATGGATCAAGAAGATGATGCGCCGATTGTGCGTTTAATTAACGCTTTGCTTTCAGAAGCGATTCGTGTTGGTGCATCGGATATTCATATTGAAGCCTTTGAAAAGAAACTCTCGGTGCGGTTACGAGTGGATGGTCAATTGCGTGAAATTGTGCAGCCCCGTCGTGAGTTGGCGCCACTTTTGGTGTCACGAATTAAAGTCATGGCGAAATTGGATATTGCTGAAAAAAGGATTCCTCAGGATGGACGTATTTCATTGCGCCTAGCAGGGCGTGAAGTTGATGTGCGTGTTTCGACTTTGCCCTCATCACATGGCGAGCGTGTGGTAATGCGTTTGTTAGATAAACAAGCAGGGCGTTTGAATATGACCCATTTGGGCTTGTTGAAACCTGACTATGAGCGTTTAACTCAATTGGTGCATCGTCCACATGGCATTATTTTGGTAACTGGACCGACGGGTTCAGGTAAGACCACGACCTTATATGCAGCCTTATCAGACCTAAATGACAACACCCGCAATATTTTGACTGCCGAAGATCCAATTGAGTATCAGTTGGAAGGGATTGGTCAGACGCAGGTGAATACCAAGGTAGATATGACCTTTGCGCGAGCGCTTAAGGCTATGCTGCGTCAAGACCCTGATGTGGTGATGGTCGGCGAAATCCGCGATTTAGAAACGGCCGAAATTGCAGTGCAAGCCTCCTTAACGGGGCATTTAGTCTTATCGACTCTACATACCAATACTGCAATTGGTGCGGTGACTCGATTAAAAGATATGGGGATTGAACCCTTCTTGCTTTCGAGTTCTTTAATTGGGGTGATTGCCCAGCGCTTAGTTCGTACACTTTGCCCACATTGTACCACGTGGCATGAAGCTGACTTGTTTGAACAACAGATTTTTAAGCCGATTGTTTCTTCTATGGAAGGCTTAAAATTACCAGAACCACAAGGCTGTGAGCAATGTTCACATACGGGTTTCAGTGGACGAACTGCAATTTATGAAATCGTGCCTGTAGATGAATCTATGCGCCGTTTAATACATGGCAACGCGGCTGAATTTGAATTAGAAAGTTATGCGCGGCAGCATTCAGGTTCTATTCGAGATGACGGTTTGAGAAAAGTTTTGGCAGGTAAAACGACTTTGGATGAAGTTTTGCGTGTGACCAATGAAGCGGCTGAATAACTGAAACTGATCAGACTATTTCGTTAATTTTCTCTTTCGCTTTGGAAGAAAGGACTGCGAAAGAGAAATAAAGCAATACTTTTTAAAAAGTTTAAAAAGCATTGCTTTAAGGGGCGATTGTCTAGTTGAAATATTAGCCTTTAGTAATTGATAGTAATGATTTTGTGTTGCTAAAAAATGATGCAAGTCGCTATTAAACTTAACGTAAGAACAAATAGATTTTAATAATGAATCAACTTTTAATTTCCTTTTTTTAATAAGTGGGGCATTTATTGCCCAGCACGGTTTTGCTGATACTGAATTGTTTAAGGTGTATAAGTAATGTCATGATGAGATGGAGTAGTCTTGTGATGTCATTAGACGCACCAATGACAAGAAAGAAAAAGTTTATGATGGTATGAAGTCACCACAGATTGAGCGTCTAAATCAAAATTATTACCATGTTCAAATGTCATGTGGTAGCCCATGCCAGATCCATCATTTTCTAGCGAAAGATAAGCAAACAGATGATGCGACTCAAGAATTCATCGCGATTGATGCTCAACGTAATTGCTTAATTGAAACTGATTCTGAACAGAATAAAATTACTGCACGCCAATTAAATTCGCAAAAAAGACATACCTTAATCAGTACTCAGCACCCTATTTTTCAAAAGGTTCCTATTTTTGATATCGCTCAATATACCGTGTTCAAGGTTCTTCTTATTTTGATCAAAATGGTAATTTAATTTTGGTGGCAGATGAAATCGATGATCAAAAGAAATTTAAAAAGATATTTCCAAATCCTTGTAAGTTATGAAGTCTCTATCCCGAAGTGATGACTTCGGGATAGAACGTGTGACTTAAACAATCACATTTAATGTCACATCAATATTGCCACGTGTTGCATTTGAGTAAGGGCAAACAATATGTGCTGCATCTACTAATTTTTGGGCCTCAGCTTGCTCTAAGCCTTCTAAATGAATATTTAAAGTCACTTGAATACCAAAGCCTGTTGGAATTGGACCAATACCGACATCACCTTCGATATAAACGTCAGGCGTAATTTTTAAATGATCACGGTTAGCAACGAATTTCATTGCACCAAGAAAACAGGCTGAATAACCTGCAGCGAATAATTGTTCGGGGTTTGTTCCACCACCAGCACCACCCATTTCTTTTGGGAGAGCAAGTTTGACATCTAAAATACCATCAGATGAGATTGCGCGACCATCACGTCCACCTGTGGCTTTGGCATGTGCGGTATAAACTACTTGTTCTAGAGACATTTTATTCACCTGTATTTATGTCGAATACAAATATATCGTACACGATTTAATTTGCAGTGCAAGTATTAAACAACGAAATTTACATATAGCCACACTCAATTTTTTAGATCAATTCTGTTTTGTGAAGATTCGTCAAAAATGCCGGTGTGATACAGATGGGGGAATATCTTAAAGCTATGTCAATTAATGAATTGAATACAGGGTTTTTCTACTCTAATTATTGAAATTCATTAGGAAATAATAGCCTTTTAACCGAACTGAACCAATCGGCGATGTTGCATTAAGGGCATCGACTCACGAATTTGTTGTTGTTCTTGTAAGTCAAAAGGAACGGTAATGAGTTGTGTTCCTTCAGTTGTAATCAGGTCCAGCACTTGTCCGCGACTATTGGTGGCAGCAGTATGCCCCCAAGTTTGACGTTTTTCACCATGCCAACCTTGTTGAGCAGCCCCGAGCACTTGGCATTGACTGTCCATGGCACGTGCTTGTAAAAGTAATTGCCAGTGCATTTGACCAGTGGTGTAAGTAAAGGCGGAAGGAGCCGTTAAGATATTGGCACCGTGGGCACGCAAATGTAAAGCCAATTCGGGGAAACGCAGGTCGTAGCAAACCATCATCCCAATGTTGCCAAAAGGAGTTTGTGCAACAACAATATCTGAGCCTGGTTCAAAAAACTTGGATTCTTGATAGCCACCTACAGCATCGCCGACTTGTACATCAAACAAATGAATTTTGTCATAACGAGCCTCAGTTCGTTCAGGGCTAATACACAAACTTACTGTGCGAACACGACCATCTTCAATCACAGAACCATCTGGACGGAAGGGGCAAGGTAAAGTCCCAGCAATCAGCCAAATTTGATACTGGTGAGCTAAGGCTTCGAGTCGTTTTTGAATGCTTTCAAACTGTTCTGCTGTTTCGCGTTGTTTGCCAGCAGCGAAACATACGAAATTTTCTGGAAATACGACTAATGAAGAACCCTGTGCTTTACTCTGTTGAATCAATGATTCAATGACCTTGAAGTTTTCTTCAATGTCATTTTGGGAATTCATTTGAGCAACAGAAAGTAAAGACATGAGTTTATCCTTGTAGCAAGTACATTAAGCGTTTTGTTGATGAGACGCTTGTTCCAAGTTATCTTGTTCTTTTTGGAGTTGTTTGACTAGTGGTTCAAACATATTTTGATTATTTTCGTTCAATTTCATTAAGGTTTTGTGTGCATCAAGTACGGTTGTCAACATACTTGAATTCGTCACGTGTTCTTCCATTAACTCACGTGTGCATACGCTTGGATCACCGCAGTAATTCAAGATCACAAAAACCTGACCTAAGCCCATACTGTTGGCTAAAGTCGTAATATCTGGATTGGTGGATAACATGACAGCCTGAATGTTATGCACTTGTTTTAGCTTCAAACCAAGTTTCGCTAAAATGCCTAACACTGTGCTATCGATGAACGTAGTTTGGGTTAAATCTACGATTGCCCCAACGACATTCGACTGTTGTTCAATACGGTTTAAAAGTTTGTCTAGACTGATACAAGATTGGGCTCGCACTTCGCCAATAAGCTTAAAAATATGCGTTCCGTCCAAACTTGCATATTCAACATGACCTGTTGACATATAAATGCCATTTGCAGAGAAGGATTGTAAAATTATCACATAGGGCAAGTGTAGACTCAAGTATTCTTGAGTCGTAGATACCTATTAAAATGTTTAAATTATTGAAAATTAAACTAATTCATTCTACATAAACTTAAGATGGCAATATCATCCGCCACGTGTTCAGGTGCTTGGAATGATTGATTTTGCAAATGGAAGACCAATTGTTCGAATTGTTCGTTCAATCCACCATCAAATGGTTCAAGGGCGCCATCAGAACAAATAATGAAACGAGAGTGTTTATTTAATACACATTCAAATTCTTCTACTTCTAAATCTTCAGTTAAACCAAGTGGAAAACTGCTGGTATTTAAAATTTTAGGTGGATGATTGGGTTCAAACATAATTGCTGGAGGGTAATGTCCTGCACTTGACCATTTCAATACATGGGTTTCTAAATTGAGCGTGCCCGCAATCATGGTGATGTGCTTTTCAATATTTTCTTGTACCAACATCCCATTCAGTTTCTTAATCAGCTCTCTTGGGGTTTTCGAGCGGCCATGAAAAGCAGCCATCCATGAGGTGAGTAAGCTACTGGTAACCCCATGGCCAGAAACATCGGCTAAATAGAAAATTATTTCTTTGTCGCTGAGTTTCCAATAATCGTACCAATCACCAGAAAGATAAGCTGAGGGTTGAAAAAGTGTTTCAACTCGATAGTTCGTTAATTCGATAGGATTGGGAAGTAGACGTTTTTGTAGTTCAGCTGCTGAGGGAAGATCACGACTATCTTGATTACGCTTGTACTGGGCATCAATTTTTAATAATGAATGTTCTGGATTCGCAGGTAAGCGATTCCAGATCCACCCCGCAAGTGCACCGAGTTCCCAAGCTTGGGCTAAAGCTGTACCTTCATTTTCAAAAGCCATCACTATAGTGGGTAAATTCCACTGATGGATCAGATAATCTTGTACATCGGCAATCGCAATAATCGTAGGATCATACAAGTCAATATCATCTATTTGAATCATTTGTACGCTTGGAAGTGTATTAATGACTTGATCTAAATAAGGAATATTGCGCGTTGGTTGAATGAAATACATATATATATTGTATGATCCTTTAGCTGTACTCGTTAGATGTACTATATCAATCAAGTAATTGCTAGAAAAAATAATGCTTTTCAGTGCAAATAAGTTTTACAAATTATTCAGAAGGCTTTGAAGTATCTTCATCTGGAGTGTCATCAATACCATCATCCGATTCCTCATCCACAAATGAAATAGTATCGGCATCTAGTCCTTGCTTTTGTGCAATCTCAAAATTCTTACGTTGTAAGTAAATATCACGAATCGCGGCATAGCGGTCACCTTGTAGTACATCTTCTACATCCAGAATTTGTGCACGTGCATCAATCCCACGTAAGAGTTGATCCGACCAATAAACACCATCGTTATTGTCAAACATATACTTTTGTGGTCGTGCTTGACCATCAACAAAGAAACCAATGCCATCTCGGAAAGTACTTGGGCCAATAATAGGTAAAACTAAATACGGACCAGATGGCACGCTGTAATAACCAAGCGTCGTACCAAAGCCTTCTTCTTCCATATCCAAACCCAAACGTCGTGCAGGGTCTGCAAAACCTAAAGTTGTTACGGTGTTAATAGTAAAACGTCCTAAAGATTTCGCAGCACGTGATGGACGGCCTTGTACTAATTGATTGACGGCATTCCAAGGTTCATTTAAGTTTTTACGAAATGAACGATAAGCACCACGGACGCTATCAGGCACTTTAGTTTTATATTGTACTGCTATTGGTCGCGCAAAATTGCGATCTAAGAAATCATTAAACGCAAATGTTTCACGATTTAATGCTTCTAGAGGATCTTTGATGCTATCAGGTTGAGCTGCATTTGCATTCACTTTTAAATCATTTGCTTTTACATTTTTGAGTTCTTTTAATGACTCAAGTCTAGACGTTTGAGTACTCGATGATGATGCATCAGGTGTAACTTCATTTATAGGAGTGTCACTAGAAGCTGTCGTAGATAGATCGTCATTTGCTTGAACGGTAGAAGCAAAACTAACAGCTAAAAGTGTCGCACATAAATAATAGTGAGTATGTTGCATAATAGATCCAAGACAGCTCTTAATGTCATGAGTAACACAAGAAGTCTAAAATAATTAGAGTATAGAATGTATTGTAACAGTTGTTTTCTTCAGAGTATTAAAACAAATTTGATCAAAATATGTAATAAAAAGGATTTTTTGCTGCTTAAATAGCCAAATAAACCGAT
>NZ_VXLD01000007.1:0-154759 GCF_008867985.1 Acinetobacter tandoii
GGTTTAAAGCAGAGTTAAGGATAGCGATCATGAGCCAGTTATATGCCAGCTTATTTTACCAAAACGAGGTGACTGAAATTTTCAGTGATCGCGCTTTGGTGTCTTACATGATTGAGGCGGAAGTTGCCTTGGCACAAGCACAGGCTCAAGTCGGTGTCATTCCAGAATCTGCCGCAACCGCAATTTCCAACATTGCAGCAACTGCACTCGATCAGATTGACTTTGATGCTTTAGCTGTTGCTACAGGCTTGGCGGGCAATATCGCGATCCCTTTTGTGAAGCAATTAACTGCGATTGTGAAACAAAACGATGAAGATGCTGCACGTTATGTACATTGGGGTGCAACCAGTCAAGACATTTTAGATACTGCCTGTATTTTGCAGTGCCGTGCAGCAATGACACATGTTGAAGCTTTAATTCAACAATGTTATCGCACAGCTTTGGCTCAAGCAGAACAGTATCGCTCACAAGTGATGATTGGGCGCACGTGGTTGCAGCAAGGTTTACCCATTACCTTAGGTCATAAATTAGCACGTTGGGCTTCGGCCTTTCATCGTGATTTGGCCCGTATTGAAGCCATGAAATCACGCGTGTTGACTGCTCAATTGGGTGGTGCAGTCGGTTCATTGGCTTCTTTGCAGCATCAAGGCACAGCAGTTGTACAAGCATTTGCAGCGCAGTTAAAACTTTCTGTTCCAAGCTGTACTTGGCATGGTGAGCGCGACCGTATTGTTGAAATCGCGAGCGTCTTAGCAATGGTGACAGGTAGCTTGGGCAAGATGGCACGTGACTGGTCTTTGATGATGCAAACTGAAATTGCTGAAGTGTTTGAGCCAACCGCAAAAGGTCGTGGTGGTTCATCCACTATGCCACATAAGCGCAATCCTGTCACGGCGGCATCTGTATTGGCAGCAGCCAATCGTGTCCCTGTGTTGATGTCGAGTTTGTATCAAAGCATGGTGCAAGAACATGAGCGCAGTCTAGGGGGATGGCATGCGGAATGGCTAGCATTGCCTGAAATTTTCCAACTCTGTGCTGGTGCTTTAGAGCGAACTTTGGATGTTTTACAAGGGATGCAAGTTAGTGCAGAGAACATGCAGCGCAATTTGGAATGTACTCAAGGCTTAATTATGGCAGAAGCGGTGATGATGGCATTGGCGCCACACATCGGACGTTTACAGGCTCATCATCTGGTAGAGGATGCGTGTAAAACAGCTGTTGCAAAAGGCGTGCATTTAAGAGATGTGATTGCTGAATTGGATCAAGTTAAAGACTTATTCAGCGTAGCTCAGGTTTTAGAAATTTTTAAACCCGAATCTTATCTTGGCAATATTCAAGACCAGATTAATGCGGTGTTGCAAGAAGCAAAAGGAGAGGCAAAGTGAATATCACGATGACCAATCGTCAAGGTAAGACTTTATCTGTTGCGATCAGTGGGCAAGACAATGCGCCTGTGATTGTATTTTCAAACTCATTGGGTACAGATAAAAGCATGTGGCAGCCCCAAGTTGCTGCTTTTGAACAGCAGTTCAAAGTGGTGACTTATGACACGCGTGGTCATGGACAAAGCGATGTGATTGAGCAAACCACTGTACAAAATCTTGCAGAAGATGTGATTGATATTCTTGATGGTTTAAACATTGAAAAAGCGCATTTTTGTGGAATTTCGATGGGTGGCATGACGGCTTTATGGCTCGGTATTCACCATGCGGATCGTTTTCATAGCATAACTGTGGCGAACTCAGCAGCCAAAATTTGGACTGAAGAGGGTTGGAATGCACGTGCAGATGCAGTGACAGCCAATGGCTTAGCAGATTTGGTCAAAACTACGCACACCCGTTGGTTCAGTGAACAGTTTGATTATCAACATGATGCTTTGGCACAGCGCACCATTCAGTCTTTAGCGACTACGCCAGCAATGGGTTATGCAGAATCTTGCCGTGTATTGGCGCAAGCAGATTTGAGCGAAGAAATTCAACAGATTCAGATTCCTACTTTATTGATTGCAGGCGCATTTGATCCAGTCACGACAGTGGCAGATGGCGTCTTTATGCAACAACAGATTCAAAAGAGTGAACTTGCGGTGATTGATGCATCGCATCTTTCCAATATTGAGCAACCTGAGCTGTTTACCCAAACCCTCAGCCAGTTTATTGGATCGATTCAATAGTTTAAGGATTTTAAAAGGACTTTCAGCCCAAGGAGGCAGGTATGGCGTCTCAGGAATACGCTACTCAAAAAACGAGTATAGACGCACAAGCACTGATTAATGATGCACCGATTAGCAAATATCAGTGGCTTATCGCAATTGTATGTTTTCTCATTGTTTTTGTTGACGGTATTGATACTGCAGCAATGGGTTTTATTGCTCCCGCTTTAGCACAAGACTGGGGTATAGACCGTTCGCAACTGGGTCCAGTCATGAGTGCAGCCTTAGGCGGCATGATTATTGGCGCTTTGGTGTCTGGTCCAACCGCTGACCGCTTTGGGCGAAAGATTGTTTTAAGCGTTTCGATGCTGATTTTCGGTGGTTTTACTTTGGCATCAGCATATGCAACTGACTTAAACACTTTAGTGATACTGCGCTTTTTAACGGGTATTGGTTTGGGCGCGGCAATGCCGAATGCAACCACGCTATTTTCTGAATATTGCCCGCAGCGCTCCCGCTCGTTACTCGTGACCTGTATGTTCTGTGGTTATAACTTGGGTATGGCGACGGGTGGTTTCATCAGCAGTTGGTTAATCCCAACCTTTGGTTGGCACAGTTTGTTTTTACTCGGCGGTTGGTCACCACTGATTTTGATGCTTTTGGTGATTTTCTTCCTGCCAGAATCCTATCGTTTCTTGATTGTGAAAGGTCGTGATAATGCCAAAGTTCATCAAATTTTGACGCGTATTGCACCGACGCAAGTACAAGGTGTCACTGAGTTTCATGTGCCAGAGGAAAAAGCAGAAGGTGCAGAGAAGAAAGGCGTGTTTGGCATGCTGTTCTCTCAAAAATATGTCAAAGGTACAGTTTTATTGTGGCTGACCTATTTCATGGGTTTGGTGATGATTTACCTACTCACCAGTTGGTTACCAACTTTAATGCGTGAAACAGGGGCTTCTTTAGAGCGTGCAGCATTCATCGGTGGTTTGTTCCAATTTGGCGGTGTACTCAGCGCTTTATTTATTGGCTGGGCAATGGATCGCTTCAATCCGAACCGTATTATTGCTGGTTTCTATTTTGTCGCTGGAATCTTTGCCTTCGCTGTGGGGCAGAGCTTAGCAAACCCGACATTACTTGCCATTTTAGTGCTTTGCGCAGGTGTTGCAATTAATGGTGCACAGTCGGCTATGCCAGCACTCAGCGCTCGTTTTTACCCGACGCAATGCCGTGCAACAGGTGTGGCTTGGATGTCTGGAATTGGTCGTTTCGGTGCGGTATTTGGTGCTTGGATTGGTGCGGTATTACTCGGCAATGACTGGTCGTTTACTGCAATTTTGAGCTTACTCATGATTCCTGCAACGGCAGCGGCTGTCGCAATTTTTGTTAAATCACTTGTTGCACATACTGACGCAACTTAATTGAGGATTCTCCCATGAATGATGAACAACGCTATGAACAAGGGATCAAAGTCCGAACTGAAGTGCTAGGTGAAAAGCATGTGAATCGTTCGATCGAGAACCTGAATGATTTCAACGCAGATTTTCAAAATTTTATCAGCCGTTTTGCATGGGGTGAAGTGTGGTCTAGACCAGGTTTGCCCCGCCATACCCGCAGTTTAGTGACGATTGCAATTTTATTGTCTCTAGGGCGTGAAGACGAATTACGTATGCATTTACGTGCTTGTTTTAACAATGGTGTGACTAAGGATGAGTTAAAAGAATTGATTCTGCACTGCTCACTCTATGCAGGTCTACCAGCAGCCAATGCAGCCATGCATATGGCAGAAGAGGTATTTGCAGATTTGGGCATTGCACCAAAAAAACTCAGTGAACTGCAATCTGATTCAGAACAAACCAATCAAGAGTAATGGAACAAGATTAAGAGGGACGTCACATGTCGCAACTTATTTTAGGTGCATACGCACAACGCAATACCGATGATCATCCGCCAGCATACGCACCTGGCTACAAAACCAGTGTATTACGCTCGCCTAAAAATGCATTGATCTCAATTGCAGAAACTTTAACTGAAGTGACCGCACCGCATTTCAGTGCAGACCAGTTTGGTCCTAAAGATAATGATTTGATCTTGAACTATGCCAAAGAAGGTTTGCCGATTGGTGAGCGCATTATTGTGCATGGTTATGTCCGTGATCAGTTTGGTCGCCCAGTCAAAAATGCTTTGCTCGAAGTTTGGCAAGCCAATGCTTCTGGTCGTTATCGTCATCCAAATGACCAATTTATTGGTGCAATGGACCCGAACTTTGGCGGCTGTGGTCGCATGATGACTGATGCCAATGGTTATTTTGTATTCCGTACCATTAAACCAGGTCCGTACCCTTGGCGTAACCGTATTAATGAATGGCGTCCTGCACACATTCATTTCTCTTTGATTGCTGATGGTTGGGCACAACGTCTCATTTCGCAGTTCTACTTTGAAGGCGATACGCTCATTGATTCGTGTCCAATTATTAAAACCATTCCTTCGGAAGAACAACGTCGTGCATTGATTGCTTTAGAAGACAAGAGCAACTTCATTGAAGCAGACAGCCGTTGTTATCGCTTTGACATCACTTTACGTGGTCGTCGTGCGACTTATTTCGAAAATGATTTGACTTAATTCAGGGAGAACAACATGAACAATTGGAACTTTCAAGAATTGCATGAAACTCCATCTCAAACAGGTGGACCATATGTACACATTGGTTTGTTACCAAAACAAGCCAACATTGAAGTCTTTGAAAATAACTTTAACAACCAACTGGTTAAAGAAAACACTTTAGGTGAACGTATTCGCTTGGAAGGTCAGGTGTTTGACGGCTTAGGTTTACCATTACGTGATGTTTTAATCGAGATTTGGCAAGCTGATGCCAATGGTGTGTATCCAAGTGCGGCCGACATTCAAGGCAAAGCAGTTGACCCTAATTTTCTTGGTTGGGGACGTACAGGTGCAGACTTCGAAACAGGTTTCTGGAGTTTTAACACCATTAAGCCAGGTGCTGTTCCAGGCCGAAAAGGTACAACCCAAGCCCCGCATATTGCACTGATCATTTTTGCACGTGGCATCAATATTGGCTTAAACACGCGTGTTTACTTTGATGATGAAGCGGAAGCAAATGCACAAGATCCTGTGCTCAAAGGCATTGAATGGGCACCACGTCGTCAGACTTTAATTGCCAAGCGCGAAGAGCGTGACGGTGAAGTGGTTTATCGCTTTGACATTCGTATACAAGGCGAAGACGAAACAGTCTTTCTAGATATCTAAGCTCATGAAAAGCGCAAGAAAGCTTGCGCTTATTAAAGAGAAAAAAGTTTATACGTGGTGATTGCATGTCCCATTGCATGAATCCCACGTATGTTTGCGGCTGATGACTGAAGTCAGGCAATAGTTTGAAAATACAAGGAACTGTAATGATTACCATCAAAAAATTAGCGATGCAACTCTGCTTAAGCAGTGCAGTTATCGCAGCAATGCCAGCGACATTTGCAGCTGAAACAGCTCAATCTCATGTACAACACTATATGGTCAAAAACGTCAATATTGGTGATTTGCCTGCTAAAACCATTGTACCCATTACTGCAAAAACGGCTGAACAAGCACTTGCACAAGCCAAAGTAATTGCGAGTAATCCAGATGCAGATTTGGCTGAGTTCCGTATTGATTTACTCGAATTTTCTGCAGACACAAAAAAAGTCATCGCACTGGGTCAGCAGTTAAATCAAATTCTAAAAGATAAACCCTTAATTGCCACCATTCGTACCCATAACGAAGGCGGAAAAATGACGGTGTCTGACCAGGACTATGAAAAGATTTATCGTGAATATTTGAAAAAGCCATTCATGCAATTGCTCGATATCGAGATGTTCCGTGATGCAGAAAGTGTCGCAAAATTAACCAAATTGGCGCATGATAAACATGTGTTAGTGATCATGTCGAATCACGATTTTAATAAAACGCCAGAACAACAAGAAATTGAAAACCGTTTGTTCAAACAAGACCAAATGGGTGCAGATATTTTGAAAATTGCGGTGATGCCGAAATCTAAACAAGATGTCTTTACCTTAATGAACGCAACATTGGCAGTCAGCCAAAAAAGTCAAAAACCCCTGCTGACTATGTCGATGGGGCAGTTAGGCACGATCTCACGAGTGGCAACTGCCAACATGGGGGGGAGCCTAAGTTTCGGCATGATTGGTGAGGCTTCAGCACCAGGTCAAATTGATGTGACCCAACTTAAGCAGTTCCTTAAAACTGTGCAGCCTACACCTTAAGACTTCAAGATATAAAAGGATTTGAACATGAAATTATCAACTTTACGTTTCACTACACTGGTTTTAAGTTTGGCGGCTTCTGGTTTGGCTAGTGCAGAAACTTATATTGTTGACCGCTATCAGGATGATAGTGCAAAAGGTTCATTACGTTGGGCAATTGAACAATCCAATGCCAATGCTGCACAAACAAATGAAATTCAGATTCAAGCTGTAGGTAAGGCTCCTTATGTCATTAAGCTGAATCAAGCTTTACCACCAATTAAATCTTCTGTAAAAATTATTGGTACCCAGTGGGACAAAACAGGCGAGTTTATTGCCATTGATGGTTCAAACTATATTAAAGGTGAGGGTGCCAAAGCCTGCCCAGGTGCTAACCCTGAACAGTATGGTACCAACGTTCGTACCATGACTTTACCCGGTCTAGTGCTACAAGATGTGAATGGTGTGACCTTAAAAGGGCTTGATATTCACCGTTTTTGTATTGGTGTTTTGATTAATCGTTCGAGCAATAACCTGATTCAACATAACCGTATTAGTAATAACTACGGTGGCTCAGGTGTGATGCTGACAGGTGATGATGGTAAGGGCAATCCAACCTCAACTACCACCAATAATAACAAAGTTTTGAACAACTTATTTGTAGATAATGGTGATGGTTTAGAGCTAACGCGTGGTGCGGCATTTAATCTTGTTGCTAATAATTTGTTTACTTCAACCAAAGCCAACCCCGAGCCATCTCAGGGCATCGAGATTCTTTGGGGCAATGATAATGCCGTGGTCGGTAACAAATTTGAAAACTACTCCGATGGTTTGCAAATTAACTGGGGCAAACGTAACTATGTTGCCTATAACGAACTGACAAACAACTCGATTGGTTTTAACTTAACGGGGGATGGCAACATCTTTGATAGTAATAAAGTTCATGGTAACCGTTTAGGAATAGCCATTCGTTCAGAAAAAGATGCCAATGCCCGCACAACCTTGACCAAAAACTTAATTTGGGACAATGGTAAAGATATTAAGCGCTGTGAAGCAGGTGGTTCATGTGTACCGAATCAACGTTTGGGTGCGATTGTGTTTGCTGTACCTGCGCTAGAACATGCAGGTTTTGTGGGTTCTCGTGGTGGTGGTGTGGTCATTGAAGATGCGAAACTTCAAAAAACTTGTACCCAGCCAAATGAACAGGGCTGTAATGCGATGCCAAACCAAAACATTCAAGCGCCACGTTTAAGCTATAGCAAAGGTCAAGTCACTGCTACAGTTCAAGCACAGCCAAATCAACGCTACCACGTTGAATTCTTTACCAATCGCCAAGCGAATGCTCAAGAAGCTGAACAGTATTTAGGAATGCAAGTTTTAACAACCAATGCACAAGGTCAAGGTCAAGCAACATGGAAAGTAGCGAGTGGTGTGGCGAATGTCACCGCGAATGTCACAGATCACTTGGGCGCTACTTCTGAACTGAGTCCAGCCATTCGCATTAAATAATAAAAACCGCATGGAAAGCTCACTAAAGTTGAGCTTTCCTCACAGAAAAGGATGTTTGGTATGCAACAACTATTAAAACTAGGTACATTATCTTTGGCGCTTTTAACTTGCCAATTGGCTTCAGCCAATGAGTTTTATTCGGCAGACCGTCAATGGTTATTGGGTGATTGGAACGGTGAACGGAAGCAACTGGAAGATCAAGGTTACAAATTTACCGCTGCTATTATGAGTCAGGCGGCAACCAATTTGGCTGGCGGTTATAACGATGACAATACTCTGGAAAATGCGGGACAACTGACTTTAGGCGCTAATTTCGATTTAAGCAAAATTGCAGGTTGGGAAAATACTACAGCTGGCTTAATGATTACCAAACGTGATGGTAACTCATTAACGCTTGAACGCATTAAAGACCCGCGTGCCAGCACTTTAGGGAATACGCAAGAAATTTACGGGCGTGGAAAAATCTGGCGCCTCACCCAAGCATGGATCAAAACAGGATTTGATGATAACCGTGTTCAATTCAAGATTGGACGTATGGGCATGTCGGATGACTTTAACAGCTCGCAATGTGAATTCCAGAACTTGCTGCTTTGTGGTGGTCAGTTAGGCAAATCAATTGGTTCGATCTGGTACAACTGGCCTGTAGGACTCTGGGGTACCAATCTTAAATACCAATTTGCACCTGCATGGTCACTTGGTTTGGGTGTGTATGAAGTCAATCCGGACAATGTCAAAACACAATCGAATAGTGATGGTTTTAACCTTGATATGGACAATGTTGAGGGTGCCACCATTCCTGTAGAGTTGGCTTGGAAACCAAAGTTAGCCTCGTTTAATGGCTTGCCTGGGGAATATAAAGTGGGTGCACTGTATTCCACCGCCGAAGCAAAAGATATTCGTAGTGGCGAAATGCAAGATGGTAAATACAGTTTTTGGTTGAATGCACAACAGCAACTCACACAGCATGGGGCAGATCCGAAGCGTGGTTTATACATTAGCTTTAATGGTGTAGTGAACGATAAGGCCACAACATTTGTAGAAAGTACACAACAACTCGCGCTTTGGTACAAAGGGCCTTTTGACAGTCGCCCGAATGATTCCATCGGTTTTGGTTTAGCCAATTATGTCGTGAATGATCGTGCGACGGACAAGCAAATCGCCACCAATGAAGGTCGTGGTTATTACAGTTATGATGCTGTTGCGAGTGACTATGTCCCGATTCAACGTGACGAGTTGAATGTCGAACTGAACTATACCTACCAATGGTCCCCAGCGGTCATGCTCAGACCAAACTTGCAATACATCTACCAACCGACAGGGGTAAAAGAAGTAGAGGACGCATGGGTGGCAGGTTTAACCATGAAAGTTAATTTTTAACAGTACTTAGACTGAAAATTGTTTAAAATATAAGCATTAGTGCTGTTTAGTTTAAACACTTTGGTCAAGGCTTTCGCATTGTAGATGCGAAAGTACAAGAATTTATTCGTGATGATAAATGATACTCAAAGGAGAGAGGGAGTGGTCATTTAAACTCACGGCACTTGGAGTAAGATGTATGTCTGAAGCTCAATCTAAGCCAGGAGCCATATTTAAAATATGGTGCTTTATCCTAGGCTTGGCCTTATTGTTAACAGGCCTATTTTATTTAATTGGTGGCGGAAAGCTCATCAGTTTAGGTGGCTCTTGGTACTTCTTCATTGCAGGCTTGGTGACGATCGTTTCAGCGATTTTCATTTTTCGAAAACAAGCCCTTGGGGTCGGATTATTCAGCTTAGTCTTTATTGGTACTGTCATTTGGGCATTGATTGATACAGGCTTGGAATTCTGGCCACTACATTCACGCTTAATGTTCCCAGCAGGCTTATTTGCTGCTGTGCTATTCACATTGCCATCTATTCGTAAATACCAGCAACAAACAGCAATGTCAGCACCAGCTTATGTGGTTGGTGGATTGACTGTTTTGGGTATGTTAGGTGGTTTGTACGGTATGTTCATTCCACACCCAACCGTTCAAGCATCGGGTGAGGAATTGCCACTTGTACCCGTCGAACCAAGTAAGCAGCAAGTCAATTGGGATCATTATGGTAGTGATGCAGGCGGTAGCCGTTTCGCTGCACTCGACCAAATTAACCGAAATAACGTATCTAAACTTAAGGAAGCTTGGCGCTTCCAAACGGGCGATATGACTACAGGTTCGGGTAATGGTGCAGAAGATCAAATGACACCATTACAGGTCGGCAATAAGGTCTTTTTGTGTACCCCGCATAACAATATGATTGCTTTGGATGCGGACACAGGTAAACAAATCTGGAAAGCTGAAGTCAACTCGAAAGCCGATGCTTGGGAGCGTTGTCGTGGCGTTGCTTATTTTGATTCGACGCAAGCATTGGTACAGCCAACCTTGGCAGGAGCAACAGCCGTAACAGCAGTCGCGACCAATACAGCTTGCCCACGTCGTGTCTATACCAATACCCCTGATGGTCGTTTAATTGCAGTCAATGCTGATACAGGTGAGCGTTGTAAAGACTTTGGTGTTGATGGGACTGTGAATTTGCTTGAAGGCTTAGGTGATGGTACTAAAGCGCCACGTTTTGAAGTGACTTCGGCACCGACCATTGCAGGTACATCGATTGTCATTGGCAGCCGTATTGCCGATAACGTCGGTGCAGACATGCCGGGTGGTGTAATTCGTGCATACGATGTCATTACAGGTCAATTGCGTTGGGCGTTCGATCCGCGTAATCCAGATCCGAACTATGTGTTAAAACCAGGTGAAACTTATAAACGTAGTTCGGCCAACTCATGGGCGGCTATGTCTTATGATCCTCAAATGAATACCGTGTTCTTACCAATGGGAAGTTCATCAGTTGACCTTTGGGGTGCAAATCGTCAACCTTTAGATCATAAATACAATACCTCGGTATTGGCACTTGATGCGACCACAGGTAAAGAAAAGTGGGTTTATCAAACCGTTCATAATGATTTATGGGACTTTGACTTACCAATGCAACCAAGTTTGGTGGATTTCCCACTCAAAGATGGTTCGACTAAACCTGCTGTAGTCATTGGTACCAAGTCTGGTCAGTTCTTTGTGCTTGACCGTGTCACAGGTAAACCATTGACCAAAGTCGTTGAACAGCCTGTCAAAGCTGCAGATATTCCAAATGAACAATACAGTTTGACCCAACCGCGTTCTATTGAAATGCCACAAATTGGTAATCAAACGCTGACTGAATCAGATATGTGGGGTGCTACACCATTTGATCAATTGATGTGTCGTATTAATTTTAAATCGATGCGTTATGAAGGTCTATTTACAGCACCAGGTACTGATGTTTCATTAAGCTTTCCAGGTTCACTGGGTGGCATGAACTGGGGTTCTATTGCTTTCGATCCAACGCATCGATATATGTTTGTGAACGACATGCGTTTAGGGCTTTGGATTCAGTTGATCAAACAAACTCCTGAAGACTTGGCGATTCAAGCCAATGGCGGTGAGAAAGTGAATACGGGTATGGGTGCAGTACCAATGAAAGGCACACCATACAAAGTGAACAAAAACCGTTTCTGGTCAGCGTTAAGCATTCCTTGTCAAAAACCACCATTTGGTACCATGACTGCAATTGATATGAAAACTCGTCAAATTGCATGGCAGGTTCCTTTGGGTACAGTCGAAGATACAGGTCCAATGGGTATCAAAATGGGATTAAAAGCACCGATTGGTATGCCAACCATTGGCGGTCCAATGGCAACACAGGGTGGTTTAGTGTTCTTTGCAGCAACACAAGATTACTACTTACGTGCCTTCAATTCATCTAATGGTGAAGAATTGTGGAAAGCACGTTTACCTGTGGGGAGTCAGGGTACGCCAATCAGCTACATTTCACCAAAAACAGGTAAGCAATATGTGGTCATTTCAGCAGGCGGTGCGCGTCAGTCGCCCGATCATGGTGATTATGTGATTGCTTATAGTTTAGAAGACTAAAACGTATTATTGTTGGGAGAGTCCTTCCTTGAGGAGGGGCTTTCCACATTCCTACCAAGATGATAATAAAAGGATGTCTTGTGAAATTATATAGTCGCAATCCACTTCCCTTTAAATATGCTTTATTAGCCACAGTGATTCTAAAATCGATGGCACTGTATGCTCAAGATACAGCAGCATATCAACTCCCAGTCATTACCGTGCAAGCCGTACGTACTGAAAATGAATTGTTACAGACCCCAGCTTCTATACATAAAGTAGAAGTTGCGCCATCGCAATCCAACACTCATGTGAATGTGTCTGAACTATTGCAAGGTGTAGCGGGTTTACAAATGAATAACCGTGAAAATTACGCGCAAGATTTGCAAATTTCCATGCGTGGCTTTGGAGCGCGTTCTACTTTTGGTGTGCGGGGCATACGGCTTTATGTCGATGGCATTCCTGCTACCATGCCTGATGGTCAGGGACAAAGTTCTAATATTGATTTAGACAGCTTGGACAATATTGAAGTTTTAACAGGTCCATTTTCTGCCATTTATGGTAACTCATCGGGTGGAACCATTCTAACCGAAACTAAAGAAGGACAAGGGAAAGACTCGATTCAAGTGGGGTTAAATGCAGGCAGCCACCATAAACAACAAGCCAATATTCAATTACAAGGGGGTTCAGAGCAAGCCAATCAACCCGCTTATGTGATTAGTTCTTCCTATTTTGATACTGATGGTTTTCGCGATCATAGCGCTGCGCGAAAAGTGTTGAATAATGCCAAGCTCACTTGGAATTTGGAGGATGGTAGTAAGATTAATTGGCTCATAAACCGTACAAAAATTGAGGCAGATGATCCACAAGGTTTAAATCGTGCGCAATGGAAAGCCAATCCGAAGCAAGTGAATGATGCTAAAAATATTTATGATGTACGTAAAGAAATTGAACAAACCCAAACAGGGTTGACATGGAACAAACCACTGAATGATCAGCAAGAGTTGTATGGCATGGTCTATTTTGGCAATAGGCAGGTTGTGCAATATCAGTCGATCCCGAGTAGTGCCCAAAAAAATCCTCGTCATGCAGGTGGAGTGATCGATTTTGATCGAGATTATTATGGTGCAGACTTCCGTTGGATGGGGAAAGAGCTCTTGCCGAATACTACATTTATTGCAGGTTTGGCATTTGATCAGATGCGCGAAGATCGTCAGGGGTATGAAAACTTTGATGCGACAGGGCGTTATGGTGTGAAAGGTAATTTACGTCGTGATGAAATCAATACCTTATGGAATCTCGATCCTTACATCCAAGCCTCATGGCAGTTTTTACCACAGTGGCACTTAGATGCAGGTTTACGTTATAGCAACGTCAATTATGAGTCCGAAGATCATTACATCACCGCAGGTAATGGGGATGACAGTGGTTCAACCGATTATCAAAAGTTACTTCCAACTGTCGCTTTGGGTTGGGAAATTTTACCCGAGCTTTATGCTTATACCAGTTATGGTAAAGGCTTCGAAACACCAACCTTTACCGAGATGGCTTATCCTACAGTAGGGACTTCAGGCATTAATTTTAATTTAAAACCTGCGACGAGTGATACCGCAGAACTTGGATTAAAATCGCAGAATAGCTTAGGGCTGTTTACTTTTGCTGTATTTCATACTGAAACTAAAAATGACATTGTTCCTGACGATGCCAATGGTGGGCGTAGCACATTTCGCAATGCAGACAAAACCTTACGTGAAGGCTTAGAGTTATCGTGGCAAAAACAGCTCTGGCAGGCACTCAATGTTCGAACCAGTTATAGTTATTTAGATGCGACTTTTGATGCTGATATTCCAGCAACCTCAACTAAGCCGCTGATACGGAAAGGAACATACATTCCCGGAATTGCCAAGAATCAAGCTTTTGTAGGCTTGGCATGGCAACCTGAGCAGGGCTTTCAGGCAGGCTTGGATGCACGTTATATGGACAAGATTTATGTCGATGATATCAATTCCGATACTGCACCAAGTTATACGGTCGTTGCGGCAAATTTTGGCTATTTGTGGGTCAATAAAGACTGGAAAATCAATACTTATGCACGCGTCGATAATTTGTTTGATCGAAACTATGTGGGTTCTGTGATCGTTAATGATAGTAATAGTCGCTTCTTTGAACCTGCGGATGGTCGAAACTTTAGCGTTGGTGTGAGTGTGAACAAGACTTTCTAGAAAGCTCACAGTAAAACTAAAAAAGGGACGAAATAGTCCCTTTTTTACGATTTAAAATCTTTCATGATTTAATTACTCGTTTTTTTAGCCCAAATTTGCTTAAATACGCCTCGAAAAATAACAAACAGACATTGGGCTTTATATGAATAAACTTGCCAATTCTTTGGTTTTTGCAACATTATGTAGCAGCATGCTTTTAACGGGTTGTGATTTCTTTAAGGGAAAGAAAGACAGCGCCGAAGCAGAACAAGCCACACCCGCAGTGAATGAATGGGACTGTAGCAATGAGGCGAAGTTAAAAGAGATTAAGAATGCTTTACAGCAAGACTATTTGAAAAAGTTAGATAAAGCCTTACGTAACTCGAGTTACTATCAGTCGGATAAAAACCTGACCGATACCATCACGCAGAATATTAAATTTGAAGTCAAAAGTATTACAACAGTAACGGAACAACCTGAGACGGCCAAACAACTGGAATGTCATAGCGAGTTGGTCGTGAAAATGCCGAAAGGTTTACAGAAACGTGCTGAAAATGCTTTTGAGGCAGAATATTGCGAAGAGTGTGAACGAGAAGCAGAGACGCTTAAAGACTATATTGAAAGTGAAGTATATGGTTTAACGATGCAAAATGATCAACTCAAAGGATCATTTAATTATCAACTGATTAAAACGGATAAAGAAGGTATTCAACTCCAGCTACCAAAAGAAAATAAAGTGTTAGATGGACTCGTTTATATCACCGAAAAAGCAGTACAACTTGCTGCTTATGAAGAAGAGAATAAAGATATTGCAGATAGCCAAGAAGCTAACGCTCAAGAAGAGGCAGCGCAACAAGAACTCGCTCAGAAATCTATGGATATCCGTCAGAAAGAACTCAATGCTGATCAGGCAAAAGTGGTAGATCGTTTGAATCAAACATGGGATCGTTTTAGTAGTGAGCAAAAAGCACAATTACAACAGGACCAGTCGGATTGGTTTGAAAAGCGTGATGTAGACTGTAAAGTGCTTGCGCAAACGAGCATTCATAATATTGCTGAAAAAGATCGTGAAACTTACCAACAGCATTACAACTATTGGGATGAGCAAATGAGAGCACAAAATCAGGACATGCAATACACCAAATGCTTTAATCAAAAAACGTCGGAGCGTATTGTTTATTTAAACAATGTCTTTAATTAATTAGAAAGTTGCTTGAAATAAAAAGGACGAATTGATTCGTCCTTTTTTTATTGGCATGCTTAGCGCAGAAATAGAGAGTAAGCGTAGACATGCGAATTAGTTTTATTGGTGCTGGACGTGTTGCCCACCATTTGGCATCTGCTTTAAAGCAACACCATCAAATTGTACAAATATATAGTCGAACTTGGGAAAAGTCACAACATTTGGCAGAGCAGGTGGCAGCACAAGCATGTCGATCATTAACCGACTTATCTTCAGAAATTGATTTGCTCATTCTTGCTGTCAGCGATCAATCTATTGCCACCGTCATCGCTGAAGTTGCACCGTTGTTGCCAGAGGTTCTGATCGTACATACTTCGGGTAGTACTGATCTGCAAATTCTACAGCAACAGCACTCAAATTCTGGCGTATTTTATCCTTTACAGACCTTTAGTTTAGAACGAGAGGTAGATTGGAAACAAACCCCATTATTTATTGAAGCTGCAAATAAAGACCATCAAAAACAGTTATTGAATTTGGCTCAACAGTTGAGCAAGCGTGTCTATGCTTATAGTTCACAGCAACGTTTAAGTTTGCATTTGGCTGCAGTATTTGCCTGTAATTTTGCCAATTACTGTTACGATATGAGCAAGCAAATTGTCGATCAGACGCAAGTTGATTTTAGTTTGTTATATCCGCTGATCTTGGAAACAGCAGCGAAAGCCACCCAAAATGATCCTAAAATGATGCAAACTGGACCTGCGGTACGCGGTGATGTGAATATTTTACAGATGCATCAATCAATATTAGTGGATTTAAAACGACCTGATTTGGCTGAGGTTTATACCTTAATGAGTCAGCAAATTATGCAGCGACATCGTTAATGGAAGGATGAATAACTGATGTACCTGTGAAAAACAAGTAAAGCCGCTGAAAAAGTGGCTTTTTTTATGCATTAGGATTAGGTAGAGTGCTTCTGAAAATAAATACAAACAATTAGAGGGTGTATGCGTTCACATTTATTATTAGAACAGGTGCAGTGGAAAGATCTTGTGCAGTTAGGCCGTACTGATGTCATCAGTGAGTTACTCATTTCTTTACCATGGTTACTGGTCTCATTCATTTTCGCAAGTTTTCAGTGGTATCTTTTGGCACTGTTTTGCTCGTTTATGTTTTTCTTAACAGGGCTTAGACAAGTGCATAATGCCTTTCATTTTGCTTTAGGGATTAGCCGACCCGCGACGCATTGGGTCATGTTTGTCTTAAGTATTATTATGCTTGGTTCAATGCATGCGGTACAAATTAATCATCTTCGACATCATCAGCACTGTATGCAAGAAGAGGATATTGAAGCAAAAAGTGCAACCATGAAGTGGTGGCAAGCTTTGCTTTTTGGCCCTATTTTTCCGTGGATGTTGCATAAAAAAGCATTCGAGGTTGGAAGTAAGACGCAGAAAAAGTGGATGTCTGCTGAGCTTATTGCCAATGTGATCGTGCTGTTTTTGGTTTTTATCGTCTTGGATATCAGTGTTTTAAAATACCATGTCAGTGCAATGTTGATTGGGCAATGCATGACGGCTTTTTTTGCGGTATGGACGGTGCATCATGATACAGAAGATCATATTTATATGGCACGTACAGTACGTAATGAGTTCAAACGCGTAGTGACCTACAACATGTTTTATCATGTAGAGCATCATTTATTTCCCGCAGTACCGACACGACGTTTACATATTTTGGCAAAACGCTTAGATGCACATGATCCGACAGTTGAAATTCGGCATGTGTTTTAATCATTTCAGAATAAAAAAATAGGGCACTAAGCCCTATTTTTTTAAAACACAAAACTTATTTAATTTTCTTAAATAAGAAGTCGTTAATCTTATGACCTTCTTCCAGTCCTCGACGTTCAAACTTAGTCTGTGGACGCCAGTCAGGACGTGGGTAGCTGTTGCCTTTACCTGCCATATTCTCAAGATTTGGACGGTTGTCGAGCACATCAAGCATCCATTCTGCATACGGTTCCCAGTCTGTTGCTGCGTGGAATGTTCCACCCATTTCTAACTTCTGTTCAACCAGCGGCATACGGTCATGTGACACGAAACGACGTTTGAAATGACGTTTTTTCTGCCATGGGTCTGGGAAGTAAAGTTGCACAGCGTTAATGCTGTTGTCTGGCATTTCACGCAACACTTGAATTGCATCGGCATCTAAAAGACGGAGGTTGGTTAAACCCGCCATGCCAGCCTCATATACACATTGAGCAATACCTGGAACATGGACTTCAATCCCGACAAAGTTTCGTTCAGGATTGGCTTTTGCCATAAGCACCAGTGAACGTCCCATACCAAAACCAATTTCAACAGTTAATGGGCGTTCAGGGTGTTCAAAATGTTGACGTAAATCACCAACTGGATATTCCAAAATTAAGTGACCATATTGTTCAAGCGCAGTACGTTGAGAAGTATTCAGCGGAGAAGAGCGACGCATAAAAGTCACAATTTCACGATGCTCATTCAAGTTGTCTAGCTCGACGACTTGCGGTTCTAATAGATCGGTTGACATAACTTTGGCAAATGTAAAAATTCGAAAGCGGTATTTTAAATCCTGAGACTAGCAAGTCAAATTATTTACCGTTATTTCGGCAATTAAATTATTTTTGAGTTTTTCAAATCTCTTTTTTTCGACTTTTATCGAATTATAAAGTTCATTTATTGAATGAAATCTATAGGTGATTTGAAGGGTGAAGAAAAAGAGCTGAATAAACAGCTCTTTAGTGAGATAGAAACATCAAAGCGGATTATAGCGGTTAATCAGGGTACTACTGGCCTCATTTAAGCCCACCACTCTTGATCTCGAAACTTTTGCACGATGGTGTTCAGCATATTGACGGAAGTAATGTCCCAGACATGTGCATGGGTCAGATCTAGAATCACATGTTTGGCAGAAGTTGAGACATCAAAAAACTGATAAAACTTTTCAGCACTACTAAAGAAAATTTGTCCTGAAACAGGATATTGCAAAGTTTCAGCGTTAATCAATTTAGATGTAACTTTAACTTCACTCTCCAGTTTATTTACAAGAAAGAGTGCAGAAAGGCAGACGCCAACAAAGACTCCCAAAGCCAAATTGTGCGTTGCTAAAACAATGAGCACTACACTCAGCATAACGACATTGCTTTGTTTCGGATGCTTGTGAAACTGTTTGACCGAGGTAATCATCAGCAACGCCATTGCACCTGTTGCCGCAGAAATCACGGCGGGGCGTCCACCAAAAAAGGCAATACTCACGGCTATACAGAACGAAGCATATAAACCAACCTGAGGATCAATACCAGCAATAACAGAAAAGGCGATAGATTCTGGAATCAAGGCTTAACCAATGACAATCCCTGCAAGTACATCAGTACGAATATTGGATAACCATTCTGATTTTTTAAGGTTAATCATTATGGCACTTCATAAAATTTAAAGGATGTGTATGTTAAAACATCTAGCAATAAAAAAGCACACAGGATTAACTTGAAAAAATTTAGAAATTGAACAATATTCAAAAGGTAATTGTTTTTATATGTTTTATAGAACGGTTACGTTTTTGCAATTTACAGGTCTGATCGCTTGAAAGTTTGTCAGAAGCAATTTAAAAAAGTGAAAAGTTAGATAACAAGGATTATATATGAAGCTTTATTATTCCCCAGGCGCATGTTCACTGGCATCTCATATTATTCTAAATGAAATTAATGTCGATTTTGATCTGGTTCGCGTAGACCTAAAAACCCATAAAACTGAAAAAGGTGAAGATTATTATGCAATTAACCCTAAAGGTTATGTTCCTGCCTTAGAAATTAATCCTGGGTTAATTCTGACTGAAAATGTGGCAATTTTACCTTTCCTTGCTCAGCATGATCCTAAGCAGGATTTAATTCCACCATCAGGTTTAGGTCGTGCCAAAGTGCTGGAATGGTTGGGCTACCTCAACTCTGAGTTGCATGATGCCTATGCTGTATTCTTTGGTGGACCTTTATCGGAAGAGGCTAAAACCAAAGCCTATGCAGAAATTGATCGCTTATTGACCTATATTGATAATGCTATTGCTGAATCTGATCATGATTACTTGGTCGATGATAATTTTGGGCCAGCAGATGCATATTTATTTGTGCTAACAAATTGGTCAAATTCGATTGAGCACGATTTAACACCTTATAAGAACATTATTGGTATACGCCATAAGGTTGCAGAGCGTCAGTCTGTACAAATGGCGATGCGTGATGAAGGCTTAATTCCATAATTGCTTAAAAGTTTGGTTTAAAAAATGCCTCGTGAAGAGGCGTTTTTTATTGATATTCGGCATATTCAGTAAAATCTATGTCTTGTAATTGAATCTGATATTTATTTTTAAGTGTACTCCACTGAACTTTCACAGGTTGTGAAGTGTCTGCAAATTCATTTTTACCTGTGGTAGTTTTCACTTTGCCAGTAGAAAAATTAATGCTCTTTTCGGTGATGTCACCTGAGGCACGATGGAAATCATTACTGTCAAAACCAATTAAATTGAAATTATTATTTTGATAACGGAAGGTATAGCTATTATTGGTAACATACCATGAACCGCAGCTTAACCAATAATGTAAGCTTATTTTTAGCAAGCCTTTAGTTATGGTAATACCGCCATCTTCTAGTGGGTCTGCAAGGCAAGGGGATTCGGCATCGTTCTCACTAGGCAATAGCTCATTTTTACTTATTAATTGGTAACCTGAAGCGGTCTTAAATAAAACAAGCAGTGTTCTGGGGTTGGTATTGAGTACAGAACTGCCTAAACCAGCATTGGCGATCACATTTTCTGGATTGTTTTCTTCAATAACCAAGACGGTATCATTCTGACCATCACGGTTCAAATCCCCAGTGGTTGTTTTCAAAATTTTCCAACCTTGTGGCACAAACTTTGAAGAAGCAGAAGTTTCTGAAGCTGCGAATGCTGAGGAACTTAAGGCTGCGAGTGTAAGAGCAAGTATATTTTTTAGCATGATGTTCTGAACTTTCATTATAAAAAGATTATAGAAAGTATAAAAAATGGATTCCGAAGAATCCATTTTAAGTGCAGTATTATTTAAAGAAATAACCCGTTTCAGGGGAACTGGCATTTGCCATACGTTTACGTGGCATACGTCCTGCAAGGAATGCTTCACGTCCTGCTTCAACTGCCTTTTTCATAGCTGATGCCATTAAAATTGGATTTTGAGCAGCAGCAATCGCAGTATTCATCAGTACGCCGTCACAGCCTAATTCCATTGCAATCGCAGCATCACTGGCTGTACCTACACCAGCATCTACCAACACTGGAACTTTGGCGTTTTCTTTAATGATTGAAATAGTATGCGGGTTTAAAATACCTAAACCAGAACCAATCAAACTGCCTAAAGGCATAATTGCAACGCAACCCATGCTTTCTAATTCTTGCGCGACAATAGGATCATCCGAGGTGTATACCATAATCTCGAAACCATCATCAATCAGTGTGCGTGCTGCTTTTAAAGTTTCAGTAATGTTCGGATATAAAGTTTTTTCATCCCCTAAAACTTCCAGTTTTACCAGATTGTGACCATCTAACAGTTCACGAGCCAGCATACAGGTACGGATTGCACTATTTGCATCAAAGCAGCCTGCTGTATTCGGCAAAATGGTATATTTTTCTGGTGGAATCACAGAAAGTAAATTGGGTTGATCAGGGTGTTGCCCAATATTCACACGACGAATAGCCACCGTGACAATTTCGGCACCACTGGCTTGAATGGCTAAATCAGTTTCATTTAAATCTTTATATTTACCTGTACCCACCAAAAGGCGTGAGTTAAAGGTTCTTGAACCAACAATAAGAGGGGTGTCTTCCATGGGAGCTCCGAATTAGCCGCCACCAACGGCTTGAATAATTTCAATGCGATCTTGATCACAAATTGGGGTTTGTTCGAGTTTGGATTTAGAAATAATCATTTCATTTTGTTCAACTGCAAAGCGTTTGCCTTCAAGTTCTAATTCCTGAACCAGTTGTAAAAGATTGCAGCACGTGGTGTCTTTTGCTTCACCATTCAGAAAAATTTGCATGTTTCATTCCCGAAAATTTGCGACTTTATTTGGCGTATTTGAAAGCATTCCAAGCCAGAATCAGCCATCCAGCAATCATGAGGGCACCACCAATAGGGGTAATGGCACCTAAGCCGCGAGGTAATCCCAAAGCCATGACATACAATGAGCCGCAAAAGAAGAAAATTCCAATTTGAATAAGAGTAAAACTCATTTTAATTGGAAGTTGGGGAACGACTTTTGCCAAAATGGCGAGCGCCAATAAGCCCAAGGCATGATAGAAAAAATAATCTGTTGCAGTGTGCCACCAAGTCAATTGGGCCTCAGTTGCACGCGCTTTTAAACCATGTGCACCAAAAGCGCCTAACATGACAGCAATTGCTAAATTAAGTGCAGAGATTGCAATCCACATAAGTCGTGATGACCTGAACAAATTTGCCCATAACCTTAGCATATTCTTTCTAAGGTAAAAAAGCGAAATGTGACATTGTCAAAGTGTTAATGTTAAAAAGGCGCAATTTGAAATTGTGCCTTTTAAAAACGGAAAACTTAATTGGATGACATAGCGACTTTAATTTTTTCCATCGCATTTTTTTCTAATTGACGAATACGTTCAGCAGAGACGTTATATTCAGCAGCCAATTCGTGCAAGGTAGACTTGTCATCATCTAACCAACGACGTTGTAAGATATTGCGTGAACGATCATCCAGCTGCTCCATGGCTTCATGTAAAGCAGAGGTGCTTTGTTCTTCGTAATCTTCACTTTCAACCAACCGAGCAGGATCGTAACGATTATCTTCTAGATACAAAGCAGGCGCGACATGGGTTGAACCTTCATCGTCATCATCGCCCTGTGCTTCAAATGCAGCATCATAAGCAGTTAAACGACCTTCCATCTCAAGAACTTGCTCTGGAGTCACGTTTAAATCGTTTGCAATCGATTGCGCTTCTTCAAGCGTCAATTTTTTGCTTGATTTTTTTAGACTGCGTAAATTAAAGAACAATTTACGTTGGGCTTTAGTCGTTGCAATTTTGACAATACGCCAGTTACGAATGACGTATTCATGGATTTCAGCCTTAATCCAATGCACCGCAAAGGAGACCAAACGTACGCCCATATTTGGGTCAAAACGTTTTACGGCTTTCATTAAGCCTAAGTTACCTTCTTGAATAAGATCACCTTGAGGCAATCCATAACCTGCATAACTACGTGCAATATGTACGACAAAACGTAAATGTGACATTACCAACATTTTGGCTGCATCAAGGTCTTGGTCGTAGTAGTAACGTTCAGCCAACTCTTTTTCTTGTTCGGCTGTTAAAATTGGAATCTGATTGACAGTACTAATATATGCCCCAAGGTTTACACCTGGTGCAGATAATGACAGGGGCATCAATTGATTGCTGCTGTCACTCATAGGTACTCCTTAATAAAATTGGACATTGATGTTCCACTACCTTTCATCTTAATGCCAATACGCTCACACATTAAGGAAATTTGGGTAGTGTTATGTAATTTTTTATGCCAAATTGAAACCATTTAGTTTAATTGAAAATAATTAAGATTCAATTAAGTAATGGTATTCATGCTCTGAAATTTTTTGCACTACACAGGTCATCTGATGCATTTGGCAATACCGTGTTACATCAATTTGGCTATGCGGGTCGGAGGACTTGAGTAAGACTCGACCATGCGGCGAATTTTTTAAAGAACGCTTCAACATGAGTAATGGCATTGGACAAGGTTTACCCATTGCATCAATAATGAGGTCACATTCGCTTTGATTCGACATATGAAGTGAGAAATATCAGGATACATCGCCAAATATTAGCAAATTTAATGCCAAACCCCAACTTAAATCACAGTAAAACTATATTTATGTTTATATTGGTCATAAATAAGTATCGAAAAAAAAATACTAAATTTGATATGGAATAAGTAAAAAAAATTCTATTAATTGTCATAAACCCATGTTAAGCTCGATGCCGTATTGAGGATTTAACACAACTATAAATTGTTTTAAACCCATACTCTACAAATGGATGTAACCGGGATTTTGTTAATAGTTATACAGAATGATTACAAGCTTAGAAATAATAAATGTTTTTAAACCTTGTTTGCTCTGCTGTTTGCAACACCGGGTGGTCCTTCTTTTAAATACAATGAGGATTAACTTATGACAGCTCGTGAACAAGGCGTAGTTAAATGGTTCAACGACACTAAAGGTTTTGGTTTTATTCAACGCAATGGCGGTGACGATGTATTCGTTCACTTCCGTGCTATTCAAGGCGAAGGCCACCGTTCACTTCGTGACGGCCAACGTGTTGAATTCAGCGTTGTGAAAGGCCAAAAAGGCTTCCAAGCTGAAGAAGTTCAACCTTTAGACTAATACGCTAAAGATTCTTCGAAACGCCTCAATGTATATTGGGGCGTTTTTTGTTTATAATGACCCTGTTTTTCAATATTCATTAATTTGAGCACGTATTTATGTCATCTGGTTTTGAAACCCTAAATTTACACCCGCAACTTAAACAAGCGATTGATGCTTTAGGGTTTAAGGAAATGACGCCAATCCAGCAAAAGGTGCTTAAATTTACTTTGGCTGGGCATGATGCGATTGGTCGCGCACAAACTGGAACAGGAAAAACGGCTGCGTTTTTAGTCAGTGTCATCAATGATTTGCTTAATAATCCAATTAAGGAACAGCGTTTCCGTGGTGAACCACGTGCATTAATTTTGGCACCTACACGCGAATTGGCTTTACAAATTGAAAGTGATGCGAAACATTTAACTAAGTTTACTGACCTACATTTAGTGACTTTGCTGGGTGGTGTGGATTTTGATAAACAAAAAGCACAACTCGACAAAAAACCTGTTGATATTATTGTGGCTACACCAGGACGATTGATTGATTTTGTAGAGCAAAAAGAAGTCTGGTTAGATCAAATAGAATTTTTGGTGATTGATGAGGCAGACCGTTTATTGGATATGGGCTTCATTCCTTCAGTTAAGCGAATTGTGCGTTATTCACCACGTAAAGAACAGCGTCAAACCCTCATGTTCTCTGCAACATTTAGTTATGATGTTCTCAACTTGGCTCAACAATGGTTATTTGAGCCAGTGACGGTAGAAATCGAACCTGAAAAGAAAACTAATGCAGATGTTGAACAACGTGTGTATATGGTTGCAAAGTCTGATAAATATAAATTGCTACAAGACATTTTACATGACGAGCCGATTGAAAAAGTCATGATTTTTGCCAACCGTCGTGATCAAGTTCGTAAGTTATACGACACCTTAAAGCGCGATGGTTATAAAGTAGTGATGTTATCGGGCGAAATTGCTCAAGACAAACGTCTGAAAATGTTAGACCAATTTAAGAATGGTCAGCATAACATTATGATTGCAACAGACGTTGCAGGGCGTGGTATCCATGTAGATGGTGTGTCACACGTGGTTAATTTTACTTTGCCAGAGCAGTCTGATGATTACGTGCATCGGATTGGACGTACAGGACGTGCGGGTACACGTGGGGTAAGTATCAGCTTCCTTTCCGAAGATGATGCATTCCATTTACCTGAAATTGAAAAAGCAATTGGTCAAAAGTTACCTTTAACCCGTTTAGAAGGGTATTGTTAATTCCATGTTAAATTTAAAAAAGGGTTGGCATTAAAGCTAACCCTTTTTTTATTGTATTTAGATGGTGAATTGGACAGTGTTATTTTGCTTTGCAATAAAAAGTCAAAACAGTCTGATAATCTGTATCTTTGGCAATACTTGTATTGGTACCTGCAATACTGCCGATTACATCCGCAGCGGATTGAATCATTTGGCCAGTTTTTTCATCAAAAACACCTTTTAAGGCACCATTGTATTCAGTCTTTTCACTAACAACGATAGGCGTTGAGTTTTTACAAGTCTTGTTTGCAGCTTCAATGGCATTGTTTTTAGCGACAATATTAGTTTTACCTAGTCCTGTAACTTCAAATTGATTATTTTCTTTTTGAATTACAGTCGAAGAGGTGGGTGTGGATGCACATGCTGTTAATAAGATAGTGAATAATGCAGTTGTGCCTAAAGTTAAAATTTTATTCATATTTTTCCCATTCATCACAAGAAACCTCTGAGGCAATGGTTTCATGATCATGCTGTGGATGCTGTATAAAAAATGCAGTTTTATTTTATTGCAATGTGAAAAGGGTTTTTGAAGTGACAATTTATTCAGTTGGCTAGAGTAATATGAAAATATTGTGATACTCTTGCTGAAGTATTTATGTATAGATCTTTGAATCAATGACGGATTTAACAGCTGACCTTATTCATCAAAATATTCATCAACGTCAGTCAATTGGACATCTTGTTGAGCCTGCACCTAATGCAGCGCAATTGGAGTTGGCATTTCAGGCAGCATTAACAGCACCTGACCATCATCGTTTAAAGCCTACAAGATTTGTAGTGATAGAGTCAGAGCAACGTGAAGCATTTGGGCAATTATTGTCTCAAGCATTAGCAGACTTGGGCGAGCAAGATCAAATTCAACTTGATAGAGTTAAGAATCATCCATTTCGCGCACCTTTGCTGGTACTCGCGCTGACCAAGTTTCAAGAACATATAAAAGTTCCTAATTTTGAGCAAACTTTAAGTACAGGTGCAGCAATTCAAAACTTTTTACTATCTTTACAAGCGCAAGGTTTTTCGACCATGTGGCGAAGTGGTGCGGTTGTTGAATCAAAATTATTAAAACAGGCCTTGGGCTTAACGGAGCATGATCTTATTTCAGGGATTATTTATGTCGGTACAGCAGCAAAGGCAATTCCTGCCCGGGCTGAAATAAATACTGCCGACTATGTAAGTACTTGGAATAAATAAGTTAGATCCATTTTGGGATATAAAAATAAATGTCTGAATTAAACTTTAGTGATTTGGTAGAACCTGTAAATATTGACCGCAAAACTGCTTTACGTGTCACGGTATTGGGTGGGGGTAGTTTCGGAACAGCAATGGCCAATACGGCTGTGCGGAATGGTTGCGATACCATGATCTGGATTCGTGATGAAGCGATTGCTGAAGAAATTAACCGTACTCACGTAAATCAACGTTATTTACCAGATTTTCAATTAGAACAAAATTTGGTTGCTGTTTCAGATTTAGAAAAAGCGGTACGTGATCGCGATATTATTTTGGTTGCCATTCCAAGTCATTCATTCCGCGATGTGCTTAAGCAGATTCGTCCATTTATTAGCTCACAAGCTGTGGTGTCTTTAACTAAAGGGATTGAAGCGAAAACATTTTGCTTTATGAGCGATATTATTCAGCAAGAATTACCAGAAATTCCTTTTGGTGTGCTTTCAGGTCCAAACTTGGCAAAAGAGATTGTTGCTGGACAGCCTGCAGGTACCGTTATTGCGAGTGACTCTGAATTAGTGCGTTATGCTGTGCAGCAAGCCTTACACAGTGCATTATTCCGTGTATTTGCCAGTGATGATGTGCATGGGGTAGAGTTGGGTGGTGCACTTAAGAATATTTATGCAGTCGCAATGGGAATGGCGGCCGCTTATAATGTAGGTGAAAATACCAAAAGTATGATTTTAACTCGCGCTTTGGCTGAAATGAGTCGCTTTGCAGTGAAGTTAGGTGCGAATCCATTAACTTTCTTGGGGTTGTCAGGGGTTGGTGATTTATTTGCTACTTGTAATAGCCCACTGAGTCGTAACTATCAGATTGGTTATGCCTTAGGAAAGGGAAAAAGCTTGGAGCAAGCTACCAAGGAATTAGGACAAACCGCAGAAGGGATTAATACGGTTGTTCAAGTTCGCGCACGAGCGCACGAGTTGGATGTCTATATGCCAATTACCTGTGCATTGTATGATGTTATTTTTGAAGGTGCTCCGCCCTTATCTATTGCAGTTTCATTAATGAAAAATGGTCACCGTAGTGATGTAGAATTCGTACTGCCTCACCATGAAGTTTGATGAATTGAATGCGTTAGAATTGTCATAAATCTTGTATATACTTGAAAATTAGACGCCTGCAGAATTTTAATTTGATCATGCTGCTGAGTGTTCTGAAATAATAAGGAAATTTTATGTTACTTACATTGGTTCGTCATGGCGAAGCCGCACCAGCAATTGACGGTAATGATATGAAAAGACCACTTACTGCACGTGGTCATTTACAGGCACAAGAAACAGCAGATTATTTAAAAGATGTTGTGCAGCCTGATATTTTTATTGTGAGTCCATTATTAAGGGCACAAGAAACTTTGGCACATATCCAAACGCATTTTAAAGGTGTGCCAGTATTACTTTGTAATGCAATTAAACCAGATGATGATGCGCGTATAGCAGTAGAATGGTTGTCGCATTTGCCTTATGAGTCAATTGTTGTGGTTTGCCATATGAATGTTGTGGCACATATAGAAGAATTGTTGACGGCCGAGCCTTTTCATCCTTTTTCGTTGGCAGAAGCCCGCTGTTATGATCAAAGTGTGATTGCAGCAGGTTTATCAACGGTTCAAAAGCACTTTATTCCTCAAGCTTAAATTATTCTAAACGGCAGATAAAAATAAATGTTGTATATATGGATGCCAGAAGCCAATGAGGCATGGCAGTGGTCGCAAGGGGAATTCTGGCAAAGTGCTTTGAGTTTGGAACAGTTGATTCAAGATTTGCAGCCTTTTGCTGCTCAAGAAGCGACTGTTTTTTTTCCAAGCCGCCATGTGCAAATGTTACAACAGCAGTTGAGTAAGGCAAATTATAAACAACTGGGGCAAGAAGGTATCAAGTATCTGTTAGAGGAGTATATTGTATTCCCTGTTGATAGTATGAAAATCTTGCATCATTTTCATAATCCAGATCAACTCACATTGTTGGGGGTTTCTCAACATTTGGTAGAAACATGGCAGCATTCGCTTTCCTTACTGCCTACAAAAATTACTGCGCTTCTTCCTGACTTTTATGCAGTACCGCAGCCTCAACAGGCAGATGAAACAGTTTTGTTGGATTTACATGGGCGTTTATTGGCAAGAGAAAGTGAATGGATGGGGTGTTCTATTGATGATTTGCCACTTTATCTAGATTATCAAGAGGTGTCACGACTTTATACCTCCTCTAATTTAAATATAGCGCAACTGAATAGTTTGCAGGCTCGCGTAACGCAAGATCAGATTCATGGATTTCAATATCACTTCACGGAACTGAAAAAGCCGAAACAACATCCTTTTAATGTTTTACCAAAGTTGAAATCGGAAGCAAAAATTTCTGGTTATTGGAAAGCTTGTGCAGCTGTTTTATTCGCAATTTTAATTATTCAATTTGGTTACGATGCAAGTCGCTGGTATAAAAATAAAAAGGTGGCCGATGAAACAGCACTGCAAGCAGTATCGCAATTTAAATATTGGTTTGGACAAAATTATCCAGTAACTGAGCAGACGCTGAAAAGTCAATTTGAGTTTCAGATGCGGACCAATCAAATGGGGCAAAATGCAGGACTACAATTATTGAGTCGAGTTGGTCCAGTATTGATGCAGAATAAAATCATCGCAGATCGTGTCTCGTATGATGCATCAGTTCTTAATTTAGATTTAAAAGCCAATTCATCGGTAGTATTGCAAAATTTGACACAGCAATTGAATCAACAAGGCTTTAAAGTGGAGCTTGGTAATATTCAGCCAAATGGTTCTGGGGTAATTGGTTCGGTGAAAATACAATAATGAATGCAATAGAAAAATTTCAAAATAGATTGGATGGTTGGGTTGAGCAATTCACACAATATCTAGAGCGTTTGTCTGTTCGCGAGCGCGTCATGGTCATTTTTACTATGGTCTTTGTATTGGTTGCGGCGGTGGGATCGGCTTTATGGTATATGCATAAAGCAGCGGAATATCAACAGCAAAGGGTGAGCGAGTTGAAAGATTTAGTGGTGTGGATGCAAAGTAATGCGGTCACCATGAAGCCAGCAGGGGATGTACAACTCAGTGCAGCAGAAAAAGTACAGCGGGCTGCACAACAACAAGGATTGGGAGTTGCTTCACAACAAGTAGGGGAGCAAATTCAAGTTGTTGTGAGTCATGCAAATTATTCTATTCTGGCGAATTTTCTCACTCAATTAGCCCAGATGGGTTTAAGTATTGAAAAAATGGAACTTCAGTCTAATGCTGGACAGATTAAATTAACAGCTACACTACAATAATAGGTCAAAATAAACAGTTGCCAAGCATGGCGTTTTTGGTGGGCTACGCCTATAATATACCGACCTAAAAAGCAGTAGACTTTTCTAGATATGTTGTATTCTCTAGCCCGCCCTTTGTTGTTTTCTTTAGCACCAGAGCGTGCACATGAGCTAACATTATCCTTGCTGAAATCAGCCCATGCGATGGGAATGATGCGCCAACATGTTGCAGCAAAGCCTGTGACTTGTATGGGTATTGAATTTCCAAACCCTGTTGGTTTAGCGGCAGGTTTAGATAAAAATGGTGCTTATATTGATGCCTTGGCTGCTCTCGGCTTTGGTTTTATTGAAATTGGAACGATCACTCCGCGTCCACAAGCAGGTAACCCCCAACCGCGTCTTTTCCGTTTGCCACAAGCACAAGCCATTATTAACCGTATGGGTTTTAATAATGATGGTGTAGATAAACTAATTGAAAACGTAAAAGCATCTAAATTTAAAGGTGTGTTAGGAATTAACATTGGTAAAAATGCTGATACACCTGTCGAAAATGCAGTTGACGACTATCTCATTTGCTTAGAAAAAGTCTATAACTACGCGTCTTATATCACTGTAAATATTTCCTCTCCGAACACTAAAAACCTACGTAGTTTACAAAGTGGTGATGCGCTGACTGACTTGTTGGTGACCTTGAAAAAACGTCAACTCGAATTGGCCGATGAGCATCAACATTATGTACCTTTAGTACTAAAAGTTGCGCCAGATTTAACACCTGAAGATATTAGCTTTATTTCGCAACAATTAATTACGAATAAAATTGATGGGCTAATTGTCACGAATACGACTTTATCTCGTGAAGGCGTAGAAAATTTACCACAAGGTGATGAGGCTGGTGGATTGTCTGGTGCGCCTGTATTTGAGAAGAGTACGGCATGTCTATCTGCGTTTGCTCAAGCGTTAAATGGTCAAGTGCCATTGATTGGTGTGGGTGGAATTTTGGCAGGCGAACAAGCACTAGTAAAACAAAATGCAGGCGCAACACTTGTACAGGTGTATAGTGGCCTTATATATACTGGACCTAAACTGGTTAAAGATTGTGTTGATGCTATGCTTGCAAAATGAATACCATTGATATCTTCATACTGATCATTTTGCTCATTGGAGGGCTAAACGGTTTGCGACAAGGATTTGTTAAAGCCTTTGCGAACTTGGTGGGTTGGATTTTTGCACTGATTGTCGGTGCAAAATATGCCGCTATCATCGCTCCTTCAATGGGTGCTCTCAGTCAAGATCCAGTGGTTCAGAAAATTGCGGCGTTTGCCTTTATTGTGTTGCTCATTGTTGTTCTAACTTGGTTCGCAACAGCACTGTTGAATAGTGTTTTAAGTACCTTGAAGTTAGGTCCGCTTAATCGTCTTGCGGGTGGTGCATTTGGCACACTCAAAGGACTGATGGTGGTTTTAATTACAATGCAAGGTTTAAGTCCATGGGTAGAAAGCTCTCCACATTGGAAGCAATCCAAAATGGTTCAATCTTTATTGCCTTATGCGCCTTGGGCTGCCCAGTTGTCTAAAGATGCAGCGCACGAAGCGCTTGAACATATTCAGTCGGAAGATGCTCAGAAATCTTCTCACTCTTTGTCTGAACCAGCGCCAAAAGATCATTCGCGTTCAGGCAATTCAACAAATAATCCTTTTTATTAATCCTAGCTTGTCTGCGAGGTTGCTATGTGTGGAGTTGTTGGTATAGCTGGTAAATCACCCGTTAACCAAATGTTGTTTGATGCATTAACGATGTTACAACATCGTGGACAAGATGCTGCTGGGATCGTAACTTGCCATGAAGGACGTTTATTTCTTCGTAAAGACAATGGCATGGTACGTGATGTTTTTCATACTCGCCATATGCGAGCTTTGCTTGGTAATTATGGTATCGGTCATGTGCGTTATCCAACTGCGGGTTCTTCAAGCAGTGCAGAAGCGCAGCCATTCTATGTAAACTCTCCTTATGGTATTACTTTGGCGCACAATGGTAACTTGACCAATGCCGAAGAAATTCATGACGATTTGTTTAAAACAGATTTGCGTCATATGAATACTGATTCGGATTCGGAAGTTTTACTGAATGTTTTTGCGCATGAATTGCAAAAGCGCAGTAAGTTAGAGCCGACGCCAGAAGATATTTTCCATGTGGTTTCACGTGTTCATGAGCGTTGTAAAGGTGCTTATGGTGTTGTTGCCATGATTACGGGTCAGGGTTTGGTTGGTTTCCGTGATCCAAATGGTATTCGACCACTCATTTACGGTTCACGTTTAACAGAAACGGGCGAGAAAGAATATATTATTGCTTCTGAATCTGTAGCAATTACTGCGCTTGGTTTTAAAGTTGAGCGTGATATTGTGCCGGGTGAGGCAATTTTCATTAATGCTGATGGCGAAATTTTTACACAGCAATGTGCGGAAAACCCACAATATCGCCCATGTATTTTTGAATATGTGTACTTTGCACGTCCAGATGCAACTATTGATGGTATTTCAGTGTATAAAGCTCGCTTAAAAATGGGTGAGAAGTTAGCACACAAAATTCTTAGCGAATGGGGTGAGGAGCACGACATTGATGTGGTGATTCCAATTCCTGATACATCACGTACTTCAGCATTAGAGTTGGCGAATACTCTTGGTGTAAAATTCCGTGAAGGTTTTATGAAGAACCGATATATCGGTCGTACCTTCATTATGCCAGGTCAACAACAGCGTAAAAAATCAGTTCGTCAAAAATTGAACCCTGTAGAGCTTGAGTTTAAAGATAAAAATGTATTGCTGGTGGATGACTCGATTGTACGTGGTACAACGTGTAATGAAATCATCCAAATGGCGCGTGATGCTGGTGCCAAAAAAGTATTCTTTGCTTCTGCGGCACCAATGGTGAAATATCCAAACGTGTACGGCATTGATATGCCTGCGAAACAAGAGCTGATTGCATCAGAGCGTAGTGTCGAAGAAATTCGTGAGATTATTGAAGCTGATCGTTTAATTTTCCAAGATTTGGAAGATTTAAAAGCTGCGGTTCGCACCAGTAAGGTTCCTGATTTACAAGACTTTGATTGCTCTGTATTTGATGGTATTTATGTAGCTGGTGGTATTGATGCAGCATATTTAGATGAATTGGAGCAAAAGCGTAGCGATACAGCTAAGAAATCGAAAGATGGCTATATTGATGTGAATATTGATGCTGCATCTGTTGATTTAACAGGTGTGACCGAGCAATAATTTTCAACGATTTTGCGTGAAAAAGGTGGGTATTTCCCGCCTTTTTCATTTATGATGTGGCTGAATTACAATGTAATAAAGGAATTTTACATTGAAAGAAATAGGTGGCTTTTTGATCAAAAATAAAAATATGATGTGGACTGCCAGTATTTGTGCTTTGGCTGTTCTTTTGACTATGTTTATTCTCAATACTGTTTTGGGGCTTTTGGTTTATTATTTTGATCAATCACAATCTATTTTTTGGCATCAGCTTAGTCCCTACGTCATTATTTTACTGTTACTGATTATTGGCTCGTCTATTCTGTATGAATTTTATGTGTTTCGTTCAGGTGGGCATTCGCTGGCAAAACAATTACGTGCAAGAAGACTGAGTCTGATAGAAAGCACTCCAGAAGAATTTATTGCATTAAAGATCACAGAGCAGCTTTCTGAGCGTTTCCTTATTGATACACCAGCTGTATATGTGTTGCCTGATGAAGTTGGGGTGAATGCACTTACAGCAGGCTTTTTGCCTCGTGATATCGCGATTATTCTGACTTGGGGGGCTTTACAAAACTTAGATGAATCTGAGTTATTTGGTTTGTTAAGCCATGAATTTAATCAAATTTTATCTGGGGAAACTGCGGACAACACCCGTCTAAAAATTTTATACAGTGGCTTAACCACTTTTAGTCAGTGGGGGAGTAAGGTTGCGAAATTAGGCTTTAGTCGTCGTGGATATAATCAACCCCAGAAGTTCGAAACTATTTTAGTGGCATTGGGTGGTGTCATTTGGTTGGTAGGAAGTTTGGGTGTCTTAATCACACGATTTATTAAGTATTTAACTTTAGGTAGTCGTACCTTTAAAAATGATTTAAAAACCAAGCGACTGATTCAAAATAACGCGAATATCCAGACGCTATTACGTATTTATGTTCATCATGCAGGTTCACAAATTCACAGTGAATATTCTGAATCAATTTCACATATGTGTTTTGCTAATTCACTAAGTCCGCAAAGTTGGATGAATATTCATCCAAGTATTGAGCAGCGGATTTATGAAATGAATCCTGGGTTGGTGCAGGATTTACAGCTAGAAAATCTAAAAAGATTAAAAAATCAGCCTTTATTTGGTTTGTTTCGCCCATTAGAGGAAACTAATGCTGAATACCATACCCCTTGGAGTTCACCTCAGCCTTTGCCTCTTTTGCGGTTATCTCCAATTAGTTTTGCTATTAAAGATGCAATTAAACCATTGAATCCCGAAGTGCGGAGCTCTATGCAGCGCCCAGAGTTGATTGAGCGCGCATTGCAAACTGCAACAGGTTCACGCGAGGTGATGGTTGCGATTCTCATGATCCGTCAATATCGTGAGTTTATTCCAGCCGAAGCGGAAGTCAGCCGTGCAATTATTGATGCATTGCTTCATTTGGATGGGCGTGTGCATTTATCTATTTTTCATGAAGCATGTGCCAATATTGGCGGAATGCCAGCGACTATTGCTCGTCAATTTGTCACTAAGCTGGCACTCATTATTCAAGAAGATGGAGAGATTGGATTATTGGATGCATTATTACTTGAGCGGGTAAAATATGAACTAAACTTATTGCCTGCGCATACTCCAACAGCTTTAGATGAAGTGAAGCCGCAAATTGTTCGTTTGATTGATGCCTTGCTACATGTACAGCAGATTAATAGTGATAACCAGCTCACTGTTCGTGAGCGCATATTAAAAAAAATCCTGACAATTGATGAGCTGGATATCTACGAAGAAATATCTGATGAGCCGATTGATCTTGCAGAAATTGTGCATGATATTTCGGGACTGCTTTTACGTGATCGTCTAATTATATTGGGTATTGCCGAGTTATGTCTTTGGAATGATCGTATTATTACCCAAGATGAATTAGATGTGTTGGAGCTGTTGTATTGGCGTTTTGGTTTTGAAACTGCAGAAATTGTTGAGCAGATGCAGAAGAAAAATAGTTTAATGATTATGTGATTGGGGTGTAGTGCAGATCTGATAGATATTGGTGAGCGCTTTAATAAAGCACAGCAAAATGATGCGAATGTCGTTAGAATAGCGCTAAAGATTGAAATGTTGAACACAGGCATGATGTGGCACCAGCGAGATATATTGGCAACGATGGGAATCGATATCTGGATTCCTAATCATAGCGTTCGCGTGCAGCAAACTCAGCCATCTTCTTTGTGGCGTGATCAGGCTTTACCAGAAGTAATGGTAGAACTGCCTCAAAACCAGATTGAGGTCCCAGCTTTTAGTCCACCAGATATTCGTGAAATTGATTCGACATTAACTCAGTTTGTTGAAACTGAAAAAGAAAGTCGCCATCAAAATACTCAGGTTGTCTCAATTGAACCGTTAGAAGCTGTTCCTCAAGCTGCGATTCAGATTGAGGCATTTGAGTTGCAGGCGATCAGTTCAGCATCATGCTTGATTGTGGTAGATGCTTCTACTTTAAGCGAGTCGCAAGTAGAATTATGGTTAAATATACAACGTGCCATACCCACCGAATATCATGAGTTGAAATGGCCATTTCCGTTAGCTGAAATGCAAGATGGCCGTGGGGCATCCAGTTATGTTCAAGGATTTATTGATGGTATGGGGGTAGACAAAGATCTGATTGCATTGGGAGAGATACCTCATTTACAACAAGCAGATCTGCATCAATTGGCGAGTTTGCAAGAAATGCTTGATCAGCCAATTTTGAAAAAACGTTTGTGGCAGTTTATGCAAAAATCACTCAATACACGGATGACTGATGAATAAAAAAGTTGTTGTTTTTAGCCAAATTGACCCTGAAATCTTAACTCGCTTAAAAGCACAATACCATGTTGTGGTTATAGACCCTAAACAGGGTGATGTGAATCAACAAATTCAACAGCATGTTCAAGATGCGGACGGTATGATTGGTGCGGGTCGATTGCTCAATCAAAGTAATTTGGCGACAGCGCAACAGCTCAAGATTATTTCAAGTGTTAGTGTTGGTTATGATAACTACGATGTAGATTATCTGAATCAAAAAAATATTTGGTTAAGTCATACACCACATGTATTAACAGAAACTACCGCCGATTTGGCATTTACCTTGCTCATGAGTGCAGCGCGTAAAGTACCATATTTAGATCATTGGACTAAAAGTGGTGAATGGAAACGTACAGTATCACAAGCGCAGTTTGGCCAAGACATTCATGGGAAAACTTTAGGAATTATTGGTCTAGGTAATATTGGGACAGCAATCGCACGTCGTGGTTTATATGGCTTTAATATGAATATTTTGTACCATAATCGCCACGAAAAATTAGAAATGGCACAGCCACTCAATGCACAATACCGTTCTTTAGAGCAACTGTTGCAAGAGTCGGATTTTGTGGTGGTTGCAGTTGATTTGAATGCTGAATCAAAAGCCTTACTTTCTACTGAGCAGTTTGACTTAATGCAATCGCATGTGGTGTTGGTGAATATCGCGCGTGGTTCAGTGATTGATGAGCAAGCATTAATTCAAGCTTTGAAAGATCGTAAAATTTTTGCTGCGGGTTTGGATGTTTACGAGAAAGAACCACTTCAAACGTCTGAACTATTTCAGTTAGACAATGTGGTGACATTGCCACATGTAGGTTCTGCAACAGCAGAGACGCGGAAGAAAATGGCTGAGCTTGCTTATCGTAATTTAGTCGATGCTTTAGATGGACGTCAACCACGCTATTTGGTGAATCCTGACTTTTAAAATATTGATAACACATCATTGCAAATCATAAGTTGTTTCAATGTTATAGTCTGTTCAGAACGAATAATATTTTGAGATGTAACATTGAAACGGTTTTTCGTCATTGGTAGTTTGTGTGCAATGGCTCATATGGCATGGGCTGATGCAGCGCACTTTTCATCTTCTCCTCAGTTTAATGTTCCTGAAATTGGCAGTGGGATAGGCTTAATTGATCGCCAAAATGAAAAAATGATTGGTGAAAAAGTCTATCGTGAAGTGCAGCATCAATTACCTGTTGCGCATAATACGTGGCTTGAAGACCAGCTTTTATCAGTATTTTCAAATATTTTAAGTCAAACTCAGTTGGGGCAGCCCATTGGTTTGGTTCTGGTTAATGATGCTCAAATTAATGCTTTTGCTGTGCCTGGGGGCTTATTTGCTTTAAATACAGGCATGATTACTTCTGCGCGCAATATGGATGAAATTGCAGGGGTGATGGCGCATGAAATTGCGCATGTTACACAACGACATTACAGTCGTTCTCAAGATGCATTTAAAGGGCAGAGCTTATTGGCTTTAGCGGGCATTATTGTTGGGGCTTTGGTGGCTTCACAGGCAGATGGCAATGCTGGGGCTGCGGTGATGATGGGTTCTCAAGCTGCGTTAATGGATCAACAACTGACGTACAGTCGAAATCAAGAGCGTGAAGCTGATCGTATAGGTATGCAGTATATGTATGCTGCGGGCTATAACCCACAAAGCATGGCAGATTACTTTGAGGTGATGCACCGAGCAACCAGTCGAGTCAGTTTCTTGCCAGATTTTTGGTTAACCCATCCCTTAACTACAGAGCGTATGAGTGAAGCGCGTTTACGTGCGAATCAGTTACCTCAAGTTAAAGGTAGTATGCGTGATGAAAATTTTGAAATTTTAAAATGGTATACTTTAGTCATTACGAATCAAGCGACTGAATTGCAATTGCAGAACCTTGTAAAACAAGGAAGCTTTGCAGGAGAGTTGGCTTTGGCTGCGTTTTATAATCAGCAAGGTGACTATGTATTGGCTCAAACGCAGCTCAATCAGCTCAAAAAACAAAATAAGTTACATAATTTACTGACTTTAATTCAAACAGATGTTTATCTTGGTCAAAATAAATTAGATGATGCTTATCAGACGATTGCATCATCCGCGCGAATTATGCCTGAGAATCGTGCTTTGGCATATAAACTGGCAGAAGTATTGATTCGTCAAAAGCAACCCGCACAAGCCAATAATTTAGTGCAAAATTTTGTGAATCAAAATCCACGTGATATTGCGGGGTGGAACTTACTGCAACAGTCTGCGAACATTGATGTGGCTTCACCACTCCGAGCGGTGAATGTATTGCGTTATCGTGCTGAAGTTGAGTATTGGAGTGGTTTGGAAGAGGGTGCAATAAAATCATTATTGCATGCACAGCGCTTGGCGAAGGATAATGTTGCGATGTCCGCGCAATTAAAGCAGCGTATTGATCAAATGCAAAAGGAGCGTCAGCTCAGAATTTAGTGTATGAATAGATTATAAATTATAAGAATAATAGGAGGATAAAATGATAGAGGGGCAGTGTTTATGCGGTACAGTCAGTTACCGATATCATGGGGAAATTGAGAAATCAATTTTATGTTACTGTCAGCATTGTCAAAAAGCCCAAGGGGGTTTTGCTGGTTGGAATAGCCCATTGCAAAAGTCATTATTTGAAATTGTACGTGGTGTGAAAGTACTAAAAGAGTATTTTCATAGCCCAAACAAAGCTCGTGTTTTTTGTCAGGAATGTGGAAGCCCTATTTTTTCCTATCGTATAGATTTACCAGATATTATTCGGCTAAGACTAGGTACGGTCACTGTAGGACAAATACCTGCACCAACTGAAGAAGCATATAAGCAATATAAGCCTGAATTTATTCAAATTAAATAAACGATGCTAGTTTTGCTATAGTAGGCGCTGTATGATGGCGGTCAATCATGTTTTGATTTTTAATGGTTCACATGAAGAATAAAGTTCATTTTTTAGCAGCACTTTGGCTTGCTGTTTCTTGTGGTTCGGCTTTTGCGAGTGTCGAAGATTATGTGGTTACGGTAGATAAAATTAATCGTAATTACAAAGCGGATATTCGACAGTTCTTTTCGCAACTTAATCCGCAGCAAACTAGTTTTACTGCTGAACAGCAAATGCGATATTGTGGAATTATGGGGCGTTATGTTGATCAGCTATATATAGCGGCTGATAAGAATAGAAGTTCACTTGATGCGCAATATCGAAATTTAACTAAACAAGATGTGATTCAACAAGTGATGTCATCGAAAGAAATGATGATTTTGAAGAAATATAATGTGCAGTGTAATTTGACTTAAATGCTGTTATCTAAGAACTGTCTTATTGTTAAGGCAGTTCAACGATAAAGAAAGAATATTTTGAAAGATTAAGCGAGTTTCGCTTTAATTTTAGCAGAAACGAGAGCAGGATCGGCGCGCCCGGCTATGAGCGGACGCAGAGAGTTCATCACCTTACCCATATCTTTCATGCTAGTAGCTTCTTGAGCAGTAATTGTTTGCTCAATGATAGAATCAAGCTCTTCCTCAGTCATAGCTTCTGGTAGAAATTGAGATAAAACGTCAATTTCGGCTTGTTCTTTACTAGCTAAATCATCACGACCAGCACCTTCAAAGGCTTTGATCGATTCTTTACGTTGCTTTATTTGCTTTTCAATGACCGCAAGAGTTTGAGCATCGTCAAGCTCTTTGCGCTCATCGACTTCGATTTGCTTGATTGCTGCTTGTAGACTACGAATGACCGTTAACTTATCCATTTCTTTAGCACGCATAGTGGCTTTTAAAACTTCAGTTATTTGGTTTTTTAAAGTAGTCATTTATTTTTCCAAGTCGTCAATCAATCACAAATTAATCTTAGTAAAGGCGTGTAGTACGAACTGATTCGCGCGCCAATTTCTTTTGGTAGCGCTTAACAGCAGCAGCTTTTTTGCGCTTACGTTCTTGAGTTGGTTTCTCATAGAATTCGCGCTTACGAACGTCAGCTAAAACACCTGCTTTTTCGCAAGAACGTTTGAAACGACGGATAGCTACGTCTACTGGTTCGCCTTCTTTCAATTTAACTTGTGGCATGAAGAATCCTCATTAAGTTATGGATAAGATCTCAGCATGATTGCCTTGATCACAAGTGAAGGTCAGTATTTTACTCATTTACATCTCATACCACAAGTCTATAATAGGTTTCGCTTTAGATTTGATATAGGTTGTAGGCAGTTTAATGATCGTTTTAGGCTTAGAAACATCGTGTGACGAAACAGGTTTGGCACTGTATGACAGTGAAAACGGCTTACGCGGGCAAGTTTTGTATAGTCAGATTAAACTGCATGCAGAATATGGTGGGGTCGTACCAGAGTTGGCTTCGCGTGACCATGTACGCAAATTAATCCCATTATTAAATCAATTGCTTTCGGACAGTGGCGTTAAAAAATCCGAAATTGATGCGGTTGCATATACACGTGGGCCTGGATTAATGGGCGCGCTCATGACAGGCGCTTTGTTTGGTCGAACTTTGGCTTTTGCTTTAAATAAACCTGCTATTGGTGTACATCATATGGAAGGGCATATGTTGGCACCGTTACTCTCTGCGACACCGCCTGAATTTCCTTTTGTCGCATTATTAGTGTCTGGTGGACATTCTCAGTTAATGGCAGCCTATGGCATTGGGCAGTATGAATTGCTAGGCGAGTCTATTGATGATGCTGCGGGTGAAGCCTTTGATAAAGTAGCGAAAATGATGGGTTTACCATATCCAGGTGGTCCAAATATTTCTAAACTTGCAGAGCAAGGTGATCCTAACGCTTTTGCTTTCCCTCGCCCAATGTTGCATCAGGGCTTAGAGTTTTCATTTAGTGGGTTAAAAACAGCTGTATCTGTACAAATGAAAAAATTGGGTGATGAGAACCGTGATGCTGATATTGCTGCAAGTTTCCAAGAAGCGATTGTGGATACTTTAGTTAAAAAATCTGTTAAAGCATTAAAACAAACAGGTTTAAAGCGTTTAGTGATTGCGGGTGGCGTTAGTGCGAATAAGCGTTTACGTAAACGCTTGGAAGCGGATTTAACCAAAGTTCGCGCGCAGGTTTATTATGCTGAGCCTGCACTTTGTACTGATAATGGTGCCATGATCGCATTTGCAGGCTATCAGCGTTTAAAAGCAGGGCAGCAAGACGGTTTAGCTGTGACGACGACTCCTCGCTGGCCAATGACAGAATTAAGTAATCCTGCGGAAATTATTTAATCAATCTCAATTAAATTGTATTGTAATAAAAAAGCCCGACTTCTTGTCGGGCTTTTTCGTATCGAGTATTCGGTATAACTTCTGTCGTACCTCAGGTCCTAGTACTGACTTTATCATTGTTGTTTTGAGTTTTTGGAACATCATATTCTCTATGACTTTATAATATAAATCTTGTGGTGAATGGTATAGAGATTATCTGCTTGAAGAGATGTAAGCTGAAGCTTACAGAGTTGTAATACACTTACCCCTAGGGTTATCCACAGAAATTGCGGATAAAATTAAGGGTTCTGAGCGTTGATTTACCTAGTATTATTAAGTTTAAGTGTGTTTTTTGATCTACTGCATTTATTGAAAATGATAAAATTTTTGAGCAGGAAAAAGGCTCATAAATATTTGTTAATTTTTAAAATTGATACTTTGATGTATACCGCTTTAGATAAATATATTTTGTATAATGCCGATTAAGTCAAATGCAGGGTATAATTAGCTAATTTTATATAAAAATTTTAAGTATGGCTGTAATAGAAAAAGTAGTACCTGTCATATTTAGGCATGTAAGTCAAAATATTGAAATATTAGTTTTTAGACATCCTATTGCAGGCATTCAAATTGTAAAAGGCACTGTTGAAGCTAATGAAAAGCTAGAGGATGCCGCTATACGAGAGCTTTATGAAGAGTCTGGGATTTCATCTACAAATATTCATTCATATCTTGGTTTGCATTCTCCATCTGAATCAGGACCGAATTGGCATGTGTTTGTATGCTACACAACAGAAATATTAAAAGATAATTGGACGCATTTTTGTAATGATGATGGTGGGCTCAAGTTTCAATTTTTCTGGCATCCTCTTGTGCAGGAGCCAACGGATGAATGGCATCAACTTTTTAAAGAATTATTAGAATTTATAAAATCCAGATATTAAGTTTTGCTACGATTAATATAATGCACGTTATATGTAATGTTTGTGTTAGAACCCATTTAAAGTGTCTATATCCTCACCAATAAAAATGTCTGGTCTATATGATGCACATCAATATCATGGACTGGATATGAATCGAGATGCTGATCACTATGTCTGACAAGGAAATACAGCGTCCTGCAGGATGTTCGAGATCAACGTATTACACAAGTCCGTGCTGCTGAAATTTTGAATCTTTCAACCCCTCAAATTACTCGGCTTATGCAGAAGTTTAATCAAGATGGTATTTCAGGTTTGGCTCATTCCAGTCGTGGTCAATCTGGTCATCGTCGACATGATGAAGCCATAAAGTCTGAATGCCTTTCCATTATTTCTAAACAACTGCTGGGCTTTAGCCCAACCTTGGCTCATGAGAAGCTGATGAGCATGTTTGGTTTGAATATTCCTGTGGAAACGGTTCGTCGCTGGATGACTGCAAATGAGCTTTGGATTCCGTGATCCAAATGCCTGAAACGTCCATATCAGCCGAGATATAACTGTGATTGCTTCGGTGAACTAATTTAGATCGATGGCTCGTATCATGACTGGTTTGAAGGTCGAGCTACCAAATGCTGTTTGCTAGTCTATATTGACGATGCCATTGGAAAGCTGTTGCATCTGCGCTTTTGTCAGGCTGAAACCACCTTTGACTATATGCTTTCGACCAGAGCCTATATTGAGCAATATGGTAAGCCTCTAGCCTTTTACAGCGATAAGCACTCAGTCTTCCGAGTTAATCAGAAATCCAGCCAAGACAGCCAGATCATGCAATTTGGAAGGATTCTCAGCGCGTTAAACATTGATATTATCTTTGCCAACTCACCACAGGCCAAAGGGCGTGTGGAACGTGCCAACAGGACACTTCAGGATCGTCTGATCAAGGAAATGCGTCTGGAAGGCATCATTCGATTGCCGAAGCAAATGCCTGGCTGCACTGTTTTATTGAGCAACTCAATCTAAAATTTGCCAGTTGATGTAATTGAATAAGGTGAACCATGCGCTGGCAACAAGGTAAATGCTTAAATAAGTGGTTATTATTGTGCTTTAAGGTGTCAAACAATGCTTTTAAATTATTGAAATGAGAGCATTTGTACCACATAGTAATGAACACAATTTCAGAAAGGTGGAGTTGAGCATTTCTAATTCTTAGATGTTGGTGGTTTTGTTTTAGAAACTTCCAGTAAATTTTTTCAAACTTCTGAAAAATATCATCAATCACACAGAATAATTAGGTACTATCAAGCATAAGGACTAGGGTTGTGAGTTTGTGTGTGGTAACTCAACTAATGGCTCTAGTCCTTCTCTTTTTTAAGTCAATTTCTTATCCGTGATTCGGGTTAGTTATGACTAATTTTTGAAAAATAAAGATTTGTGCTACAACAATAAAAAAAGAGTTCTATATGCCTCTCATAGCCCCCATCTTAATTAGCTTATTAATTTTATTGCCAATGGGCTTTTTTTATTTTGTTGTGGGAACTAAACAAGACTTTATAGATGTTGGTTTATTTTTTTTATGGCTGGCTTAAAGGGCGTGTTATATCCTTTTCTTTTTCATAAATTAAAGCAAAAAACCCCACTCATACTATTATTGGGGGGGGGATTAGCTCAATTTTTGTATTCTTTATTTCTAGTTTTATGAAAGGTGATTCATCTGGTTTCATACAGGCAGGAGCAGTTGCTCTTATGTATTTGGTCATCTTTATTCCTTGTTATTTGATTTCTACTTTTCTACAAGTGATCGTACTAAAAAATCGTAAGCAATAAAAAAGCCCAGCATCCTGTCGGGCTTTTTCATATTGGGTGTTTAGGTATAACTCCTGTCGTACCTCACGTCCTGGTGTTGCACTTATCATTATTGTTTTATGTATTGGAACATCCTGTTCTTTATGTCCCAATCATATGAAAATTCGCAGGGATGACATAGATGCAATGTTCCGGTAATCCCTCCTAAAAATGAACGCGATCAGCTTAAGTATGATCAGCCAAAAAGTCGTGGTTATGGGATGAGTCGATAGGTAAAAACTTAGTCATGACTAAATATCTATTACTTAGAACACACAGCTTCCTCTGGGCTAAGATAGCTTACAGGCAGAATCTTTCCAGCTTCAGAAATACATATTTGCGTTGCAAAATTTTTATTTGATTCCAAATTCACATCATATGGTTTGTTTATTTTAAAAATATTTAACGGAATCAAGGCACAATCATCCTCTAATATAGGAAATTTTCCTTTACTGTATGTCTTTTCATACACAGTTTTATAATCTTTACTATCTGTTATTTCTGCAACAAAAACTAGATATGAGTTTTCAACATCGGAATAGGTTTTTTCATTATTTGTGAAAATACATACATTATTATCTTTAATAGTGGATTCAAGATTTCTACTAATAGGTTGTGCACAACTGTTTATAGTAAGTAAACTAAGCAAAGACATTAATAAAACAGGATTTTTTTTCATGATTTAAGCTTTAGGTAACAAAGATTTATCTATCGGGTTTAACAAAAAATCTCTTAATATTCTTTCAACAGACCCTAGTTAATCCAAAAAATTGCAGCACTTGTGTTCTTAATATCAGATGGATTTAGTTTTATACTTAGTACTGAATATTGGTTGATAGTGGTGTGCTAGGATTCAGTTGCTCTAAATTAACATAATACATCTCATATGAAACCCTTGTTTAATTTCTTTATAAATCAAATATTTATTGTATTTAACTTAGCCCAATCCTCATGGGTTGGGCTTTTATTCTAAAAATAACGTTCCGCGAATAAAAATCTAAATAGGATGCTGCCTCATTGTTTAAATAAACTGATTTTATAAGAAGTTTAGAGCTGCTGTAACTGCTGTGAACCTACCCAATGTTTTGAGAATTGATAAGCGGCGCGCCCAGAACGTTGCCCACGTGCTTGACACCATCTCAATGCTTCTGCGCGTACTTCTTCTGTCATTGGCATTTTTGATTTTGCTAAATAGTGTTCAACGATTTCTAAGTAAAGTGCCTGATCCATAGGATAGAATGACAACCACAAGCCAAAGCGATCAGACAGCGAAATTTTTTCTTCAATCGCTTCTTGAGGGTGTAGTTCATTGTATTGAGGAACGTCAACGCGGGTGACAGGTGTATTTTCATGCATAAACTCAGGAAGTAAATGACGACGGTTACTGGTGGCGTAAATAATAAAATTACTTGAGCCAGACTGTAATGAGCCATCCAATACACTTTTTAAACTTCGGTAGTTTTCATCTTCAGCGTTAAATGCTAAATCATCACAATAGACGATGAACTTTTCAGGACGGTTTTGAATAATTTTTTGAATTTCGGGTAATTCTGATAAATCATCACGTTCAATTTCAATTAAACGTAAGCCTTGATTTTGATATTGGCTTAATAAAGCACGAACAATAGATGACTTACCCGTACCACGTGAGCCTGTCAGTAATACATCGTTTGCAGGTAATCCATTTAAAAATTGTAGCGTATTTTGAATGACTTTGGCCTTTTGACGCTCAATCCCTTTTAGGTCGTCTAAATCAATTTTTTTGGGATGGAAAATGGGAATAAGTTGCTTATTTTGCCACTTAAACGCTGGCGCAGAAAAGTCAGGTTCTTGTTTCAATGAGGGCAGTGTTTGATGTAATTGAGCAAGAACTTGCGAGAGGGATTGTAAAATCGTGTCAGGTAATTCGATAGTTGCCATAGTCATTCAGCTGATAATTACGATAAAGTAGCAAATAAGACCAACCTTGGCCTTGGTTTTAGACTGTATAGTATAATGTGAGCGAATGCTAATCGAATCATGCTTCGACTTAGCCAAATTTTTAATATTCAAAGATAAAGACTTTAAATTGTATTTAAGCGCAGGTGTTTGAGGGAAGCTATGTTATTTCAAGAATTCATACAGGACATGAATCCACATCAAGCCTATCGTATAAAAAAGTTAAAACGCCAATTAGAACATGCGGAAAGTTATGCAGAGTGGAAAAGTATTGCGCTCAAAATTGATCAAGAGTCGGGAGCGCAAGAGTGGAAGTATGATAACTGCTCGCCTTATTTTGATGCGGAAATGATCTCATATCGTTTGAAATTACTAAAACGCTATCGCTATCAGCACCGAACACGTGACTTAATGTATTTATTACGTGAGGGGCTAACCTATGACATTGCCAATATCGCACATCCAATGCTTTTTGCAGCGACGTATGTAGGTACTAAAACTATTATCGAGGACTATATTGAAGAAGTAAGCGCGAGCTTAGCGTTTATTGCCTCAGAAGCTTGCGAGTGTCTTTCTCACCAAGAGAAAATGGATTTCTTTAAACATTGTGAAAAAGCCTATGGACAGCCAGCGTTAATGTTCTCTGGAGGTGCAACTTTAGGTCTGTTTCATACTGGGGTGTGTAAAGCCTTACTTGAGCAGGATTTAATGCCTAAAGTGCTTTCAGGTTCAAGCGCGGGTGCAATTATGACTGCTATGCTTGGTGTCTCAAATCCTGAAAATATTTCGAAAATATTAAATGGCGAGAACTTTTTTAGTGAAGCTTTTCATTTTCGAAAGTTGGGTGACTTGTTAAAAGGCAACGGTGGCGTTGCCGATGTGAAGTATTTGAAAAAATTCCTCGTTGAAAATTTAGGCAATGTTACTTTTGATGAAGCATTCAAACAGTCAGGGTTATATATTAATGTTGCGGTAGCACCTTACGATGCTTCACAGGAAGCGCGTATTATGAATACCTATACTTCTCCTGATTTATTGGTGTGGAGCGCGGTATTGGCTTCCTGTGCGGTTCCTATTTTATTTCCGCCTGTTAAGCTCACCAGTAAACGCTATGATGGCGAACTTACGCCATACATGGCAACGACACGTTGGGTAGATGGCAGTGTACGGAGCGATTTCCCACAACAGAAAATGGCACGCCTTTATAATTTAAATTACAGTATCGCAAGTCAGGTTAACCCACATATTGTGCCATTTATGCAAGATGATGTTTCTCGGTTCAGACGTGATATGTTGAGTTGGCCTGAGCGCATTATTCGTCGTCAAGGCAAAGTTATTGCTAAGGGTGTGATGGACTTTACGCGTGAACGGGTGGGGAAAGTGCCTTCTATACGCCGTTTACTTGATCATGGTTATGGTGTGGTGGATCAGCGCTATTATGGTGATGTCAATATTATTGGTAGATATAGTCTGCGTCATTATAGTTATATGTTGCAAAATCCTCGTCCACACTTATTTAAGTTGTTACAACGCGAAGGAGAGCGGGCGACATGGCCAAAAATATCGAGCATTGAAACTCATGCTCGAATTGGGAAAACCATCCAGCACGCCTTAGAACTTTTGAATTATCAGCAATTACACCGACAAGAAACACATGTCCAAGTTCATACTGCCTGATTTTAATCATATAGATTGTTTGGAATTAAAAACCAAGACGAACAGCCTGCGATATGGACGCAGGCTTTATTATTTTCAGTATCAAGAAAAGCTTTATTGGTTAAAGATGCAAATGAAACAAGGGCATCATATCTACCAACAAGGATTTCAGCATGAATTGGCTTTTTATCAAGAAAGTCTGAACTCTACTTCATTATCTAGCATCATATTGCCTTGTGAAATCGTGCCTAAAGCATTTGTCGCATCTAGGGCAGTAGATATTGAAATTGAGCAATCCTTAGCGCAGATGCTTATTCTGCCTCATGCAGCGTCGTATTTTAGTGTTAGTGCTCAGACATTGCCGATTGCAAGTATTCAGCATTATCTATTACGTACTTTAGATGTTATACAGGCGTTATATGAAGCAGGATGGATACATGCTGATTTAAAACAGGAGCATTTTGTAGAATATCAAGGGCAGGTCAAACTGATTGATTTTGAGCAGGTGCAACTTATTTCACCGCATATGAGCACTAAAATGAATGCAACGCCACGCTATATGGCACCAGAATTATTTCATGGTGAAGTGAAAACAATACAATCTGATATTTATGCTTTAGGCATTATTTTCTATGAGTGGCTGTCTGGACAGCGATTAAAGGCAGAAAATTATACAGATTGGGCGTATTTACATTGTCAGCACTTAAATATTGAGCTTCCTGAGAAATTTTTAGTATTTCAATCGCTTTTGTCGAAGATGTTGGCAAAGCATAAAGCGCATAGATTTGACAATTTTTATGCAATAAAACAGGCCTTAGTGTCTGAAATTGCTTAAGAAAAGTACATAAAAGTGGTTTTTGTTTTATATTTAATCAAACAAGAGTTTTTTTCATAAAAAGGGCTTGCCAGAGGAGGGTGATCTCTATAATATACACAGCCATCGGGGGCGTGGCGAAATTGGTAGACGCACTGGATTTAGGTTCCAGCGCCGCAAGGTGTAAGAGTTCGAGTCTCTTCGCCCCCACCACTTAATCATCAGTTAATGATGTTTAGGTAACAGAGGATTGGTGTAATGGTAGCATGACGGTCTCCAAAACCGTTCGTCAAGGTTCGAGTCCTTGATCCTCTGCCAAATTTATTTACGATAAAGTGAAACCCGGTATGGGGGCGTGGCGAAATTGGTAGACGCACTGGATTTAGGTTCCAGCGCCGCAAGGTGTAAGAGTTCGAGTCTCTTCGCCCCCACCATTTAATATACTGGGAAGAATGAAGCAAGGTTAAAACCTTGTTTTTTTTCGTCTGAAGAAAAGTGAATATTTAAAGTTCACTAGAAAAATTGTGCATATTAAATTTTCTAAATGTGAAGATGGGTGTAAAGATAACTAACTCACTTTCAATAAGTGCTAGATTGGAGAATCACGGTATTTTAGACGAGTCTGAATGAATTAAATGTGGCAAATAAAAAAGCCCCGTAGGGCTTAAATACATAGGAATAGCAACTCGATCAACTGTGAAAATCGTGTACGATTTACAGGATTGGTTATTTCATTACGCTTTCAAATGATCTTCAAATTCTTCGCCTAATTGCATTGCTAAAGAATTTCCTGCCAAATCACAGGTAACTAAGCCATATTCTTTTTTAAAACTAAAGGTAAAACCACGATCATCAGCGAGGCTTTTAACTGAATAACCTAATTTTTCTAACCAAATACGAAATGCGATTAAATTTTTTGCTTTCACAACCTTTTTCACGAGAGAACTCCTGTAAACATATAAATATTTAATAGGGATAGGCAAAATTTTTTAAAGGGCAAAAACCTATTTTTTTATTTATAAGCATTTTTTTGCCTAATTTCTATGCTGTTGTGTAATTGATTTGGCGAACTTAATTGTGGGGGAATAGTTGAATGAAAGTAAAAATCAATTAGTATTTTTAGATTAAAGATTTGATTAATAAAATATTATTTTCTTTAAAATCGGAAAATATTTTTGTATTAAGGCATTAAGCATCAATATGTGAGAAATATTTTGTTATGAGAAATTATTTTGCAATAGATGTAAAAAAAGCTCACCGAAGTGAGCTTTTTTGATGGTGGGAAATATTAGAGACCAGCAGAAGACTTAAGTGCTTCAACTTTGTCTGTTTTTTCCCAAGTAAATGCAGTATCTGAACCTTCGCGACCAAAGTGACCATATGCAGCAGTTTGCTTGTACATAGGTTGAATAAGGTCAAGCATACGTGTAATGCCGTATGGACGTAGATCGAAGTGTTCACGAACCAATTGAATAATCAATTCATCAGGCACTTTGCCCGTGTTAAATGTATTAATAGAAATAGAAGTCGGCTCGGCAACACCAATTGCGTAAGACACTTGAATTTCACATTTATCAGCTAAGCCAGCAGCAACAATGTTTTTCGCAACATAACGACCAGCATATGCAGCAGAACGGTCAACTTTAGATGGGTCTTTACCAGAGAAAGCACCACCACCGTGACGTGCCATACCACCGTAAGTATCTACAATGATTTTACGACCTGTTAAACCACAGTCACCTACTGGACCACCAATCACAAACATCCCTGTTGGGTTGATGTGGAATTGAGTGCCTGCATGGAACATTTCCGCAGGAATAATTTTTTTCACGATTTCTTCAATCACAGCTTCTTTTAAGTTCGCTTGTGAAATTTCAGGATCGTGTTGTGTAGACAGTACAACTGCGTCTAAACGTACAGGCTTGCCATTTTCATAAGCAAAAGTCACTTGGCTTTTTGCATCTGGGCGTAACCATGGAAGTGAGCCATTGCGACGTAATTCAGCTTGTTTTTCCATTAAGCGGTGTGCATATGAAATTGGAGCAGGCATAAGCACATCAGTTTCACGGCTTGCATAACCAAACATTAAACCTTGGTCACCTGCACCTTGGTCTTCAGGTTTTTGACGGTCAACACCCTGAGCAATTTCAGGAGACTGTTTACCAATCATGTTGATGACCGCACAAGTCGAACCATCAAAACCTAAATCTGAATGGTGGTAGCCAATACCGTTTACAGTTTGACGAACAACAGCTTCGACATCAATGTTTGCAGTTGTTGTGATTTCGCCAGCAAGTACGACAGCACCCGTTTTTACAAGCGTTTCACAAGCAACCCGCGCATATGGGTCTTCTTTTAAGATTGCATCCAAGATAGCATCACTGATTTGATCAGCCATTTTATCTGGATGGCCTTCGCTTACAGATTCCGAAGTAAATACAGCGTACTCGCGCATAAGTCCTATCACAGTTAATTTTAAAGACGCAATATGTTACATCGAGTTAGACTTTAGGACTAGCTCAACTTGTATAAAAAAGGATGAATTTATTTCAATTCAATGACTTTTTATCTGATATAAGCATCTATAAAACTGATAAAGCAGCAATTAATTGTTTTGGCTTTAAATATTTAGTGTATATAAATTAAACAATTTAATACACAGTTATACTTAAGTAGAAAAAAATTGATGAAATTTAAAGGGGATGAAAATCATTCTTCTGGCTGTTGGTTAAGCATGTGCATACTTAAAAAGTGATGATAAAGATCATAAAGCGGAACTAAACACAGAAAAATAACGACGGTTTAAAAGAAGTCACAAGTCCGTAAATTATCGATGACAGGGATTGGGGTATAGTGAGCGTATTTTATTCGTATTTTTGAAGGGGGAGTTGGAATTGAGACAAGCTATTTAAATTGATATGTATAGGAGGGCGTGAAGCGTTCATCCGAATGGTCTAAATAAGTGTTGTTATCCATCATAAAAGCTATCTCATTAGAGGAATGGCGCTTTTGTGTTAAATAAACCGATTCTAAATCAGTGAAGTAAACTTTATGTTTTTCATCTCCAGTATTTTTAGCACCATAACTTTTCGCAGCAAAACCATTAGGAATCAAAATTATTGGCATAAGGAGTACCTAACTTGATAGTCACTTTGTTCTTAAGTGCATCAAAAAATTAATTCCTCAGAAATCTAATTTTATTGAGAAATACTTATGTCTGCCTTACATGGATATTTAGTGCAGTTTCAATGATGTTAGTTTTTTTTATGTGAAGAGCTTTGTTAGAGCTAGGTTAACTTTGCTTGGATCTTGCATTCATCTGAAATAAACGTGAATTTTGTGTCAGAAGAAGCTATTTCTAATTCTAAACTGTATTTCAAAGCTTTAATCTGATTTTACAGGCATGATAATAGGCAATATGGTGTTGCATGTAACTCTAGATCAAAATAATAATTTTTTTTGTTTGCTCGTATAAATAAAATTCTTAATATTTCCATTCATTCAAGTCCACATAAGTAGCAATTAATAGGGAAAAATTGTGTATAAGGCTTTACCCATCTCGCTTTTTTTAAGACAATAGTGCCTAGTTTTGAATGTGATATTCATCTTCTTTAAATTGTTTTAATTGGACTCTGATCTATGACAACCCCTTTGAACGAACGTCGTATTGCAAATGCAATTCGTGTATTGGCTATGGATGCTGTGCAAAAAGCCAACTCAGGACATCCAGGTGCACCAATGGGGATGGCAGATATTGCAGACGTCGTTTGGCGCGAATTTTTAAATCATAATCCAACAAACCCACAATGGGCGAACCGCGACCGTTTTGTATTGTCGAATGGTCATGGTTCAATGCTTCAATATGCATTGTTACATTTAACAGGTTATGAGCTTTCAATCGAAGATTTAAAAGCTTTCCGTCAGCTTCACTCTAAGACACCGGGTCATCCAGAATTGGGTTATGCGCCTGGTATTGAAACTACAACTGGGCCGTTGGGTCAGGGTATTGCCAATGCTGTAGGTTTTGCGTTGGCTGAAAAAACTTTGGCAGCGCAGTTCAACAAAGAAGACTTGGCAGTTGTTGATCATTTCACTTATTGTTTCTTGGGTGATGGCTGTTTAATGGAAGGTGTTTCGCATGAAGCATGTTCACTAGCAGGTACTTTAGGTCTAGGTAAATTAATTGCTTACTACGACGACAATGGTATTTCAATTGACGGTGAAGTCGAAGGTTGGTTCTCTGACGATACAGAGCAACGTTTCAAATCTTACGGCTGGCAAGTACTTCGTGTAGACGGTCATGATAACGATGCGATTCGCGCGGCAACTTTAGAAGCAAAAGCGGAAACTAAAAAACCTACGATCATTATTTGTAAAACAATTATTGGTTTAGGTTCTCCAAACAAACAAGGTAAAGAAGACTGTCACGGTGCACCTTTAGGTAATGATGAAATTGCATTAACACGTGAAGCTTTAGGCTGGACAGAAGGTCCATTTGAAATTCCTGCTGACGTTTATGCAGCATGGGATGCAAAAGCAAAAGGTGCTGAATCTGAAGCAGCTTGGAATGCCGTATTTACTCAATATCAAGCGAAGTACCCTACAGAAGCGGCTGAATTATTACGTCGTATTGAAGGTGACTTGCCTGCTGAATTTATTGCTCAAGCAGATGCGTTCATTGCAGAAACTAATGCTAAAGCGGAAACAATTGCGACTCGTAAAGCAAGCCAAAATACTTTACAAGCGTTTGGTCCATTATTGCCTGAATTATTAGGTGGTTCTGCGGACTTGGCTGGTTCTAACTTAACACTTTGGAAAGGTTGCCAAGGCGTTCAAGATAACCCAGCGGGTAACTATGTACACTACGGCGTACGTGAATTTGGTATGACTGCAATAGCGAATGGTGTTGCATTGCATGGTGGTTTCATTCCTTACGTTGCTACATTCTTAATGTTTATGGAGTATGCACGTAATGCGGTCCGTATGTCTGCATTAATGAAACAACGTGTCATTCATGTATATACGCATGACTCTATTGGTTTGGGTGAAGATGGTCCTACACATCAACCAGTTGAACAAATTGCATCTTTACGTGGTACACCTAACTTAAATACATGGCGTCCATGTGACACTGTTGAAGCAGCTGTGTCTTGGAAATCTGCGCTTGTACGTAAAGAAGGTCCTTCTGCGTTAATCTTCTCTCGTCAAAACTTACCATTCCAAACTCGTACTCAAGCACAAATTGAAAACATAGCAAAAGGTGGTTATGTTCTTGCAGAAGAAAAAGGCGAATTAAAAGCAATTATTATTGCAACAGGTTCTGAAGTGTCACTAGCGATGGAAGCATATGCACAACTTGAAGGTGTGCGTGTCGTTTCTATGCCATGTGCTGAAGAGTTCATGAAGCAAGATGCTGCTTACCGTGAAGCTGTATTGCCAGCTCATATTCGTGCGCGTGTTGCAGTTGAAGCTGCGCATGTCGACTACTGGTGGAAGTTTGTTGGTCTGGATGGCAAAGTAATTGGTATGACGACTTATGGTGAATCTGCACCTGCGAAAGACTTGTTCCAGTTCTTTGGTATTACGACTGAAGCAGTTGTAAATGCACTAAAAGAATTGACAGCTTAATCGGTCATTTTTATAAAAAACGCCTCTAATGTGAGGCGTTTTTTTATGGTTATAAGGTTCATAAATCATAGTAATAAAAGATCACAACAACAAAAGCAGATAAAACTAAATTTTAAATGGATCACAGTGCTAAAAGTCTTAGGGTTGTATATTCCGAAGTGGATAGATCAACTGTTATTTGAAAAATACCAAAATGAAAATACAGATGATTAATTTAGTGAGGAATCTGTCACAATCGTTCTAATAAAATCCATAATAATATTAATCCTTTAAACTGTTCTAAATTTGAAACATATCGTCTTATCCATAACAGTGAATTATAATTTCAAAGGTATACACTAATAATCATTCTGAAACGAGATAAAATCACATGAATTTAAAAGCATTAACTTTGGGTTTAGCAGTTGCTTCAGTTGCAACATTCTCTATGGCAAAACCTGTGGCGTATCAAATTGATCCAACACACACGGCAACAGTATTTTCTTGGAGCCATTTTGGTTTTTCTACACCATCTGCAAACTTTAGCAATATTCAAGGCACGATTAATGTAGATAATGAAAAACCTGCGAATTCTTCAGTGAATGTGACTATTCCATTGTCTAGCTTAAATACGAATGTGGCTGCATTAGATGAGCATTTGAAAAAAGCTGAATTTTTTGATGCAATCAATTATCCAAATATCACATTCAAAAGTACTAAGGTAGAATCTTTAGGCAATAACCAATATAAAATTACAGGTAACTTAACTGTTAAAGATGTCACTAAACCTGTTGTGCTTGATGCTGTAATGAACAAGCAAGGTGAACATCCAATGACTAAACTACAGTCGATTGGTTTCAATGCTACAACTTCATTTGACCGTTCTGCGTTTGGTGTCGGCGCATACGTGCCAAATGTTGGCGATAAAATTACAGTAAATATCACTACTGAAGCATCAGTTCCTGCGAAGAAATAATCTCCCCACGATTTCTTCGGGAAAGTAAAAGGCACTCGCATTGAGTGCCTTTTTTATGTTTGTTGCTTCTTGGAGTAATAGGATCGATTTGATCTAGAGTCTTACTCAATATGCTGCATAAAAAACTTAAGCACTTGTGGTGCATGTTGCTCTAAATCAGGTGCAAAACGTTGGTTATCGGCACGTAGGCTAGGAATATCAATTTTTGCATGGCGTAATTCGCAGGTATGACCAATCAGCCATTTTTCCATTGCATCAGCAGCGACTTCAACATGAAATTGTAGTGCTAAAATATTATTACCAATTTTAAACGCTTGATTTGGATATAGTACTGAACTTGCCAGAAGTTCTGCGTTTTGCGGTAAATCGAATGTATCACCATGCCAATGTAAAACTGGCGTATCGGCGAGGCTTGTAAGAGGATTCTCTGCGGCAGGTTTGATTTCTAAACTGCTCCAACCTATTTCTTTTTGTGATCCCGTATAGACTTTGGCACCTAATGCATGGGCAATCAATTGGGCACCTAAACAAATACCGAGCGTAGGTAAATTACGTGCTAGTCGATGTTTGAGTAATTCAATTTCTTCTGTTAGAAATGGATAATCTACCGTTTCATAAACCCCAATTGGCCCGCCTAAAATTACTGTGAGCCCTTCATGTTCTAGGGCTTTACGTAGGTTATCGACACCTGCTTCTACATATCTCACACGAAAGCCGAGTTGATAAAAAGTATCCTCTAAAGCACCTAGGTCTTCAAAAGCAAGATGTTGAATGGCATAAATGGTCTCAGGAAAATCGGGATCTGTTGTTTTCATACGCTTTAAATTGTAATGAATAAACGAAATGGTTTTGAATATATACCAAAATAATAAAGCTAAGTAAGTAATAAAGTTTAAACATTAAGGCTTGCTTTTAAAAAAGCTTTGCTAGAATCGATCACTTGTTTTTGTATATTTTCATCTGCCATACCACGCGCAAGACTAATCGCACCCACCAGTTGGCAAAGGACGCCCCAGGCTTTGTCTTCACTACCTAAATGTTGAGTAAACAGGGCGTGTCCGCGCAGTAATTCTTGTTGATAAAGTTGTTTGATGTCGATATCTGAGCGGGCTACTTCGCTGGCAAGCGCAGGTAAGATACAACCATGATCCGCATGTTGCACATGAGAGATATTGAGGTAGCGGTTTAATTCAAAATCAAGCCATTCATGCGGGTTATTATGGGGATTATTTTCCCATCTTGAAAAACTTTGTTGTAGTTCTGATTCTAATAAAGCTTTTAATAACGCATGTTTAGAAGCAAAGTGTGAATAGAAAGCTCCACTGGTCACACCAGCAGCTTTCATGAAGCCATCCACGCCTGTTGCAGCAAAGCCTTGCTGTTTAGCCAGTTGACCACTGATATACAGTAATTCTTTGCGTTTTTCTTGTTTGTAGCTTGGTTTATATCGCATGTGAATGACTCATAAACGAGATTTGACGATAGATAAATTATAACATAGTATTCGTTATAGTAACGATCGTTATTTAATGGGGTGAAAATGAAACAGAAGAATGAACAACAAATAAGGCAAAAGGGTGTTGCTTTAATTATTGGTGCAGGTGATGCGACAGGGGGTGAGATTGCAAAACGCTTTGCGCGTGGGGGATATATAGCATGTATGACACGCCGTAATGCCGATAAGTTGCAGCCCTTAATTGATGAAATTGAACAAATGGGTGCTAAGGCTCACGGTTTTGCATCTGATGCACGTAAAGAAGAGCAAGTGATTGAATTAATTGAACAGATAGAAAGTTCAATAGGCCCGATTGAAGTGATGGTCTTTAATATTGGGGCGAATGTACCGTGCAGTATTTTAGAAGAAACGGCGCGTAAATATTTCAAAATTTGGGAAATGGCATGTTTTAGTGCTTTTTTAGTTGGGCGTGAGGTTGCCAAACGTATGGTACTGCGTGAACAAGGCAGCATCATTTTTACAGGTGCAACGGCAGGTGTTCGAGGTGCTGCAAATTTTGCCGCCTTTGCAGGTGCTAAACATGCATTACGGGCTTTGGCACAAAGTATGGCACGTGAATTAGGACCAAAGAACATTCATGTTGCACATGTTGTAGTCGATGGAGCAATTGATACAGATTTTATTGAAACCACCTTTCCTGAACTTTATGCACTTAAGTCGCAAGATGGCATATTAAACCCCGCGCATATTGCAGAAAATTATTGGCATTTGGCACATCAACCTCGTGATGCATGGACACATGAATTAGACTTAAGACCTTGGATTGAACGTTGGTAATGCAAATATTTCAAAATGTTAAATAGGGAGATTTAATAATGCAAACAATAGAATTTTATTTTGATTTAGGCAGTCCATATAGTTATATAGGTTTTCATCGTATCCAAAAAATAGCTGCAGACAGACATGCCAACATTCTTTGGAAACCGATGCTTTTGGGCGGGGTATTCAAGGCAACGGGTAACAGCAGCCCCATGATTGTTCCCGCAAAGGCACAATATGCCATGAAAGATTTAAAGCGCTGGTCGAAGCTCTGGCAGATTCCCATGCAAATGAATCCTTATTTCCCAATTAATACTTTACAATTAATGCGCTTAGTCACTGCTGTACAGATCTATCAAGCTGAGCAATTTTTGCGTGTACTTACAGGTGTATTTCATGCCATGTTTGGTGAGCCACGTAATCTGAATGATCTACAAGAGTTTAAAAAAATGCTTATAGATTTGGACTTGGATGTACAACAGGTACAAGATTGGTTGGAAGATGAGCAAGTCAAACAACAGTTAAAATCGGTTACTGAAGAAGCTGTACAACGTGGGGTGTTTGGGGCGCCGACGTGGTTTAGTCAGAATGAAATGTACTGGGGTATTGATCATCTGCATTTTTTAGAACATGCATTAACTTCCGCTTAAATTATATTAATAGTTTCAGAGAAAATCTCTTGGATGGTTTTTCAGGAGATTTTTTCATTCGCTTTCTTCAATATTTAACTTTTAAAAGACATTCATTCCTTTCAAATAGATGAATTTTAGTTTGCAATTTTATATTCATTTTTATAAATTAGGTAGATCGGTATACCTATTGGGATTATTAGCATGAGTAATAAGTCGGCAAAGGAAAAAATTTTAGATGCAGCAGCCACCTTGTTTTATAACGATGGTATTGCCAATACAGGGATTAATGCAATAACTGATCGGGCGGGTGTAGCTAAAATGTCGCTCTACAATAATTTCCCGACCAAATCTGATTTGATTGCTACTTATATACAAGCTCGTCATCAGGAATGGCTAGACCTGTATGCCAAGCGATTAGTCGATTGTAATTCTGCTTATGAAAAAATTTTGGCTGTATTCGATGCCTATCAAGATCATGCGGAATGTGCATACGAAAAGGGATTTAGAGGTTGCGGTTTATTGAATGCAGCGGCGGAGTTTCCCGCTGCAAGTCCAGAGCGACTAATGGTGAAGCAACATAAAGATGAAGTTGAGCAGATTTTAGTAGAGCATTTAAATGCAATGTTTCAGGATCAAAATAAAGCTCAAGAATTAGCATTATTCATTTCTTTTGTTTTAGAGGGTTCGATTGCCCGTGCAGGTTTGGAAGGCAATGGAACGAAGGTACATGCTGCGAAGCAAATGATAGAGCGCCTTTTACAACAGGAGTTGAATGTGTGAGCCAGAAGTTTGATTTAAGTCCACATTATGGTTTTATCGCGGTACTGGTTGCCTCGGTATTATGGGGAACTACAGGTACAGCTGCATCATTTGCTCCTCATTTAAGTCCCTTGGCAATTGGAGCTTTGGCTATGGGTGGTGGTGGGCTTCTACAGGCATTATTAGCTAGAAAGAAAATTGCAAAACATCTTCAAGACATTCCTAAAAATAAAGGCATATTATTGTTAGGTGCTCTTTCTGTGGCAATTTACCCGCTAGCCTTTTATAGTTCTATGCATTTGGCAGGCATTACCATCGGGACTGTGGTGTCTATAGGTACAGCGCCTTTATTTACTGCCTTGCTAGAGCGTATTTTTGATCAAAAGCAATTATCTAAACGATGGTTCTTAAGTTGTTTTCTGGGCATATTTGGAGTGTTGTTACTCTCACTCGGCGAGTCACATGCTACGACTCAGTTACAACATTCAACCGATCAGAAAATTGTAGGGGTTATTCTAGGTTTAGTCGCTGGACTGACTTATTCGCTGTATTCATGGGCTGCCAAAAAACTGATTGATCGCGGTGTAGAAGCGAAAGCATCAATTGGTTTAATTTTTGGATTCGGTGCAGCATTATTACTTCCTACAGCCTTTTACACTGGGGCAAATCTGTTTGATCAAGCCATTCATGTGTATGTTGTTGGTTATATGATGCTGATTCCAATGTTTTTGGGCTATTTATTATTTGGTTATGGGCTCAAAACTGTGCCTGCAAGTCGTGCAGTGACTTTGACCTTGTTTGAACCATTTATGGCTGCTGTATTTGCAATGCTGATTGTCGGAGAGAAATTAGATGGATTTGGTTGGTTAGGAATGGGGCTAATTTTTGTTTGTTTGATGATTTTATTTAAAGAAGAACCTGCAACTGAACCAAATCATACGATTGTTTCCACTTAATGTAAGTAAACAGTCAATAACAGATTCAAAAATAAAAACAGCGAACCTAGGTTCGCTGTTTTTATTTTCGTGCAAAGGAAACAGGTTTCAATAGAGGAGATTAGAAGAAACCTGCTGGTTTGGTCGAGTAGCTCACTAACAAGTTTTTAGTTTGTTGGTAATGATCAAGCATCATTCTGTGATTCTCACGACCAATACCTGATTTCTTGTAGCCACCGAACGCCGCGTGCGCAGGGTAGATGTGGTAACAGTTGGTCCATACACGACCTGCTTCAATCGCGCGACCAGCACGATAAGAAGTATGTGCTGAACGTGACCATACACCTGCACCTAAGCCATAAATGGTGTCATTGGCAATTTTGATGGCTTCATCAAAGTCTTTGAAGGTAGTTACAGACAAGACAGGTCCAAAAATTTCTTCTTGGAAAATCTTCATGCTGTTATTACCTTTGAAGATGGTTGGTTCAATGTAGAAACCACTACCGACTTCGTTACGTGCACCACCGCCAGTAAGTACTTCTGCACCTTCGCCACGACCTGTTGCAATACAGCCCAAGATTTTTTCTTGCTGCTCTTGAGAAGCTTGCGCACCAATCATGGTGTCTGTGTCTAATGGATGTCCTGTTTTAATACGTTTTACACGTTCAATAGCTTTTTCAAGGAATTTGTCTGCAATGCTTTCTTGAACGAGAGCGCGTGAAGGACATGTACATACTTCACCTTGGTTTAAAGCGAACATTGCAAAACCTTCAAGGGCTTTGTCTAGGTAGTCATCTTCACGATCCATGATATCTTCAAAGAAAATGTTTGGAGATTTACCACCAAGTTCCAGCGTTACAGGAATAATGTTTTCAGTCGCATATTGCATAATTAACTGACCTACTTGCGTAGAACCAGTAAATGCGATTTTTGCAATACGTGGGCTAGTTGCAAGTGGACGGCCCACTTCAGCACCAAAGCCATTGACGATGTTCAAGACTCCTTCTGGTAATATGTCTTGAATTAATTCAGCAACCAATAAAATACCGACAGGGGTTTGTTCAGCTGGCTTAAGAACAATACAGTTGCCTGCTGCTAGTGCTGGAGCAAGTTTCCATGCTGCCATAAGAATTGGGAAGTTCCATGGGATAATTTGACCCACTACACCCAATGGCTCATGGAAATGGTAAGCAATTGTGTCTTCATCAATCTCAGAAATTCCGCCTTCTTGTGCACGAATACAACCTGCAAAATAGCGGAAGTGATCGATTGCTAGAGGGATGTCAGCTGCAAGTGTTTCACGGACAGGTTTACCATTGTCCCAAGTTTCTGCAACCGCCAGTAATTCAAGATTTTGTTCTAAACGATCTGCAATTTTAAGTAACAGATTTGAACGCGTTGTAGGAGAGGATTTGTTCCATTGAGCCTTAGCTTTGTGCGCTGCATCAAGCGCAAGTTCGATATCTTCAACCGTTGAGCGAGGAATTTTTGTGAATACTTTGCCATCGACAGGCGAGATGTTTTCGAAGTATTCTCCTTTAATAGGTGCAACCCATTGGCCACCAATAAAGTTTTCGTATTGTGCTTTAAATTGAACCTTAGAACCAGGTTGATTAGGATCGACGTAACGCATATATAATTTCCTTTGCTTGTTGTTTATCTCAGCTTCTACAGCTTTGGTATAAGGTACAACAGTACATTATTTGTTTAGCATAACTAGCATAAGGTTGGAGAAAGGTTGGAAAGTAGAAGGTTTACAACAGGACGACAAATGCTTACAAAAACAGTTAAGTACAGGACGTCGAATCATTAGTTGTTGAGAGAAAGCAATGATGAATAAGCAAGCATTATTAGAAAAAAGACAAAGGATTGATCAGTTTCGCCAAAGCAGTAGCCTTTCGCCATTACATGCAGAACAATTAGGGCAAAGTATTGCAAGTTCATGGCAGCGTTCTGCTTCGGCAGCGATTCCTAAAGACCGTATGGCAGCGCCAATCAATCATCAGCATCGTCGTGGTTTAAACGGTGCATTAGAGCATGCCTTACAACTATGCACGGAAGACCTCAAACATATTGCACAGCAATCTTCCATGGTGATTGCTGTGGGCGATATCGGTAGTACCATTGTGTGGTCGGCATCGAGTAATCAAATGCAAAGAGCTGCTGAAAGTGTACACTTTGTTGAAGGTGGGCAGTGGCGAGAAGAGTTGGTCGGTACTAATGCATTAGCATTATCGTTAAAAACCCAGCAATCGAGTTGTGTGTTTTCTAATGAGCACTACATGACTTCTATACAGGACTGGGTGTGTTATGCGGCACCTATTATTGATCCTTATTCAAAGCAACTCTTGGGGGTCATCGACTTATCGACCACATGGAAAAACCACAATAGCTTGGGACTTTTGGCTGCTGAGCGCTGTTCTTCGATTATTCAATCCGCTTTATTGGAACATCAAAAGCAACAGTTATTTATTCGTGCATTTGCTGTGCCACAAATTTTGTTTAATGGTAAAGCCTTGGTACTGACACCACGTCAAATTGAGATTCTTGCGATTTTGGCTTTGTGTCCTCAAGGGCTAACTTTGGATACCTTACATCAAGCGCTATATGGAGAACGTAAGGTCAGTGTGGGAACGTTAAAAGCGGAAATGTCACAACTTCGTGATATTTTGGGAGGCATGTTAGGCTCAAGACCTTACCGTTTGTTGGTCAATGTCGATGCGGATTTTTTACAGGCTGAACAAGCTTTAGACGCTGGATATTTGGAAACCGCTTTAAAGCTGTATACAGGCGTGTTCTTGGCGAAAACCGAAAGTCCATTTTTATGTGCTTGGCGAGATTGTTTGGAGTCACGTTTAAGTGATGCCATTTTTAAAGCCAACGAAACAGATGTATTGCTGAAACACGTGGCGCATTTTCCAGAAGCAATAGATGCGGTAGAGCGTTTGATTGAACTGATGCCTAAGGCACATCCTGTTCATCAAACGCTATTGAAATTTAAGGATAGAGAGGACTTTTAATTCAGATTCCTTTCTCCTTTATCCAAGCAAATAAGTTCTGATAAACCTGCTCACGAACTTTAGGTGCGGATAAAACTAAATCGTGCAAACCATTTTCAATGGTTTGAATACTGATATCTCCGATCATTTTCTCGGCGTATTTTTGAATGTCATTAACGTTTAAAATCACGTCACTGGTCTGAGCTTCAATCCCCCATTTTTTCGGGTTGGTGGTTTGATGTGAATGCATGACTAGGGTGGGAATAGTGAGTGTTACACCTGCGTGAATCTCTTTTTGAGCTTCATGGATGGCTCGAACAAAGCTGAGTTTTACCATTTTATAGCTTGGTTGTTTCCACTCCAGATTAAAATTCCATTCACCATGATAGTGACAATGTAGGCTAGGGACGTACCATTTATTCAAACCGCTTGGAATAGTGAGATTCGGAAGCAATCGACCTAGTTTGCTGAGTTGCGGTAACGCTTTATTTTTCTCGAACTCGCTCATGTTGAAATCATAAAAAGGACTGTTTGCCCATAAACCCTTAATCAATGAATGCTGCGGGTGATGGGCTGCAAATAAGGTACAAATGAGGCCTCCCGTTGAATGCCCGCTTAACAACACTGCATCATGACCTTCTGCTTGAATAATTTCTAAGGCTTTACTAATTTCTGCATCGTATTCACTTAAATCACGTACATTATAGAGTTGTTGATGCCCTAAACGGGAACGTCCATATTTGCGTAAATCCAGTGCATAAAAATCAAAACCCTGCTGATTGAATTGATCTGCCATTTCAGTTTGAAAGAAATAATCAATAAAACCATGAATGTATAAAATTGCTTTGGTGGTGGTTTGAGAGGTTTTTTTGCGAACTAGAGTCGCAACGACTTTGCCTTCATAATCATCGGGGAATTCAAGCACAAGCTGTTGATAATCTGGCCCCAGAACATCGGCTTGATAGGTGGTAGGAATTTTGAGCGATGTCATTTTTATACTCATCAAGATTTATTATGGCTTAATCCTTGATGATGTTGGAACATTTGTCAAATTGAATTGATTGTAAAATAAAAAAATGCAACCCAGTGCCTTCTTCTGTAAAGAATCTAGACTGCAGCCAATGGTTAGTCAACATTGGCTACATTCCATGCCCGATTCAAACAGAACTGGGTTGCCAAAAGCAAAAAGTAAGAGATTGGAGAGACTTACACCGCTGCTTTAAAATCTACAACTTCAGCGCCACTTTTTAATGCCGCTTTGAAAATATCAACCACTTGAGCATGAGTAGCTTTACGTGGGTTAGTCAACATACAAGCATCTTTTTGAGCATTTTCAGACATAATGCCTAAATCTTGCTCTTTCACACCGAGTTCAGATAGGTTTGATGGAATACCGATAGAAGATGACAACTCACGGATTGCTTCAATCGCAGCATAGGCAGCTTCAGTCACGGTAAATCCAGTGGTGTTAACACCCATTAACTCGGCAATACGTGCATAACGGTCAGGGCAGGCAATTAAGTTGAATTCGCATACATGTGGTAGTAATACCGCATTACATACACCATGTGGTAGGTTATAGAAGCCGCCTAATTGGTGTGCCATGGCATGAACATAACCTAAAGAGGCATTGTTGAATGCCATACCTGCAAGATACTGTGCATAGCTCATTGCATCACGTGCTTCAAGGTTTTCACCGTTGGCAACCGCTGGGCGCAACCATTCACTGATCATTGAAATCGCTTTTTCAGCACATGCATCGGTAATTGGATTTGCAGCAGTAGAAACATATGCTTCTACAGCATGAGTCAATGCATCCATACCTGTAGCAGCAGTTAAGCTAGCTGGTTTTGCAATCATGAGTTTAGGGTCATCAATTGCAATCAGTGGAGTGCAGCGCCAATCGACAATTGCCATTTTTACATGCGTGTCTGTGTTGGTAATAATACAGAAGCGCGTCATTTCAGATGCTGTACCAGCAGTTGTATTGACTGCAATCAGAGGAGTCATTGGGACAGAGCTTTTATCAATGCCTTCATAATCACGAATATGACCGCCACCTGCTGTTACCAGACCAATGCCTTTTGCACAGTCATGTGATGAACCACCACCTAGTGAGACAATAAAGTCACAGGCATGGTCATTGTAAGCTTGTACACCGTTATGTACGTTAATATCTGTTGGGTTTGGTTCTGCACCTGGGAAGATGTGACTGTCGACACCCGCATCTTTTAGATAGCTTGCAATCGTGTCTGCTACACCAAACTTAAATAAGCCAGCATCGGTAACAATCAGTGCTTTTTTAGCACCTAAATTTTGTGCTTTGGTCCCAATCTCTTTAGCACAGCCTGGACCAAAGAGTGAAACACATGGAATGTAAAAACCGTTTGTTTGATCTGCAATATTTTTAAAAGCCATGGTGCGATTCCTTCTACCATTGTTATGTTTTAAGCGGTGACCCTCACCGTGGTTTGAGTATTAAATGAAGACACATTTAAGCCTACCTACCAAACACCTACCATCATATTTAGATTGGAAAATTGTCGTGGAGAGGTAGGATGCTGTTGAAAATTAATACTGTAATATTTTTATCTAATATTTTGAAAAATAACAAAATATATGAATATCTTTCTTTAGGTGTTTTTTTTAAAAATTTGATTACAATAAAGAGAGGCATTATACAAAAGTAGAATGAGGGGCGTGTATGGAACAAGAGCGTTTAATACCGCAACAACGTCAAATTGCTCAGTTGATTCTGAGTTTTTCCCTAGATTTGATGACCATGCAGCATCAACAATGGCAAATCTTGGGGGATATTAATGCGCAAAATATGTTTCGGATAGATCAAGAGAAACATACCATCTATATAATGAATGAGATGTTTCATCTTTCTTTTGAATTAGTCCAAAATCAACAGACGCCTTTTATTCAATATAACTTCCATTATCAAGATCAACATGCAGAATTACTTGAAGATTTCTTTTTGAATGATGTCGGTTTTTTGACTGATCAATTGAATGAACAACACTCCTTATTTCTTAAAAATAAAGCGCAGCAATTACGTGAACTTATTGCGAAACAAATTTATCAGTGGGTGGATGGACCTACGCGTGTTATTACATGTTTAAACCGTATGAGCTCGGCTCAAGCTGAGTTGTTAGATCGGCGTTTAATGGTACTTGGAATGGCAAAATACGCTTGTTTTGCCCAGTCTAAACAAATGGGAATTGATTTGGATCCTGCATTACAACAACATTTTAGCCAGCTTTGTGCTTTACATATTGTGAATGGAGATGATTTTTTACCCTTGCAGGGCTTAATGGATTGTTATGATGAGCTTTGTCACAGTGCAGCGCAGTTTTTACCTTCAGCACTGTATCGGATAGCGACTTTAACTTTTGAACAAAAATTTAATTTAGATGAGTTGCTTGATCATCAAATGGATTTTGCATTACTGCAACCTTATGCATTACAGCAAAGTCATGTCTTATCCTTTGTACGTTTGATGAATCGTGAGTTGTGGCATAAAGATGATTTGTTGGCTAAACAGAATTTTTTGCAGCCAAATGCGCAGATCTGGCAAAAAAAGGTGGCGCGTTTACCTATATTTGACTATTCCAGAACGGTCAATTGGCTGTTTAAGCAAGATGCAATGGTACTTGACTGGTTAAGTGCACACATCCAACACAGTCATGTACGCGTCGCCGTTACCGCTTTAAGTTTTGTCGATACTAGTCAAATTCACCCTTGTATCATTTTATTAACATTACAATATTTTCAACATACCTGTGCGCGGATGTTCATTCAAAGTTGTGATATTCATGCGACCACAGAACAATGGTTTGAACACCAGAACAATCAAAGCGTGGTGCTGAAAGGACAACAGCAAACGGTAGAGGATCAGCGTATCGCCATCAGTCCATCTATTTTATATTTGGATGAATGGATGAATTTACTGCGTAATGTTGCCAATAAGAATGAAACCATAGTGAAGCAAGTCTACAAGAAAATTAGCCGTGTCATGCAAGCATATATGTTGCATTTACATCATATTGTGCAAGATTTACCTCATGAGTTATTGAATTATGTACATCCAAGTACACACCAAAATCGGGGATTTTATCGCACCTTACGTCGGCATCATGTTCCTGTGAATGAGTTTAGGGCTTTATTTTATTTGAGATATCAGAATTTAAGAGTGTCTGTATTTGATGCTTATGTTCGAGATTATTTGATCTATTGTTTTAATGAAAACCGTGAAATTGCCAAAAATAGTACATGGCTAGGTTTGTTTCACCACGCCGTAGAATGGCATCGGCAGTTACATAAAGATGAAATTTTAGCGCGGTTAAAACAAAATTTTGCAGTAAATACTTGGAATGCTGTATCGCCCCAAACCATTTTGCAATATTCTGGTTGGAGTTTTGAGGAACTGCATCATATTGAAAGAATAATCGAAGAGTCGAATATATTTCATCATTGTTTGGCGATGAGTTATGCGGAACGGATTATGCAGGGAGAATATGTTGCTTTTCATATGTCCTCACCGCATTACGCACAGTCTTTAACACTAGGTTGTCATATTCAGGCAGGTAAATTATTGTTTGATCAATTGGAATATCCAAATAATCAAAAAGCGGAGCAATTGTTGGTGACGATTGCAGAACAATTCATTCAATGGTTTAACGAACATTTTTCACCAGCACTGAAATAAACTTCATAAAAGTTAAACACTCAACAAAAACTATTTTGCTTCATTTTTAAATTGATGGATAAGCTTTTGTAATTTATTGGATTAATCTAAGAAAAGATAACTGTGTTTCTTCTCAGACTTAACTTTTAACGCAAAACTCGTTAGGCTATAGCCGTTATTTATTGGTTATCGGTCATATGAAACAAGAAACTGCACTTAAGCTCCTTAAAGCTGGCGAAAATGTCTTCCTTACAGGTTCGGCTGGTGCAGGAAAAACCTATACTTTAAATCAGTACATCAATTATTTGAAAGCGCGTAAGGTACCTGTTGCAATTACAGCGTCTACAGGTATTGCTGCAACGCATATGAATGGCATGACCATTCATACTTGGGCGGGTATTGGTATTAAAGATAGCCTAAGCGATGATGATCTTAAGCGTATGAAAGAACGTAAATACCTCAAAGAACATTTAGAAAATGCACAGGTATTAATTATTGATGAAATTTCGATGTTGCATGCAAAACAACTCAATTTAGTCAATCAGGTTTTAAAATACTTCAAAGAAAGTGACGATGCTTTTGGCGGCATTCAGGTGATTGTTGCGGGTGACTTTTTTCAGTTGCCGCCCGTTGGGAAAAAAGAAGAGCTGAATCGGGATAAATTCTGCTTTATGTCTGAGGCGTGGGTTGAGGCCAAGTTCCGTGTTTGCTACCTGACCGAGCAACATCGTCAAGGCAATGATTATCTGAATGATATTTTGAATGCTATCCGTAGTCAGAGCATTACTTCGGAACATATACGTGTATTAGAACAAACGCGTTCACAAGATATTGGTGATACATTTACGCGTCTTTATACCCATAACATGGATGTCGATTCAATTAATTTTCAGCATTTAAATGCCATTGAGCAGCAAGGTCATGAATTCATGGCAGTCTGTGATGGTAATGATAAATTAATTGAAACCCTGAAATCTTCTGTACGTGCCCCAGAAGCGTTAACTTTAAAAAAGAATGCCAAAGTGATGTTTGTGAAAAATAACTTTGACATGGGATATATCAATGGCAGTTTAGGTGAAGTCATTGGTTTTGAAGAAGATGATGATCATGGTATTTTGCCAAAAGTGAAACTCACTGATGGTTCAGTCTTATTGGTTGAACCGGAAACATGGTCGGTCGATAACGAAGCGGGGAAGAGTATTGCTAGTTTGCAGCAAATTCCACTGCGTCTGGCATGGGCAATTACTATTCATAAATCACAAGGTATGACCTTGGCAGCGGCAGAAATAAACTTAAGCCATACTTTCGAGAAAGGACAAGGTTATGTCGCATTATCACGCCTAAAATCATTAGATGGTTTAAAATTGCTCGGCTTTAACATGCAAGCTTTGGAATTAGACAGTCTTGCTATTAAAGCAGATCGACGCTTTCAAGAACTCTCTGTTGAAGCTGAAACAAATTTTGCTGAAACCGATTTAAGCGTACAACATAAAGCCTTTATTCGACATTGTGGCGGAACGTTAAATGAAGTTGAAATTGAGCGAAATGAAAAGAAAATTGCTCGGAGTGCGGGTAAGCAAAACTATGCTTCAGCAACTTTAGACGAAACTCGTGAACTATTTGAATCTGGCTATGAGATTGAAGATATTGCAACGGAACGTGGGCTCACTCCTGCCACCATTATTAATCATTTAGGACGTTTACATAAAGAGCAAGGTTTGGATATTTCTGTCGCGCATCCAGGTGAAGAGGTTGTAGAGGAAGTCCGTAAAATCTATAAACGTTTGCAGAAGCGTCAAAGCCCAGATCATTTCGCAGATGATGGTGCAATCAAATTACGTCCAATTGTGGAAGCAACTAATCCACGTATGGGCTATGACCAAGTACGTTTAGCGTTACTTTATATTGAATAAAACTTAAATGAGAGAAAAGAGTAGGCAAGAGGAATTCTTGCTTACTTTAAATTAAAGTTCATATACACTGATTTATAAGCGATAAGAATAACTTAGAACAGCAATGAAATTTACGGCATGGTATACGCTACGCAAGTTTGTTTATAACAATTTGCACAATGAAGATTATGAAACCCGCTTAAGTCGTGCGATTAATTATTTTCTGATAGCACTCATTATGAGTAATGCTGCGGCGGTATTACTTGAGTCAGTACATCAATATTATGTACGTTACGAAGCTTTTTTTTATTATTTTGAACTTTTTTCAATTTTTATTTTTACCACAGAATACATTTTACGTTTTTGGTCAGTTGCAGAGTCAGACAGTTTTGAATCGGCTTGGAGAAATCGTTTAAATTGGGTTAAAAGTGGTGGGGCGATTATTGATTTACTGGCTATTTTGCCTGCATATCTCAATTTCTTTGTTCATTTCGACCTACGATTCCTCCGAATTGTCCGTTTACTTCGATTATTAAAACTGACTCGATATTTTGTTTCATTGCAAATTTTATTACGAGTCATCGAACGCGAAAAAGGTTCATTCCAAGCCGTCATTTTTATCTTGGTGATTATGATTATTATGGCGGCAGCAGGTGTGTATTTGATTGAAAGTCGGGTACAACCTGATGTTTTTAGTTCAATCCCAGCATCGATGTGGTGGGCGGTCGTGACTTTAACTACGGTGGGGTATGGTGATGTGACCCCTGTAACGCCGCTTGGCCGTTTTTTAGGGGCACTGATTACCATTTTAGGTGTGGGCTTGGCCGCTTTACCCGCGGGCATTCTAGCCAATGGTTTGGCAAATGAGCTTGAATTACGCAAACAAGAACTTGAACTCAGATTTCGTGAATTGATTCAAAACAGTGATATCGATTTTATTCTTGAAAAAGAGAAGATCGAGGAAATACGTAAAGAAGTGGGACTGACTCAAGAGCAGACCCAAGATATTATTTTGCAATTGATTCGAGAGCAAAAAGAGGAATCTTTGAAACAGGAACGTGAACAATATGCTTATTGTCCACATTGTGGTAAGAAGTTACCCGAATAATATTTAAAAATTGAGAGTCAACGATAGGTAAAGCAATGAAAGCAGAAAAAGCACTTTCATTGCTTATTTCACATATGCACACGTCTAGGCATTGTGTTAGATAGATTCATGACATGATGAAACGACTAGATTATTTTTCTCATGCTGAAAAGCACAAAATAAAATAATTAAACCGCCGAAACTCAGTAATGTACCAACCCAAATGGGCGCGAGCCAACCCAGGTTTTGACTAATTAACCAACCGCCAAGAAAAGCACCAAAAGCATTGGCGATATTGAATGCTGAATGATTCAGAGAGGCTGCCAAACTCTGAGCATTACCCGCAACATCCATGAGACGCGTTTGCAGCAATGGTCCTAAACCTGCAATGCTAAAACTGACTAAGAATAATGCAGCAAACGCCGTATAGAGGTTGCCTATCGTGAGTGCGCAAATAATATAAGAGCCAGCATTTGAAAGGAGTACCCAAATAATTGCTTTATTCAGGTTTCTATCGGCGAAATGTCCTGCAACTAAACCACCAAGTACTAAACCTAAACCAATACTTGCAAGTGCAAAGGGGACGATTTCAATACGGGCTTGTGTGTATTCAGTCAAAATTGGTGAAACGTAACTATATACCGAGAAAAGACCGCCAAAACCAATAGCGCCGACAGCTAAAGTTAACCACATTTGCGTATTTTTAAGTCCGCGAAGTTCATTTTGAATGCTGGCAGTGTGGTCGAGTTGAATTTTTGGCAAACAAAAACAAATTGCAATCACTGTTACAAATGCAATTGAAGCTGAAAATTCAAAGCCAGTACGCCAACCATAATGCTGTCCCAACCATGTCGCAAAAGGCACACCAATAACCGTTGCAACATTTAAGCCCATCATGAGTTTGGCAACAGCAGAAGCACGTTTTTGTTTACCTGCAAATTCAGCAACAACTAATGCTGCAATGCCGAAATAAGCACCGTGAGGCAACCCAGCGATAAAACGTGATAGCAACATACTTTCATAGCTATTTGTTAATGCAGTGATGACATTGGCGATACCATAAAAAAGCATCAGCCCAATCAACAAGATTTTTCGGGGTACTTTAGCCGCTAAGATTGCGATGATTGGAGCACCAATAGTGACGCCTATGGCATAAGCACTAATAAAATGACCCGCTACAGGAATACTCACATTTAAATTATGTGAAATTTCTTGGATAAGACCCATCGCGACAAATTCAGTTGTGCCAATACAAAAACCACCTAAGGCAAGCGCAAGAATAACCCATAATAGGCGATAGGATGGCGTAGGATCAGTCGCCGTATTTATATCCACAGAGATCATTTTTAATAGAAACATTGGGAGGGGGAGAATGGACAATTATAGGTGAAATGAACGAATAATGTTAAGTAATTTACTCGGAATTTATTGTAATTTGAACGTAATTAAAATTATAAATGTTAGGTTTTTTATTATAAATTAATAAATATAATCATATAAATGAGATAATTTTTTTGTATATTTTTGATATAAATTAAAGGATATGTTCAGTATTTTTTTAAGAAAAAAAGTATTAAAAAATCTCACTTGATGCCTGAGTATATTCAACCTGAAGATTAAGGAAAATATATGTAAATGCGATCTAATTAAGAGATGCTGAAATGAATAAGTAGTGAAATATATTAATTTATTTTGTGATAGAATGAGTTAAATTCATTTTTTTTGATTTTTGTTTTTAATTATATCAATCAACATTTATGTCGTTGCTCGCTCGGTTTGCGGTATTTCATCCGATTTAAACTATTACGCGGACATTTTACTTTTGATTTTTGCGGACTGATAATAAACATGCTTGAAATTCGACATCTAAAAACATTACTCGCACTTCGTGAACATGGCTCTTTGGTTGCTGCCGCCAATGATTTGTGTTTGACGCCTTCGGCTATTTCGCATCAATTAAAAGAGTTAGATCATTGGTACGGGGTAGAGGTGGTGAATCGTCGTAGCCGTCCTGTCTCATTTTCCAATGTAGGACAACGTCTATTAAAGCTTGCAGACGATGTTTTGCCGCAAATTCAAATTGCACAAACTGATATTACGCGAATTGTACATGGTCAAACTGGACGTATTATTTTCTCCTCAGAATGTCATAGTTGTTTTGATTGGCTCATGCCATTGTTAAATCAATATCGCCAGCAATATCCAGATGTAGATTTAGATTTTGCTTCTGGCTTCGAAGCCAATCCGCATGAGTTGTTGCAAAATGGCGAGTTTGATTTGCTTATTACCGCAGATCCAATTGCTTTAAAAGGGGTGGATTACTTTCCAATCTTTGAATACGAATCGCGCTTAGTATTATCCAATACACACCCTTTGGTACGTGCTGAAAAGATTACAGTACAGGATTTGGCTGAAGAAACTCTTATTACTTATCCAGTTGATAAACATCGCTTAGATATTATGTCTAAGCTATTCATTCCAGCGAATATTCTACCTAAACAGATCCGTACCACGGACTTAACTCAAATGTTAATTCAATTGGTGGCAAGTGGGCGTGGTATTGCGGCTTTGCCTGATTGGGTTGTGAATGAGTATGAGCAAAAAGGCTGGGTAACATCACGTCGTTTGGATTGTGTTTCTGAAAGAGGTCTGCGTAGGACATTATATGCTGGCTATCGAACTGAGGAAAAAGAGAAGAATTATTTTGAAGGCTTCTTGAAACAGTTGGATAAATTTTCACAGAAGCGTCATCAGTATTATTTGTCTTAATCTAATAGATATGTTTGCTGTGATGGTGCAATTCAAAGATTGCATCATCACATTCAATTGAATTGGGCTAAGAGTGTCCTATAAATAATGACAATACACCTGCGGCAATTAAAGGACCTACAGGTACCCCACGTAACAGAGCAACCCCTGCTACAGTTCCAATCAGTAAACCTGCAACTATATTGGGTTGATGAGTCATCAGTTTGACCCCACGTCCACCTAACCAAGCCACAAATACGCCGATTGCAATTGCAAGTAATGATTTCCAGCTTAAAAATGATTTAAGAATAGCCTCACCAGGGATTTTGCCACTGGCAATTGGGGTTAAAACACCGATGGTTAAAATAACAATACCAATATTTAAACCGTGTTGTTGTAATAGCGGGAAAAACTCACTTAATGGTGTTATTTTGAAGACAATCAGTACAGCAGCAGCAATGGTAACAGCAGAGTTGTGACTGAAAATACCACAAGCCACTAAAACCAAAAGTACTATCAGATTTAAATCTAAATTAGGCATGAGATGCAGGGAGAATGTGTGAAAATGCAACTATTGTAACGACTTTTTGTACATTGCATTCAGAAAATCAGCGGGAAATTAGAAAATTGTTTAAAATGCAGCACTTTGATGTAAGGCTTTAAATTATGTATTTGGAAAAAATGTTGCAATCTCAAGGTTTTGGTTCGCGTAAGCATTGCCAGCAATTAATTAAATCTGGAGCTGTTAGCATTGACCAAGACATTATGCAAAATCCTAAGCAAAAGCTAAATTTGGAAAACTTAGTTTTTGATGTATATGGAAAACGCTATCAATATCGAGAAAACGTTTACATTGCACTAAATAAACCTACGGGCTATGAATGCTCTCATCAGGCAACGCATCATTTTAGTGTATTCGACTTGTTTGATGATGTACTGTTAAATCGTGGATTACAATGTGTTGGGCGTTTAGATCAAGACACCACTGGCTTATTGCTGCTTACGGATGATGGTCAATTTCTTCAAGCATTAACCCATCCCAAAAAGCATGTGGGTAAAGTTTACCGTATGCAAACTGCTGATCCAATTTCCTCTGAACAGATTGAGCAGCTTAAACAGGGGGTTGAGTTACGTAATGAACAAGGTACTTTTGCAGCTACAGATGTACAGCAATTGGCAGCCTGTGAGTTGCAAATGACAATTCATCAAGGCGTTTATCATCAAGTGAAAAGAATGTTGGCTGCAGTGGGCAATAAAGTAGAACAGCTGCATCGTGTGCAAATTGGTGCGTTAGAGTGCCCTGAGCTAAAAGAAGGCGAATGGATTTATTTGACACCTGAGCAGATAGCGTTAGCACGTACCCGAGAAGCTATTTGAGGAAACAATGGTAGGTTCTAAACTCATTATCAGCAATAAAACCCATAGCTTCATATAGCCGATGAGATTCACGATTGGTTTTTTGCGTTTCGAGGCTAATGCGAAGCGCATTTTCATGTCGTGCAAACAAAATGGCAGTATCAATAAGTTGTTTGGCTGAGCCTTGACGGCGAAATTGGGGTGTTACATAAACATCGTCTAAAATATAGTAGGTTGAACAGGCAACAGAAGAGAAACCTAAATAAAGCAAAATGAAACCTGTAAATACTTCATCTTTGATATGAATAAAAATGACACTTTCTTGGTTTTCAAAGCGTTGTTTTAAAAATTGTTGGGAAAGATTTAAATTGGAAGAAGCACCATAAAATTGGCGGTATTCATCAAATAAAACTGCAAGTTGATTGAGATCATCTAATGTCGCTCTTTTTACAATCATTGATTGCTCCATGCATTTTTTATTGTCATTGCATGAAGCATACCTAAGTTTTTAAATGAAAAAATTTAAATAATGTATAAAAATGCAACAGGGTTAATTTTTATCACCTTCACCCAAGATTGCGTTAAGTTCTTCAAATAAGTCTAGATGGTCATCATCAATGAGAAATTCATCGTTATGTTGAATGCTGTTTGAGCTGTCATTGCTTTCATGCGTAACAGCAGCCGTTTTCTGCTCTTGTTTGAGTCGTCTTAACTTAATCAATTGCTCTAAATTGATATTCTGATTTTCAATAGAAAAGGGGATGGACTTTGTCAGTACAACTTGTTTGAAAAAAAGCCGCACCGCTTGTGCTGGCGTGATCCCCAACTGTTTAAAGACAGCAAAAGCCTGTTTCTTTTCCTGTGAATCGAGACGAATTTGATAAACTTCGGTTTTTCTCATGATTTTTATAAATTTGAAGATTAAAATTTTAGACTTCATTTTAATCAATTTTATTGTAATTTCAATATTCTTGAGCTTAAAACTTCATTTTTTTGTAATGACAAACAAACTACAGTGTCAGTTCAAAATTGGATGAAAAGTCCATAGACTTGTTTGTAACAGGATCGATGAATTGAATTCGCTTAGCCAGTAGTTGTAATGGGTTAGAGAAATCATCATCAGATTTGTGTTGCACTATTGGGTAAAGAGGATCATTTTTAATGGTTATGCCTAAATGATTCAGGTGAACCCGTAATTGATGCTGTTTTCCAGTCTCGGGTTTTAGTTGATATTTCGCCCATTGAGAATTGTGTTCCAAAATATCAATCTGGGTTTCGCTGTTTGGTTCACCTTCTACAATTTTCATGGTGTAAAAAGGTTGCCCTTTGTCCATTCTTAAACAAACGGTACGTGGGAATTCAAGAGAGGAATGATAGGCTGCAATCGCATGATAAGTCTTTTTAACTTCACGATGAGCAAACATTTGTTGGTAAATACCACGCGTTTCTGGCCGTTTAGAAAATAAAACCAGTCCTGCCGTTTCACGGTCTAAACGATGAATCGGGGTTAAATCCGCATTTCCTGTTTGATTTTTTAAGCGTACTAATAAGGTTTCCTGCACATATTGACCGGTAGGGCTCATGGTCAGGAAATGTGGTTTATCGACGATATACAGATCATCAGTTTCATACAAAATATGATGCTGAAACGGAACATGGATTTCGTGTGCTAAAAAACGATAGTAATAAATATGTTGATTGGCAAGATAAGCGCTATCTAAACTTAGAATTGTACCGTCGGCTGCATAAATCAATTGGTCTTGAAAACGTTGTTGCCACTCTTGTGCTGAAATATGTGAAAACTGTTGGCAGAGATAATCATATAAACGCTGCGGTGCAGGCTGTATAGCAGGTAAGAACAGTTTACTAGCCGTTACACCACGAATCATCGGAGGAACAAAGTCATGCGCAGTCATAAGATATCAATCACAACAGGTTGGTAGAATGCATGTGCTGTATTAAAAATACACATTTCGTATGCATGGCATAGGTATTAAGAGCGTGGCGATGCTATCATAATTCTACTTTTGAATCATGCTGTGAGTCATATGTCGTATTCATTTCATTTGCCCCTAAACTCTGAAGCAGATACCCAGCAACTTGCGTGCGTGGTTGCACAACATTTTACTGAGGGTGTAATTTATTTAATTGGCGATTTAGGTGCAGGGAAAACGACATTTACCCGTTATTTGTTACAACAACTTGGGCATGAAGGTTCAGTAAAAAGTCCAACGTATACTTTGGTGGAACCATACAGCATTCAGAATAAACAAGTCTTTCATTTTGATTTGTATCGCCTCAATGATCCTTATGAACTTGAGTTAATGGGTATTCGCGATTATTTGGATACACCCAACGCTTTATTCTTATTTGAATGGCCAAGTAAAGGTGGTGAAGAAATTCCTACAGCAGATTTAACTATTGAGATATTAAAGTCAGAAGACGAGCTAACTCGTCATGCCACATTGAGCTTTAAAGATGAAGTGCTCTATAAAGCCCTTGAGCAGGCATTTCAACATGCATGATGAAGTTTCTGTTCGCCGCATTCATACTTTAGATCCCGCACTTGCCAACCAGATTGCTGCGGGTGAAGTAATTGAACGACCAGCTTCTGTCGTCAAAGAGTTGTTGGAAAACTCAATTGATGCAGGTGCAACAGAACTGATCATTCGTGTTGAACAAGGTGGTAGTACGCTGATTGAAATTATCGACAATGGTCGAGGTATTCATCCTGATGATTTGTCTTTGGCGGTGATGCGTCATGCGACCAGTAAGATTCAAACCGCAGAAGATTTACATGCGATTGTGAGTTTGGGTTTTCGTGGTGAAGCATTAGCATCGATAGCAGCAGTTTCCCGTTTAACCTTGACCAGTAGTCAAGTAGACGATGGTGTTGGTTATCAGGTTGAAGTGAATGGCACTGCATTTCAACACCAACAAATTCAAGCTGTAGCAGCATCGCGTGGCACACAGATTCGAGTACAGGATTTATTTTTTAATGTCCCTGCGCGCCGAAAATTCTTAAAAAAACCAGGCACGGAATTCGGTCATATCGAAGAAATTGTGCGCCGCTTAGCGCTTACTCATTTTGATATTCGTTTTGTGTTAGAACATAACAATAATATTCGGTTGAATTTGCCCGTTGCCGATAGTGGCGCATTACGCGTTCAGCGGGTACAACAATTACTGGGGCGTCAATTCACAGAAAATGCGTATTGGATTGACGCAGACAGCGTCAATATGCGTCTTAGTGGTTGGTTGGGTCATCCTTCGGATGCAAGAGCACAAGCAGATTTACAGTATGTCTATGTCAATGGGAGGATTGTCAAAGATAAAACGATTTCTCATGCTTTACGCATGGCTTATGATGGTATTTTGCACGGGCATCAACACTCTGCATATTTGTTATTTTTAGAAGTTGATCCTGAAAATATCGATGTCAATGTTCATCCAACTAAGCATGAAATCCGTTTTCTGAATCAACGCGAGGTTCATGAGTTTGTACGTCATTTTGCAAAAGACACGCTGTCTCAATTTCAAACTGCGAGCGCAGATTTAGCCCAAGCATTGAAAGTTGAGCCAACAAGCCCAACTAATACACAGCAACCGCGTTATCAGGAGCAGTTCCAACTGCATCGTTCGGTAGAGTCTACACTAACACCTGAGTCTGTCGCCATATTAACAGACTTCGAGTCTTCACAGCCACATGCTGTGCAATATGTGGCGCAAGATTCCCGAGCGTATCAAGTCAATCCTACATCAAGGATAAATGCTGCTGCTTTACAGAGCTACTTCGCACCATTACGTACAGTAGCTGAGTCTACTGATGATGTTGTAATTGATGATATGGCGCCTAAGGTGGATGAGCATCCCTTAGGGATTGCAATTGCACAGTTGCACGGCATTTATATTTTGGCACAGAACACCGAAGGTCTGATTATTGTTGATATGCATGCTGCGCATGAAAGGATTTTATTACAACAAATGAAATCCGCTTGGGAAAATCCAGAGTTTTGGATTTCTCAGCAGTTATTGATTCCGAAAGTAGTTAATGTGAATCGGATGCAGGCACTTCGAGTAGAAGATTTGAAAGAACCTTTAGCACGCTTGGGTTTGGAAATTGATCAATATGGTGATGAACAGGTTATTGTTCGTGGTGTGCCTGCTATTTTGCACAAAGCTGATTTTTCGGCTTTGATTCCTGAATTACTCAATGATTTGGATCCAACGGACGAGGTGCGTGGGCTATTGCAGAAACGTGATCAAATCTTGGCGGGTATGGCGTGCCACGGTGCTGTGCGTGCGCATCGATTATTAAGCCTTTCTGAAATGAATGCCTTGCTTCGTCAAATGGAGCAGACTGAATTTGCGAGTCAATGTAACCATGGTCGACCAACTTGGCGTGCATTTCCATTGGCTCAGCTAGATAAACTTTTTGCTCGAGGAGAGTGAACCTAAATGTCGAATCAATTGCCTGTCATCAATTTGATGGGACCTACAGCCAGCGGTAAAACGGCTTTAGCATGTGAGTTATATGAACGGGGCAATTTTGAATTGATTTCTGTTGACTCGGCATTGGTTTATCGAGATATGGATATTGGAACAGCGAAACCAAGTAAAGCTGAGCAGGTGCAGTATCCACATCATTTGATTGATATTATAAGCCCGTTAGAAGTGTATTCTGCTGCGCAATTTGTAGAAGATGTATCTAAACTTATTGATGGCATACATGCCAAAGGGAAAACGCCGATTTTAGTCGGTGGAACGATGTTGTATTTCAAGGCTTTGCTAGAAGGCTTATCAAGCAATCTACCAAGTGCGGACTATGCTATTCGAGCAGAAATTGAGGCACAAGGTGAGCTTGAGGGCTGGGAGGCTGTATACGCATCGCTATGTGCAGTGGATCCATTGGCGGGCGAAAAGTTCAAGGTGAGTGACAAGCAACGTATTATTCGTGCGCTCGAGGTGTTTCGTATTACAGGGCAACCGATTACCAAACTACAAGCAGAACAACCTAAAAATGTACCATATCGTTACACTTTTCATAATTATGCTTTGTTACCAGATCGGTTAGAATTGCATAAGCGAATTGAAAAACGCTTAGAAATTATGTGGGATATCGGTTTTTTAAATGAGGTCGAGTCACTAATTGAAAAATACGATCTAACCGATGATTTGCCTTCAATGAGATCAGTAGGTTATCGACAAGCCTTAGATTTTTTATTAAAAAGCGACAAAAGTCTCGAAAATAAGAAAGAAATGGAGGATAAAGCCCTTTTTGCGACACGACAACTTGCCAAACGTCAATATACTTGGTTAAGATCTTTGCAACAGTCGCATAAATTTAAAACATATTTAACAATAAAGCAGGCTCAAGAAGACTTGCGAAACTGTTACGGATAAAGCAAAATTTACATACTGTCTTTTTTATAATTTTTAATTGAAAAATAAAGATAGTTTTTTGCGCTGATTTTTAATATTTTTGGAGTTGTATAACATGTCTAAAGGTCAAACTTTGCAAGATCCGTTCTTGAATTCTCTCCGTAAAGAACGTATTCCTGTATCTATCTTCCTTGTAAACGGTATTAAGTTACAAGGTCATATTGAATCTTTTGACCAATATGTTGTTCTGTTGAAAAATACTGTAAGCCAAATGGTTTATAAACACGCTATTTCTACGGTTGTTCCTGCACGTAACCCTCGTCCTGCTGGTGCTCCTGCTGGTGCACAAGGTGCTGGCTTTGGTGGCGGTCAAGGCGGTGGCTTTGGTGGCGGTCAAGGCGGTGGCTTTGGTGGCGGTCAAGGCAGTGGCTTTGGTGGCGGTCAAGGCAGTGGCTTTGGTGGTCAAGGTGGCTTTGGCGGTCAAGGTGGTGGTTTCGGCGGTCAAGGTGGTTTCGGTGGTCAAGGTGGCTTCGGTGGCCAAGGTGGCTTTGGTGGTCAAGGTGGCTTTGGTGGCCAAGGTGGTTTTGATAGCGAAACTAAATTTGATGACTCTCAAGAAGACGACAACAATCGTTAATTGATATTCATGAAAAAAGCCTCTCAAATGAGAGGCTTTTTTTTAATAAAAAATACGGGAATTTAAGAAATTGTTCGGGATAGATGTTACAGGATAAGGTTCATGCAAAGTTAATAATAAGTATAGAAGGTGTACAAAATTTTTATAAATGGCAAATGAATTACATAACTGTAGTAAAAAAAGCCAGTCATTTGACTGGCTTTTCAAGTTACCAATTAAGATGTTTTATTGTTCTTACGATCCAAATTTGGGTCTTTAATTTCAACAAAAGCATTATTACGAATTTCACGTAACCAACTATCTAATTCAGCGTCAAATTGACGCTCACCTAGAATTTGGCGAGCCATGCGCTCTTGATATTCCTGTGTCATATCTTGCTGGCGCGTCTCAGTCACTTGAAGAATATGCCAACCAAACTGGGTCTGGAAGGGTTGGCTAATTTGACCTACAGGAGTGCTCTTCATTTGCTCTTCAAATTGAGGAACCATCATACCTGGGCTTACCCAACCTAAGCTACCGCCATCACGAGCAGAGCCAGAATCATTTGAGAATGTAGCTGCCAACACTGCAAAATCTTCACCCGCTTTAAGTCGGTTGTAAATGCTATCAATCATTTGTTTGGCGCTTTCAGGACTTACAACTTCAGAAGTTTGAATCAAAATATGACGCGTTTGATATTGTGGAATAATGGCTTTTTGTTCAGACCCTTTGCGTTCTAATAGCTTAATCACATGAATACCATCACGTGCGGTAATCAGTTCACTGGTTTGACCAACTTGGAGGGGAGTAACACGTGCCGCAAGTTCAGTGGGAATTTCAGAAAGATTTCTGAACCCCATATCTGCACCTTCAACTTTAACGCTGTTGGTACTGAATTGCTTGCTAATCGCTGCAATATCATCGCTGCTGGCTAAAGCAGTGCGTACTTGTTTGGCAGCGGCTTCTACATTGCTGTCACCCGCTATACGCGCATGAATGACATGAACTTGGCTGCCCAGAGCTGCTTGTCCTTGCGGGGTTTTAAGGAAATTGGCAACGTCTTGATCGCTAATTTTAATACGTGACATCACAATCTGTTGGCGTAAACGAGTGATCGCTAAATCTTCTGCAATACGTTTGCGGAGAGATTCGTAGGTGCCTGGTGCCATTTTGTCTAACTTTTGCTGGAATGCTTCTAACGAGTTGATTCCAGATTGATTGGCTACTTTAAGCACAGCTTCATTTAAGCTCTTTTCATCGGCTTTAATGTTATAGCGTTTTACTTGCTCTAATTGAGTTTGACGTAAGATAAGTTGCTCGAGTGCTTGTTGCTCAAGATACTGCTCTGGCGGAACAGGGCGCTTTTGAGCTTCTAATTGATGTTTAGCTTCGGCAACATTCTGCTGTAAATCACTGCGTAAAATGACACTGTTGTCGACAACTGCTACAACTTCATCTGAAGTTTGGGCAAATGTCGGCATTGATGAAGAAAGGGCAATTGCTAGTGCAGTCGCCTTAAAGAATTGTTTTAACTGTTTTGTCTTCATTAACATCGTGTCCAAATTAATTAATATGATCGTAACCTAAAATTCGATTTTCAAGCATGGATGCCAGTTTATTATTGAAACCAGCTAAACCTTTCAGGTTAATTTCAGCCATAAAAGCACGTTTTGGTTTAACGCTAGAATCGCTTACATCATCCAAGTCGTTGTAGTAAGAACGTCCGTAGAGAGAAAGCCCCCAACAGCACGATTCGTAATTCACACCGAGTAAGTATTCACGCGCAACATTATTGTCCATGTCATATTGAGCGTGGCCCATAATACGCCAGTTGTTGTGAATAGGTTGTATAAATGATGCAACAAATTGGTCATATTTATCTTGGCGGTTAGTAATTTCCTTGCGATAGAAATAACCTGCACTATAAATATTCCCTTGGTCGCCCATGTAGTAAATTTGCACATCACGTTGAGCATTGTCTCCATTTGCCATCCAAGCTGAGTTGGCGCTTACACGATAATGCTGCGAGAGTTGGCTTGAAAGACTAACGATTGGGCCCGTATGTGATTCTGTGTTTAACTCATCTGTTGTGCCATCTAAAGTGACTCGGCGATCATCAAAATAGAAACTTTGGCCTACGCTCGCTTTGATGCGTTCTAAGCCAATATCATCAAATAAGCTATAACTTAAGCCCAATGATAAGAAATTGTTGTCCTCTAAACGGTCATGACCATAGAAACGTCTTGAACTAAACAATTGATCATAGTTGATTGAGGCGCTAATAGTGTCGAAGTTTGGATAATCCGCTTGATTTTCATAAGGCGAATATGCATAGAAGGCACGTGGTGTAATGGTTTGTAAGTATTTGCCATCTTTTTCGAATGTTAAACCGGTGTCCAAGCTAAATTGCGGAACGACGACAGATTTGTTTTGGTCAGCATTACTGACACTTGTGGTCTGATTCTGCTGTGCTGTAATCGTGTCTTGGTCGTAGAAGGTGTTAATACTGCGTACTGAGACTTCTGGAATAACAAACGACCAAGGATTACGGTAATTGTAGCGTACAGCAAAATCGTTATAGAACCTTGTGCCGCTTGGTTCTGAGGTAGCTGAGGTTGTACTGCCAATATTCTTTTTGAAATAAGCAGTGTCGTTATTAAATTCATACTGGAAACCTTGTGGATTTCCACCTTTGTAGGTGAGTAAGAATTGAGGTAAACGCGCGTAAGGACGCTTTTCATCGGAAACTGATTTATCTAAGGTCTGGAAATCTTCGACTTTTAGCTGAGCCGTCAGACCTGGGATGCCGTTTTTGTAATTAAGCTCCCAAGCACGGCGTAAGTTCAGGTCGGTTTTGGTGTTTGGATTATTATTTAGGTCGGTAAAGTAGTCTTTATCCGATGCATAGTTGTATTCAAGGTTGGTTGAGAAGCTGTCGTTGATTTGCCATTTGTGGATAACGTGCAAATCTTTACGATCTTGATTTTTATAGCTCTCATCTGAAGGTAAATAGCCACCCCAAATTTTACCTTCACCAAAGTTTTCTGTTAAATAACGGAACTCAGCATCTATCATGGCGCCACGGTCGCTCATATAGCGTGGTGTCAGTGTGGCATCATAATTCGGTGCAAGGTTTAAATAAACAGGAACTGAAAACTCGATACCACCATCGTTGGTATAGCCAAAACCAGGAGTCAGAATTCCTGTAGTTCGACGGTCATCAATCGGAAAGTTGAAATATGGTACAGCTAAAACAGGAACATCCTTCACATATAACTTAGTGCCTTTGGTAACACCACGTCCAGTGTCTTGATTCAATTCAATTGTATTGGCTTGAATTTTCCAAGTTGGTTTTTGTTCCGGTGGGCAAGTGCTATAGGTGGCATTGCTTAATACGACAACATTTTCAGAGGTGCGAGCAATTTTGGCTGCATGACCATGTGCATGTTGTTCTTCGGCAATGTAGTAACTGTTATTTAAATCACCCTGTTGGGTTTTCAAATTGTAATTGATTTGGTCACTTTGCGCCAAAAGACCAGCTTGCGCCATTTGCACACGTCCTTGCGCATTGGCGAAAGTTTGTGTTTTATCAATGGTAATTTTATCGGCACGAATTTGACGTCCTTCTTGATCTATCAGAACATTACCTTCAAGAACAGAATCACCGTTCGGGTCATAATGGCCATAATCGGCCGTAACCACGGATGTTGCTTTGCTTGGATCAACCGCTGCTGTGTTTGAGGCAATTGGAGTGACCCAAGCTCCTTGACAATAAGCTGCACTTAGTGATTTCCCCTGGCGTTGCTGTGCTTCAGGTGCAGATTTGTCGACATAGTATTGTTCAAAAAAATGTTGCCCCGCATAGGCTTCATTTATACTTGCTTTCAGTTGTTCATTGGTTAGGGATGAAACAGTATTAGATGTATCTGCGTATGCCGTAATCGAGCTTCCGCATAAGAGGCTGAAAATAGCAGTCGCTAAAGGATTGAATTTAAACTGATGCTTCATTTGTATCATTAACCAAGTATGCTTAATCGCAATTAATTATTGTCGCATCATAGAGAAAAAGTTGATAAGTGGCTACACTTAGCACTTTAAAAACTCAGCCTGTATTAGAATTTATCGCAAATGAATACACAACGTGAACAATTGATACAAACATGGATTACATCTGTACTTGGTTCAGATCAATTTGAAATTAATTTTTTAGCAGGTGATGCCAGCTTCCGTCGTTATGCACGAATCAATTTGAATCATAAAACATTTATGTTGATGGATGCACCTCCTGAGAAAGAAGATTGTGTACCTTTTGTGTCGATTGATGAATTTTTTGATGCGCATGGTGTACGTGTACCCCATATTGTGGCGAAAGACTTAGAGCAAGGTCTGTTGTTGCTTGAAGATTTTGGCGATGTGTTGTTATCAACGCAGTTAGATGAAAACACCGTCGATGCACATTATGAGCAAAGCTTTAAACAGTTGATTCAATTACAGTCAATTAATGGTGAGGGACATTTCCCCGCGTATTCTTATGAAAAGTTAATGACTGAAATGTCGTTATTAACCGATTGGCTGCTGCCAAGTTTACAGATTCAACCCTCGGAAGAGGAATCTGCATTGATTAAAAGAACGTTTGCGATTTTAGCCAATGCAGCTTTGGCCCAGCCACAAGTGATTGTACATCGTGATTTTCATAGTCGTAATTTAATGCTTTTGGCAGACGAGCAAGAGCAAGGTGTGATCGATTTTCAAGATGCGGTGATTGGTGCAGATACTTATGATCTAATTTCAATTACGCGTGATGCTTATGTACAGTGGGATCCTGTGCGCGTGTATGGTTGGTTTAAAGTGTTTTATGACTTATTGCCTGCTTCTGCGAAAGAAGGTCGTGACTTTGAGCAGTTTAAGCAAGATGCAGACCTAATGGCGATTCAGCGCCACATCAAGATTTTAGGCATTTTTGTGCGTCTATTTGAGCGTGATGGCAAATCAGGTTATCTCAAAGATTTACCACGTGTGATGTGGTATTTGCTGGAAGAAAGCAAGCCATATGCAGAATTACAACCATTTATGCAGTTCATTCGGGTTAAAGTTATGCCAAAATTTGAACAAAAATATGGCAAATACGAGGTCGTTGCTGCATGAAAGCCATGATTTTAGCTGCGGGATTGGGCAATCGGATGCGTCCCTTAACGCTGTATAAACCTAAGCCTTTACTCGAAGTTGGTGGTAAGCCACTGATTGTATGGCATATTGAAAAACTCAAAGAAATTGGTGTGACAGACATCGTGATCAATTCTGCATGGTTGGCTGATGTGTTGATTGGTGCATTAGGTGATGGCTCGCAATTTGGTGTAAATATTTTGTGGACACGCGAAGAAGAAGGTTTAGAAACAGCGGGTGGCATTATTAATGCATTGCCTTTATTGGGAACAGAACCTTTTATTCTAGTCAATGGTGATGTCTGGACGACCTTTGACTTTGCTTCATTGCTGGAAATACAACTTGATCAGGATTTGGCGCATTTGGTCTTTGTGAAAAATCCCCCACAGCATTTACAGGGTGATTTTACTTTGGTGAATGGACGTGCATATACTTTTGAACAAGCGCAGCAAGGCGAAGATTTAACCTATAGTGGTGTGGCTGTTTTGCATCCGCAGATGTTTGCAGGCTTGGAAAATGGTAAACGTCCTTTGGCGCCTTTATTGAAACAGGCGATGCTAGATGGTCGAGTTTCTGCAGAAAAAATGCATGCTTCATGGGTTGATGTGGGCACGCCAGAGCGTTTAACTGCTCTAGATTTGCAGATTCGACAAGGCATGTATGCTTAAGTGAATATTCACTAAGCACAAGCCACTATGACTTCATGGATAAATCGGTATACTTCACCTAACATTTTCGAGACGTTAATTGTATATGCACATGTTTTTTCAAGAACTAAAGCAGGGTAGTCAAGCTTTAGGTTTAGAGCTCAGCGAAGAGACTTTAAATTTATTACTCAAATACCAAGACGCTTTAGTCCTTTGGAATAAGGCGTATAACTTGACAGCAATTCGTGATCCTAAAGAAATGCTGGTCAAGCATTTGCTTGATAGCCTCAGTATTTTAAAAGACTTGCCAGAAGGTCGCTTGCTCGATATTGGTACTGGTGGTGGTATGCCAGGCATGATCATTGCATTATGTCAGCCTGAACGTAGCTGTGTGTTATTAGACTCGAACGGTAAAAAAATTCGTTTCTTAAAGCAGTTTATTGCAGACTTAAAATTAAAAAATGTGGTTGCTGTACAAACGCGTGTTGAAGATGAAGGTAGTATTCAAAATTTAGGAAAGTTTGATGTCATTACCAGTCGAGCATTTGCTTCGCTGACTGACTTTGTAACTGCATCTAAGCCATATATGCATGAAAAGAGCATCATTGCATCAATGAAAGGTTTGATTCCTCAAGATGAAATTATCGCGTTAAAAGATGAATACAGTTGTGAAGTGATTGAGTTAAAAGTACCTCGATTAGATGAGCAGCGCCATTTATTATTATTGAAACAGATTTAATTATTTTCGAAGGACTGGGGTTACCATGGCTCAAATTATTGCGATTGCGAACCAAAAAGGTGGTGTAGGGAAAACCACAACCGCAGTTAATTTGGCAGCATCATTAGCCGTGCTGAAAAAAAGAGTTTTACTTGTGGATATGGATTCACAGGGTAACGCCACAATGGGGTCAGGCATTCAAAAGAATGACCTATTATATTCAGTAACAGATGTACTTTTGGGTGAAGTGCCAATTGAAACGGCAATTACCAAAGCAGAAGTAGGTTATAAAGTTCTTGGGGCAAACCGAGATTTGGCGGGTGTAGAGCTTGCAATTGCCGAGCAAGAGGGTCGTGAGTTCATTTTGCGTGATGCTTTACAAAGTATTGATCATGCCTTTGATTATATTATTGTGGACTGTGCGCCAAGTTTAAGCTTAATTACAGTAAATGCATTAGCTGCCGTTCAAGGTGTCATTATTCCAATGCAATGTGAATATTATGCATTAGAAGGCTTGGCAGACTTAACCCAGACCATTGACCGTATTCAACAGGCTTTGAATCCGCAGTTAGAAATTGTGGGTGTGTTACGCACCATGTATGACGGTCGTAATGCTTTAACCCGTGATGTATCAGCTGAACTAGAACAGTATTTTGGTAAAAAGCTATATGACTGTGTGATTCCGCGTAATGTACGTCTGGCTGAAGCACCTGCTCACGGTTTACCGATTATTTATTTTGAAAAAAGTTCCAAGGGTGCAGTTGCCTATTTAAATTTAGCAGCTGAGATTTTAAAGAAAAGCAAAGTGAAGAAAGGAAGTAAAGCATGACCTTAAAAAAACGCGGACTTGCCAAAGGTCGTGGTTTGGATGCCTTACTTGGGTCAATCCAAAAAGAAAAACTACAACTTGAAGTGCAAGCATTAGATCATGGTCAGCTAAAACAAATTGATGTTAATTTGCTTAGACGTGGCGAATATCAACCGCGTCGATTTATTCAGGAAAATGATTTACAAGAATTGGCTGCATCCATTAAAAAGCATGGCGTGATGCAACCGATTGTGATTCGTCCGATTGCCGATGAAGAGTACCCGTACGAGATCATTGCGGGTGAGCGTCGTTGGCGTGCAGCTCAATTGGCGGGATTGACTGAAATTCCAGCATTAGTTCGTGATTTGAATGATCAAGTCGCAATTGCTTTGGCGTTGATTGAAAACATTCAACGTCAAGATTTGAACCCAATTGATCAAGCACTTGCCTTACAGCGCTTCCATGATGAATTTGGTTTAAGTCATCAAGAAATTGCAGACACTGTGGGTAAAGCACGTACCACAGTGAGTAATTTGTTGCGTTTGTTGACGCTGGCTGAATCTGTCAAAGATCTGATGCAACAAGGTCAACTTGATATGGGGCATGCGCGAGCAATTCTGACTTTGAAGGCAAAAGAACAAATAAAAGTCGCAGAGTTGGTGATTGCTAAAAGCTTATCGGTACGTCAAACAGAGCAACTTGTACGTGATTTGACTGCACCAAAAACTGAAAAAGCGAAAACTGACATTGCACCAGATTTACAGCAGCTTACACAGCGTTTAGCTGAGCGCTTTAGTGCAGATGTAAAAATTGATCATAATAAACAGGGTAAAGGCAAACTCGTGATTCATTATCATTCACTCGATGAGTTGGATGGTATTTTGAATATTTGTTTAGCTGATTAATATTTTAAAATTCTTGGGGAAGAATAATGTGGGAATTAGTAAAAGCTGGTGGATGGTTAATGATTCCACTGGTTTTGTGTTCCATTTTTACAGTAGCGATCACGATTGAGCGTTTTATTCGTTTGAAACGTTCAATGGTATTACCAAAAGAGTTGTTGTTGAGTGGTGGGCAGGATGTACATCAAGTCGTACAACAATTACAAAATAATCAAAACTTGCAGTTAAGTAGTCTAGGACGCATTTTAGTTTCTGGTTTAAATAGCCAAAAGCAAACAGAGCAATATGCACGTGCGCAAATGGAAGCAACAGCATCACAAGAAATTGGTTTTTTAGAAAAAAATATTAATTTCTTAGGCACTTTAAGTGCGGTTGCGCCACTCTTGGGATTATTGGGAACAGTTGTGGGGATTATTGAATCCTTTTTAGTAATTGATATGGGAAGCAACAGTAACCCAACCATGATGATTCCAGGGATTTCAAAAGCTTTAATTACCACAGCTGCGGGCATGTTGATCGCAATTCCAGCTTTATTTGCCTATCGTTATTTTCAGCGTTTGGTACAGGAATATGTAGCAGAATTAGAGCAGCAATCTACCTTATTTCATGCAGCACTTTACTACCAAAACTCTGCTGTTGAAGAGCAAGAACTTCGTAAAGCAGGCTAAGGTGAAATATGAAATTCAAGCGTAGGCAAGTTGAAGATATTCATATTAATTTGACACCAATGATTGACTGTTTATTGTTTATCTTGGTGTTTTTACTGTTATCGACCACATTTAATCAGTTTAGTCGCATGAACCTGACGTTGCCCGATGCGCAAGGCGTTCCACCGAAGCAATACAATCAAAAGATTGAAGTGATTGTGGACTCTTCAGGGCACTATGCCGTGAATGGACAGGCCTTATCGAGTAAAGAAGTTGCTGATTTAAGTACTGCAATTAAACAGATCTCTAATGAGCGACGTGATTTAATGTTTGTGATTGCTGCTGATGCAAAAGCTACGCATCAAGATGTCATCCGTGTCATGGATGTTGCAGGGCAACTCGGTTTTGTGAATATTAATATCAGTACCAAAGTACCATCTCGAGGTTATTAGTGAATCAGGATTTCAAGGTCTATCTGCGTCTTCTGAGCTATCTGAAGCGATTTTGGGGCGTAGCGATTTTAATCGTCATTGGTTTTGCTATTAACGCAGCAACCGAAGTATCAATTGCCAAGTTGCTGGAAAAAATTATTACAGCCATTCAACATCGGGATCAGGGTTTTACCAACCTTATCCCATTTTTGGTTGTGTTATTGATGTTCTTTCGAGGTGTAGGCTCCTTCATTGGTGGCTATTTTACGGCGGTTATTTCACGAAATTTAGTTTTTGATATTCGTCAGGAAGTGTTTGCCAAGCTATTACGTTTGCCTTCGCAATACTACTTAGACAATACCAGTGGACACATTACCGCCAAAATTATGTATAACGTGGAGCAGCTCACCGCTGCTTCATCTGAATCGCTAAAGACCATTGTTCAACAGGGCTTAATTACCTTGGGGTTGTTGGGATATTTGATTTATACCAACTGGCGCTTAACCTTAATTATTCTGATTTTCGCGCCATTAATTGGTTTGTTGATTCGTAAAGCATCAAAACGTATGCGTAAATTGTCATTACAAGTGCAAGACACGATGGGTGACGTTAACCATGTCGTGCAAGAAACGGTCAATGGTAATGTGGTGGTGAAAGGTTTTGGTGGACAAGCTTATGAACAAGAGCGTTTTAAAGCGACATCAGTTGAAAACCTAAAACGTGGTTTGAAAATGGTTGTGGTACAGCAGTTGAACAGCCCAGTAGTGCAGTTCATTATGTCCATTGCTATGAGTATTATTATGTGGATTGCCTTGCGTCCTGAAATTTTGCGAGATACCACAGCGGGCGAATTCGTTGCCTATATTACTGCTGCAGGTATGCTAAGTAAGCCAATTAAAGCTTTAACCGATGTGAATGAAAAACTGCAACGTGGTATGGCGGCTGCGCATTCAGTTTTTGAATTAATTGATTTACCAGAAGAAGAAAATACGGGGACTTTAACACCAGTATTACAAGGTAATATCCAGTTTAAGGATGTTAACTTGGTTTATTCTGATGGTCATCATGCCATTCATGATTTTAATCTGCAGGTTAAAGCAGGTGAAACGGTTGCATTGGTTGGACGGTCGGGTGCAGGTAAAACATCTTTAGTCAGCTTGTTGCCACGTTTTCAAGAGTTAAGTTCGGGTCAGCTATTGTTGGATCAATATCCAATTGATGACATCGAAGTGAATTGTTTGCGTTCGCAAATTGCGATGGTGAATCAGCAAGTTGTGTTATTTAACCGTACAGTGCGTGAAAATATTGCCTATGGTTTATTGCAAGATGCAACTGATGAGCAAGTGATTGCTGCTGCAAAAGCCGCTTATGCACATGATTTTATTATGGCATTACCACAAGGTTATGCTACACAACTTGGTGCGCAAGGCTTAAATTTATCGGGTGGGCAAAGACAACGAATTGCAATTGCACGTGCGATTTTGAAAAATGCACCGATTTTAATTTTAGATGAAGCAACTAGTGCATTAGATAACGAATCGGAATACTTTATTCAGCGAGCGTTTGATTCAGCAATGCAAAACCGTACTACGATTGTTATTGCACATCGATTATCAACCATTGAGAATGCTGATCGAATTGTGGTGATGGATCAGGGGCGTATTGTTGAGCACGGCTCTCACGTAGAGTTAATCGAAAAACGTGGTGCATACTTCCAGTTACATCAACGTAATTTTGAGGAAAATTAAGCATGTCGGTGGCACAACTTATTCAAAATGCTTGGAATAGACAAGCAAAGTGGTTAATTGTGCTACGTCCTTTGTCATGCTTGTATCATTTTGGTTTTTGGGTGAATCAAAAGCTTTATGAAAAAGGGATAAAATCAATTTATACAGCACCAGTGCCAGTCATGATTATTGGTAACATTACTGTGGGGGGAAGTGGAAAAACACCGCTCTTAATCCATTTAGTGAATTACTTACAGTCCCAAAATGTACGCGTAGGAATTATTAGTCGCGGTTATGGTGGCAAAGGGCCATTCCCTGCATATGTAGGGTTGGATGCTACACCAGATCAAGTGGGTGACGAACCGTGTCTGATTGTACAATCTACTGGCGCTGCGATGGCAGTGGGGTCAAATCGTCAACAAAGCATAGAGCTGCTGTTGGCTAAGCATGAGCTAGATCTCATTATTAGTGATGATGGTTTACAACATCACGCGCTTGCACGACAACTTGAATGGATTGTATTAGATCGTAATCGTGGTTTAGGTAATGAAAAATTGTTGCCTGAAGGTTATTTACGTGAACCGAAAAGCCGTTTAAATACTGGAACAGTGATTGAACATGCTGCTCAGCCTGAAACAGAGCTGAATATGCACTTAGAAGTTGCAACACCTTACTTGCTGAATGCCTATGAAGCGCGAACATTTGATCCTAAACAAGATTTTTATGCCGTTGTAGGGATTGGCTTTCCGCAGCGTTTTTACCGTACGCTTGAGTCTTTAGGTGTGCAACAGTTTCAGTGCCACGAATTTCCAGATCATTATGATTATGATCTAACAGATTTACAGTTTGAAGATACCAATCCGATTATTACTACGGAAAAAGATGCAGTTAAACTGCTGCCAATTTTAAAACATCATCCAGATTTTAATCGTGAAATTTGGGTAGTGCCCGTTGAAGCTGTACTTTCAAGTGCATGTTATCGTGTGCTCAATCAGCAATTGTCTGATTTAGGCATTTCAATTGAATAAGAGTAAATTATGAAGCATATCGTCATTCCTGCGCGTTTTTCCAGTTCAAGATTACCAGGTAAACCATTATTGGAAATTCATGGTCGTCCAATGATTTTACGTGTGGTTGATCAAGCAAAAAAAGTGCAAGGTTTTGATGATTTGTGTGTGGCGACAGACGATGCGCGTATTGCTGAAGTGTGTCGTGCGGAAGGTGTTGATGTTGTACTGACCAGTGCAGACCACCCATCGGGTACAGACCGTTTAAGTGAAGTGGCACGTTTAAAAGGTTGGGATAAAGACGATATTATTGTGAATGTGCAGGGTGATGAGCCATTATTGCCTGCGACATTGGTGAAGCAGGTGGCGGAGCTTTTGGTTGCTCAACCAGATTGTTCAATGTCCACTTTGTGTGAGCCAATACATAGTCTAGATGAATTTCAGCGTGACAGCATCGTAAAGGTGGTCAAGTCTAAGTTTAATCAGGCACTTTATTTCAGTCGTGCGACCATTCCTTATGACAGAGATGGAGCTAAACTGAGTCATCCAGAGCTGCATCAACAAGCGTTTCGTCATTTAGGTTTATATGCCTATCGTGTTAGTTTATTGCAAGAATATGTCACTTGGGACATGGGTGTTTTAGAAAAACTAGAAAGTCTTGAGCAACTACGTGTATTGGAAAATGGACATCGTATTGCCATTGCTATTGCAGAAGCAAATTTACCGCCAGGTGTAGATACGCAAGCGGACTTGGATCGTTTAAACAGCATGGGTGTTGCACATTTTGAATAAGACTGATTGATGATGCTAACTGATATTCAACCGCAAATTTTTCCGTGGCAACAACATGTGTGGGATACCTTAACAGGGCGTTTCCCACAGTTAGGGCATGGATTATTGTTTTATGGCAAAAAAGGCTGTGGTAAAGAAGCATTTACCCAATATTTTTTGGCATGGATTTTGTGCCAACAACGTCAATTGCGTAATGCACCTTGTGGAGAGTGTGGTAGTTGTCAGTGGTTGAAATCGGATACACATCCGAATTATGTGTATATCTCGACGGATGAAGAAAATAAAAAGCAGAATGCTAAAATTAAAATTGAAAAAATTCGAGAATTATTGCCATTTGTGCAGCAAACCGTCGATGGTTGGCGAGTAATTGTGATTGATCCAGCCGAAGCCTTAAATACTGCTTCTGCAAATGCGTTGTTAAAAACTCTGGAAGAACCAGGTGATCGAGTTGTCATTATTTTGTTGGCAGAACATTACTTAAAACTACCTGCCACAATTCGTAGTCGATTGCAGCATTTTGCACTAGATCGTATCAGTACAGAGCAAACACAAGCATATTTGTCAGCACATCTTGCTTCAGAGCTGACAGCAGAGCAATTGAACCTATTACTCAATTTATCTAATGATATGCCCTTGCAAGCTTTAGAGTTGGCGCAAAGTCAATGGTTGAATTTACGTCAAGATTTTCTAAATGATTGGCAAAAATTAGTTCAAGATAAACATATGCCTATGGCTATCGCGACTAAATGGCAGAAAGCCTTGCCCTTTGATGATTTTAGTCGCATGTTTGAATACTTGTTGGCTGACCTGATTTGTGTCAAGCTAAATCAACCGATAAAAAATATAGATTTGGAATTGGTGCAGCTTTCTGAGCAATATTCTTTAGAAACGCTTTTTAATTTGTATTCAGATTTACAACAGTCCAAGCAGTTTATTGAGCAAAACGTACAAACAAACTTAGTACTCGATCAACTGTGTATAAAACTAATGAATGTTTAAAGGGGAAAACAATGCAACCACGTATGGGCGGTATTATTCAGGCAAATATTCCAGATAAGGAAACCTTGTACCAATCGTATATGCCTTATGTTGTAGGCGGCGGTTTATTCATTCCTTCAAAACAAGCAGTTAAGTTAGGTGATGAGGTTTTCGTACTCACGACATTGCCAGAACAATCTCAGAAAATTCCCTTAACGGGTAAAGTGATTTGGATATCACAGAAACAAAATGGCATTAAACCACAAGGTTTTGGTATGCAATTATCGGGTGAAAAAGGGGTTTACTTCAAAACCGAAGCTGAAAAAATTCTGGCAGGCTTTAAAGCTGAAGGTCGTTATAGTTACACCATGTAAAGTGGTTGAAAAATAGGAAAAAATTGTGTTTGTAGATACTCATTGTCATTTAACTATGCTAGATCTAACTCCATATGATGGAAATTTGGATATGGCATTGGCACAAGCCCGCGAAGCGGGTGTAACCAAATTTATGGGTATCTCGGTCGATTTAGATGACCATATTGCTTTAGCGCAAATTGCAGCAAGACATGCTGATGTGGGTTATACCGTGGGTGTACATCCATGTGAAGATGCGGCGACCATGGCGCGAGCAACAACTGAATATCTGGTGGAGTTAGCGCAAGCAGAGAAGGTTTGGGCACTCGGTGAGACAGGGTTGGATTATTTTCATAGTACCGACTTTGTTCAAGCCCAAAAAGAATGTTTTGCTCGGCACATTCATGCTTCGCAAATTGTGAAAAAACCTGTTGTGGTACATACCCGTTCAGCGAAGCATGACACAGTTGATATTATTCGTGCAGAAAAATCAACACATGGTATTTTGCATTGTTTTACAGAAGACTGGCCGACAGCAAAAGCTGTTTTAGACTGTGGTTATTATGTTTCTTTCTCAGGCATTATTTCTTTCAAAAATGCACAGGATTTAAGAGATGTTGCAAAACAAGTTCCTTTAGACCGTGTACTGATTGAAACGGATAGTCCATATCTTGCACCTGTGCCTTATCGTGGTAAAACAAATGAACCAAAATATGTGCCATATGTAGCCAAAGCCTTGGCTGATGTATATGATAAGTCGCTGGAAGAAATAGCATTGATTACCACACAAAATTTTGAAAACTTGCTGCAATTAAAGTAATAGATTGTGTGGCTTTAGACTGAATATAAGAATTGAAGAGAGTGTAGAGTGAAGATGGATCGTCAAGCTCAGTTTCGAGCAAGAGAAACTTTAATTTTTCAAGTGGCTGAGCAACTATTGCTAGAAAATGGCGAATCAGGCATGACACTCGATGCTTTAGCCGCCGAGCTAGATTTAGCCAAAGGTACACTTTACAAACATTTTCAAAGTAAAGATGAGTTGTATATGCTGCTCATTATTCGTAATGAGCGTATGTTACTAGAGATGATTATGGATTCGGAAAAAGCTTTTCCAGAACACCTTGCATTTTTCATGCTCCATCATCTTCATCATCCTGAGCGCACCGTACTTTTTCATCAAATAGAAGAGCGTCTTTCAATTACAGGTCAAGGTATTCAGCACTTATTCAGTGAGTTATACAAAGTGCGACGTCATCGCTTGCGACTCATTATCAATATGACAGAAACCTATTTGGATTCGATTCAGAGTTTAATGTCTGTGCGTGATTATCTGGCGTCAATTTGGTCTTTGACTCATGGTGCTGCTGCGATTTTGAATTCTAGCTTCTATCAGCGCTATCTTGGCTCGCGTGATACTTTACGTGTTGCTTATATTGATCAAGCTCTTGCATTACCCAAACAAGTCAATTCGTAGACATTTAAATCATGAAATACCATCAATATGCTTCGAGTCGAGGTTTTACACTGATTGAGGTAATGGTGGTCATTGTGGTTGTCGCTATTGTGACATCATTAATCATGATGAATTTTGGTGGAATTGATCAGCGTAAAGCCATGCAAGCACGTGAAATTTTCATGATGAATCTGCAACGTATTGCTCGTGAGGCGAACGATCAATCGCTTGTTTTGGCTTTGAATGTACAACCAGCAACAGATGTAAACCCTTTTCGATATACCGTTGTTGAATATCATCCTGCACAAACTGAAGTAAATATGGTTGAGAATCAGCCCACGTGGACTGAGTATTCTGCTTTTAAAATACAGTCTTTACCGGAAGATGTTAGCTTTCAAATACAATCGACAGATTATCAATATGATAAGGCACAGAATTCAACTTTGTTAGATGCTAAGGCACCCCAGTTAATTTGGTTGGGTAATGGCGAAGTTAAACCTGTCAGAATACAATTTTATTTTGCGCAGCAACCGATTGGACCTGAAATTGAAATTGACCATTTAGGTAAAATGAATGAAATCTAAAGGGTTTACACTATTAGAAGTCATGGTGGCTTTGGCGATTTTTGCAACAGCGGCAATTGCATTGACCAAAGTCGCAATACAATATACGCAAGCAACAGCACAGGCAATTTTACGAACGAAAGCTCAGTTTGTTGCACAGAATGAAATTGCTGAAATGCAAATTAAAGGTGAATGGTTGGATGGCACTCAATCCGAACAACTTTCCCAGCAGGGTGAGCATTGGCAAGTAGAGAAAAGCGCACAATCCACAATTAGCCCAGATGTGCAACGGGTAGAAATACAAGTACGGTTGTTTAATACAGAAACTGGTAAGGCGGAAGCGGGAGTTACCCATCTGGTCTTTTTTAATAATAGAACATAATTATGCACAAACGAGCTGGTTTTACTTTGGTCGAGCTGTTAGTTGCTATTGCAATTTTTGCAGTATTATCTGCTTTGGGGTGGAAAGTTTTTGATTATTTAATAAAAGTAAAAGAACGTAATGCTCAACATGAACAAAAACTGGCGAATTTACAACAAGCCTATCAGCAGATTTTAAAAGATAGTATTCAGATTGCACCGTTGACCTCAAATATAAATGGTGAAATTGAACCTGCTTTGGTTTTGCAGAATGAACGTTTTGCTTTTAGTAAAATAGGCGTCACAGATCCGCTATTACAGGGTATTCCAGCAGAGGAACGTATCCAATATCAATATCAGGCAGATACACAACGATTAAATCGATTACGTTCACGTGGTTTAAATGCAGCAACACAGATACAACCTGAGTCGAGTGTATTGCTTGAAAATGTTGAGCAATTTCAGGTGAGAGTATTGAACCCGAATGAACTCACGACTTGGCCTGAATTTGCAGAACAGCAAGATGATTTGGTACAAAAAAAGAAACTACCAAAGGGAATAAAAATAAATTTAACGGTCAATGGTGTGGCCTATGAATGGGTATTTAGTCTGCTGAATACAGATTATTTAGAGCAGAAACAAAAGAGTTAAAGCGCAGTCAATGTTCATGAATGCACACAATGGGATGTCAAATGAATAAGCAAAAAGGTATCGCATTAATCACGATATTGGTGATGGTGGCTTTAGCTACTATTTTGGCTGCAACGATCGGTCAACGTCAAAAGTTTACAGCAGATAATACAGCTTATTTGATGAGACAGAATCAATCATTGTGGTATGCAAAAAGTGCGGAAACTTTTTTTGCGGAAATATTAAAAGAAGATGCTGAAAATGCAGGTGATGTGGACTATTTACAAGAAAACTGGGCAAAACCTATGCCTGCATTCCCTGTTGAAGATGGCTACGTGACTGGGCAACTCTATGACGAATCAGGTAAATTTAATCTGAATAATCTGGTGGATGATTCAGGACAAGTCAATGTGGCAGCAAAACAATGGTTTGAGCGATTACTTGTGAATGTGGGGTTAACAGCAGAATTAAGTGAAGCTGTGATTGATTGGCAAGATGCTGATAATGAAAATGTTGGGCCGATGGGAGCTGAAGAAAGCTATTATCGTGGGCTTAATAATGCGTATTTGCCTCCAAATACTAAATTTCATGCGGTGGATGAGTTAAAAATGGTTCGAGGGTTTGAAGGTGAAAATTACCTGAAAATTGCACCCTACGTCAGTGCTATATCGGTGAAAGATGCCAAAGTGAATGTGAATACTGCACCTACAATCGTATTGGCGAGTTTAGGTGAGCATTTAGATGTAAAAGCAGTCCAAGCTGCATTGGAAACCAAGCGACAGAATATGGAGCATTTTTCTAATTTAGAAGAGTTCTGGAAGTTAGAGCCTTTTAATCAGGTTAATTCGGATATACAGAGCTCAGTGCAAGGTCTACTTGGAGTCAAGTCGAGCTATTTTCGTGCCAAAATTGAAGTGATGCTCAGTGAAAGGAAGCGGAAGTTTCAGACATTTTTTTTGAGAGAAGATAAGAAAATTTCAGTATTAAGTCGTTCTCTTACTCCTGAATAAGTAAATCAGAATAGACCGATCATGATAAATGGGAAAATTAATGTGCTTTGGGTCACTTTTGTTCTATAATTAGCATTATTTCATTGATGACTGATACCATTAAGGCACATGTTAATTCGTAAGTTATTTAAGTTCGAGAATGCGCATATAGTGCGAAATTGCACATCAGATCGCTGCAAGCGTTCGATTCATGGGCATAGCTATAAAGTTGAATTATTACTTAAAGCTTCGAAGTTGGATCATGGTCAAATGGTATATGACTTTGGTTTACTTAAAGGTTTAATCAAAGATATTTTTGACAGTTTCGATCATGCGATTTGTTTTTGGCAACATGATGACTTGGAATATATTCAAGCATGTCAAAAATTTAGTGCACGTTGGGTCTCATTACCAGTTTCGCCATCAGCAGAACAGTTTTCCAGAATATTTTTCTTTTTAGCACAGCAAATTTTAGCATCGACTGAAACACAAAATGGTGAAGGTGATGTTGAAGTTTATTCAGTAATTGTGCATGAAACTGATACAGGTTATGCACAAAGCTTTATAGAAGATATTGAAAATGAGCAAATGGGAATTTTACGCCTAGACGAAATTATATTTTCTGAGCAAGTACAATCAGAATGGACTGACCCATTAATGTATGACAAGCTGAAACAAGGCTTTAAATTCCAAAATCCAAGTGTGGATTTACAAGTAAAAATTTAATTTAAAAACTAAGAAAGAATTCAAAGGGATTAGGAAATAAGCATGTCTTATACCGATCAACAACTCTACAAGTTGGACAAAGTTCAGCTTGAAGCCAGTTGGAAATATGGACTCAGTGATTTCTTACTCAGCCCAAAAATGGATGAGTTAAGAGATTTTTTGGTGTCAGAAAAACAAGCGCAGAAAGAAATTTATCCGCCGAATAGCTTGATTTTTAATGCGTTTAATATGACACCTTTAGAGCAAGTCAAGGTGGTGATTTTGGGGCAAGACCCATATCATGGACCAAATCAGGCGCATGGCTTAAGTTTTTCTGTGCAAAGAGGTGTTGCATTACCTCCATCCTTACGTAATATTTTTCATGAGTTACATGCGGATGTTGGTGTAGAAATTCCTCGGCATGGCGATTTAACCCGTTGGGCGGAACAAGGGGTGCTCTTGTTAAACAGTGTACTTACCGTTGAAGCAGGTCAGCCGACATCACATCAAAAGCGTGGTTGGGAAAATTTTACCGATCATGTTATTGATGTATTAAATGAACAACGTGAACACATCGTATTTATTCTTTGGGGCGCATATGCTCAACGTAAAGGGCAAAGAATAGATCCAAATAAGCACCTCATTTTAAAAGCAGCACATCCATCTCCATTGGCTGCAAATCGTGGTGGTTTTTTTGGATGCAAAGTTTTTTCGAAAACAAATAATTATCTCAAACATAATGGCATTGAGCCTATAAATTGGCAGCTGGACGCATGACACATTCTCCCGTAGTAAAAAATTATCATCCTGACATCCTCGTACAAGAAGCGATTAATGGCTGGCGTATTGTGCGTTTGAATCGCCCAAAGTCATTACATGCTTTAGATGAATCAATCGTCACGGCATTATTGGAAGTATTTCAAGATTTCCATCATGACGATCAAGTAAAAGCTATTTGGTTGGATTCAACCACACCAAAAGCATTTTGTGCGGGTGGAGATGTACGTAAATTGCGCCAACTGGTGATTAATGCAGAAGTTGATACGGCAAATAAATTCTTTGAACAAGAATATGCCCTTGATCTGCTTTTACATAATTATGCAAAGCCAGTATTGGTGTGGGGTGAAGGCTATGTCATGGGTGGTGGCTTAGGATTGTTTATGGCCGCTCCATTCCGTATGGTGACACCATACTCACGTTTAGCCATGCCTGAAATTAATATTGGTTTATATCCTGATGTTGGGGCTACACGTTTCTTGGCAGATCGTGGAGCGATTGGATTATTTACTGGTTTGACTGGTTCGATTATGACGGCTGCTGGTGCTTATAGTATTGGTTGGGCGACGCATATTTGTGATGCACATCGTGATAAAGTGCTAGATAAGCTCATCAATATTGATTGGGGACATTACCCAGCAGGTGATTTCCGTGCAATTGATGACACTTTGAATAGTCTACATAGACCTGTTGGACCCGGGCCATTACAAAACTCTCTGGATGTGATTCAAAGTGTTTGTCGTGGTGTGAATTTTGAACATGATTATGAGTCAATCATAGGTTTACGTGATGCGCGTAGCGATTGGCTGCGTCAAGCCAGTGAAAATTTACAAAAAGGGTCGCCTGCAACTGCTGCACTCACTTGGCTATTATGGCAATGGGGTAAGCAGATTCACTCTTGGAATGAAGTATTTGAATTAGAAACGCAAATTTCTGATTGGAAAATTCGCCATGCAGACTTTGTGGAAGGTGTACGTGCACGTTTGGTAGATAAAGATTTAGCACCTGAATGGACAAAAGGAACAGATTTGTCCCTAAAAGGAATTTTATCTGCAAACCCGCCTGTAACAACGATTGAAAGCTGGAATCAATTGCTGAAACAGTATGGTGTGATTGCCTAATTGAATGGCTGAGTTTGAACTTTATTCCGATGAATATTGGATGCAGCTTGCTTACGAGCAGGCTGCCATAGCTGCATCACAACAAGAAATTCCTGTGGGTGCTGTTTTAGTGAGTCAGAATCAAATTCTTGGAATGGGACATAATGCACCTATTTCAAAAATCGACCCAACAGCACATGCTGAAATACAAGCAATCCGACAAGCTTGCCTTAATTTGCAAAATTATCGTTTGCCTTCTGATGCAGTTCTATATGTCACTTTAGAGCCTTGTACAATGTGCGTTGGGGCATTAATACATTCACGCGTTGCAAAGGTGGTATTTGCTGCAACCGAACCCAAAGCAGGTTCTTTGGTGAGTGCACGTAGGTTATTGGAAACAGGTTACTATAACCATCAGTTTGAAGTGGTTTCTGGATGTTTGCAGGATCAATGTTCTCAACAGCTAAGTGATTTCTTTAAAATGCGTCGTCAGCAGAAGAGAGAACAAAAAAGACAAGAAAAACTTCAGGGTTCAGATTAATTAAATAAATTCATGTAAAATCTAATGACAATAAAAATTGTCAAAATGGATATATGTATGAATTCAATCCAAGTAAAGAAGAAATTTGAAGCGCCAATTCAACAAGTTTTTGATTTATTAGCAAAACATGCAACGTATAATGTTGCTTTTGCTCCCATTCAAGTCGAGCGAATAATCGACTCAAATGATTCGCAAAGACCTGATGGTTTAGGTTCGGTTCGTCGAATGGGGATTGGTCCTGTAAAGCCATTACGTGAAAAAATAACTTTAATGCAAGAAAACCAGCGTATTGAATATAAAATTATTCAGAACCCTCTCATTAAGCACCATCTTGGGATTATTGAATTTGAAGCATTAACGCCTGATTCAACATTAGTCACCTATACGATTGAATTACAAGCACGTGTTCCTTTTGTGAATAAATTAATTCTTGCGCAGCTCAAATCTGCGATTAAACTAGGTTTTTCTAAACTCGCGAAATCTGTATAAGGCAACAACGGAAAAGCAATGACAGTTAAAATTATTACGATTGATGGACCTAGCGGTTCGGGTAAAGGTACTTTGGCGGCTAAATTAGCTGCACATTATCAATTTCATTTATTAGATTCTGGTGCTTTATATCGGTTGCTAGGCCTGTCATTGCATAAACAAGGCTTATTGGAAGAAATTGATTCCCATCTTGATCATTGTGCTGAAATTGCAACAAATTTAGACATACAATTTGTAACAACCCCAAATGAAACACAAATTTTGTTAGATGGTGAAGATGTCACTCAAACTATTCGTACGGAGCGAGTGGGTGAGTTTGCCTCAAAAGTTGCTGCAATTCCTGTGCTTAGAACAGCATTATTCGAGCGCCAGCGTGCCTTTGCACAAGCGCCAGGCTTGGTTGCAGATGGTCGCGATATGGCAACTTCAATTTTTCCAGAAGCGCCAGCGAAGATTTATTTGACCGCTTCAGCACAATCCAGAGCTGAGCGTCGGGTAAAACAGTTGCAGGGCATGGGGCTGGATGTTAAAATAAACGACATTTTAGCTAATATTGAAGCTCGCGATAAACGAGATATGGAACGCGAAGTCGCTCCACTCAGACCCGCAGCAGATGCTTTGATTATTGATAGCTCTGAATTAAACATTGATGAAGTGTTTAATCTTATGACTCAATATATCGACAAGCAGTTAGCGAAGTAAAGAAATTTTTAGCGAAAGCATAGCTTGATCAGTTTATAACGGACTATGTAGACGCTTAACTAAAACGGCCTTGTCTGATCCAAGACCGCATACTTTATCGGGTATATCATGACCGAATCTTTTGCAGCCCTCTTTGAAGAAAGCGAATTAAACCTCAACGTTGAAAAGGGTGCTGTCATCCAAGGCGTTGTAGTAAGCATCGACTCTGACTGGGTAACAGTTGACACTGGCCTTAAATCTGAAGGCGTAGTTGACCGTGCTGAATTCTTAAACGAACAACGTGAACTTGAAGTTCAAGTTGGCGATACAGTTGATGTTGTTGTTGAAGCTCTTGACAACGGTATGGGCCAAACTGTTTTATCACGTGAAAAAGCGAAACGTGCTGAAACTTGGACTAAACTTGAAAAAATCTTTGAAGATGGCGAAATCGTTACTGGTGTTATCTCTGGTAAAGTTAAAGGCGGTTTCACTGTTGACATCGGTCCAGTTCGTGCGTTCTTACCAGGTTCTTTGGTAGATACTCGTCCTATCCGTGACACAACTCACCTTGAAGGTAAAGAGTTAGAATTCAAAGTAATCAAACTTGATGCAAAACGTAACAACGTTGTTGTATCTCGTCGTGCTGTTATGGAAGCTGAATCTTCAGCTGACCGTGAAGCTCTTCTTGCTCAGCTTGAAGAAGGTCAAACAGTTACAGGTACTATTAAGAACCTTACTGACTACGGCGCGTTCGTTGACCTTGGCGGTATCGATGGTCTTCTTCACATCACTGATATGGCTTGGAAACGTATCAAGCACCCATCAGAAGTTGTTGAAGTTGGTCAAGAAGTTACTGTTAAAGTACTTAAATTTGACAAAGAGCGTAACCGCGTATCTTTAGGTCTTAAGCAATTAGGCGAAGATCCATGGTTAGCGATCATGAGCCGTTACCCTAAAGGTTCTATCGTTAAAGCTCGCGTAACTAACTTAACTGACTACGGTTGCTTTGCTGAAATCGCTGAAGGCGTTGAAGGCTTAGTACACGTTTCAGAAATGGATCACACAAACAAAAACATCCACCCATCTAAAGTTGTTCAGATTGGTGATGAAGTTGATGTTATGGTTCTTGAAGTTGATGAAGAACGTCGTCGTATTTCTCTTGGTATCAAACAAACTCGTGCTAACCCATGGGAAGAGTTTGCTAAGAACCACGACAAAGGCGAGAAAGTTTCTGGTACGATCAAATCTATCACTGACTTCGGTATCTTTATCGGTTTACCAGGTGGTATCGACGGTTTAGTTCACTTGTCTGATATTTCTTGGAACGAACAAGGTGAAGAAGCAATTCGTCGTTACAAGAAAGGTGATACTGTTGAAGCGGTTATCTTGTCTGTAGACGCTGAAGGCAACCGTATCAGCCTTGGCATCAAGCAAATGAACAGCGATCCATTCAATGATTTCTTAGCTGCTAACGAACGCGGTGCTTTGGTTAAAGGTACTGTAACTGCAGTTGACGCTAAAGGCGCTACTGTTAAGTTAGCTGACGAAGTAGAAGCTCAATTAAAAGCTTCTGAAATCAACCGTGATCGCGTTGAAGATGCAACTAAATTCTTAGAAGTTGGTCAAGAAGTTGAAGCGAAAATCATCAACGTTGATCGTAAATCTCGCTCTATCAACTTGTCTATCAAAGCGAAAGACGAAGCTGAAGAGAAAGAAGCTGTTGCTAACTTGAAGACTGCATCTGCATCTCAAGACAATGGTCCTAAGACTATTGGTGACTTGATCAAAGCTCAAATGAACCACTAAGTAGGTCGTATAAATTGTATTGTTAATGTAATTTAACTAATACTTTTTACACAAATACTGTAAACGGTAGCGTAGTATTTAATTATTGCGCTACCGTTTTGTATTTAAACAGGTTATTATCAGTTTAGGTACAAGTAGCTTGATAATTAAAGAGGTCGCCGATGACTACTGAAGCACTTAATAAGTCTGACTTAATTGAGCGTATTTCTCTAAAAAACCCGCACTTAGCGGAGCCGTTAGTAGAAGAGGCTGTTAAGATCATGATTGATCAAATGATTGCATCCCTTTCATCTGATAGTCGTATTGAAATTCGTGGGTTTGGTAGCTTTGCATTGCATCATCGTGAGCCACGAATTGGTCGCAATCCGAAAACAGGAAAATCTGTTGAAGTGGCAGCAAAAGCAGTTCCACATTTCAAACCTGGTAAAGCATTACGTGACGCAGTGAATGAAGCTATAGAATAATAATAGGTGGGGTGTATATGCGTTATGTATTGGTCGCCATATTAATCATTTTATTTGGTTATTCATTGGCTTTGGTTTTACAGAATGGTACCGAAGTCACTGTCGATTTGTTATTTACACAAGTTCCAGCTATGCGCTTAGGTTTGGTTCTATTACTGACTTTAGCCTTAGGTGTGGTGGTCGGATTATTACTTGGTGTGCAAGTATTCCGCGTGTTTCAAACAAGTTGGGAGATTAAGCGCTTACGTAAAGATATCGATCACCTGCGTAAAGAACAAATTCAGGCTGCGCAATTGGCTGCTGCTGAAGCTGCTGCAAATGCAAGGCATGAAAAAACTGTATTTGATGTAACAAACGATAATAAAAGCCCATTATAATGGGCTTTCTTTTTGTCTAATCAAAGGTAAATTCTCTTGAGTATCATTGTTGCACTAGATGCTAAAAGCCAAATTGATGCATTGCACATTGCAGAGCAGTTAGATCCTGCATTATGTCGAGTAAAAGTTGGTAAAGAGTTATTTACTCATGAGGGACCATCTGTTGTTAAAGCTTTGCATGCAGAAGGGTTTGAGGTTTTCTTGGACCTAAAATTTCATGATATTCCAAATACCACAGCACAAGCAGTTTGTGCAGCTGCGGATTTGGGTGTATGGATGGTTAACGTGCATGCATCAGGTGGCCGTAAAATGATGGAAACCTGCGTAGAGCGTTTAAAAGCAGGGAATTATGCAACTCAGTTGATTGCTGTGACTGTTCTAACTTCTATGGGACGTCAGGACTTGCGTGATATTGGTTTGGATGTTGAGCCATTTGAACAGGTTAAGCGTTTGGCACAATTAACCAAAGAATCAGGTTTGGATGGTGTGGTGTGTTCTGCGCAAGAGGCAAAAATGTTGCGCGAATTGTTGGGGCAGGATTTTGCATTGGTGACACCTGGAATTCGTCCTGAGGGGGCTAATGCAGATGACCAAAAGCGAATTGTTACACCAAAGCAAGCAATGCTAGATGGTTCTACACATTTAGTGATTGGTCGTCCAATTACAAAATCTGAGAATCCACGTCAAACCTTAAAAGATATTTTGGTAACACTGTAATCTTTAATATTACGAATAATTGATAAAAGCCTTTCTAGTGAAAGGCTTTTTTGTATGAATACACTATTAAAAAGGTGAATAGGTGGTAAATAAAAAATGTTAGAGCTTGATGAGATTGGTGAAGCGGAGAATGTTGCCACGTTACAGAACACGTTAGAAGAAGCGAAGTTACTTGAAGAAAAGAAAGAAGGCTCTTCTACTGATTGGTCATCTGGAATGGATTTGGTAGATATCGGATCTGCCATTATTGAAGCTGTGGGTGATATTATTGGTAATATTGATATAGACCTGTAGGGCATTTGGTTCGACTTTATTAATCCCCTTGGTGTTCATTCTTAAAATCAATACCAAGGGATGTCTTATTTTTAAAGTGCAGCAAGTACACTAACAGCAATAGGGGCAAGAATAGAGAGAATAAAACCGCTGACCATTGCATGGGGGATAAAGTCATTACCGCAAGCTTGTTTAACCATTGGAAGAGAAACATCCATTGCGGTGGCTGCTGCTGAAGCGATTGCTGAACGCGGATAACGCCAGCCAATACAATACATGAGAATGATTGCAAAAATCTCTCTAAATAAATCATTAATTAGCGCAATACTGCCTAGAGCAGGATTTTTAAGTTCTGAAACAACAATTCCGCTCATGGAGTAGAAACCATAACCTTGAGATAGCATAATCAGATCTTTCAATTGTAGTTGTTTTAGAAAAATACTACACAGTAAGGCTCCAATAATAGAACCAGCAATACAACCAATAGGCACTAAAAGAATTTTAAAATTTAACCAAGAGCGATCTAATGGGCTGAATGCAAGATCGAGTCCTATCAAGAACATGAAAACCAGAAGTAGATACCATGTATTTACTTGGATTGGAATTTCTATATTTTCCAGTAATTTAGCTAAAATAAATCCTGCTGCTAGGGCTATACACGCATAGGAGATGCTAATGAAGGACTTGAATAACAATGCCAGTGAAATTTTGCCAGAAACAGGTTGTATCCCAATAAATTTATAGAGAGCAAAACAACATAAAAATGACCCTATAGTCGTAAAAAAAGCCAATGCGGTTGCAATACTTAATATTTGAGAAGAGCCATGAATATTTTCAAGCGCATGGGTAAATTCCATGCTAATCCCAATCAAGAGCAAATAAGAAAAATAAGGTAAGATTTTAAAGCATAGTTTAATTAGACTACTTGGAATTTTTTTTGCAAAGAAATATCCAGTGGCTAAGCACAAAAGAAGCTGAGATATAAGAATAAATGCTTGCATAGGTAAAGCGATATTTTGAGGTTGTGCCATCATAGCCTAAGTATGCAAATGTTGCAGTGGTTGATATCGATATGATCGAAATTTTGACATTAGATTCGGGCGGCACGAAATCCTACATCTTTATATACGATTGTAGTTTGATAGATTCGGCAATTTTCAAATACGGGGAATTGAGTTAAAAAAGGGTTCTTATCTTTATTGACACAAATATGAAAAGATCGATTCTCAGTCTCATGTATTTAATACAAGCGATGCGTAAAGCTGGGATTGATGTTGATCAGCAGTTAAAAGGCATTGGTTTAAGTGTCGATACCTTGGACCCGACTGCGATTATTCACCCCAGTTTAGAGTGTGATGTATTGATGGTCTTGGGTGAGCATATTTCGTCTGAGCAAGGCTTAAATATTGGGCAACATTATACGTTAGCAGGGTATGGTCCTTTATTGATGCTATTGGTGACCAGTGACAATATTAGAGTTGCCCTTGAAAAAGTGATTGCATATCAGCCGCTAACACATCTTACAGCTAAACTGAGTTTAAAATTTCAAAATCATCAGGTGGCATTGTGTTATGAAGCCAATGATTTAACTGATGAGCTAAATATGCTACGTACGCAATCTGAATTGGCGGGTACATATAAGTTTATTCAGGAGTTGTATAAGAAGATGGGGCTAAGCGTGCCTCAGCTAAAAGTTGAGTTACCCTTTGATCCGCCTGAAAATACTGAGATTTTGGCAATGTATCAAGCATACTATGGGATGGATATTACCTTTTCAAAGCCTTATGCTGCATTTTGGTTTGATGAGGCTGTTTTGGAGATTAAAATTCCTTCGGCTGATCAAATGACATTCCGTATTTATGATTATAAATGTCAGGCTGAAATGAAGCGATTGTCTCAGCAATCAGCAGTACCCGATTTGGTGGAGCGCGTTCAGGACTATTTGGACTTGCAGCAAGGTGTTATTCCAACAATGGCGGAAACAGCACAAGCATTACATATTCCAGAGCGCACACTGAGACATCAGTTGCAGCAGCTAAATAGTAGTTATAAGCAGATTAGAGAACAATTAATTAAGGAAAAAGCACTGAGGTTAATTGAATATCAGGAGTACACCATTGAAATGATTGCTGAATTATTGGGCTATTCTGAACCAGCGGCATTTAACCATGCCTTTAAACGTTGGTTTGGACGCAGTCCTCGGCAATATTCCAAGTAGTGTTACTCATGCCAAAGTTTTATTTATTGTTCCCTAATTTTCGTTATACTTTCGTCAGACCAAAATAGTAATCAAGATATGTCGGATTTAAATCTTCACAGCACCGCCTTTGCTCCATTATCACCAGCTGAACGTTACGCGCAAGCTTTGGCTTCTGGGCAATTTATGCCTGATGAAGCTCAAGCACAGGCCGTACATGAATTAGACCGTGTCTGGCAAGAACTGATTCAGCGCTATAAGGCATCAAAGAAGGCATTTCGTCGCTTTCGTCGTCAGACATCTCCACAAGGTGTTTATATGTGGGGTGGGGTGGGTCGCGGTAAAACATGGTTAATGGACCAGTTTTATGATTCGATTCCATTCCGTCGTAAAACACGCATGCATTTTCATCATTTTATGCAGCATGTGCATCGTGAGCTAAATAAATTGTCTGGTCAGCGTAATCCCCTAGATGCGGTTGCGGATCAGATTTATAAAGATGCCGTGATTATCTGTTTTGATGAATTCTTTGTTACCAATGTCACGGATGCAATGATTCTGAGTGAGCTATTCCAGAAGTTGTTTAGCCGTGGTGTAACTTTGGTTGCGACATCAAATATTGCTCCAGATGGTTTGTATAAAAATGGAATCCATCGTGATCGTTTTATTCCAACCATTGAGATGGTGAAGAAAAACTGTGTCATCTTAAACGTAGATGCGGGTGTGGATTATCGTTTGCGTGTACTTAAGCAGGCACAATTGTTTAAGCATCCTTTAACACATGATCATAAAGTTTGGATAGCTCAGCGTTTTACAGCATTGACGCAAACACAACTTCAGTCGCAAGAGCCGATTGTAATTAATAATCGCTTGGTGGAAACAATTGGCCATACCGAGGATGTATTGTGGTGTGAGTTTTCTGAACTGTGCTTGAAACCTCGCAGCCCAGCCGATTTTATTGAAATTGCGAATATCTATAACACGGTATTGGTGAGTAATGTTCCACATTTGACCGATTATCTTTCTGAGGGAACGCGTCGTTTCATCTATTTAGTGGATGAATTCTATGACCGTGGAGTCAAATTATTGCTGACTTCGGAGGATACGATTATTGATATTTATCAGGGTGAAAAACTAGCATTCGAAATTGAGCGGACACGTTCACGCTTACTTGAAATGCAATCCGATGATTATTTGCATTCAGAACACCGACTCATTGAGAAATCTGCCAAAGATTTTAACGAATAAGCAAAAAACGCCATGAATTGGCGTTTTTTTATGGCTAAAAGTATTGTATGTTAAATCAACATTTTTGCTTGTATATGGAAAATGCGTCAGATCAAACAAGAAATGAAAATAAGTAATTGGGATGAGTTTGATAGATGTTCTGAACTTAAGTCTAATTTCGGCATTTCAAAAACTTAATACACTGTAAAAAGAGTATTCATGAGCGTGATAATACAAACTAAATAGGATTTTATTTGATGATGTCAATATTTATTGCACAGAAAATGCTTACTATTTAGGAATGTGATATTCGTATTCAGAAAAGTATAAATAGGTATACTGGAATCTCTTGTTATAAAAAGTAGCAATATCAGGAAAGACAATGACTGTACGTATTCAAAAGGGTAAGTTAGCGATTGCTAAAGAACTTTACGATTTTATCGAGAATGAAGCTTTACCAGGTTCTGGTTTGGACAGCGAAACATACTGGAAAAACTTTGAGCAAGTCGTTGTCGATCTTAGCCCAAAAAATAAAGCGCTTTTGGAAAAGCGTGAAGATCTTCAGGCTAAAATTGATGAATGGCACCGCAACAACACATTTGAATTAGAAGCTTACAAAGCTTTCCTTAAAGAAATTGGCTACTTGGTACCAGAAGTAGAAGATTTCCAGATCAGCACAGAAAATGTTGATGAAGAAATTGCGTTATTGGCAGGACCACAATTGGTTGTACCTGTGCGTAATGCGCGTTATTGCTTAAATGCGGCAAACGCACGTTGGGGTTCACTGTACGATGCACTTTACGGTTTTGATGTGATCCCTGAAGAAGGTGGCGCTGAAAAAGGTAAAGGTTATAACCCTGTTCGTGGCGATAAAGTTATTGCATTTGCTAAAAATTTCTTAAATGAAACTTTCCCGCTTGCACAAGGTTCACATGCTGACGCAACACGTTATGCGGTGGAAAATAACAAATTAGCTGTAACACTTAAAGATGGTTCTACAACTGGTTTAGCACATGAAGCACAATTCGTTGGCTTTAATGGTGAAGAAGCAAACCCTTCTGAAGTTGTTCTATTGAACAATGGTTTACATGTCATTATTGAAGTTGATGCAACAAGCCCAGTGGGTAAAACTGATGCGGCAGGTGTGAAAGATTTAGTTCTTGAAGCAGCAATTACAACCATTCAGGATTTAGAAGACTCTGTTGCAGCAGTTGATGCTGAAGAGAAAGTAGAAGGCTACCGTAACTGGTTAGGCCTAATGAAAGGTGATTTACAAGAATCAATCGAGAAAAATGGCAAGACCATTACTCGTACATTAAATAAAGACCGTACAATTAAAAACTTGATTGGTGGTACGACAACTTTACATGGTCGCTCGTTAATGCTTCTACGTAACGTCGGTCATTTAATGACGAACCCTGCAATTTTAGTTGATGGTGAAGAAATCTTTGAAGGCATTATGGATGCCTTAGTAACGCCATTACTCAGTGTTGCTGATATTCGTGGTCAAAATGAGAACAAAAACTCTCGTAAAGGCTCAATGTATATCGTTAAACCAAAAATGCATGGTCCAGAAGAAGTTGCATTTGCAGTTGAATTGTTTGAACGTGCAGAACAAGCAATTGGCTTACCAGCGAAGTCTTTAAAAATCGGTATTATGGATGAAGAGCGTCGTACATCAGTTAACTTGAAAAACTGTATTGCGGCTGCAAAAGACCGTACGATCTTTATTAACACTGGCTTTATGGACCGTACAGGTGATGAAATCCATACTTCTATGGAAGCAGCACCAGTTGTTCGTAAAGAAGCAGTAAAAACACAAAAATGGATTGCAGCTTACGAAAATCGTAACGTAGCAATTGGTTTAGAGTGTGGCTTACAAGGTAAAGCGCAAATTGGTAAAGGTATGTGGCCTAAACCAGACAGCATGAAAGATATGTTGGCAACTAAAGCTGCACATCCAAATGCAGGTGCATCATGTGCTTGGGTGCCATCTCCAACAGGTGCGGCACTCCATGCAATGCATTACCATCAAGTGAATGTAAAAGCACGCCAAGATCAATTGAAAGCAGAAGAAATGCTTTCTCTAGATGATTTGTTAACGCCTCCGTTTGCTCCAGAGACTAACTGGTCAGCTGAAGAAATTAACAATGAACTTGAAAATAACTGTCAAGGTATCTTGGGTTATGTAGTTCGTTGGGTCGACTTGGGTGTAGGTTGTTCTAAAGTTCCAGATATCAATAACGTTGGTTTAATGGAAGACCGTGCAACATTGCGTATTTCTTCACAACACGTTGCAAACTGGTTGCGTCACGGTATCGTTACACGCGAGCAAGTTGAAGAAGTGTTGAAGCGCATGGCTAAAATTGTAGATGGTCAAAATGCTGATGATCCGTTGTATACGCCAATGGCAACAGACTTTGATAATAATATCGCTTTCCAAGCTGCTTCTGATTTAATCTTCAAGGGTGGTGTTCAGCCTTCAGGTTACACTGAGCCATTGTTACATGCTGCACGTTTGAAACTTAAAGGTTATACAGGTGATTAATTTCGATTAGTTGCGTGAATTTGACAAAGACCTTTCAATTTTGAAAGGTCTTTGTTTTTATAAGAGAAAAAATTTAACAACAAAAAGAATAAGGTTGTATTTAGATAAGTATAAGAATTGAGATTCAATAGAATGATTTATTCCGTATGACGGTGATGAAGCCCGCTATGATTATGTCTATAATATTGAAGTTGCAGATTCTAATAGTTATTTTGTGACTGAAATGAGAATTCTAGTTCATTGTGATATGAAAGAAAGCATCTATCGGATTCAATAAATGTGTGCCAATTTTAAACCTCTAACCTTGTCGCAACTACAGCAATTGGGCTTGCCACAAATTCCATTTGAATATCTGGAAGAGGTTTATCCTAGTTATAAAACTCCGTTATTGTTTAAATCTGAACATGGATTGGAATGGCGAGAAGTGTTATTTGGTTTAGTGCCGAAATGGGCTGAAGATGCAAGTGCCTCTAAGCGTACTTATAATGCTAGACATGAGACTATTTTTGAAAAGCCAAGCTTTCAAGATGCGGCTTATAAATGTAAGTTTGGTGTTATTCCAGTCACTGAGTTTTATGAAAGTAAATATATTGAAAATAAACCGCAACGATGGGGTGTGAGGCGTAAAGATGGTAAAGCCTTCTTTATTGCTGCAATTTATGAAATTTGTAAAATCAATAACGAATTCATTCGTTCTGCAGCAATGCTGACGATGAATGCAATAGACCACCCTATGATGAAAGAGTTTCATGAACCTGGTGATGTAAAACGATCAGTTGTCATCATTCCACATGAGTATCTTGATCATTGGCTAAGCTTAAAACAGCCACATCAAATGACTCAATTTATGCAGGGATTCCCAGTTGAGGAGTTTGAATGTTCACATGTGCCTAAAGCAAAAATAGAGAAAATAACAGCTCAGTTGAACATGTTTGATCTTTTCTAAATATAAAAAAAGGGTTTCATTTGGAAACCCTTTTTTATGGTTTATAAATTAACGGTTAAGATTGTTAAAAATATGTTTTAAGCTGTCCATCATTTTTTCAATCTGTAAGGGTGTTAAACCTTCAAAGGATTGTTCGAGTACAGCACTAGTCAAATCATTGATTTTATGTGTCATTTCATTGCCCTTTTCGGTAAGAACAACACGTGTTATACGAGCATCATCTTCACATGAATAGGTGTTAACGAGCCCTTCGTCTTTAAGACGATAAACAATCTTTGTCGTTGTAGACATTTTCGATACGACCATATCGGAAAGATCGGATACGCTAGCATTTGGTTTAGATTTTAAAGCAAGTAAAATACGACGACGAGAATTATCTAATCCGTATTTTTTTAGGACTTGATCGACCTTTTGCACATGTTGCGAATAAACCTGAGTGATCCAAAAAAAAGGAAAATTCTCTAGAGTAAAGTCGTCAGCGGTAGGTAAAAACTTCGCATACTTTTTAGTCATATGGGATTCCAAATATTTATTTTTATATTGCTTAATATTATGTGAAATATGACACGTTAAGCAATATAATTGTGATGAAATGTTTAAAATTCGATTTGTGTATTTGCAGTGACTTGATGGCGAGTCTATACCCGAGGAAATTTAAATGACTGCTCTAGTGCTAAATGAGCATCGTTTTGATGCAAATTAAGAATGCGCATTAAGGGGAGATAAAAGGTCAATCCTGTTCCTTCTGTCATAGCAACCAATCCTGTAAATAAATCTGAGTTAAGTAGGTAATTCATTTACCATACATATTGAGTAATAAATAATTTGATAGATATTCCATTTAATTTTTTCATTTTAGTATAAAAACTTCTTTTGAAAACTGACTTTGTTTACAAAACATTTCTGTTATTTGAAGCATTGATTTAAGAAAAATTAATATTTAAATACTAAATAATCAATAAAAAGAATAATTTAATTCATTAGAAATCCTTACACAAGCAGTATGAGACTATTTGTGACTACTCAGTTTTCTTTTTTTTGTTACAATCAACTCTGTCAATGTATTTGAATTGTATCTGATAATAATATTTTAATCTTTCTTGACAAGAATATCTAGTAAGTTGATTTTGTAAAAAAATTAAAAAAAATAATTACAATGTAAGAAGAGTATGCATAATAAAACTATCTATTGTTAAAAAGAGGTTTTACATGGATCCGTCGCCGTGCAGGTCTAGCTTATTAAAATTTTGCCTTGAGTTAATCGAGGTGCGTCAATAATGGAATTCTTATTAGATCCAGGAATTTGGGTTGGCTTACTTACCCTAATTGTCTTAGAAATTGTTTTAGGTATTGATAACCTAGTCTTTATTGCCATTTTGGCAGATAAACTTCCACCAGAACAGCGTGATAAAGCGCGTATTATTGGTCTTTCACTCGCATTGATTATGCGATTGGGGTTGTTATCCGTTATCTCTTGGTTGGTTACTTTAACCAAACCGCTCATTCAAATTGCTGATTTATCTTTCTCGGGGCGTGATTTAATCTTGCTCTTCGGTGGTCTGTTCTTGGTCTATAAAGCCGTGACCGAGTTACACGAGAAAATGGAAGGTAAACCCGAAATTAAATCAACATCTTCAGTGGTGTATGCAAGTTTCTGGGCAGTCGTTGCTCAAATTATTGTGCTTGACGCGGTCTTTTCTCTGGATTCTGTCATTACAGCCATTGGTATGGTAGATAATATCTACGTGATGATGGCGGCAGTAACAATTGCAGTTATTGTAATGTTGTTTGCCTCTAAACCACTCACTAGCTTTGTAAACCGTCACCCTACAGTCGTCATTCTGTGTTTAAGTTTCCTATTGTTGATTGGTATTAGCTTAATTGCGGAAGGATTTGGTTTCCATATTCCGAAAGGTTATATTTATTCGGGTATTGGTGTGGCTATTTTAATTGAGGCCTTCAATCAATATTCAAAACGCAATGTGGCGAAACATGAATCTAAGATTCCATTGCGTCATCGTACTGCTGATTCCATCTTGAAATTAATGGGTGGAAAAGTAGAACCTTCTCATATGGATGCTGAGCAAATTGAAGCTCAGGAAGCCTTTGCAGATGAAGAGCGTTACATGATTGGCGGGGTCTTAACTCTGGCAGAACGTTCTGTTGCTTCTATTATGACACCTCGAAATCAGATTTCATGGGTCGATTTAAATGATACTCCTGAAAAAATTCGAGAGCAGGTACTTGCAGTACCGCACAGTTTATTTCCAGTCTGTCGTGGTAGCTTGGATAAAGTTATCAGTGTAGTGCGTGCGAAAGAACTGCTTGATGTGCTGGATGATGGTGAAGAGGCGTTAAAATCATTGATTAAACGTCAACGTCCAATTTTTATCTTTGAAAAGATGAAAGTGATTGATGCCATTAATACCTTAAGGACATCGAAAGGTTCATTGGTTCTGGTCACTGATGAATTTGCTAATGTTAAAGGGTTAATATCTCCACTGGATGTTTTTGAAGCAATTGCAGGTGAATTCCCTGATGCTGATGAACAGTTGGACTTGGTCAAAATTAATGATCAAACATGGAAGGCTTCGGGCATGTTGGATTTATATCAGCTTGAGCTTGAACTTGGTGTTTTTGATTTAGTCGAAGATGATGCAGGCTACATGAGTGTGGCTGGTCTGATTCTGGATAAGACGCAAGGCGAAGTTCGAGTTGGAACTCAGCTTGATTATCAAGGTGTCCATTTTGAAGTTACTGAATTAGATGAAAATCGCATAAAATTCGTGACAATTATTTATCGCCATTAAGTTATGTAATGATGAAAACGCCCGAATAATCGGGCGTTTTTTTTTGAAATAAAAAGCCATCAAGCTGGATTGGAGATGAAATACAACTTGATGGGAAAACTAGATGTAAAGTTGTTGTTCGATTAAATCCCAAATATTGCGATGTGATTTACGGAACATTTGCATATGACCAATGCTTTTGTGTTGAAATTGTTTTGGCTTAAGTTCAATCATATTTGTTTCAGCATTCGGATAAAGATTGAGAAGGGCTTGAACATTCGCCTGAGTTGCAATTTCATCGTCTGATGCCCAAATTGCAGTAATTGGGCAGGTAATTTTGCTGTGATAATCAGGGAGCTGTTGTTTCTTGACAGCATGCATTACATAGCCTTGTGTCCCACAAAACTGAGCCCATTGTTTTGCGACATTTTTAGGTAAATTTTCGCCCATTCCAATCATTTTAGTAGCACCATATCCTTTGAATTTACTCGAAATTGGGAAGATGACATTGAACATAATCGGTGCAAGGAACTTGGTTTTACCTTTTAAGCCGCGAACATGACCTGTTGATCCAGCAACAGCAATAATTTTTGCGACTTTATTATAATTTGGTGAAATACCCAGAAGCTGACCACCAGCGCTATGGCCAAGTAGAATAATTTTTTCGGCTTGTGTTTGTTCTAGTAGACAATCAATCGCTGCTGTAATATCTAATTGCCCCCAATCGACAATGTTTGCTTCAGATTGGTGCAGTGGGCCGTATAATGAAGCGCCAATTCCTCTAAAGTCAAAGCACATGACTGTATGCCCAAGCTTATTTAACCATTCAGCATAAGAGTGGTAGAACTCTTTCACAATACCAGTTGCTGGGCAAATGAGAATAGGGAAAGGTTTGTCGGAATTTATTTGATTTTGATAGAGTTTGGCACTTAATTTATAGCCATCGGCACATTGTATTTGAATAGATAGTGGTTGAGTATTCATGAGCGTCTTGTCGTTGCTGTTTTAAACATACTTTATCTAAGTTCTAAAAAGAAACTTGCTAAAAGTATGACTTTGAAGTCAGAAAATTCATATTTAAGAAGGATAAGGAGGGGTGGTGTTTGATCATTTTTCAATTGCTATGAAATTGGCAATTCTTTTTAGTGGTGTGTATTTGTGGTTGGGTATGTTAACTGGGGTTTGGAAGTATTGGCAGATTAGACATTCGACTCAAGCAAGAGCACATTATTATGTGGATATCGCGCATAGAAGTAGTTTGTTATATGCATCTGCAACTTTGATTTTAGCTGTGCTTGCTGAATTTTCAATTTGGTCTGAAACGTGGAATCTGATTTTTGTAATGATCAATTTGGTTTTCTTTAGTGCATCAATATTAAGTTATGCATTGCATGGTTATTTAAAAGACACAACCAATCAATTTAAAGTACCACATCAATTGGGTAATAAGGTTTTACCAAGAACGATGATGACTTTGGCAATGGTTTTACTGGTGGTAGGTGAGCTGTTTGCGACGGGAATGTTGGTAATAGGTACTGGGCTTAATTTATTTTAATTATTTATATATTTTTTAAAGATGGATGAATAATCATCCATCTGTTCAATCAAAATTCTTAGATTTTTTCTGGGCACGGACTTTTTGATCAATTACAGCCCAACTATAGAATGCTGCAGAGACGAACAGAGCGTACGCGAAATATTCAGCTTTCAGGTGACCTTGAATCAGTCCATGAAAAAGCAAAGTAAGCATAAGGGCCACGGTCGTACTTAAGTAAGTGACCATATTCTTGTTTGCCTTTAGAGCGTTAATGAAGACTTGCTTGTTGAAATGTAATGATAACATCTCCATCCCTCCTAATGAATTTGACCTAAACCTAGTGTTTCGGTCGGATTGGTTACTAATGTTGTACTGTGAATTAAAGGGTATTTCAATAGCTAATACCGTTATTTTTTCATAAAATTTTTACTAGTATTGCAATTTGGATGGTGGATTGTTTAATTTATGAATAGTTCATATTTTGTTGAGTAATAATTACCTGTACATATTGTTTTGATCAAATATGTTATCAATATGATATTCATAACCCTAACACTTAGCCTACTTCTATATTTGAAAAAGCTTAATAGTGCTTAAGTCGTATAAAGCAAAAATTAGACCAAAAAGTTCAATTTGGCAAAAGAGATTAACTCGAAGGGATATTTAGGCATGCAGGGCATGGTATTGCATGACTGCGAAAAGTAAACAATAAAAGTTGATTTGGGTAAAACCGACGTTTATTGGTCACATATAAAATCTAATTTGGGTAAAATTGGATTTTAATTACAAATTGAAAACTTATTTTCTAAATTTGTCGCAGATTAGAGCAATAACCAAGACCAGCAAAGATGGGATTAACCATGCAAGATTTTGTTCATTTAGGGGTAAGTGTTGAACAAACTCTGGTAAAAACGAATTGAGTTCAGCTGCTTTTAGACCTTCTAAAATTCCAAAGACAAAAGCAATTGCCGTTACTGGTGCAATTACTGCTGGAGGATTTTTCCAGAATTTTGCAAAGAAACTGAGCATGATCACTACAATTGCAGGTGGATAAATTGCACATAGCACAGGCACAGATACCGCAATGAGTTTGGTTAAACCTAAATTAGAGATTAGAAGCGAAAAACCAACCAAAACAAATACAAAAATCTTATAAGGAATTTGAGTCAGTTCTGAAAAGTATTCAGCACATGCACAGGTTAGGCCAATTGCAGTAACCATACATGCAAGGAAAATCATCCCAGTAAGGAAGATGGAACCTAAATCGCCAAAAGCATGTTGCACATATGCATGCAAAATAACAGCGCCATTTGCTGCATTTGGTGCGACTTCATGACTTCCAAGTCCAAGTTTAAACAAACTGAGATAAACCAGTGTTAAACCAATACCAGAAATAATACCTGCGATAACCGCGTATTTTGTCACTAACTTTTTGTCAGTCACACCACGTGAGTGAATCGCATGAATAATGACGATACCAAATACTAAGGCACCTAGCGTATCCATAGTGAGATAGCCGTTGACAAAACCTTCAGATACTGGGCTGCTTGCATAATTGTTGATAGCAGGAGGGATGTAACCCGCTGGAATTAAGAATGCTGCGATACCAAGTACGGCTAATGAAACGATTTTGATCGGTGCGAGGAAGTGACCTACAGTATCCAATAATTTGTTTGGATAAAGTGAAACCAGCGTCACAATTGCAAAATAGATAATGCTGTAAATTAGCAAACTATTTGGCGAAGTACCAAAATATGAAGAAAAACCAATTTCATAAGAAACTGTTGCTGTGCGTGGTGTAGCGAAGAGTGGACCTACAGCCAAATAACAGACAATAGTTAAGATTAAACTGGCAACTTTACCTAGAGGAGAGCTAAGTAGTTGAATTGAACCTTCAACACGTGAAAGTGCAATGATGGTAATAACAGGTAAACCCACTGCAGTAACTAAAAATCCGGCAGCGGCTAACCAAACATGTTCACCCGCTTGTTGGGCAACAATAGGAGGAAAGATAATATTGCCTGCTCCAATGAACAGAGCAAAGGTCATGAAACCCAAGGCAATAATATCTCTAGTACGAAGATTCGTCATGTTGAGAGATGCATTGACTAAAAACAGGCGATTCTAGTAGAAAAATAAGGACTTGGGAAAATTTTTTATATGTAATATGAATTTTTTTTATACAATATTTTTGTAGTTTAACTAATGGTTGAATTATATGGCTGAAAATTGATAAAAAATTATTAAAGAGTCTATTTAGAAATTTATAAAAAATTTAGCGGGCAGAAACATTGTCTGTTATTTTTCTGCGGTTATTTTAAGACTGTTGCAGGTGTTCTGATTCCAGAGATATTACTCACAACATTTTTAAATGAAAAGGATTATAATGCCTGCATCATTTAAGAGGGTGAGAATATGCTAGCTTCTTCAGTAGTGATTAAAACTGAGCAAGATATTGAAAAACTGCGCGTGTCTGGGCGTTTAGCGGCGCAAGTTTTGGCAATGATTGGCGAGCATGTTAAGCCTGGGGTCAGTACTGAATATCTGGATGATATTTGTCACGATTATATTGTAAATACCCTAAATGTGATTCCTGCAAATATTGGTTATTACGGCTATACTAAAACCACGTGTATTTCACCAAATGAAGTGGTTTGTCATGGTATTCCTTCGGCTACTCGTATCCTGCAAGATGGTGATATTATTAATATTGATGTTGCTATTATCAAAGATGGTTACTTTGGTGACACCAGTCGTATGTATTATGTGGGCAGTATCAAACCAGAAGCAAAAAAATTGGTCGATACAACTTATGAAGCTATGCTAGCAGGAATTCAAGCTGTTAAACCTGATGCAACATTAGGTGATATAGGTTTTGCTATTCAGTCTGTTGCACAGCGGGAAGGTTTTAGCGTTGTTAAAGATTATTGTGGTCATGGTATTGGCAAAGTTTATCATGAGCAGCCAAGCGTCTTACATTATGGGAAACCAGGCCTAGGCTTGAAGCTTAAAACAGGCATGGTATTTACTATTGAACCAATGATAAATATTGGTCGTGGTAGCGTAAAAGAACTTCAAGATGGTTGGACTGTTGTGACGACTGATAAGTCGCTGTCCGCCCAATGGGAACATATGGTAGTAGTCACAGATACAGGGTTTGAATTATTGACACCTTGGCCAGAAGGGACAGGGGATTATCCAGAAATTAAGTGTCAATCAAATTAAATCGAATTTAGACTTAAGTCTAAATTGCTCATTTATTCATCTTTATTAATAGCTAATTTCGATCAAAACTTACATTGAGCTAGATTTTTTAAGCTTTATGTGATTATTAAGTAAAAATATTAATCGTTTTTTTGTCTTTGATTGAATAAGGGGCTGTATATAAAATGCATCCCAAGATTCTCGCTGTAGTTTCTTATTTCAAGCTTATCCTCCTCGGATAAGCTTTTTTTTATCCTTACTTATGTTTATGTGCTAAATGTTCAACTAGGTAATCAATAAAAACCCGAACCGCAGGAAGTTGTCCTCTGCGAGATGGGTAGACGGCATGGAAAATACCATGAGGTGCTTTCCAGTCAGGTAAGACGCGGACCAATTCACCTGTTTTGATATAGTCCTGAGCAATCGAGTCTGGCAATAAGGCAATACCGCAGTTCTGCCGAGCTAGCTGTGCCAGCATCATTAAATCAGAACCCATGACAACAGGATTTACCTTAATTTTTTTCTGATGATTTTGATTGTCATGAACAATAATCTGTTGATCAAGATGTTCATCAACCATACTCAGTATATGGTGATGAGCCAAATCTTCAGGTTGTTTCAGTTCACCAAATTCATTTAAATAGGCTTGACTGGCAAAGAGATGTTGTTCGATTAATTCAAATTTTCTTAAAATTAGGCTTGGATCATCATCAAGATTTGATCGGACACGTAGAGCTAAGTCGATCCCTTCATTAATCACATCCACACGACGATTACTCACCAAAAGTTGAACTTTAATCTCAGGGTATTTTTTTAAAAAACCAGGAAGAATTTTGGTCATTTCGTTTTGGGCAATCGAAACAGGTAAGCTGACTTTGATGACACCACGTGGTTCAACGCTTAAATGATCGACTAAATCATGAGCAGCCTGTGCGGCATTCATCATGACTTGGGCATGGCGATAGACATTCATGCCAATTTCAGTTACTGCAAAATGACGTGAGCTGCGTTGAATAAGACGTACACCAAGACGTTCTTCTAAATTATAGACACGACGGCTCAGTTTGGACTTGGGGATGTCGGTCGCCCGTTCTGCTGCACTAAAGCCCCCATGTTCTACAACTAAAGCAAAGCAATAAAAATCATCAAGGTCGGATAACATTTATAATTCCATTTATGCAACAATTTCTAAAATTTAGTGTGAATGTTGCATATTGTCAATTTTAAATCCTGTGTCTTTTCATGTAATTTTGCTGTTGAATCTATTAGACTGCACAGAATAGATTACAGTTGATAAAAGATGTACCAGCAAATTATTGAAATACATTCAGCAGAAGAGAATATTCGTTGCCCTATATGCCAACATGCTGTTGTAGATTGGACGGAAGAGCAATATATCCAGCCATGTGAACATACATTATTTATTGCAATGGATTTGGGCTTTGAATTTGTCTCGGATCGTTTTGAAGAAAAAATGTCACGTTCTGTAGATCAAATTCATGATGATGAAGCGGCAAATGTATTTCAAGAAATCCTCAATGTTGAGTTTAATGATGCCATTTTGGTGCGTTCAGAATTGGGGGTAGAGAATATGTATCGTTATACTGGTTTTGCAGCATAGTGATAAAATAAAAACAGCTCCTAATGGAGCTGTTTTTATTTAAGGATTAGCCTTCAATTTCTTCTTCAATGTCATCATCGGCTGTATCCATACCAAGTTCTTTCAGTTTACGCGTCAGAGTATTTCGTCCCCAACCTAAAAGCTCAGCAGCATGGCGTTTGCGACCACGCGTTTGCTGTAGTGCAGCATTGATGAGTGTGCGTTCAAACATCGGCGTAGCAATGTCAAGAATCTTCATTTCGCCATTTTTGAGTTTCTGAATAGCCCATTGACCGAGTAACTCATCCCAGTGGTGTAATGAGATACGGTCAAAATGTGGAGTTGCCGCATGTTCTGATGCTTTCTCAATTGGGATTTGTTTTAGCTCAGATGGAAGATCTTCTGGATAAACTTCACGACCAGTAATCATGACCGTAAGCCAGCGACAGGTATTTTCCAATTGGCGTACATTGCCTGGCCAAGGAAGTTGCTGCATATATTCCTGTGTCTCAGGACGTAGAATTTTTGGACTAACGCCAAGTTCTTTACCTGCACGTGCAAGGAAGTGCTGTGCCAGCATAGGAATATCTTCGCTACGATGCGCCAGTTTAGGAATATGAATGCGGATTACGTTAAGACGATGATACAAGTCTTCACGGAAGCGGCCTTCATTGACTAATTTTTCAAGGTCTTGGTGAGTTGCGGCCACAATACGGACATCGACCTTAACAGGGATATGACCGCCTACGCGATAAAACTCGCCATCGGCTAAGACGCGTAATAGACGTGTTTGAGTTTCAAAAGGCATGTCTCCAATTTCATCGAGGAACAATGTACCGCCATTGGCTTGTTCAAAACGACCTTGACGTTGCGTATTGGCGCCAGTAAATGCGCCTTTCTCATGACCAAAGAGTTCGGTTTCGATTAAATCTTTTGGAATTGCAGCCATATTTAAGGCAATGAATGGCTTACTACTACGCGGTGAGTGGCGATGTAGCGCATGTGCAACTAATTCTTTACCTGTGCCAGATTCACCATTAATCAATACAGTGATGTGTGATTGTGATAAACGACCAATTGCACGGAAGACTTCCTGCATGGCAGGAGATTCACCAATAATTTCTGTAGATTGAATAGGTGATGCTATTTTTGCAGATTCTTGTTGTTGTAACTTGGTGATGTGTAAGATTGCTCGATTGACCAGTGCTAATGCTTCGTCAATATCAAAAGGTTTTGGTAAATATTCAAAAGCACCTGTCTGATAACTAGACACAGCTGATTCAAGATCGGAGTGTGCGGTCATAATAATGACGGGTAGGTCTGGATAATTGTTCTTAACTTTAGCTAAAAAAGTCAGACCATCAATTCCTGGCATGCGAATGTCAGTAAGAATCACGTCAGGTGCATCAGTCGCCAGTTGATCTAAAGCGGATTGTGCTTCTTCAAAGCTAGTAACATCAAAACCTTCTTCTTTGAATGTTTTTTCTAGCACCCATCGCATGGCGCGATCATCATCAATTACCCATATTTTATTTCGCGACATGGTTAGACTCCCAAGGTAAATATAAGCTAAATACTGTTTTTCCAGGAATAGATTGGCATTCAATCATTCCGTTATGTTGATGCATAATGTTTTGTGCAATGCTTAGGCCGAGACCAGTACCTTTGGCACGACCTGTCACAAGTGGGTAGAACACAGATTCCAAAATTTCCTCAGGAACGCCTGGTCCATTATCTTCAATATCAACACGAACCGCAGATCGATTCAGTACACCATTAATGGTAACAAGGCGTTGAATTCGAGTTCTTAAAACCAGTTCTGGTTGATGTTCGGTAAAGAAATCTTTGTTTTCCATCATGGCTTGTACTGCATTCACGCTAATGTTCAGCATGACTTGGATCAATTGATCACGATCTGCTTTAACTTCTGGTAAAGATAAATCGTAATCACGTGTGATCTTAATTTTTTTCTTGGTCTGGTTGGCAATCAGAGATCGAACGCGTTCTAAAGGCTCATGTACATTGACCGGTTCATAGCTTGGTAATTGGCGAGAACCCAACATGGTGTCGGCAAGATTGCGCAAACGATCAACTTCACTGATGATAATGTCAGTGAATTCTGAGTATTCTGGATTATTTAAACTGCGGGCTAAAAGTTGTGTGGCACCGCGGATACCACCTAAAGGGTTTTTAATTTCATGGGCTACCCCGCGAATTAATTGGCGTGCCACTTGATGTTGTTGAATCAGGTTTTCTTCTTTGGAAATTTTCAGCATCCGATCAATTGGATTAAGTTCAATGAGCAGTAAAGGGTGGTAGGGTTTACCTGCATTGAGTTGTGAAACGGTATAATCTACATGAATGTCTTTAAAGTTGACGTTAATTGTAGCTTCACGACGAGTATAAGGCTGACCAGTTGCTAAAGTGTTAAATAATGCTTCTTCTGTATTAAATTCATCATTCGGCATATGGAGCAAATTTAGGACAGGCTGTCCATTTGCTCGTAATAAACTCATATCAAACAAAGATTCACATGACGAGTTTAAGTAAAAAATATTAAGTTTACTGTCGACAAGCAAAATCGCGGTGGTCAAATTGTCCACCAAAACGCGATAGTCGATAGTATGTGGTTGATCCATTAGCGAAGGTATCCTGTGTTAAAATGGCGCAATGGCATCTTCAAAAAGCAATTAATAGTCCAATATTGGAACGCAATTGATGCAGATTAAGCAAAATGCACGCCAACTTTAAATTCAGGGTGTCAAAGTTGAGCCTTTATTAAAAAAATGCGCTGAAATTGGACTTTATTAAAATTGTAGGCCGAAGATATTAAGTAATTAACTTTTAAAATGTATCAAAATGGTGCAAATGTAAATATATAAGACAAACAGTGGATTAATTTTGGTGCATTACATAAAGAGTCGGCTTCCCACCTATTTTTATCAATCGAAAAGTCTTACAATACGCGCATTCTAGTGGAGCGCAGATTCATGAAGTCCCCCAAAGTCGGTTTTGTTTCTTTAGGTTGTCCTAAGGCATTGGTAGATTCTGAACGAATTTTAACTCAGTTAAAGACTGAAGGTTATGATGTGGCATCAGATTATGATGGTGCCGATTTGGTTATTGTTAATACCTGTGGTTTTATTGAATCTGCAGTACAAGAATCATTGGATGCGATTGGCGAAGCAATGAGTGCCAATGGTAAAGTTATTGTGACAGGCTGTTTAGGCAAAGACGAAGATAAAATTCGTGAAATGCACCCAAATGTCTTAAAAGTGACAGGCGCGGCAGCTTATCAGGATGTCATGGAAGCAGTACATGAATATGTACCAGCACCGCCAAAGCACAATCCATTTATTGATTTAGTGCCAGAGCAAGGCATTCGTTTAACCCCGAAACATTATGCTTATTTAAAAATATCGGAAGGATGTAACCATCGTTGTACCTTCTGTATTATTCCAAGTATGCGCGGTGATTTGGTATCACGCCCAGTTGGTTCTGTACTTGACGAAGCGGCTGCATTAAAACGTGCAGGCGTAAAAGAAGTATTGGTGATTTCTCAAGACACCTCTGCTTATGGTGTAGATACCAAATATAAACTGGATTTCTGGAATGGTCAGCCAGTTAAGACCAAATTCTATGATATGTGCGAAGCCTTAGGTCAATTAGGGATCTGGGTTCGTTTGCACTATGTTTACCCATATCCGCATGTAGATGCTGTTATTGATTTAATGGCTCAGGGTAAAATCTTACCATACTTAGATATTCCTTTTCAGCATGCCAGTCCGCGCATCTTAAAATTGATGAAGCGACCAGCCCATAGTGAAAACACATTAGAGCGCCTGAAATTGTGGCGTGAAAAATGTCCTGAATTGGTGATTCGTTCAACATTCGTGGTTGGTTTCCCTGGTGAAACTGAAGGAGATTTCCAAATGTTGCTAGATTGGCTGAAAGAGGCAAAGTTAGACCGTGTGGGTTGCTTTACTTATTCACCAGTCGAAGGGGCTACGGCTAACGATTTACCAGATCACGTACCTGAAGAAGTTAAGCAAGAACGTTATGAACGTTTTATGGAAGTTCAGCAGGAAATTTCAGCTGCTAAGCTACAAAAGCGTATTGGTCAAGTGATGACGGTGTTGGTTGATGATCTTGAAGAAGAGTTTCCAGTTGCAGTTGCACGCTCATATGCGGATGCACCTGAAATTGATGGGAATGTCTTTGTTGAAGATATCGACAAGAATCTGATTAAAGCAGGTGATCTGCTTGAAGTAGAAATTACTGATGCAGATGAATACGATTTGTTTGCGAAGTTGATTCGAGTGAAATCGGCTTAAGTAAATCCATATATAGAAAAATAGAAATTAAGTTAATTTGGAGTTTGGAATGTCAGATTCAAAGAATCCACGCTATTCACGCATCTTGCTAAAGCTTTCAGGTGAGGCACTTGCGGGCAACAAGGACATGGGTATTGATGCGCAAGTATTAGACCAAATGTCTTTATCTATTGCACATTTGGTTGGCCTTGGTGTGCAAGTTGGTATTGTTGTTGGTGGTGGTAACTTATACCGTGGTAGTCAACTACAGAAAGATGGTTTGGTTGGCCGAGTAACGGGTGACCAAATGGGTATGTTGGCAACTGTTATGAATGGTTTGGCTATGCGCGATGCATTGGTACGCCGTAACATTAAAACACGTTTAATGTCTGCATTGCCAATTGGTACTGTGGTGGAATCTTATTCTAGCCGCGATGCTATTCGTCACCTAACTCAAGGTGAGGTATGTGTATTTGTTGCAGGTACCGGTAACCCATTTTTTACGACAGATACTGCAGCATGTTTGCGTGGTATTGAAATTGAAGCTAGCCTCATCTTAAAAGCCACTAAAGTTGATGGTGTTTATAATAAAGACCCAAGCAAATTTGATGATGCAGTGAAATACGACAATTTAACATTCGATCAAGTGTTGGATGAAAAGTTGGGTGTCATGGATTTAACTGCAATCTGTTTGTGTCGTGACCATCATGTACCGCTTCAAGTATTTGATATGAACAAGTCTGGTGCGTTGCTTTCAGTGGTTATGGGTGAAAAAGAAGGGACTCACGTTACGAACTAATGTACGTGAGCCTGAAAGCTCTTTATACTACACGCTATTTTAGTAATGACATCTTTTAGAATTAAGTAAGGAAGATCATATGATTAACGATCTTAAAAAAGACGCAGAAGACCGTATGAACAAGTCACTTGACTCGTTGGAACATGGTTTTGCAAAGGTTCGTACTGGACGAGCGCATCCATCCATTCTGAACGGTGTAATGGTTCCTTACTATGGCTCTGATGTGCCTTTAAATCAGGTTGCCAACGTTGGTGTTGAGGATTCTCGTACACTTTTAGTTCAACCTTTTGAGCGTTCAATGGTTGCGGCAATTGATAAAGCAATTCGCGAATCAGATTTAGGTTTGAATCCTATTACAGCAGATGCGATTCGTGTGCCAATGGCAGCGTTAACAGAAGAAACACGTCGTGACATGCAAAAGGTAGCACGTAACGAAGCTGAAAATGCAAAAGTAGCAATTCGTAACATTCGCCGTGATGTGTTGGGTGATATCAAAGCATTGTTGAAAGAAAAAGAAATTTCTGAAGATGATGAGCGCCGTGCAGGTGAAGATATTCAAAAAATCACTGATAAGTTCGTTGCTGAAGTTGAAAAGCGTTTGGCTGCAAAAGAAGCTGAATTGATGAAGGTCTAAAATTAATGACCACATCTGAAGACACTACACATCTTCCAAAACATGTTGCCATCATTATGGATGGCAACAATCGTTTTGCCAAAAAAATGCAGATGCAAAAGGGTGCGGGACACCGTAAAGGTAAAAATGTCCTTGATCCAATTGTTGAGCATTGTCGAAAAAGAAAGATTCAAGCATTAACCGTTTTTGCATTTTCAAGCGAAAATTGGAACAGACCTCAGTATGAGGTGGATTTGCTGATGAATTTGTTGGAAGAAACAATTCATGAGCAAATCCCACGCATGGAAAAATTTGAAATCGCTTTAAGATTTATCGGTGATCGTTCTCGTTTGTCTCCGCATTTACGTGAGTTAATGTTGCATGCCGAGCAAAGGACTGTTAAGTTCACTCAAATGACTTTAACCATTGCGGTGAGTTATGGTGGCATGTGGGATATGGCGCAAGCTGCACAACAAATTGCTCAGGAAGTCAAAGCTGGTAAGCTAGAAGTGAGTCAAATTAATACTGAGCTTATGGGGCAGTATATTAGTTTGTCGGATTTACCAGCTGTTGATTTACTGATTCGTACAGGCGGTGATTATCGACTGTCGAATTTCTTGCTTTGGCAAGCCGCGTATGCAGAATTATATTTTACTGAAACTTTGTGGCCTGAATTTGATGTGCAAGAGTTTGATCATGCACTTGAAGTTTTTGCAGGGCGTGAACGTCGTTTTGGTAAAACATCTGAGCAAATTCAACAAGATAAATTTGAGAATTAATAAATGTTAGAGCGGATTATTACCGCCTTGGTATTGGTGGCAGTTGTACTTAGTTGTATGTTTGCTACTCAATCTCAGTATCCAATGTTGATACTGATGATTATTGCCGCTGGGGTTGCTGGTTATGAGTGGTTTAAGCTCATGCCGAGAAAAACAAATCATATTATTAAGCCTTTTGCATGGTGCTACGGTATAGTTACTGCTGCATTAGCAACTTTGGCTTTGTATTTTAAAGATATTGCACTTTTATTATGGTGTGCATCCATTTTATCTTGGTTGGTCAGTGTTTATTGGGTAAAAAATTATCCAGAATACGATGGTTGGTATAATAATAGCCTGTATTTTTCAGGATTTATTTTAGTTTCTGCTGCCGTAACAGCAATTTTCGCGCTATGGGTGAGTTCACCATGGTGGTTAATGTATCTGTTCTTGTTGGTTTGGGGAGCAGATAGTGGTGCATACTTTGTTGGGCGTAAATTGGGTAAGAAAAAACTTGCACCAGATGTAAGTCCAAATAAATCCGTTGAAGGGTTGTACGGTGGCATCTTAACCTCAATGCTTATTGTAATTGTTGTTGAAGTTTTATATCTAGACTTAACGTTAGCACAACATATTTTGTTCCTGATTCTCTCTATAGTCACTGTGTTTAGTTCAGTCTTGGGAGACTTGTTTGAGTCCATGATTAAACGCCGAGCGGGAATTAAGGATTCTGGTCGAATCTTACCTGGGCATGGCGGTGTATTAGACCGTATTGATTCTTTGCTTTCTGCAGCGCCAATATTTGCTGCGGGGATGTATCTGTTAAAACTAATTGGCGTAGATTTGTAAATGTCACAAGCAGTTTGTATCTTAGGTGTAACGGGTTCTATTGGGCAAAGTACCTTAAAAATACTGCAACAGCATCCTGAAGATTATTCTGTTTTTGCAATAACAGCATACAGTCGAATTCAAGAATTGGTGCAAATTTGCAAACAGTATCGTCCCAAAATTGTGGTTATTCCATCTGCTAAAGAGCGAGAGTTACGACAAAGCTTTGCGCAAGAAAATATTAATGATATCGAAATTTTATTTGATGAAGCGGGCTTAGAAGCAGTTGCTCGTCATTCCGATGTCGATGTGGTGATGGCTGCAATTGTCGGAGCGGCGGGCCTATTGCCAACTTTGGCTGCGGTTAAAGCGGGTAAGCGAGTACTGCTTGCCAATAAAGAAGCCTTGGTCATGTCTGGTGATTTGATGATGCAGGCTGCTCGGGAGCATCAAGCCTTATTATTGCCCGTAGACTCTGAGCACAATGCAATTTTCCAATGTTTACCTGAACAATATTTGAATGTAGAACGTAATGGTCAGCCTAAACTGGGTGTTTCTCGTGTTCTGTTAACAGCATCTGGTGGGCCATTTCTTCATCATTCTCTAGATGAGTTGCAAGGTGTTACGCCTGAACAGGCCTGTAAGCACCCTAACTGGTCTATGGGGCAGAAGATTTCTGTTGATTCTGCGACTTTGATGAATAAGGGGCTTGAATTAATCGAAGCGTGCCATCTTTTTGCAATTTCAGAACATTTTGTAACAATTGTTGTTCATCCACAGAGTATTATTCACTCCATGGTGCAATATGTTGATGGTTCAACTTTGGCGCAAATGGGGAATCCAGATATGTGTACTCCAATTGCTCATGCTTTAGCTTGGCCTAAGCGTATTAATACCCATGTTCCAGCTTTGGATTTATTCGTAAACCATCAGCTTGATTTTCAAGAGCCAGATACAACGCGCTTTCCTGCTTTAACCTTGGCTCGCCAATCTATCCAAGCGGGTGGCTTGGCTCCTACAGTTTTAAATGCAGCAAATGAAATAGCGGTGGCATCTTTCTTGCAAAAACAGATTGGTTTTACCGATATTCCTGTGGTGGTTGAACATACGTTGAATCAAGTTGAAAATGGTTCTGCGGATTCAATAGATTTAATCTTACAAGTGGACTCAACTGCCAGATCTATTGCTCAGCAGTTTGTAAGCAGTAAAGGAAGCTAAAATGAATGCCTTGTTTATTATTGTTGCAGCAATTTTATTGCTCGGGCCTCTTATCGCGATTCATGAGTTCGGACATTATTTTGTAGCACGTAAACTCGGCGTTAAAGTTTTGGTTTATTCGATTGGCTTTGGGCCAACTGTGTTGAAATGGACATCTAAGAAGTCAGGTATTCAATATCAATTGTCTGCTTTGCCTTTAGGTGGCTATGTCAAAATGTTGGATGAGCGTGAAGGTAATGTGGCGGAAGCTGATTTACCTTATGCATTTAACCGTCAACATCCATGGAAGCGTATTGCGATTGTAGCCGCAGGACCGCTGATCAATCTTATTTTTGCAGTGTTATTATTTTGGGTGCTATTTTTACCTGCACAAGAACAATTAAATACACGTGTGGGTAAGGTCTTGGTGAATTCACCTGCCGCAACTGCCCAAATGCAGGTCGGTGACAAGATTACAGCTGTTGATGGCGCTAAAACCTCAACTTGGGAGCAATTGAATTTTGCTTTGGTTGATCGTGCTGGCGAATCGGGGGTCATTCAGATTGAAGCAGATCGAAATGGTCAAGCAAAGTCTTTTGAGCTTCCTATTCAGAATTTCTTAAAAGATCAAAATCAATCGCCATTGGATAGTTTGGGCTTTATTCCATATCGCCCGTATATTCCTGCAACCGTCATGAAGTTAAGTGAAGATGGTGCAGCGATTCGACAGGGAATGAAAGCGGGTGATCAGATAGTTGCAATTGATGGCGTAAAAATGAAAGATTGGTTTGATGTTGTTGAGGTAGTTCAAGCCTCACCTGAAAAACTACTCAAAATTGATGTATTAAGACAAAATCAGTTGGTGCATTTAGAAGTGATGCCTCAAGGTAAGCGAGACAACATGGGTAACGTGTCTGGTGTGCTTGGTGTGCAAAACAATCCTGGTCAAGTGGTCATTCCTGAGGAATATAAGCAAACGATTCAATATGGCCCTGTAGAAGCATTTGGAAAAGCGCTTGATAAGACAGGGCAAATCAGTACCATGATTTTGAACTCTATCGTTAAGATGGTTCGTGGTTTAATTGGTTTGGAAAACTTATCGGGTCCAATTACGATTGCAAAAGTCGCTGGACAAAGTGCTGAAATGGGATGGCAAACGTTTATTTCTTTTATGGCATTGATGAGTGTTAGTTTAGGAATATTAAACTTATTGCCGATTCCTATGTTGGATGGTGGGCATTTAGTGTACTACTTTGTGGAATTGATTCGTGGTAAACCTGTTTCTGAACAAATACAATTGGTTGGTTTAAAAATTGGTATGGTACTGCTGGGTAGCATGATGCTCCTTGCATTATTTAATGACTTTATGCGTTTATAACAACGTCGCTTTGAAATTAACATCGGAAAAGACTGGCATGCAGCACACACATTTATTTATGCCTTTGGCACTGGTTAGTGCTATGGCAGCAGTACAACAAGTATATGCAGCGGATGAATTTATTGTTCGTGATATAAAAATTGATGGACTCGTTCGTTTAACTCCTGCCAATGTGTATACCATGTTGCCAGTACATAGTGGTGATCGTGTTGATGATCAGGCTATTTCGAATTCAATTCGTGCATTGTATGCTTCAGGCATGTTTGATGACATTAAGGCATCGAAAGAAGGCGATACGCTTGTATTTAAAGTGATTGAGCGTCCGCTTATATCTAAAGTTGAGCTGAAAGGCAATAAACTTATTCCCAAAGAAGCTTTGGAAGAAGGCTTGAAAAAAATGGGCTTGGCTGAAGGAGAGGTGTTAAAGAAATCAACACTTCAAACAGTTGAGTCTGAACTAGAGCAACAATATGTTCAGCAAGGTCGTTATGATGCTGATGTAAAAGTGACAACTACAGCAAAACCCAACAACCGTGTAGATTTATTGCTCGAGTTTAATGAGGGTAAGGCTGCTAAAGTTGTCGATATTAATGTTATTGGAAACACCGTTTTCAGCGATAGTGATATTCAACAAGCTTTTGCTGTAAAAGAAAGCAGTTGGAGTTCAATTGTTTCACGTAATGACCGTTATGCACGTGAAAAAATGGCTGCAAGCTTAGAGGCATTACGTGCTTTATATTTAAATGCAGGTTATATCAACTTTGATATTACTAATTCTAGCTTGAACTTAAGTGAAGACAAAAAGCGAATTTTTATTGAGGTTTCTGTCAATGAAGGTCAGCAATTTAAGTTTGGTGAATCTAAATTCTTAGGAGATGCATTATATAAGCCTGAAGAATTGAAGGCGATGCAGATTTATAAGGATGGCTCGACTTATTCACAAGAAAAAGTAAATGCTGTAAAGCAATTGTTGTTACGTAAATACGGTAATGCAGGTTATTACTATGCGGAAGTGAATGTTGTTCCGCAAATTAATAATGAAACACGACAAGTCGATCTAAATTACTATATCAATCCAGGTCAGCAAGTGACTGTACGTCGTATTAATTTCACAGGTAATACCAAAACTTCTGATGAGGTATTACGTCGTGAAATGCGTCAAATGGAAGGTGCTTTAGCAAGTAACGAAAAAATTGATTTGTCTAAAGTGCGTTTAGAGCGTACTGGCTATTTTAAAACGGTTGATATTAAACCGACGCGTATTCCAAGTATGCCTGATCAGGTCGATTTGAATGTGAGTGTTGAAGAGCAGCATTCGGGTACGAGTACCTTGGCAGTGGGTTATTCACAAAGTGGTGGTGTTACATTCCAGGCTGGATTAAGCCAAACCAACTTTATGGGGACAGGCAACAGCGTTGCAATCGATTTGTCTCGTTCAGAAACCCAAGACTACTACAATCTCAGTGTAACCGACCCATACTTCACCATTGATGGTGTGCGTCGTGGCTACAACATGTACTACCGTAAAACCAAATTAAATAGTGACTATAACGTTAACAACTATGTGACGGATAGTTTTGGTGGGGGTATCAATTTTGGTTATCCAATTGATGAAAATCAAAGTATTAGTGCAGGTTTGAATATTGATCAAACTGATGTAACAACTGGTCAGTATGTTTCTACCTATGTGCGTGATTATTTGCTTGCAAATGGTGGAAAGGCGAAACATCGTGCTGAGGATGTTTGTACAGGGACCTTGACACCTGTGTATGGTGATACTTCAAAGCCAACAACAATAACAAGCTATGACTGTGATAAGGATTTGGTTGATTTTGATGATGAGTTTCAGGGAGACTTTCTTACTTACAATCTAACCTTGGGTTGGTCATACAACACACTGAACCGTCCAGTATTCCCTACAACGGGTCAGTCGCACCGTGTCAATGTTGAAGTTGCGTTGCCAGGAAGTGATGTGGAATACCAAAAAATTACCTACGATGCGCAGGCATTTTTACCTCTAGGTAAGGATTTTGTTCTGCGTGGCTATGGTAAATTAGGTTATGGTAATGACTTGCCTTTCTATAAAAACTTCTATGCAGGTGGTTATGGGTCGGTACGTGGTTATGACAATAGTACTTTAGGTCCAAAGTATGATGGTGTTTACTATAGTGAAACAGGTAAGTCTGATCCGTCCCCTGAAGAAGTGGGTGGTAATGCTCTAGTTCAATTTGGTACTGAGTTGGCGTTACCTTTACCGTTTAAAGGGGATTGGACGCGTCAGGTTCGTCCAGTATTGTTTGCTGAGGGTGCGCAAGTATTTGATACTCAATGTGATATTTTTCCTTCAACAGGCTCGGGCCCTGCTGACAGAAAAACGTGTGAAGATAACTATGGTTTTGACTTAGATAATATGCGTTATAGTGTGGGTGTAGGCTTTACATGGATTACCATGATTGGTCCATTATCATTAAGTTATGCTTTCCCGCTAAATGACAAGCAAGGCGATGAAACTAAAGAGCTTCAATTTGAAATCGGTCGTACTTTCTAAGTACGATCTTTCTAAAACCAAAGACAATATACAATAAGGCTTAATAAATGCGTAAAATAATCAAGGCATTGGCTTTTACTAGCATTTCACTCAGTTCGATGGTCCATGCTGCAGGCTATGGGGTGGTAGACCTAGAGCAGGTAGTAGAAAATAGTACTTATCTCAAAGCACAGAATGCAACGCTTCAACAGTCAATTAAGCCGCAAACCACTCGTTTAGAGCAGTTAGGTAAAGAGCTTGAGGCAATGAAACAAAAGGCTCAGACAAGTAAGCTTTCTGAGGCTGAAATGCAGAAAATGAGTGCGGAATACCAAACTAAGCTAAATGAGCTAAATGGTATTCAACAAGGTCTGCAAGGTAAAGTTCAAGCGTCTTTGCAAGTAATGAACAAGACATTGGATTCTCGTATTAAGCAAGTTGCTGAGCAACTGCGTAAAGAAGGTAATTTAGATGTAGTGTTGAACAAAAACTCTGCACTTGCCTATGACGCTAAGTACGATTTAACTGATAAAATGATTCAAAAGGTTAATGCAATTAAGTAATCAATGAATCTTAACAAAAAAAGTTTAGAAGACCTTGCTCGTCTTGTTCAAGGCGAGTGTATAGGTCAATCCAATCTTGTTATTCAAGGTTTGGCGAGCCTCGATGCAGCATCTGCACAAAATATTTCCTTTGTGACAGATGAAAAGTATTTAGATAAGGCGCTTGCATCAAAAGCGGGTGCTCTTATTGTCACTCAGGCTTTACAAGAAAAATTGCATAGCCATCAAAACTTTATTCTTGTTCCCAATCCATATCTTGCTTTTGCAATTCTCACTCATGTGTTTGAGAAAAAGCATCATGATGTTGGTATAGAAAGTACTGCACAGATTCATCCTTCAGCAATTATTTCAGATTCGGCTTATATTGGTCATTACGTTGTGATTGGTGCACATTGCGTGGTTGGTGATAACACTGTAATTCAACCGCATGTACGCATTGATGATGATGTAGAAATTGGTAAAGATGGATTTATTGATTCGCATGTGACATTAACAGGCGCATGTAAAATTGGTGATCGTGTGCGTATCCATGCCAATACAGTGATTGGTGGAGAGGGTTTTGGTTTTGCACCTTATCAAGGTAAATGGCATCGTATTGCTCAATTAGGTTCCGTTCAAATTGGAAATGATGTTCGAATTGGTTCAAATTGTAGTGTCGATCGCGGTGCTTTGGATGATACCATTTTGGAACATGGTGTTAAGATTGATAACCTTGTGCAAATCGCACATAACGTTAAAATTGGTGAAAATACTGCAATTGCCGCAAAGAGTGGAATTGCTGGTAGTACAACAATTGGCAAAAACTGTATCCTTGCAGGTGGTTGTGGGGTAGTTGGACACATTTCAATTGCTGATAATGTGACAATTACAGGAATGTCAATGGTCACAAATAATATTTACGAAGCGGGAAGTTATTCTGGTGGTACGGGATTATTTGAAACACCGCAATGGAAGCGTACAGTTGTAAGGCTTCGACAATTAGCAGATGTGCCATTGACCCAATTAGTCAAACGACTTGATCATATGCAGACTCAAATTGAGTCCCTTGAATCAACTTTTAAATTGCGTAAATAGAAATATGATGACTGAGTCGACTTTACTATCATTTACGAAACCAGAATTGCCAATGCATATTCAGCAAATTCGTGAATATTTACCACACCGTTATCCATTCTTATTGGTTGATCGCATTGTTGATGTAACTGATAATGGGATTGTGGGTTATAAAAACGTTTCAATTAATGAAGAGTTCTTGCAAGGACATTTCCCGAATTACCCAATTATGCCTGGTGTATTAATTGTTGAAGCCTTGGCTCAAGTTTCAGGTATTTTGGGCTTTATTATGAACAATGAGAAACCAAGTGAAGGTTCTTTGTTCCTTTTTGCAGGTGCAGAGAAGGTAAGATTTAAAAAACAAGTGGTTGCGGGTGACCAACTTGTATTAAAATCTGAGCTGATTATGCAAAAACGTGGTATTTACAAATATAATTGTATTGCCACTGTTGACGGCGTAGTTGCGACAACCGCGGAAATTATGGTTTATCATCAGAAAGTATAGAGCAGGCATGAGCAATAACGAATTCATTCATCCAACCGCTATTATTGACTCATCAGCAGTAATTGCTCCGGATGTGCAAATTGGGCCCTATTGTATTATTGGTCCACAGGTCACAATTGGAGCTGGTACAAAACTTCATTCACACGTTGTGGTTGGAGGTTACACGCGTATTGGTAAAAATAATGAAATTTTCCAGTTCGCGAGTATTGGCGAAGTATGTCAAGACCTAAAATATCAAGGTGAAGAAACCTGGTTGGAAATTGGTGATCACAACTCAATTCGTGAACATTGCAGTTTACATCGTGGTACTGTGCAAGACCAAAGCTTGACCAAAATTGGTAGTCATAACTTATTGATGGTAAATACCCATATTGCACACGATTGCATGGTAGGTGATCATAATATTTTTGCTAATAATGTAGGGGTAGCGGGTCACGTTCATATTGGTGATTACGTTATTGTTGGTGGAAACTCAGGTATCCATCAGTTCTGTAAACTTGCTTCATTTAGCATGATCGGCGGTGCATCTTTAATTCTGAAAGACGTGCCTGCTTATGTAATGGCTTCTGGTAATCCTGCACATGCTTTTGCAATGAATGTGGAAGGTATGCGCCGCAAAGGTTGGTCTAAAGAGGTTATTCAAGGCTTGCGTACAGCGTTTAAACTTATTTATAAAGAAGGTTTAACGACAGTTGAAGCTATTGAGCGTATCCGTCAGGAGATTTTGCCTACGGTGGCTGAAGCTCAATTGTTAATTGATTCTCTGGAACAGTCTGAACGCGGTATTGTGCGTTAATTGATTGTAAAAAAAAAGACACCTTAAGGTGTCTTTTTTTTTTATTTTTTGAAATAGCCTGCTTCTTCGCTTTTTGGATATTGTTTTAAGAGCTTTGCTTTGTATTGAGTTGCCAAAGCTGTATTACGGTCAACATCTTTGGCTATGCTATACAGTTGATAAAGTGCTCGTGAAGCTTTGGAAGATTGTGAGTATTGGTTGACTACAATATTATAATTTCGCTTGGCTTCGGTATAGTTAGTAGGTTCTATGGCTAAGTTAAATTCTGCTAACCAGAAGTAAGCATTACTAATATAAACACTATTAGGATGGTTTTTGATGAAGTTTTGCATTGGAGCAATCGCTTTTTTCGCACCACCTTGTTTATATGCATCTAGAGCGACGGTGTAAGCGGCTTTTTCCAAATCTGTAGTTTGTTGTTGAGTGTTTGCTGTAGTTGTTGTATCTATGTTTGTAGCTTTAGTTGAGTTAGTTGCTACGGGTGCGGGATTACTTACATTATTTACTGCTGGAGCGGTGGTTGAGGTGGTGGTGCTGTTGGAGCTGGGAGAAGTATCTTGTTGATTATCCTCCGTTTGGGTGGCACTGTCAGGATCAACCTTTTGCTGTAATAATTCTAAACGTTGATCTAGGTCGGTATAGCGGTTGTTTAGATCATTTTTAAGTTGCTCAATCGTATTTTCTTGTTCTTCAATACGCCCACGCAGACTTCTAATATCATTTTCAAGTTGCTGATTTTTCTGCATCAGTTGCCAATTGATGTTGGTTGGTACACTGGCCTCTGCAACAGGGGTATTGGTTGAAGTTGAGCCATAGTTAGAACCAGAATCGTTTTGACTTAAACCGCGAGTTTCAATTGGGACGTTGGCAAAAATAGAACTGGTGCTGAGTAAGGTAAGTGCATAAATTGCATGCTTATATTGCATCATAAAAACATATCCATTTTGTATTACTTGCTTAAAGCCTTGAGTTTGTGTGGCTTTATTCATTTCATCTTGAACACATTTAAAATGTTCAAGTAGAGAAAAGCAATAAGTGTTTACAGTCTTGTCGTATGTTTAAGGTAAACTTATCCTGCATGTCGAAGAAAAATGTCATAAATTAGTATTTTTGTATTTTAAATAATCAAATGAATGGCTTAGCTATATTAATTTAGATTAAAGGCTTGCAACTTGAGTAAAAATCTCTATACTCTGTTCTTGCAATGGTAGCCCTGCCGGTTACTTCGCAATTGCACTCTGCGAACCCCGCCAGGACCGGAAGGTAGCAACGGTAGTAGAATTGTGATGTGCCGAAGCTTTGCTGGTAGGGTTGCCACCATTTAATTTTATAGCATTTTATTATAATTATTCTTCATCTTCTTTTTTGTTAATTGCTTTCATAATCACGTCCATATCAAATCCTCTATATTGTAGAAAACGTATCTGTTTTGCTTTGAGTTTTGGATCTTTTTCGACAGTATTGCCAAATTTTTTGATTTTGAGTTGATAAGCTTGTTCAACCCAGTCGATTGCCTTTAGCTCTTCTTGAATCAGTTCACTATTAATTTTCTTATTTTTCAACGCTAATTTAATACGTTGCGGCCCTTTGCCTTTTCTTTTTTGGCTTGATAGCACAATGTCAGCTACGCGCTGATCACTTTGATAGTTCTGCTCGGACAATTCATTTACAAGATTTATGACTTCCTCACGACTTGCTGCGTAGGCTGCAAGCTTTTCAATCAGTTCGGCTTTGGAAAACTCTTTACGAGTGAGTACAGCAAAGGCGTAAGAACGTAAGCGTGAGCCTGTCAGCCCTATATTTGGGGAAGATACTGCTTCTATGCTGGCATCACTGTAATCCGTTGTATCGGGTAGTGATGACTGCTCAGGCTCAGAAGTTCCAAACTCTTGTTTTAGGCTCTGATAGTCAAGTAATTTGGGAAATTTAGATTGGCTCATAATTTTATAATCTAGATTGAAAAACGCCCCGAAGGGCGTTTAAGTGTAACAGGTATATTTCTAAGAGGCAGATGCTTTAAGCATCGAGCAAGAGGTCAGATTCATCCTCTTCTTCTTTGTCTTCTACAACACCACCCGTTGTTAATAATTGGTCACGGATAATGCGTTCCACTTCTTGCGCCAATTGTGGATTTTCTTCAAGGTGACGAATGACATTGTTTTTACCTTGACCAATTTTGTTCCCTTGATAAGAATACCAAGCACCTGCTTTTTGAATGATGTCTTGTTGAACAGCAAGATCAACCAATTCACCTAGTTGGTTAACGCCCTTACCATAAAGAATCTGGAAAAGAGCTTCTTTAAATGGAGGCGCCATTTTATTTTTAACTACTTTAACTTTAGTTTCTGAACCTATAATTTCGTCACCTTCTTTAACTTGACCAACACGGCGAATGTCAAGGCGAACAGAAGCATAGAATTTTAATGCGTTACCACCAGTTGTCGTTTCAGGACTACCAAACATCACACCAATTTTCATACGAATTTGGTTAATGAAGATCACCATACAGTTCGAACGTTTGGCATTACCTGTAATTTTACGTAAGGCTTGGCTCATTAAGCGCGCTTGTAGCCCCATGTGTGAATCACCCATTTCACCTTCGATTTCAGCGCGTGGTGTAAGTGCTGCAACAGAGTCGACTACGATTAAGTCAATTGCGCCAGAACGTACTAGCATGTCTGCAATTTCGAGTGCTTGCTCACCATGGTCTGGTTGAGAAACTAAGAGGTTGTCAATATCAACACCAAGCTTGCGAGCATATTGTGGATCAAGTGCATGTTCAGCATCGATGAAAGCACACGTACCACCAGCCTTTTGACATTGCGCAATCGCTTGTAATGTCATGGTGGTTTTACCTGAAGATTCTGGACCGTAAATTTCAACAATACGACCCTTTGGTAAGCCACCAATACCTAGTGCAATATCGAGTGTCAATGAACCTGTTGAAACGGCTTCAACAGCTTGTACTGTATTGTCACCAAGGCGCATAACTGTATTTTTACCAAACTGTTTTTCAATTTGGCTTAGGGCAGCATTGAGTGCCTTACTTTTATTCTCATCCATCTTACAACCTCAAAACTTTGTCACTTTACTTTTAACCTAAAGTGGATGTCTTACATTACAAACGTTTTCCACTTCAGTATAGTGACAGAATTATTTCTGTTATTCTATGCCTATTGTATCTTGTGCGACACAACATGACGCGACTAATTTAATCATCATTATATGACCAATGCTGGTCAAATTGCTGATCATTTTCTTGTTTAAATCTACTGATTTGTCGACGATCCTTTTTCGAAGGTCGATGATCAGGTCGAGCAAGATTATGCAATTTTCTTTGCGATGCAAGCAATTCTCTTTTTGCTAAACTGACTTCAGTTTCTTCATATAATTGCTGAGCAATAGGAGCAGGGCCACGCATATTAGAAATAGCTTTAATAATCACAGTTTTTTTCTCGAAACCTTGTTGGATGGTAAGTTCCATGCCTACACGGACTTCTTTAGAAACTTTGACGCGTTCTCCATCGAAATGGACTTTGCCGCCTTCAATTGCAGACTTAGCAATGCTTCGAGTTTTAAAAAAACGTGCAGCCCATAGCCATTTGTCGATACGTACAGTTTCGACAGGAAGATTTTGCTCTGCTTTAGGCATATTGCTTTTGTTCCTCAGCTTGTTCAAGTAAAGGGATTAGGTCTGTGAGTCTATCAATCATTGGGAAATTGGAATTCTCACGTACTAACCCTGTAGATGAGGGCTGTTGGATCGTAATCAAATGCTGTAGTCCAAATTTTTGTGCACCCAATAAAACTTTTTCAGTGTCATCAATAAAATAAGTTTGCTGCGCATCAAAAGGATGCAATTGGTGTAACTTTTCCCAGAATGCAGTAAATTCTTTGGCGTGCCCTAGAGTTTCACTGCTCACAATCACATCGAAATATTGCTCAATACCTGTTTGCTTAAGTTTAAACTCTAGACTGGCACAGTCTGCATTAGTGGCTAACCAACATGGATAATGATTGGCCTTTAGATATTCTAATAATTCAATACAGCCTTCACGGCGGCTTACTTTATGTTGCTGCTTTTTTTGTAATGCAAGCACATCAAAGCCGACTTTAGTCGACCAAAAATGTGAAGAATACCAGTTTAAAGTGTGGCTATGTTCTTGATAGAATTGGAATAGGACTTCTTTACTTTGTTCGATCGAACATTGATGCACTTCAGCATACTGAATGGGCACAAGCTGATTCCAAATCAGGTCATCATAAGCAAGATCAAGTAAGGTTCCATCCATGTCAAAAATGACTGGAGGTTTTTGAGAAAAGTTCGACATATATAAGGTGATCTATGTTTAACACAACAACAGCACCGCAAGACGCAATGATCTTGCAGCTTGTGCCCATTGTGACACAAGCGTGCGAAATTTTGCGAGAAGAATATCAACGCTATTGTGCTGGTGAGCAGTTTGATATCACCCAAAAGCATGATGATTCACCTGTCACTCAGGCCGATTTCAGAGTGAATCAATATATTACAGAAGCTTTGGCACAGCAATATTCAGATATCCCTTTGCTATCAGAAGAAGGTGAGTATGATCAACGCCAGCAATGGCATCAGTTTTGGTTGCTCGATCCCTTAGATGGTACTAAAGAGTTTTTGCATAAACGTCCTGAGTTCACGATCAATTTAAGTCTGGTTGAAGGTGTGCATACGGTTTTTGCAGTATTGGCAATTCCTGCTGAGCAGGTGATGTACTTTTGCCCTAGGCAAGGGATGCCATTGAAGTTAAATCTCAACAGTCAGCGGTGGTCTGTATATGAATTGGAACAGGCAATAACTACACCTGTGCATATAGGTTTAAGTCAAAGTACACAGCATAAGTCTGAATACACGGCATATTTAGATGTACTGAAAGATCTGGCTGCCTATGATGTATTTAAAGCAGGTAGTGCCTATAAGTTTTGTATGATCTTGGAACATAAGGTGGATATTTACCCACGGTTCCATCCAACCAGCGAATGGGATACTAGTGCGGGACAATGTTTAATTGAGCGAATTGGTGGTGGATTGGTTGATTTTAAAGGGCGACCATTTGTCTATAACCAACGAGAGACTCTATTGAATGGTGGTTTTATTGCGTATCGGAATGCAGAGATGAAAGAACTCGCATTACAAGCACTTTCGGCAATGCAGAGTAAGCATTGAGCAAAAAAATTAAAATGTTATAGTGTAAGCTCGACGGAAGAATGATGGTCTTATGGCATTAGAACGACTCCCACATAGTATGCTAAAAGCAATCGATTTATTGCCAGATACACATACTCCAGTCACATTATTTACACGGCATTCCATTCGCGAAATGGTGAGTGGGCAAGGCTTGGCTGGTTATGATTTGCAGCTAACACCGCAAGGGCGTGATTTGGCGCTAGCATGGGGCGGACATTTAATTGCTCAAACAGGTCGAATTATTCAACATTGTATATCGAGTCCTATTCAACGTTGTGTGGATACGGCTGCTTTAATGATTCAAGGTGCAGATTCAATTAGTCTGCAAAGCAATACGCATCATATCGAAATAGTGCAACAAGGGCTCTTAGTTGAGCCAGGCAGTTTTGTGCTTGATATTAAACAGGCAGGTCCCTATTTTCGTGAACAGGGAGCTTTAGGCTTTATTAATAGCTTTGTAAATAATGCTTTACCAGGAATGAAACACCCGATACGAGGTGTGGTGGATGTGCTTGAATTAATTTATAACACGCATCCACAGCAGCATAATGGGCTTAGTCTGGCAGTAAGTCACGATACCATTATTTCTGCAATTATTGCGGTAATTTCAGGTCGAAATGTAATTACTCAAGAAGACTGGCCACAAATGATGGAAGGCTTATTTGTTTGGTTTGAGGGAGATGAATTTTTAGATTCAAAACTAAAATGGATTTGGCGTGGTGAATTACATGAGTTGAATATTCGACAGTTCAATCAGCATCATTAAAAGAACCAAATTAACCTAAATTTTAAAATATCTGCTAGATCAGATATGTCTTTCATTACTCTCATTTTTTGTATTTTATAAAAGTATAATATATTATTTAAAATAAAATCATGTTTTTAAATGATTTAATTTACATTTGGTTTTTAGAATTTATAACAATTGGGGATTTTTGTGAAAAATGTGATGAATTACCATTCGCATGTTCTGAGTGTGTGTATTGCCTCTATATTATTGTCAGCATGTGGCGGTGGAGGAGGAGACGCCGCTGGAGGAGGCTCTAAAAATCCAGATTCATCTGTTGATACTGCACCGAGTGAGCCTGTATATCCTGAGCCAACAAAAGATGTATTGGATGAGGAGACGTTGGGTTTTTATGATTATGATGCAACTTCTGCAACGCGAGTAATTCGTTCTAATTTGACAGGTTCATTTCAGGGTATGGTTCAATTTGCGCAAGCGCATGTAGTTGATCCGAGTGGTAATGAAGCTAAAAAAATGCCCCGACTTACCTCTGAACGTGAGGCATTATTGTTGCTTACCCCTACTGGTGCAATGGGTGATATACAGAGCTTAGAGCTTGAAATATATCAGGATGGTTTATTTGTACGAAAAGTTAAGCTGGATGATCCATCACAAATACCACTTTCAGATCAGAGTAATCAAGATCAACGACCACAGGTACTTTACAGTAAGCGAGCTTGGTCAGCTAAGTTAAATTGGAATGAAGTAAAACCTGGCCTGAAACTCAAATTTGTTGATGGGTCAGGTCGTGTGGGAGAGTTGCTGGAAACTCAAATTGACTTTGCTGCACCCGGTGTATTGGTATTGAATAATATCCGTTTAGGTCTGCTTACAGATCCACCTGTTTCTACAGGGCATTATATGTTGCTTGAACCTGAAAAGGCGGGCACGGATTATTTTCAAACCATTCCTGCCTCAGAAATGATTGTCGCAAAATATGATGACATGAAGCTAAATCGAGTCATGGTCGCGAATGGAACCATTTATGACATTAGTAGCGCGGTAGAGGGTGGTGTATATTCTGGTGATATGCGCGAAAATGTTGCGAAATCGACTTTTAGTGTTGGTATTAATTTGGCTAACTGGGGCGTGACGAGTGCTTCAATGGCAAGTCAGGAACAACCTCAACTCACTGAAAGTGTGATTGTGCATCATGCACGTGGTCAATATACCAATGGTATTCAAAACCACGGTTTGAGTGGCGGTAATGGTATGTTGACGCTAATTGATTCGATTGGTAATGAGTTTAGCCATGAAATTGGACATCATTATGGTTTGGGACATTATCCTGGCGCTGTTGAGACAAAAGATCAGCCAACCAATTACTTCTGGTCCGCACACCATGCAGACAGTGGATGGGGGTATATTTCTTTCCGTAATAAAATGCGCGGTAATCTTAATTGGAAATCGACCACTTTAGGTGATGGTAGTAATGGTGTTCCTAATTTCTTAAAGCTTTATCCATATAGTTGGGATGCGATGGCGGGTGGTGCAACGGCTAGCTCAATTTCACGTTATACTCACTATACGGGATATAGTACATCAACCAAGATACAACCACATTTCAACCGCTATATGTGGGATGCAAATTCGAGTACAGGCTATACAAAGTGGAATGCAACAACCCGTAAAATGGAAGTTGTGCAACCCCGTGTTCCTAGCTCATCAAAAGTTTGGTATAACCGAACAGATGGTAATTTTCTGAAACCTCGTTTATTCGGTGTTCCTGTATATACAATTTTAGGTGGATATGACCCTGAAAATCAGGTGGGTTTATTGTATCCAGCGGCACGAAGTAACTGGGGTAATGTGTTTGATTTGCCTGAAGCAAATACGGCAGTAACTCAAGCAGCATGCTGGCTCAATATTCGTTCGGTAAGTGGTAATAAGACTGTTGGGTTGGCGCCGAATCGCATGGATTCGACGAATAGTTCTGCAAATAAATTACACGTCAATCTGGCGATTTCTGATCAGCCCCAGCACGTCGATTTGTATTGTAAAAAAGCCAATCAGGCTGAAAAATTGCTTTCTAGTATTGATATTCCGACCTATGCTGAAGCGATGAAGCCTGCGGTGAAAATTGGTCGTGAAAATGGCTATGATGCTTTACGTAAAATTGAATTACCAAATTTAGAACAAGAATTACAGGCTCAAAATGGTAAACCAATCGTAGCTTTATCTGCCCAAACTAAATTACTGTACGATTCTTATCGAACCAACCAAGAAGGGCTATCTGCCACTGCTCAGCAAGTACTTGCACAATATTCTGACCAACAGCAAAAAATTTATCGTTTAAACCGTTGGATGAATGTGTATGCACAGGATTTAGCTGCAAATAATGTAGCAGCTAAATCTGCTTTGGCTTCATTTATTCAGCAGTTAGGTTTAGAAACGGACTCTTTACTGAATCAACAAAGTACTTTGCTGAATAGAACCAATTGCTTGAAAGTGGAGAAAACAACTTCGGGGCAATATAATCCTTATATTAGTGGTCCAACGGGGTGTACGGGTGATGACTCGGAGAAATGGATTTTAGATGGTTTGGGGCGTATTCATAGTAAATGGGCTGTGGATCAATGTTTAACCAGTAATGGAAGTGGTGGAAAAATTACACTTACTACGTGCTCAACGCAATTAAGCAGCCAAGTCTGGATCATGGCAGCAGATACTCAGTCTATTCGTCAAGGCAATCAGTGTTTTGATTTGAATCGTGGATATTTGGTTGATAATCGTGCTGATTTAATCCGTTATTCTTGTACAAATGGCGCGAATCAGAAGTGGAGTATGTTGACTCCGAATAATAATTTAATTTTATCGTATTTAAAGCCTAAAAACTTAGCTGTACTGGTAAATTAAAGTTTGCACTCCTTCACTGATGTGGGGGAGTGTATTTGATATCTTGTTAAAATTTATAGGTTGAATTATAAAGCTATAGATGTAAAAAAAGCCCAGATGGGCTTTTTTTAATACAACAAATTAGTTAGCTAACGCTTTAACTTGTGCATTTAAGCGGCTCTTATGACGAGCTGCTTTATTTTTATGGATGATACCTTTATCAGCCATACGGTCAATTACAGGAACAGCTTTTTTGTAAGCTTCTGTAGCAACTGCATGGTCACCAGCAGCGATAGCAGCTACTGTGCGTTTGATGTAGGTACGAACCATAGAACGCAAGCTTGCGTTGTGTTTACGTGCTTTAACGTTTTGACGAGCACGTTTTTTTGCTTGAGCAGAGTTTGCCACTCGTGCACTCCTTGAATTAGATTGGTCTGGGCGGGCTGAAATTCATACTGAAAACCAACATCAGCAGAACTATCACCAGCCCGTAAACAAGTGCCATATTTTGATTAAACACGACTACGAAGTCAAGTCTTGACATGCTTTGACAACATTTTAGATGCAGAAAAATGTTAAAGAAAACGTTAGATTACTCATAAAACATGGAGAACGGTCAAAAAATGATAAATTCGATTCAAAATGCAATTGTGATTGGTGCAACAGGTCTTGTAGGTCGGGCCTTAATAAAACAATTAAATGAATTAAGCAGTTGTGAACAAATTACGGCAGTGGTGCGACATTACGATGTTGAGTTAAGTCAGTTGGAAAAAGTCCGTCAATTTGTACTGGAAGATTTTTTGTTACTAAATGATGAGGATGTGCATGGTCATACTCATGCATTTAGTTGTTTGGGGTCAACTTTAAAAAAAGCAGGCTCAAAAGCGCAGTTTTATAATATTGATTATGAAATAAATGCACATTTTGCAGATTTATTTGAAGGATTAGAAACACATTACTTGTTGGTGAGTGCACTTGGCGCCAATTCGAAATCACCAATTTTTTATAATCGCGTTAAAGGTGAGTTAGAACAGCATATTCGTGAATTGGGTTTAGCGAAGACTTCAATACTACAACCTTCTTTATTGCTAGGGGAGCGGTCAGAACAACGGTTGCTAGAAGGCGCTACTCAGCGTTTATATCAAAAGATGTCGCATTTGGTCCCAGATTCTTTTAAATATAAGCCAGTGACTGCGGAACAAGTGGCTCATACTATGGTCGTGGCTGCTCAATATCAAACTGAAAAGTTTGAAATTTATGATAATTTACGCATACAAAAAGCCAAATAAATGGAGAATGATGTGACAACAGTTCCTTTTGTAACTTGTGATTTATTAGACGATAACCCTGAAAAAGAACTTCAGGTGGTTACTCCATCGATTGACGGTAAATTTTTTAAAAGCTATGGGGCGCGCAAAAGTTTTGGCGGTCAGGTGGTGACGGTCAAATGTTTTGAAGATAACTCGCGAGTCAAAGAGCTTTTAGCGACTGAAGGTGCTGGTAAGGTGCTCGTTGTAGATGGGGGAGCTTCAATGCGCTGTGCCTTGATGGGGGATCTGATTGCTGAGTCAGCAGTTAAAAATCATTGGAATGGCGTGATTATTTATGGATGTGTTCGTGATGTGGATGCCATTGCAGAATTAGATTTGGGTGTACATGCATTGGCTGCAATTCCACAAAAAAGTAATCGTAAAGGCATAGGCGAAACGGATATTCCGCTCTATTTTGGTGGGGTAAGTATTCAATCTGGCGATTACATTTATGCCGATAATAATGGCATTGTGGTGGCTAAAGAACCATTGGTCGAACTATAAGACCATTAAAAATAAGGACAAAATATGGTGAATCATCAAATAAAAGTCATTCAAGCTTTGGCTTCATCATTTGTGGAAGGCGGTCGAGGAGTCTCTGGTACAGCATTTCCAAAGCAACCAGAGAAATCATTGAAACTCTATGAATTTGAAGGTTCTCCATTTTGTCGCCGCGTGCGTGAAGTTTTAACTTTGTTAAATTTGGATTATGAAGTTTATCCATGTCCAAAAGGTGGAACAAAATATCGTCAAATCGTAAAGCAATTAGGTGGAAAAAAACAATTTCCTTTCTTCATCGATGAAAATACTTCAACGCAGATGTATGAGTCGCAAGACATTATTCATCATCTATTTGAACATTATGGGCGAACAGGGAAAACACCGAAAAAATTTGCGCATTATCCCAAAATTCCTGTTATGGCACTTGCTGGAACTATTATCAATGGCGCGCGTGGTGTTTGGGTGGATCAACGTATTGTCAACCGTGAAGCACCGCAGCAGTTGCTTGAATTATGGGGATTTGAGGCGAGCCCATTTACCCGTGTCGTTCGAGGTGTGTTAACGGAATTAGAGCTGCCATTTATATTTCATAATGTGGCAAAAGAGCGCTGGCAAGATATGGGACCTGCTGTATTACGTTTAAAGCCAGGAAAGTATATCCCAATTAAAGAGGGTAAACGTGAAAAGGTAATGCTGTTGATGGGACGTGATATTCAAGTGCCATATTTAGTTGACCCAAATACACAAGTAAAGATGTTTGAATCGGCAAAAATCGTCAACTACCTTAAAAAGCAATATGGTGCTTAGAATCTGGTGTATAAAAACTTGAACTCGGATTAGATAATGGAGAATAGTTTAATCTGAGTGTTAGGTTTAAGTGATCAATAGCTTGAATAATTGTTGCATGCCTTCGGTTGCGGTTTGTGCAATAAGCTGATACTGCGGAGGCATGGTTTGTTGATGCGCTTTAGGGTCAATATAATATGCTTTACAGTGTTGTGGAATTTCATGGATTAATCCTGCAACAGGATATACCTCTAAACTTGAACCGATCACAATAAAAATATCTGCGTGTTGTACAATTTTTTGTGCCTCGTCATAAGCAGGTACCGCTTCGCCAAACCAGACCACTTGCGGTCGCAGTGGGTAGCCTAAAGGGCAACGATCTGTTTCTAAATTAAGTTCCCAGCCTTCTATAGGGTAAAACTCAGTTGCATATTCGGCATGGGGGCCAGAACTCTTGGCGAAGCGAATATTTCCATGTAAATGCAATACATTGTCATTACCTGCACGTTCATGCAGATCATCAATATTTTGTGTAATGACATTGAGATGATAGTACTGCTGTAATTGGGCAATCAGTTGATGAGCACGATTCGGCTGAGCGTGTAAAATATGTTTACGTCGTTGGTTATAAAAATCTTGAACCAATTGTGGATTTCTGGCCCAAGCTTCAGGTGTGGCAACCTCTTCAATGTTGTAATTTTCCCAGAGTCCATCGTGATCACGAAAGGTTTGAATGCCACTTTCGGCACTCATACCTGCACCTGAAAATATCACTAAGTTTTGCATGATTTCCTCATTGTTTACTTATTCTTGGACTTGAGTATCAACTGAAGTGAAGTTTGAAATTGTCTTTACTTCATGTTGAATCCAGTCGACAAACTTGCTCAAAATAGTTGATGGCGCTTGACTAGAATGCACCAAATAATATGCACGATTACTCGGTAATGGACTACTACTAGCAATCACCAAGGTTTGATTTTTTAGTTCTTGTTCAATCAGCATTTGCGGAATTAAAGCAATGCCCATCGAGTGCGATGCTGCTACAGCAAGCATGGAAAACAGCTCATGTCGTTGTCCTTCATCGGCTTTGGAATGGTCGATTCGATGTGCTTGAAACCATTCTTGCCAAATAGTAGGTCGTGTGGTTTGCTGTAATAAGGGAAGTTGCGTAATTTGTTCTGGGTTTAAATGATAGCTATATGGGGTGAGTTTTTCAGCGTTTGGGAAATGTTTCAAAATAAGCGCAGGAGAACACACCGCAATGACATCTTCATGCATTAAAAAGTGAGCACTGGTTCCGGGCCAGTGTTCGATTTGTTGTTCGGTACCTGCATAGATTGCAGCATCGAACATGTGCTCATGAAAAAGAAAAGGCTTTGTGCTAGTCTCCAAATGAATGGTAATTTCAGGATAACGCATATTAAAAACGTGCAGTTTTGGTAATAACCAACGAGTAGCAAAGGTCGGCACAACCCCGAGTTTTAGTGTCCCCCCGAAACCTTTATGTGCCATGACTTCTTGTGTGGATTTTTCTAAACCGAGTAAATAAGGTTTTATCGCCGCATAATATTGTGTACCCGCAATGGTCAGTTCCATACCATGTCGTGTTCGTGTAAATAATTGAATATCTAAAAATTCTTCCAATTGCTGAATTTGACGTGATACTGCACTTTGGGTCATGGACAGTTCTAAAGCTGCATGCGTGTAACTGGCATGTTTAGCAGCCGATTCAAAGCAGAGTAAGCTCTGCATAGAGGGAATTTTTCTTCTCATTAGCCTTGTCATTCAGTCATTAGGATATTTCAAAAGTGCATAAAGCATCTGGATTGAATCATAAGAACATACTTTAGAAATGTCATTTTTACCAACTTATTGTTTTTTTAATGTGAAAAAAATAAACAAGATATGCGTTTAAAGCATATCTGCATGCGAATTAATCGTTTGAATTATTTTGGGTGCAGGCATAGCATCATTATAGATAACAAGACCTAGCAGAGGATGCGTAATGAACCAAATGGTGAATACAAAAGCGGCACGTGTACAATTTGATTGGAAAGATCCATTTTTAATTGAGCAGCAACTCACAGAAGAAGAGCGCATGATTCGTGATACGGCATATGCCTATTGTCAGGAACAATTAATGCCACGTGTATTGGAGCAGTTCCGTTATGAACGAACTGATGCTGGTATTTTCCGTGAAATGGGAGAACTGGGCTTATTGGGGCCAACGATTTCTGAACAATATGGCGGTGCAGGTTTAAATTATGTGAGTTATGGCTTAATTGCACGTGAAATTGAACGTGTAGATTCAGGCTACCGCTCGATGGCGAGTGTACAAAGTTCTTTGGTGATGGTGCCAATTCACGAATTTGGTACAGAGCAGCAAAAACAACAATATTTACCAAAACTCGCATCAGGTGAGTACATTGGTTGCTTCGGTTTAACTGAGCCAGACCACGGTTCAGACCCAGAAAGCATGATTACACGTGCTAAAAAAGTAGCAGGTGGTTATCGCTTATCTGGTGCGAAAATGTGGATTACCAATAGCCCAATTGCAGATGTATTTGTGGTGTGGGCAAAAGAAGTATCTGAAGAAGGACATGTGGGTAACATTCGTGGCTTTATTTTAGAAAAAGGCTGGGAAGGGCTTTCGGCACCTGCGATTCATGGCAAAGTGGGTTTACGTGCATCAATCACAGGTGAAATTGTGATGGATAACGTTTTTGTTCCAGAAGAAAATGCATTTCCTGAAATTCGTGGTTTGAAAGGTCCATTTACCTGCCTAAATAGCGCACGCTATGGTATCGCTTGGGGCGCGATGGGTGCAGCAGAATTCTGTTGGCATACTGCGCATCAATATACAATGGATCGTAAACAGTTTGGTCGCCCTTTAGCAGCAAACCAACTTATTCAGAAAAAACTTGCTGATATGCAAACTGAAATTGCTTTAGGGTTACAAGTTGCTTTGCGTTTTGGACGTATGAAAGATGAAGGGATTGCATCGGTTGAAGGAACCTCTCTAATCAAACGTAACAACTGTGGTAAAGCTTTAGATATTGCCCGTTTAGCCCGTGACATGATGGGGGGAAATGGGATTAGTGATGAGTTTGGTGTCGCACGACATTTGGTCAATTTAGAAGTGGTGAACACCTATGAAGGCACCCATGACGTACATGCACTAATTCTTGGTCGTGCGCAGACGGGTATTGCTGCATTCTAATTTAAAAAAATCATTTTGATCAAAATCAGGGTGCTCGAAAGAGCATCTTGAGGGCAAATGCATCTTTGAAAATCAAAAGTAAAACGAAGATGCAATATTGAGGAGCAAATAATGGGTGCGTTAAAGGGAATTCGGGTTTTGGATCTTAGCCGAGTATTGGCGGGCCCATGGTGTGGGCAAATTTTGGCAGATCTCGGTGCCGAAGTCATTAAAATTGAGCGTCCACAATGTGGTGATGATACTCGCATGTGGGGGCCGCCGTGGATGCTTGATGCTCACGGTGAACAGACTCGTGAGTCAGGTTATTACCAGTCGGCCAATAGAAATAAATATTCAGTCGCGATTGATATTACACGCTCAGAGGGACAGGCTATTCTGCATGAAATGGTCAAAACGGCAGATGTCGTGATCGAAAACTATAAAGCGGGTTCATTACAGAAATATAGTCTGGATTATGAAACTTTAAGTGATATTAATCCGAATCTGGTTTATTGCTCGATCACAGGTTTTGGACAAACAGGACCACGTGCGGCTGAACCAGGCTATGACTTTATCATTCAGGGTATGTCTGGACTGATGAGTATTACGGGTGAAGAGGAAGATTCAGGGTGTGGCGCACAAAAAGTGGGTGTCGCTGTGGTCGATATTCAAACAGGCTTATATGCCACGATTGCCATTCAGGCTGCACTATTGGCTCGTCATCAGATTGGACGAGGGCAACATATTGATTTGTCATTACTGGATGTTCAGGTGGCAGGTTTAGCCAATCAAGGTATGAATTATCTCACTACGGGTGTATCTCCAAAGCGTATGGGAAATAGTCATCCGAATATTGTGCCTTATCAGACTTTTAGCGCGAAAGACAAAGAATTTATTGTCGCTTGTGGTAACGATAAGCAGTTTAAAGATTTCTGTATTGCGATTGATTATACCTCGCTATTGGAAGATGGGCGTTTTAATCGAAATCAGGATCGAGTACGCCACCGTGAAGTACTTATTGAATTATTATCTGCTCATTTTGTACAGCAAAATGCAGAGTCGTGGGTGAGTGCAATTCATGCATTTAAAGTCCCTGTTGGGCTTATTAATTCTGTTGCCGAAGCTCTGCAAGAACCCCAAATTCAACATCGGGAAATGGTGGTGAATATACAACATCCACTTAATCCAGAGTTCCAGATGATTGGTTCGCCTATAAAATTGTCTGAAACACCTGTTGAATATCATCATGCACCGCCACAATTGGGAGAACATACCATGTTTGTATTGTCTCAATTTAAAGCGGAACATGAATTACAACTGTTAAAAGGAATGGGTGTAATTGATGGTAAAATAGCCTAAGCAGATGAATTATTAAAAATATTACCTAGAAGGGCATTTAATTTTGTTTGAGATCAAAAAAGTTTAACCAAGGCTTTCTTTGATTTGAATCGATGAGTTTGATGCTCTTTATAAAATAAAGTTCATCCTCATCACCAGGCCCGACAATGCGTCCGGCATTAATTTCATAAGACAAATCAACTACAGCTTGGCGACCTTTGAATTGGTTTTTGAGTTTCTCACCCAGTGAGTCTTGATCAAACTCAAACCAATCACCACATTGCTGGCTACAATAGGCGTGATATTCTTTTCCTTGCTGATCTTTTAAACCAAGTCCGAGATCATCTACGCCACCCCCATAAATGATGGTGTAGGTTTCGAATTGTGAATTTGCAAAAGCAGACATACTTGAAAGCATAAGAATACAGTTGAAAAAATATTTTTTCATTTTTACAAATTCTAGGGGTCATGAAGTTAGTGGACGGTATTTAAACAAACATTTTAGACAAAGAAAAGCCTCAACAATGTGAGGCCTTTGAGGACGGTATTCTTATACAAGAAACTGTTTTAAAGCTTCATTAAACGCCGTTGGCTGTTCCACATTAGAAATATGCGATGCATCAATTTCGACCAACTGACTGTTTGGAATCTGACTCAGCATAAACTCAGCATCCGCCACCGTTGTCACAGGATCTTGCTGTCCTGCAACAATCAACACAGGCATCGTAATCGTCTTTAATTGTTCCCGAACATCCGCTTTAGCCAAAGCTTCACAACAACTTGCATAACCTTCAGGGCTGCCAGCACCTAAGTCGTTTGAAAGCGTTGCAACCGTTGCCGCGTTGCTTTGGATAAAGGGAACTGTAAACCATCGCGAAGCTGCGCTGTCCGCGATAGATTGTAAACCTTGAGATCTGACCAAAGCCGCCCGATCCAACCAAGCCTGCTCCTGACCAATTTTAGCCGCCGTATTACATACCACCACATGGCTAAAACGCTCAGGATAATGAATAGCCAACCATTGACCGGTTAAGCCCCCCATAGAAATCCCACAAAATGCAGCTTTTGAAATCTTTAAATGATCCAGCAAATGAATCACATCTTCACCCAATTGTTGCAGGCTATAAGGACCTTGCGGGGTAGATGAAGTACCATGACCACGCGTGTCATAACACACCACAAAGAACTGCTCTTTTAAAGCATTAAACTGCTGTTGCCACATGCCATAATTGGTCCCCAAAGAATTGGAAAATACCAAAGCAGGATTGGTGGCATCACCAAAAGTTGCGTAATTGATGGTTGCATCATTTGAAATAAATGTTGGCATAAAATCCCTCCCGACCTCCCTTTAAAAAAGGGAGGGGAAATATCTTAAATAGTTATGATTTGTTAAACG
>NZ_VXLD01000008.1:0-126575 GCF_008867985.1 Acinetobacter tandoii
CATAAGTAAAAAAGCCCAAATCCTTAAAATTTGGGCTTTTATTCAGTGCTATTAGCGTGCGGTAATATGACCTGTCACATGTGGTTTTTTATTTTTACTATTTTGAATCATAAAATCGATATCCTTACCTACCTGTGCAGTGAGGAACTCAACTTTGGAAGGCAAATACATCGGTAATTTAAACCAAACATCAGCCTCATAGCTGTCGGGTAAAGTTAAATTGGCTAAGGCTTTTGCTTTGCTCCACATACCATGTGCAATCGCTTGTTTAAAACCGAATGCTTTTGCCGTGATGGCATGAATGTGAATTAAATTAAAATCACCAGAAGTTAAGGCATAACGACGACCCGTATTTTCTGAAACTGTCCACTCTGCCTGAAGCGTATAATTTGGGCGAGTTTCTTCTTTTGCTTTAGTAGCCGCTTTTGTTTCAGTTTTTTGACGTGCAAGATAAGTCGTCACCCCTTGCATCACGACTTCATTGCCCACTTTTGCGGTGGTAATAAAATCAAACTGCACGCCTTTATCATGCGGCTTTAATTCACCAAACTGGCAAGATAGACTTAAGCTTTCATTTACACCAATTTTACGGCTTTGAGAAACTTGGTTACGAATATGTACCAAACCTAAAATTGCAAAAGGAAATGCCTCTTGCGTCATCATATGCATTTGTAAACTTTGCGACAAAACAGCCAAATAAATCGCTGGAATATAGCCATTATTTTTAAATCCGCACACGGCGTTATAGGCTTTCAAATGCTTTGGATCAACCTTAAAAGAATCCACCACATATTCAACTTGCGGAAGGACTTTTTCGCCTTTAGGCTTTTTGAAGATGAGTCCCTGCACGACTTTCGGATAAGCCAAATAAGGTTTCGGAAGTTGAGAAAAATGGCGAGTATTCATGTTGAACCTATGTGAAGTTTTTATTTCAATATTTTTTGAAAGCTTCTTCTCTTTCAGGGAGAAGGTTGGGATGGAGGAAGAATTCCATTCCCTTTATTGGTTTTCCCTCTCCCTAAAGAAGAGGGAAAATTCTAAACTTTTATGATTAAGCACCTAATAAACTTTGTCCGCAAACACGAACAACGTTACCGTTTAAGCCCGTCGAAGCCGTTGAAGCAAATAAGGCAATGGTTTCTGCAACATCAACAGGTAAACCGCCTTGACTCATCGAGTTCATACGACGGCCTGCTTCACGGATAGCAAAAGGAATTGCTGCGGTCATTTGTGTTTCAATAAAGCCTGGTGCAACAGCATTAATGGTTATACCATTTTTTAAGATCGGTGCAGTAAATTTCACCACCCCAATAACACCTGCTTTAGATGCAGCGTAGTTCGTTTGACCTAAATTCCCAGCAATCCCTGAAATTGAAGATACACAGATAATACGACCATTGGCATTTAAACTATCATGTTCTAGTAAATAATCATTGACACGTTCAATCGCAGACAAATTGATGTTGATAACCAAATCCCAAAGTTCTGGCTTCATATTGGCCAAAGTCTTGTCACGGGTAATACCTGCATTGTGCACAATAATATCAACACCGCCCTGTGCTACAGCAGCTTCTTTAATTTTCTGACCTGCATCTGCTGCGGTAATATCAATCGCTAAAGTCGAACCACCAATTTCACTCGCAACACGATCCAAGTCAGCTTGCTGTTGTGGTACGTCTAAACAAATGACATGTGCGCCATCACGTGATAACACATGTGCAATTGCTTCACCAATACCACGGCTCGCACCTGTGACTACAGCAGTTTTACCTGCAAGTGGTTTCACCCAATCTACATCAATTACATCTGCTTTAGATACACGAATGACTTGTCCTGAAACATAAGCTGAACGTGGAGATAAAGCAAAACGTAACGTAGACTCTAAATTAGCTTCTGCACCTTCATCTACATAGACCAATTGTGCTGCAATACCTTTTTTGAATTCTTTGCCTACTGATTTAACAAAACCTTCTAAAGCGCGTTGAGCAATGGCTTGCTTTACTGTTTTAGCCGTTTCAGGTGTTGTACCAACGACAATGACACGACCCGAAGCCAAAATCTGGCGTGCGACAGGGTTGAAGAAATTATAAAGCTCTTTGAGCTGTTCAGAATTTTGAATACCAGACGCATCAAAAACGACGGCTTTGAACTTCGATTCACGATCACCATCGTTAAACGCATTTAGCTTTAAACCTTGAGTTGCAGCAACTTGTTGTAATTCTGCATTGTTGCCTGCATAGCTGTTTGCGTGAATATTCGCCAAAACCTGAGAAATTGCACCAGATAATGTGCCTGCTGGTGCTGCACCAACCAAAACTGCACCTTTAATTACAGGCGTCGCAGAGTCAAAACGATCTAAAAAAGTGGGTGCTGGCAAACCTAAATTTTTAATGACAAATTTACCAATTGGAGATTTTGCGAATGCTTGGTATTGGTCAGTCATGTTTATTATCTCTCAAAACGAATTAAATTTATTTGATGGCTTTTAAACTACTGTTTAACTTCAATATCATGTCAAAGACGTAGATTTCAATAGACCCATCAGTTTCCGTTGAATCATACTTGAGTTAATCTAGTGATGACTTGACCTGAATGTATTCTGCAATGTCATTGTAGTCAATTCGAGCTATGCTGTATTGTGTTAATGTACACCTCAAGAATACTGTAACATGCTTGGAAAAGCCTTATGAGCAAAACAACTCAAGATAATCCAGCAGTCGATCATTCTGTGGCAGAAACTGTGTCAAATACATCAAAAGCACGTACTCGTACACGCAAAACAACTGACACAGCTTCTACGTCTGCAACCCCAACGACTAAAACAACACGTACACGTGCAACTTCTTCGCCTCGCAAAAAAGCAGCACCTAGTACATCTAAAACTGAATCTACAACTCAAACTTCTGTCCAACAGGAAAAAATTATGAGTCAAAACACTCCTCGCCGCGTTGCAATTATTGGTGGTAACCGTATTCCATTCGCTCGTTCGAATGGTGCTTATTTCACAGCATCAAACATGGATATGTTTACCGCAGCATTAAATGGTCTTGTTGAGCGTTATAATCTTCAAGGTCAGCGCCTAGGTGAAGTTGTCGCGGGCGCAGTGTTAAAACATAGCCGTGACTTTAATATGACTCGTGAGTGTGTGCTAGATACTGCTTTAGCACCTGAAACTCCTGCTTATGATTTGCAACAAGCATGTGGAACAGGCTTGCAAGCAGCTTTCCAAGTTGCGAATAAAATCGCTTTGGGACAAATTGAAGTGGGTATCGCTGGTGGCGTAGATACCACTTCAGATGCGCCAATTGCTTTTGGTGATGGTTTACGTAAAGCCCTCCTTGAGCTCAATATCGCAAAAACAGGTAAAGACCGTTTAAAAGCATTAACCAAAATTAACCTGAAAGATTTGATGGATGCCCCTAAAAATGGTGAACCACGTACTGGTCTATCAATGGGTGATCATCAAGCGATTACTGCATTAGAATGGGGTATTGCGCGTGAAGCACAAGACGAACTTGCTGCCTCTTCACATCAAAAAATGGCGAAAGCTTATGAAGAAGGTTTCTTTGATGATCTCATCACGCCATTCTTAGGTTTAGAACGTGACAACAACTTACGTGCTGATTCTACAGTTGAGAAACTGGCTAAACTTAAGCCTGCTTTTGGTAAAGGTGATGCACGCACCATGACTGCGGGTAACTCTACCCCATTAACCGATGGCGCATCTTGTGTGTTACTTGCCTCTGAAGAATGGGCAAAAGCAAATGGTCATGAAGTACTGGCTTATTTAACCTTTACTGAAACTGCTGCGGTAGACTTTATTGGCAAGAATGGACCAAAAGAAGGCTTATTAATGGCCCCTGCTTACGCAGTTCCTCGCATGCTTGAACGTGCTGGTATTACGCTGCAAGATTTTGACTATTACGAAATTCATGAAGCCTTTGCTTCACAAGTTCTTTCAACTTTAAAAGCTTGGGAAGATCCACAATTCTGTAAAGATCGCTTAGGCTTAGCTGCACCATTAGGTTCAATTGACCGTAGCAAACTTAATGTTAAAGGTTCTTCTTTGGCAGCAGGTCATCCGTTTGCTGCAACAGGTGGACGCATTTTAGCAACGGCTGCAAAACTTCTTAACCAAAAAGGCTCTGGTCGCGTACTCATCTCGATTTGTGCGGCGGGTGGTCAAGGTGTAACGGCAATTGTTGAAAAATAATTGACTTACCCCCTCTAAAAAAGCACTTCTACGGAGGTGCTTTTTTTCCCTCTGAGACTTCAATTAACTCTCAACTTCAGGATCTATTTGTAGCAAACTCAATGATCTTTAGATTGTCTAAGGTATGAAACCATCCAAAAGACAAAACGTACTAATAATATACAGGTGATCACTGCGACAATGATCAAGGCTGAATATTCGTCATGTTGGACTACCGCTTGCCAGAACAGATGCAACCAATGCGAAACTTGCAAACCAACACTTACAATAACAAATGCCCAAATAAAACAAGCCAATAGATTGATTGCCATATAACGTAAAACTGGGTATTGCTTAATCCCAATGATCATAGGAATAACTGTTCTTAAGCCCCAAGCAAAACGCATCAATAAAATACTTAAGGTTGGATAGTTTTCAATTAATACACTGGCTTTTTGAAATCTCAGTTTTAATTTTGGGTGCTGATCAATAAAGTCATATCCATAGCGTTTCCCAATTTGGTAATACAACTGATCACCAATAACCCCCCCAATCATTGCAGAAACAATCAACAGCCAAAAATTGAGAACATGCTGATGTACGGCATAAGCACCGAGCATGAGTATCGTTTCACCTTCGAAAAAAGAACCAATGACGACGGCAAAATAACCGTAATGTTGTAATAAGTAAGTCCAATCCATCTGCATACTCTTTTTATCGTTATTAGGATCTCTTTATTTAAAAATTAAAGCCGAGATACGACTCGAACTTTTAAAGATTATAGGATAGATCATTTAAACAACTAAAACCGCATTTGAGATATGATTACCAAGCTATTTAATCTAGCTAAGATCTGACTTCAAATGCATCAACTATTATCCATCGTCAAACAATTGAAATAATACAATTTTTTTATTTTTGCAATGAGTTTACTGTTAAGCGATTCAGCATCCATACATAAAAAAGCCACTTATTTGTGGCTTTTTTACTTCTTATGACTGCTGAACAGGAGAATACCCTAATCGCATTTCAATATGGTCATAACACCATTGGAAAATAAAGGTATATACCAAAATACACATGGTCAAACTCAGATCCAATAATATGGCTTGCCAGATGGTCATGTCCATTGCATACGCCACCATTGGAATAGTGGCTAACATCAAACCACCTTCAAATCCAATCGCATGCATAATACGAACACCAACAGTACGTTGCAATTTACGACGTTGCTCAAATTTTTCAAAAAAATGATTAAAAATCATGTTCCAAAATACGGAAGTGATTGCCATAGCTATTCCTAGGCTTCCCGTCACTTCCATGGGCATGTTAAAAATAAAACTTAATGCGATGGCAATGATGACCAACAGGATGATCTCATAGCTTAACGCATGAACAATCCTTCTCTTGGAAATCAACATTTAAAAATACTCTTTGTCTTAGATGTTTGCTATTTTATGTTTATGATATTGATTAATCGAGTTAGATTCTTTCATTTTTATTGAAAGGTTCACCATGAAGCTTTTTTTAGTAACTTAAGCAAAATACACGCCAATGAATATAAACCAAGATCAGCTGATTATTTTTCAAACCGTCATTGAAACTGGTTCTTTTTCAGCAGCCGCAAGAAAGCTAGGAAAAGTCCCTTCTGCTATTAGTATGTCTATTGCAAATCTTGAAATTGATCTAGATCTTACGCTTTTCAGCCGTCAAGGCCGTGAGCCGATTGCAACCGCTCAAGCCATGACTTTATATGAGAAAACTCAACAGCTTCTCATTGAAATGAATCAATGGAAACAACATGCCTTTGCCTTAGCTGGAGGCCTAGAGTCGAATTTAAATATTGTGGTGGTTTCTGAATTACTCCATACGCATTGGACGGACTACATTCTGCTACTCGAGCAACGTTTTCCTGAACTTCAAATCAACATTTTTTCGGCACCTCAAGAAGATGCATTGCAAATGCTGCTCGATCAATCTGCACAATTAGCATTAATGTTTGAGCGTGAACAATTACAAAGTGGTGAACAATTTGTAGAGCTCAAACGAGAAACGCTTATTGCAGTCGCATCGAAACAACATCCTCTCGCTCAACATGAAAAAATAAGCTATGAACAATTATTACAAAGTCGGCAAATTGTTGTGGCCAGTCGTGACCGAAGTTTAAAGCCTGAATTACTTTTTTCTAAAAATTATTGGCGTACAGATAATCATCACTCCTCATGTGCCATGATTTTGCAAAATTTAGGCTGGGGTGTACTCCCGTATGAAATGCTCAATGAAAATCCAGCATTACAACAACAATTAAAAATCCTGAATTTCCAAGATTTCTCACCCAAATTTGAATATTCGGTTGATTTAGTCTGGAGCCGTGAAAGTCAGCTTGGTGCGGCAGCTCGGTTTTTGATTGAACATATTCGAAACAACAAAAAAAATACGAATTAAATGTGCTCGAAGCCCTGATTTTGCTTGGGCTAAGCAAAGTTTGTGGTATAACTAAATGACGGATATAACTTTTAAGAAATAGATTTCAATGACACAAAATGCGTTAAACCAATTAAAAAAGATGACAACCATCGTTGCTGATAGTAGTGACTTAGCGGCAATTGAAAAATTTCGTCCGCTCGATGCAACGACCAATCCTTCTTTAATCACAGCAGCAGCCAATCAACCAGAAAATAAAGTTTTAATTGAAGCTGCGTATGATCAAGCAAAGCAAGAAGGCTATACTTCTGATGAATTGATTGAACGTACCATTGATATTCTGACTGTAAAATTTGGGGTAGAAATTCTTAAACTGATTGAAGGCCGTGTTTCAACCGAAGTGGATGCTTCATTATCTTATGACACCGAAGCAACCATCGCCAAAGCCAAATCGCTTTTAGCACTTTATAAAGCTTATGGTATCGATCAAAACAGAATTCTGATTAAAATTGCTTCAACTTGGGAGGGCATTCAAGCTGCTCGAGCACTTGAAGCTGAAGGTATTCACTGTAACCTCACCCTTCTGTTTGGTTTACATCAAGCTCAAGCTTGCGCTGATGCTAAAGTGACTTTAATTTCTCCATTTGTAGGTCGTATTCTGGACTGGTACAAAAAAGCTGAAAATGTAGAAAGCTATCCTATTGATAAAGATCCGGGTGTGGTCTCTGTGAAACAAATTTATCAATACTACAAGCAGCACCAGATTAAGACTGAAATTATGGGAGCAAGCTTCCGTAGCATCGATCAAGTCCTTGGTTTAGCAGGTTGTGATTTGTTAACAATATCTCCTAATTTATTGGCTGAATTAGAACTTGATACCCGTGAAGTACAACTTCAGCTCGACCCAAACCAAATTACAAGCAGTTCCGAACAAGCAGTCATTCTTGATAAAGCGACGTTTAAAGACCATTTAGAACATGATCTAATGGCCTTCCAATTGCTACAAGGCGGTATTGATGGCTTTATTAAAGCACGTGAACAACTTAATACCTTATTACGACAATCATTCGGTTTGGATGCTGAAATTCAAGCTTAAAAATTCTGCACCATAAGTGCGCAAACTTTAAGCTCATTTTGTTACAATAGCAAAATGAGCTTTTTATAATGAGTATATTGTGTTTGGCATTACGGATCTCAGTACCTATATTATTGGAACAATTTTAATTGTTATTCTTCCAGGTCCAAATTCGTTATATGTCATGTCCATTGCATCACGTTTTGGAACACGTATAGGCTATCTTGCAGCTTTAGGCGTTTTTACTGGCGATCTCATTCTGATACTTTGTACCATCTTTGGTGCTGCTTCTTTATTACATAGTTTCCCATGGCTGTTTATTATTCTAAAAGTAGTTGGTGCAGCTTATTTATCCTATTTGGGTAGCCGACTTATCATTGCAAGTATACGAACTTGGAAAGGAACTACTGCTCAGGCTTTAGAGGGTTCCAATACTCAGCTCACCTATAAAGAGGCTCAGCCCTATCGTACCGCTTTGACCATTAGTATTCTGAATCCTAAAGCGATTTTGTTTTATCTGTCTTTCTTCGTTCAATTTGTCGATCCGAACTATGCATACCCAGCGATTAGCTTTACCCTGATGTCTGTTATTTTACAGATCATTAGTATGCTTTATTTAAGTATTCTGATTTTCTCTGGCGTACGTTTTGCAGCATTTTTCAACCAGCGTTATCGCCTCACTTCAGTTGCTGTAGCAATCGTTGGATTTGCTTTTTTAGGCTTTGGCATGAAATTGGCATTTTCAACACTGTAGTTGAAGAAATTTCAATAATGATCTTTAAAACGTGAAATATCGTTTAATTTTAAGATATTTACTTTTCCCCAATATAGCTTAAGCGTATGATGCAAGACCTATATTTAAACTTTTGGTCAAAATAGAATAAGTACGGATACATGCAAAAACTCATTCAAGATTTTTCTATTCCCGCAGTCTTCGCTGGTTTCATTACGTTTTTAATTGGGATCAGTGTATCTGCGGTGTTGGTCATTCAAGCAGCTCAAATTTTAGGTGCAAGTACCGAACAAATTACCTCATGGTTTTGGGCTTTAGGGCTTGGTATTGGCCTAGTAGGCATGTTTCTATCATGGAAACTAAAATACCCAGTGTCTACCGCTTGGTCTACCGCAGGCCTAGCCCTCATCATTGCTACAGGCAGTGGTTATAGTTTAAATGAAGCCATCGGTGCTTTTCTGGTTTGTGGTTTAATTACTGCGGTTTTAGGTTATTTAGGCATTTTTGAAAAAATTCTAACGCTTATTCCACAAAGTCTAACCAGCGCAATGTTAGCTGGTGTCTTATTAAAATTTGGCATCGAACTTTTTGCTAGCCTTAAAACTGATTGGGAATTTATTCTATCCTTATTAGCAGTTTATATCGTTGCAAAAAAACTGACTCCACGCTACAGCATTGTATTAACCGTGATTGCAGCTATAGCCTTATGCCCTGTATTTTTGGACTTTCATACCCCTACTGTTACATGGAGTATGGCTCAACCTGTCTGGATGACACCTGACTTTACTTGGTCTGCGATTTTAGGTCTTGCACTTCCACTATTTGTCATTAACATGGCTTCGCAATATTTACCCGGCATTGCCATGATTAAAAGTTATGGCTATCAACCTCATGTCAATCAATTAATTGGTGGCACAGGACTCATTCAAACGCTACTGGCACCTTTTGGTTGTTATAGTGTCAATATTGCAGCCATTAGTGCCGCAGTTAGCTTAGACGATCAAGTACATCCAGACCCAAGCAAACGCTATATTGCGGGTATTAGTTGTGGATTTTTTTATGTTTTGATGGGGCTATTTGCTGCAACCCTCACTAGCCTTTTAATGTCTTTTCCACATATTTTTATTGTGGCCTTAGCTGGAATTGCACTATTTGGAACCATTAGCCACAACATAGCACTGGCTTTTCATGATGTTTCTGATCGTGAAGCTGCATTGATGACTTTTTTATTTAGTGCTTCAGGCGTTCAGTTTTTTGGCATTGGTTCTGCATTTTGGGGGCTACTATTTGGTTTTGCCGTTGCATTTATTATGAAATTGAACATCAAAAAATAAGCTCTGTCTAATAAAAAAAGCATACATATTTTGTATGCTTTTTTTATATTATTTCGTATCAATGCCCAATTGAGTTTGAGAAAACATTCATAACAATTACTCCACCCACAATCATGCCGATTCCAATTAAAGCAGGTAAATCCAAAGTTTGTTTAAATACAAAAAAACCGACTAAAGCCGTCAATACAATACCAACACCACCCCAAATTGCGTAAGCAATTCCCAAAGGAATAGTTTTGATTACTTGCGATAACAAATAAAAAGAAACGACATAAAACACGACGACCAATAAACTAGGTCCTAATTTTGTAAAACCCTCAGATTTCACTAAAAATGCCGAACCCGTGACTTCAGAAACAATTGCCAAAGCCAACATGGCATAAGCTAACAGTAGGACATTCATGCTTGTGTTACTTCACCAAATTTTCTGGATGCAGATTAACAGTTCATAGATACGGATTATAGAGTTTTTCTACGATGAGGCATCCAAATTACTGAATTGTTCTATAAAAGAAATGGTTTGATCAAAAGTTTGCTGACTGGCTTTTAACCCCATAAAAAATTGATACTCATGAACTAATGGCTCTTTACTTTCAGGATAAAACACAGCAGTTACAGGTATTTCATGCTGCTTTAATGCAGCAACGAAAGGAACAGATTGAGTCTCTGTTAAAAAGTCCTTATGACCTCCACTAATAAATACTGGAGGATAATTTGCAGTTAGATGCTTTATTGGCGATATTTCATTTAAGAAAGCGCCATCGTCCTTACGCTCCCCTGTGTATGCCTTAACGAGGCTATAAATACCCCATTCTATAATTTTATGCTCATCAGGTGCTGTCGTCACAAAAGATGCTATATCGTAAATACCGCAATGCAGAATTAATCCTTTCAACTGTTGCGGTTGGATTGCAGGTACAAAATTTGATTCTCGGGCAAATTGAGGATTTGTAAGCAACGCTGCGTAGTGACTTGCTAAATTAGCACCTGCTGAATCACCTGCCATATAAAGTTGATTGGCATCAATATGATAGCCCTCAGCATGCTTACTAATAAACTTAAGTGCCCGATTTATTTGCAATAACTGATTAGGATAAATCACTTGAGGGGCAAATTGGTACTCGACTGATACAATATTAAAACCTTGTGCAGCAAGCAACTTAAAGTATCCACGAGCATTTTCTTTTGAACCAGAAATCCATCCCCCACCATGAATCCAGATAATTGTCGGTCTTAAACCCAGTTCTTCAATATTTTCAGGTTGATATAGATCGAGTCCTAATTTTGGATCTTTTAGATACTCAATATTTGAATAGATCAACACATTTTTAGGTGCATGTTTATCCAACATTCTTTTCTGTATTTCTGTGGCCGTATTAAAACTTCGTGCAATAACTTTGCTACTTTTTTGAGTATTTTGGCATGCCGTTAACAACACCAAAATACAGCTTAAAATTATAAAAATTGTCTTTTTATACATGAGCAATTCCACAGTTTTTAAATATTTTCATAATGATGTGTTTTAAAGAATCTTTTTCAGCAAGCGTATTTTAGCGAAAAAATAATACTCGATCATAAAAAATGAAAAAAACCATTCCATTTTGATTAAGCCTTTCCTGATAAATCTGATAAAAACACTCAACTTACTAGCTTTTAGAAAGCCTTGAGAAAGATTAAAAATCTCTAATTAATTGAATGAATTTACGCTGTTTTTTCATTTTATAAATTGATCACAATCCGACTATGTGCTATCTATAAATAAGTAGCAATAATGATAAACAACAGGAGTAAATCCGATGTCTTACCAACATATTTTAGTTCCAGTAGACGGCTCTGCAATTTCATTTTCCGCAGTTAAACAAGCCGCGATTATTGCGAAAGCATTTGGCAGCGAATTGACTTTGATTAGCCTTGTTGCAGAAGATCCTTTTACAGAAGTCGACTTTTATTATTCTTCTGCCATTATGAAAGAATACTTTGTACAAGCTTATGCCAATGCTGAAAAAGCCCTAAAAGAAGCCATTGTTTTTGCTCAAGCAGAAGGTGTTGAGCCAACAACACAAATCATTAAAGGACAAGTTTCTGCTGAAGGTGTAGTGCAAGCTGCTGAAGAGAAAAAATCTGATTTAATTGTGATGGGTTCACATGGTCGTAAAGGCTTCCAAAAGTTTTTACTTGGTAGTTTTGCACAAGATGTACTTCGTGGTACGCATCTGCCTGTTTTAATTGTAAAAGAATAAGCCAATAAATCGAGCACCTACTTTTAGGTGGGTGCTTATAGAAGTATCTTTTAAGGATACTTTTAAATTTTACAAATGCAGAAAGCTAAGTTTTTTATAATCATAATCGAAGGTGTGCCCCATGACTTATCAACATATTTTAGTACCTGTCGATGAATCTCCAATCTCATATACGGCTGTTGAGCAAGCACTTTCTTTAGCAAAACTCCTGAATTGTCGCGTAACGGTCATGTGTGTCGTGGCTGTCGACCCCTTTGTCGGCGTCGACTTTTACAAAGTTGCTCCAGCAATTACCGATTATTTCATGCAAGCAGAAGAAAATGCCCAAAAGCGTTTGGCAGACATTAAACAATCCTTCATTCGAGATGAGATAGAAGTTGACACTAAAGTAATTCGTGGCGTTTCCGCCGCAGAAGGCATTATTCAAATTGCAGATGAAGTTAGTGCTGACTTAATTATTATGGGCTCACATGGTCGTACTGGTTTCAAAAAGATGATGCTAGGTAGTGTTGCACAGGCTGTACTTACCCAATCCCCTATTCCAGTTCTTGTTGTAAAAGTCTAAAGTACAAAAAATCCCTCTGCATCGAGGGATTTTTTAAATGATTTAAATAAATGCAATAAAAAGGCTATTTTCCATTGCTGAAAAATAGCCTGAACCAGCTTAAACACTAGAATTTTTTATCAGATGCTCAGCATACTGTTTAAAGTTTCCACCACATTTTTAGATTTCACTTGTGGCTTTAAGGCTTCTAAAGATGCCAGTACATCTGAACGTTGGGGTTCGGCTAAAGTATACCAACGAGATAAAACCTGTAATAAACGTGAACCTAAAATTGGATTTTTTTCGTCTAAATACTTAGCTAAATCTACAAAATGGTCAACACCAAAGCTCCAAGTATTTACAGGGTTGCTATTTAACCCACCACTCACAGCACGAATTCGGTTTGGTACTCCCAAATCATAATCTGGATGATTAATCAAAGTTTGAATACTTTCCGCAGTTGCATTCGGATTTGATGCTTGCACTGTAAACCACTGATCAAGAGAAAGTGCTTCATCTTTGAAGCGCGTATAAAAGTCTTGGAGCGCAGTTGAAGCTTGTGGTGCATCATTCCAGACTAAAACACGTAAAGCCCCTAAACGCTCAGACATATTGGTCGTACTGGTATATTGACGGTAAGCCAAATCAAATACTTCCGTATCACCTTGTCGTGCCAACATCATCAACATGATGTTTTTCAATGCACGCACACCCATTGCTTGTGAAAAATCTTTTTGCAAGTCAGGGTCTAAAGCCAAATATGTTTCTTTACAAAATTGACCTAATTCACGTGCCAAGGTATTTAACAATGCATTACGCTTTTCTTGAATTACCTCAGGATTATAGTTTTCATCAATACGACTGCCCAAGTAACCTTCGCTTGGTACATCAAACAAACGAGAAGCCAGTAAAGGATCTTTTTCGACAAGTGCTGGCAACGTATTTTTAATGGCTTGAACATAAATTGCTGCATCGTGATCATTCAATAAAACACGCTCTAACAAAGTTTGTGTTGCCTGCCATTGGTTAAAGCCATTGGTTTCATACTGAATCAGGAACGCCAATTCTTCATCTGAATAGTTAAATTCAAGATTGACAGGTGCAGAGAAATTACGAAGCAAAGACACGACAGGTTCAGCTGTTACATCTGTAAAGACAATGCTCGCTTGTTCTTGATCGAACAAATACACACCATCTTTCACGCTATTTTCAAATAATGCATCAGATTGCAGGGTATATTGTTCACCTGTTTCCGCATTGAATAATGCCAGTGCCACAGGAATTGGAACTGCTTTTAAGTTCGGGTATTTCGCATGGGCTTTAAGGCTTTGCTTAAAACTCAAACGATAGGTTTGTGCCACAGTATCATACTCACCTGTCGCTTCAAGTTTTGGCGTGCCTGGTTGATTGTACCAAGTCAGGAAATTTGACAAATCAACACCTGAACCCGCAGTTAAAGCAGCAACCCAATCTTCAACTGTTACAGCTTGACCATCGTGACGGCGGAAATATTCATCTGTGCCTTTACGGAATTTTTCTTTTCCTAATAAGGTCGCCATCATGCGGTTAATTTCAGCCCCTTTCTCATATACAGTAGCTGTGTAAAAGTTATTAATTTCTACAAAATGGTCAGGACGCGGTGGATGAGACAATGGGCCCGAATCTTCTGGAAATTGATGTGCTTTGAGTACCGCCACATCATCAATCCGTTGCACAGCTGCCGATTGCAAATCTTCCGAAAAAGATTGATCACGAAAAACTGTTAAGCCTTCTTTTAGACATAATTGGAACCAGTCACGGCAAGTAATACGGTTACCTGTCCAGTTATGGAAATATTCATGTGCAATCACCGATTGCACACGCATAATTGCAGCGTCTGTTGTGTATTCTTCATCAGCCAGTACACATGAAGTATTAAAGATGTTTAAACCTTTATTTTCCATTGCGCCCATGTTGAAAGCACTGGTGGCAACAATCATGTAATTGTCTAGATCATATGGACGACCATAGTGTTCTTCATCCCAACGCATGGAATGTTTTAAAGCTTCCATCGCAATATGACATTTTGGAATATCTTTTTCTTCAGCATAAATTTCCAAAGCGACATCACGTCCTTCAGAGGTGGTGTATCGATCTTTTAAAACAGCCAAATCACCAATCACACAAGCAAAAAGATAGCTTGGTTTTTTGGTTGGATCTTGCCAAATCGCAAAATGGCGGTCTTCGCCAACCGAACCTGTTTCAAGCAAATTACCATTGGCCAGAAGCACTGGATATTTTATATCGGCCTCTACACGCGTCGTAAATACACCTAAAACATCAGGACGGTCTGGATAGAATGTAATTTTACGGAAACCTTCTGGCTCATTTTGCGTTACATACAAATCTGATGCTGCTTGGTATAAACCTTCAAGCTGCGTATTAGATTCGGGATGAATGATCACAGATGTTTCTAAAATGACTTCATTTGGTGCATTATGGATAACAAGCTGCTCACTATCTAAAGTGTAATCGCTCGCATTTAAAACCTGACCATTTAAGCTTATAGACTTCAACTCTAAATCACGCCCCAATAAGACCAAATCACCGTCAGTCAGGCGTTTCATGACCAAATTGGCATCCACTTGAGTATGTTCTGCATACACCTGAATATCTAAATTGATCGAATCAACCAGAAATACAGGTTTTTGATAGTCTTTTAAATATACAGTTTGATCTGCTTCTACCACTGGGTTTGCCGCAATGTTCATATCATTTCCTATTTGTCTTTTTAGCATTGACTTTTGCATTGCGTAAAATCATTCATCACAGTACAAGTATCTTTGCCCTTGTTTATCATTCAATATGGGTGTTTATTTTCTGCATTTCAATCATGATTGCGCATAATTTTAAGGAGATGTATTTTATTTATACGCTTTATTCCTCCTCTATGAGTATGTCGGCTAAAAATGAAAATACAACACCTGATTTATGGCATCATCTTGTCAAGTTTTGCATCCATTGCAATTGCCGCGCCAACTATTGAATACATGGAATGTTTAAGCTCAGATCAACAACATCATTTTGTTCTCGTTGCTCCAGCCCAAAATGCGCAAACAATAAAACTGATGTATTTTCCTTATTTAAAGCCCATTTCTTTGCATTATATAAAAACTGAAAATATTGAAATGGCAGAAGATCGTCCTTATGAACAACACCTTTTTTTCAACGAACGTAATTTCCAACGTAATACAGGGCAATATGAAATTATTCTGCAAGGTGCACGCATTTATGCAGTGATTTATAGTGCGAAGCAGTCTGGTGCTATAACAACTTATCAAAATTATCTAGCCGATGAACAAAAACAGAAAGTGAATCAGACACTCATAGCCCATAAATTACAGTGTATTTAGCGCATACCTCTCTATTTCAGTTACACACCGTTTCGTATCACTTGTGCGAGTGACATTTTTATGAATTATCTTTCAAACTGACTACAATTTGTGCACGTTTTTTGCTTGTAAATAGATGTGCAAAGCGCACTATAAAATGAGCAAAATAAAAACGAGGTGCAAAATGTATATCAAAGAACTTTTGATTCGTACGGAAAATATCAAAATCATGCAAACCTTGCACGCGGCAGGGATTGATCACAAAGTGATTGCTACATTTATGTGTTGTGAAGGTATTGCAATACAAGCACAAGAGGTTAGCACCGTTTTAAATCAATATGATGCTTTAGGAAGCAAAAAAATTCCTTCCAAAAAAGTGAAAGCTTTAATTTATGCTAAACAACTCGGAGAAGATGACGAAACACTGCCTTGCCCTGCAGCCTATTAAATTCTTTCTAACTGCTACCGAATAAAGAGCTACTCGAAGCAGTAGCTCTTTTTATTTGCAAAACATCAGCAAAGCTTTGCACAAATGCTTAACAGTTCAACTCTGAACAACACCTAAACGGTGTATAATCTTAAGCACTGATTCAATTATTCGATGACTAACCATGCTGCTCCAAATTCTGCAAAAACAACTGGATGAAAGCACAACTTGTCCGCTTTGTCAGGCAGCAATGTATTGGATAGAAGCCGAACAATATGATCAAGATGTGCAATTCCATGAATGTAGTCACTGTGCGCATCGGGTATTTCAGTCGGATAAATTCACTTGTCACTGTGACAGTTGTGCTTCAAAACGTAAAAAATTACTTCAAGAAACGCGACTGCAAGAACAACGTAAACTCAAGAAAAAAGAGATTGTAGAGCTAGAACTGCGTCAACTTAGCTTTCTACACAAACTGTTTTTACTCAGTATTCTGGATAATCAGATTCAGGAATATTCAGCACATGATGAATTTATTCACTGGGAAAAAATTAAATATCAACCCATTACCCCCAATTATTATTTTCAAAGTACATTGCTCAAGCAACTGTTAAAAGACCAAATTTTAATTGCAAAAGATTTTGCAGAAGAAGCGCATGAATATTATGTCAATGTTCGTCTAGAAGGTTATACAGAACCAAGCTTATTCAGTATTACCCAACAACTCAGACATTGGTTTTACGAAAATTTAAAACTCGGCATCCCATTTAAAGATGCTGAAGAAGTTAAAAACACCCTGTATTTGATCTTATATCAAGAAATCGTTCAGTTCATGCAATATTACTGTAAATCTTGGGGAGTTCAGATTGCAGGAAATCAGAGCTTTCAAACCTTTTGTTATCGTTTAATGGATACCCTCGCGGTGGGTCAGATTTATTATCTCATCCAAACTGCTTTGGAATATCTATATGAACAAAAAGCACTAAAGCCACGCAATGAGAACTTCATCAATACCAATTTACTCAAAAAAACTGTTCAGCAGTATCGGGAACGATCTCTCACAGAAAAATGGGAAACATCTACACTTCCTCGTTTACCCACCATGCCACTCAGTAAAATGAGTGAAATCCTTTTTTTTAAATTTCTCGGTTATGATGAACGGATTTTCTTTCAACCTGTCTGGCGTTCGTGGAAGAAAATTGAACCGCGTTTAAATTTCTATTCAGTCAAACGCTGTATGTATTGTGGTTCAAACGACTTAGCCGTTGACTACGATGCCGAAGAATACGTATCTTTATTTTGTCGACATTGTAAGCATCAGGACCACTATTTCACACGGTGAATGGTGAACATCATGTCTACACTTTCAAACCAGCCAATATTTGACCTTCAGGATAATCTAGTGGATCAAACTGCACCATTACTACAGAAAATTGTTGAAGCGCATACCCAACTCCGTGCAACTCAACCTCTAGTGCAATGTATTACCAATAGTGTCGCTGCCAATTATGTAGCCAACGTACTACTTGCCTGTGGTGGTTCGCCCGCTATGATTGATAACCCATTCGAAGCAGAAAGCTTCACACATATTAGTAGTGCGCTCAGCATTAATCTGGGGACACCCACAACAGAACAAATGCAAGCAATGCAAATTTCTGCCAATACAGCACAGCAAGCTTCCGTTCCTTGGGTACTTGACCCTGTGGGTTATGGCAACATTTTATCTTGGCGCTCAGAAATGACCAATGAGCTGTTGCAATATCAACCCTCTGTAATCCGAGGAAATGCTTCGGAAATGAGTGGATTAGCAGGTAATCAAGTAACAAGTAAAGGGGTAGATAGCACGCTAGATAGTGCAGAAGTTTATATACAAGCTTGGACTTTGTTAGACCATGCTGAGTGTATAGCGATTTCAGGTGAATCTGACTTTATTCTCTCTAAAGAATTAAACAGCGTCATTCAAGTCAATGGCGGTTGCTTTCTACAACCAAGGGTGACTGCAACAGGTTGTGCGCTTGGTGCTTTAATTGCAGCTTATTGTGCTGTAACCGATGTTACAAGTGCCACTTTGTCCGCACATGTACATTTTGCTGTCGCAGGACAATTAGCATACCAAACAGCACAAACTGTAGGTTCATTTAATGTGGCTTTCTTAGATGCACTTGATAGCCTTACAGCTGATCAAATCAGTGAGTATGCAAATTTTAGCATCATTCACAGGTAAAAAACAGATGTGAGCATAAGTAGAATATGCTCACATCTATTAACTCGCTGCGCGTTCTATCGCATTTAAAATTGCAGCTTCGGTTAACATTTTAGTATTCAATTTACTGACACACATCATCCCCATCCCATCAAAAAAATCTGGTGTGTGCTGCATGAAGAAATCAATATGCTGATTCGCCTGATCATGCATATGAATCGACTCATCTAAAGTCGTTTCTGGAATCACTCTTGGATGCACATAAATATCTTCACGACGTTTTTGTACATCTGGTTTACGTACCGCAACCAATTTAAGTACGTCCAGATAATCCTGTGGCGTATCTACATCTGTTCTCGGGTAAAAATTTTGTGCACACGATGCAAGCAAGGCATAGGCTTTCGGCTGCATCATCGTCACGACAAACCATAATGGAATCAGCGGATGTTTAATGCTGTGCTGTACAGCGACTTTAATCACTGAATTCACAGTTTTATTGCCACGTTGATAATTCGGTAAGAATGACCCACGTGAATTCACCACAAAAATATTCTTATCTCGAATAGTCAGTTTTAATATCAGAATACTGTTATACCCAATTAAACGAACACCATCAAAATACTCTACAACTTGTACAGATATCGCATCTGTATCATGCATAAAATCATGCAATTCTTGCTTACAGGTATCTGGAAAAATAATACGATCAAATGCTAAAAGTTGTTCTAGATATTGGTTCTGATGTTCAGGTAATAGCTTCTTATAATCTGTTATTGTTTCGGAAATATTCATAACTCCGTCCGAGTTGAATAGACCTAATCATTCTAATACGAGATGATTCTGTCCGACATCCCCTAAACTAGGTACTTAAGGCTCATATGCTTTATTAAAGGGTGATTATTCATATTTTAAATCAATAGATTACAGAATTGTGTATTCAGCAAAATCAATAAGATGCAAGTAAAATACAACTTTAACCCAATGAGTCTAAATCTTTTAAATTTTAATAAAATAACCCATAAAAAATTTAAGCATTTTTATCAATCATTTTTTAGTTTTAGATCATTTTCACTGATTGTTTGAATATCTGATGACATCGTAAGTTATAAAAACGAACCATTAGCACCTTTAAGTCACCCTTCCCTAAAGGTGCTAATGGTTCAATTATCACCTTTAACCCATTCAGTGATAATTTATATCTCTAGTCTAATCATTAACTTGCACAAATGTTTACTGTATTTGAAGGAATTTATTTAAATTTCAGCATAAGAATGAAGTATATTTATATTTTAAAGAAGATTCTTCTGTGGAGTAAGTTTTGAGCAGCACAGAATACATGCTAGATAAAATTGATCGAAAGATTTTATCTGCTTTAAGACAAAATGGCAGATTGACCGTCGCACAACTGGCAGACGAAGTCGGACTTTCCTCCTCTCCGTGTTGGACACGCTTAAAACGTTTAGAGACTCTAAAAATTATTGATGGCTATACAGCCAACATCAATCCGAAGGCAATTGGCATTAATGAATTATTTTTCATCGAAATCACCTTAGAACGACATGATGATGAAATTTTGGAGCAATTCAGCCAAACCTTAGCAGATATTCCTGAAGTGATTGAAGCGCATTTAGTGACGGGTGATTATGATTATTTAGTCAAAGTAGCAGTGAAAAATGCTGAACACTATGAACGGTTTTTAAGAAAAAAACTCTATTCAATTAAAGGTATACGTCATACGCGCTCTACTTTTGCCTTACGCCCGCTTAAGTCTGCCACCACATCTGATTTAATGTTGATTGAATAATCGAAAACTCTTTTACTGCAATTTATGTAGATCTATGTTTTAATAGGCGCAGTATGAGATGAGCCTTATATGAGTATAGAAATATCTATACGACTAGCCCTGCGAAAGCAGGGCTTTTTATTGTCTATTTGAAACGATAAATTCATAGTAAATGTATATAACGACTATAAAGAAAAAATGAATTGAGCAGCATCATGGTGTTATTGACGTCAACAACTGATTAGGCAAAATTAAAATCAATCTTTTATTGGGAATATGTTACTCACACTAGACTTCAACATAATCAATGTTCATTATTTATTCACATAATAACTATATTTTTGGAGTGCGCTTCAATGGGGTTTAAACTCATACCAACCATAATTTCAGTATCACTTACCCTTATTATTTGGTTTTTCATCCCAGTTCCGCACGATGTCTCAGCGAACGCTTGGCTTCTATTTGCTATGTTCATCGGGGTGATTGCTGCCATTATTGGTAAAGCCATGCCAATTGGGGCAATTTCAATTATTGCTATTGCACTTGTTGCGATTACCCGAGTAACCAACGATAACCCAAGTGATGCCATCAAGGACGCATTAAGTGGTTTTGCCAATCCACTGATCTGGTTAATTGGTATCTCCATCATGATCTCAAAAGGATTACAAAAAACAGGCTTAGGTGCTCGACTTGGATATTACTTTATTGCAGTTTGGGGCAAAAGAACCATCGGTATTGGCTACAGTCTCGCGTTATCTGAACTCATCCTTGCCCCAGTGACCCCAAGTAATACTGCTCGTGGTGGCGGAATTATCCATCCCATTGTACGCTCTATTGCAACGAGTTTTGACTCCGACCCTGAAAAAGGTACAGAAGGAAAAATTGGTAAATATTTAGCTTTGGTGAATTACCACTCCAACCCGATTACCTCGGCGATGTTTATTACGGCTACTGCACCAAATCCTTTAGTAGTTGAACTGGTCGCAAAAGCCACCAATAGTCAGATTCATCTGAGTTGGACCACATGGGCTTTGGCGATGGTATTACCCGGTATTGTGGCTTTGGCGTTAATGCCAATTGCACTTTACTTTATGTACCCACCTGAAATTAAGAAAACACCGAATGCTGCTCAGTTTGCCAAAGAGCGTTTAAAGGAAATGGGACCCATTACCTTACAAGAAATGATTATGCTGGCTGTGTTTGGAATTTTACTGTTACTTTGGGCGGGTATTCCTGCAATGCTGTTGGGGGATATGTGGACATTAGATCCAACTACAACTGCATTTATTGGTTTATCTCTTTTATTACTGACTGGCGTTTTAACGTGGGATGATGTCTTAACTCAAAAAAGTGCATGGGACACTGTAACTTGGTTTGCTGCATTGGTGATGATGGCAACCTTTTTAAATAAGCTCGGCTTAATCGCTTGGTTTTCAGGTGTTTTACAAACGAGCATTGGGCAGCTTGGCTTAACCTGGGTTCCAGCTTCCATGCTTTTACTATTTGCTTATATGTACGCCCATTACATTTTTGCCAGTACTACTGCACATATTACCGCTATGTTTTCAGCATTCTACATTGCAGGTATCGCATTAGGTGCTCCTCCAATGTTCTTTGCACTGATTATGGCAGCAGCATCAAGCATTATGATGACACTGACCCATTATGCGACGGGTACATCCCCTATTATTTATGGTTCGGGTTATACAACACTTGGTGAATGGTGGAAAGCAGGTTTTGCCATGAGCATTATTAATATGGTTATTTTTATAGTCTTAGGTGGAATTTGGTGGAAGATGTTGGGTTATTGGTAAGATAATTCAGTATTAAAAGCCCCATCAAGGGGCTTTTTAACGTCTGTATTTTCAAGAGACTAAGCTACAACTCTATTTATTGGATTTACACTAATCAGGTTCATTAATCAGGCTTAATATCATAAACCCAATTTCGCGCCTGTTTGTCTGTGGCCGTTTCACAGACATAGTAGTCATGATCCCATGAGTCTTGGTGGAAAATTTCCATTTTTCGGTAAGTGACTTGTTTGCCATTTTCGACACATACAAAGCTGTCACCTTGGTCTTTTACGGCAGAACCGTTAAGAAATCCACCAATACAGAGGAAGCGGGATTGTTTAGGCATTTGCTTAGATCTACTTTTAATCTTACTAAATAATGAGGTAATTAAACGATTTATTAGCTAAACTGTATATATTTTTATTGCATTCTCTTTATCTAAAAAAACAACTTACCTAATATCAATATTACTTCGATTCTAGTCGTAGGCTACGGTTTCTTAATGACTGTATCACTCACATTCTGGTATTTGAAAGTCATTTTTAGATGCAATTTCTTTGAAAATCTTGAAGGTTTCAACAGGATTTTGTCTACATGCCGACTTAAACCATTTTAATGACTCAGCTTGGTTCTTTTCAACACCTAACCCACCATAATAGAGTGAAGCTAAGCCAATTTTAGACTTATAATCCCCTCTACCTGCCGCCTTTAAAAACCAATTATATGCTTTAACATAATCAGGGTTTTGAATATTGCTTTTAAGATATATCATTGCAATCCTTGATTGATATTTCAATACTCCTTTTTCTGCTAGCAATAGTGTTGGTTGCTCAGCCAAAATCATATTATCTAAATCGATATAATAATAGTCTGCTAAACTCTCGATATCTTTTTGTTGCCCTTTTTCAGCTAAATCTATGAGAATTTCTTCAACTTTTTTTTCATTTCTTGGTACTTCTTTTAAATAATACATTCTCAACAAATTACGCTGAGAGTCTTCAACTTTTCGGTCAGCTGCAATCGAAAACCATTTGGCAGCCTCAGGATAATTAACAGCAACACCTTCACCTTTATAATAGATTAGTCCTAAATTATGATTTGCAGAACGATGCCCTAATGCCGATGCCCGTTTATATAATTCAATAGCTCCCTTTAAATCTTTTTCAACTCCATACATACCATTTTGCTTTAGTACAGCCAAATCATAGAGCCCTTGCTTGTTATTGTTTTTTGCCTTTTCTAACGTACCAGCCAGATCAAAAGATATTTGTTCTTCCGCATGTATAACTGTTATAAAGCTAATAACCATCATAGCAATGCTAAGTATATTTTTCACAGACTTCATTTTTCTTCATTTAAAAATTAGGTAGAGTAGACCGATTAGCCTCAATATATAAGTGACTATATAAAATAATGACTGATTCTAAATAAAATTACTTAGTATTTATTTTAAAAAATAAGGGCTGATTAATCAGCCCTTATTTTTAACTCATTAAAACTTAATTATCAATTAATTAAGTTAACTGAGCAGCAGCAATTTTCTTAGTATCTACCTTATCCGCAGCATTTGTATATTCGCCCATTTGGTCGAAATTCAAATATTTGTAGATGTCAGCAGACATACTGTCAATTTGAGCTGCATATTGTTGGTATTCTTCTGGAGTTGGTAATTTACCAAGTACAGCAGCAACAGATGCAAGCTCAGCAGACGCCAAGTAAACGTTAGAACCTTGACCTAAACGGTTAGGGAAGTTACGTGTAGAAGTCGATACAACCGTTGTGTTCGGCGCAACACGTGCTTGGTTACCCATACATAATGAACAACCAGGCATTTCAGTACGTGCACCAGCACGGCCATAAGTGTTATAGAAACCTTCTTCCATTAACTGATGTTCGTCCATACGTGTTGGTGGAGCCAACCATAAACGAGTTGTTAATGAACCGCTTGGTACTTTCTCAAGTAACTGACCAGCAGCACGGAAGTGACCAATGTTCGTCATACAAGAACCGATGAATACTTCATCAATTTTGTCGCCTTGAACGTCAGAAAGAAGTTTTGCATCATCTGGATCGTTCGGGCAGCAAAGGATAGGTTCTTTGATGTCAGCAAGGTCGATTTCATACACTTTCGTATATTCAGCATCAGCATCAGCTTTAAGAAGTGATGGGTTAGCCAACCATTTTTCCATGTTTTCAACACGGCGAGCCATCGTACGAGCATCACCATAACCCTGTGAAATCATCCACTTAAGCATTGTGATGTTAGAACGTAGGTACTCAGCAACTTTCTCTTCAGAAAGTGTGATTGCACAACCAGCAGCAGAACGTTCAGCAGAAGCGTCAGAAAGTTCGAATGCTTGTTCAACTGTCAAATCAGTTTCCATTTCTGACAAGTCGATTTCTAAGATACGACCAGAGAAGATATTTTTCTTACCTTTTTTCTCAACAGTAAGATCGCCTTCCTTGATTGCATAGTAAGGAATTGCATGTACAAGGTCACGTAAAGTGATACCAGGCTGCATTTTACCTTTGAACTTCACAAGAACTGACTCTGGCATGTCAAGTGGCATAACACCAGTTGCTGCAGCGAACGCTACAAGACCAGAACCCGCTGGGAATGAAATACCAATTGGGAAACGAGTATGCGAGTCACCACCAGTACCTACTGTATCTGGAAGTAACATACGGTTTAACCAAGAGTGGATAATACCGTCACCTGGACGTAAAGAAACACCACCACGGTTCATGATGAAGTCAGGAAGCGTATGTTGCATTTGTACGTCAACTGGCTTTGGATAAGCAGCAGTGTGACAGAAAGACTGCATAACTAGGTCAGCAGAGAAGCCCAAGCAAGCTAAGTCTTTTAACTCGTCACGAGTCATAGGACCAGTTGTATCTTGAGAACCCACTGTAGTCATCTTAGGTTCACAGTAAGTACCAGGAATTACACCTTGACCTTCTGGAAGACCACATGCACGACCAACCATCTTCTGAGCTAAAGTGAAACCTTTACCAGTTGCAGCAGGTTGTACAGGAGTACGGAATAAAGTAGATGGAGCAAGACCTAAAGCTTCACGCGCTTTAGCAGTCAAACCACGACCCACGATCAAGTTAATACGGCCGCCAGCACGTACCTCGTCTAGAAGAACTGGAGTTTTAAGTTCAGATTCAGCAATTTGTTCGCCGTTTTTGAACGCAGTTACTTTAGCCGCTGAGTGATCAATCTTAAGAACGATTTCGTCACCCATGTTCATGTTTGCAACGTCAATCTCTACAGGTAACGCACCAGCGTCTTCCATAGTGTTGAAGAAAATCGGAGCGATTTTAGAACCTAAGCAGTAACCACCGTCTTTTTTGTTCGGAATGTGCGCGATTTCGTCACCGAAGAACCAAAGTACAGAGTTAGTTGCAGACTTACGAGAAGAACCTGTACCAACAACGTCACCCACGTAAGCAACTTGGTTGCCTTTCGCGATGAGTTCTTTAATTTGGTTAAGTGGGCCAACTTCACCTGCAACTTCTGGGTTGATACCATCACGTACGTTTTTCAACATCGCATTCGCATGTAATGGGATATCTGGACGGCTCCAAGCGTCTTGAGCTGGAGACAAGTCATCAGTGTTTGTTTCACCAGTTACTTTGAATACTGTAAGTTTGATTTCTTCAGGAACATCTTTACGGCTAGTGAACCATTCAGCATCAGCCCAAGATTGAAGAACTGCTTTCGCATTTTCGTTACCCGCTTTCGCTTTGTCAGCAACGTCATGGAATGCATCAAATACAAGAAGAGTTTTCTTTAATGCTTCAGCAGCTAAGCTAGCCAATTCTGCATTGTCTAAAAGCTCAACTAGAGGTGCTACGTTATAACCACCAAGCATAGTACCTAGTAAGTAAACCGCACGTTCTTTAGAAACTAATGGAGAAGTCGCTTCGCCCTTAGCCAAAGCAGCCAAGAAAGCAGCTTTAACGTATGCAGCTTGGTCAACACCCGCTGGAACACGGTTTTCTAGTAAATCAACTAAAAATGCTTCTTCGCCAGCTGGTGGGTTTTTTAATAATTCAACTAATTCAGCTGTTTGAGCATCATCAAGTGGCTTCGGTGGGACTCCGAGTGCGGCACGTTCTGCAACGTGTTGGCGGTAAGCTTCTAGCACGGTGTTATTCCTCTTTTTTAAAAAATTATTTACGCATTCCTGCTTTAAACAAAGCTACGCAAATAATATGGACTGCTTGATTTTACTAAAATTCCAGTTAAAAGTTAATGCGCTACAAGTGTTTCTTCGTGATGCCCATTATTTTCTAACTAAATGATGCTCATATCAATTGCATATAAAAACAGCAATATAGTCAGATCATTTGGGCTTTTTTCACATTAACTTTGAACTGCCATTCAAAAACAAAAAAGGCAACCTATGTTGCCTTTTTTTACTACAGATAAATATTCAACCTTAGTGGACAGTCGTGCCCTTTAAATATTCAGCCAATCCTGATTCATCACCTTCAAATTTGATCTGAATTTCATCTTCATGCAACATCATGTGTTGCGCACTGGCAAAAGAGATTTTTACAGCATAGAGCTTCAGATCCGTGTCTATTGAGTGTTGTATATAAACTCTATCGCCAAGACTCAGCACATAATGACTCCCAGATATGATCATACAATGTGTTTCGTCCTGTAAAAGTAAATCAGCTTGATTTAAATATCCAGCTACTTCCATATCTCACTCCTTCTGCTTGTTATTATTCTGTCTTTATTATTCTTTAAAAATGGACTGTTTTCTATATCTACAACCAATGAATCATATATTTTAAATATGCTTAGGCTATTTCAATTACATGAAATATCAAACATTATTCCACTTTAAAACCTAGTAAATAAAAGCCTTGTGTATCTTTCCACAAGGCTTTTATTTAAATTTTAAAATGATGAAATTTTAACTATCATAAACAAGTTAGAACTGCTTATACTCTGGCAATTTATCGTGTGGTGTGATCAAACATTTCTCAGTAATTTGCGTCTTAATTTGCTCACGTGCTGCATCTTTATCTTGTTTAATTTGCACTTCAGGCATTGCGTACACTTGTTCAATAATGTCCAGAATGAATTTTTTGGTAAATTCATCATCAATTTTGTTGGCGTGCTCAATCGCCTTATTTTTTTCAATAGCACTTTGGCGATCAAGCATAATTGAACGCGCAGCATTCCCCATACTGGTACAGTAGCCGTGCCATTGTTCTTCAGGAGTTAATGGCTTCTTTTCAGAACATCCTGCTAATGCTGCCACAATAGCTAAAAAATAAATTTTTTTCATGCATACTCTCCAATTTTGCGCACTATGATAGTCAAACTTTTTGAAATGATGAACCATTACTGGCTTTGAATATTAAAAAAGCCCTAATTAGGGCTTTTTTACTCGATCAATTAACCGCAATTTGCTTGAACTACTTTATTATCTTTAGGATTAATAGTTACAGTTACCCGGTCCTCGCGATAATCCATCGTCACAGGTTGACCTGGCTGAACTAAACGCACAGTTTGAGCATTGGTTTTTTGTTTAATTTGCGCCTCAGTCAAGCCAATCTGCCCAACTAAAGTTGCTGCTTGTTCTGGTACACATTTTGCCTGATTCTGACGGAAAAATTGCCATTCCTCTACAATCTGCCCATTCGGTAAATGACAATACCCAACCTCACCATTGGCTTCTTTTCTAATTTCCAATTTACCATCCTGTTCAACACAAAAAGTACTTGCTGGATTTGCCATTCCAATGTTCGTTTTTTCAGTTTCTGTCTTTTGCACTGTACTACAACCCGACAGAATCACCATGATCAACCCAAACATCATATTTTTTTTCATAAAGGATATTTCTTTAAATAAAAGATTAACATAGCAAAGATATTGAAAATAAACTGTGCGAGTTTTGCAAAATATCAATTAAAAAAAGCCCATCAATCGAAGGACTTTTTACTTAAGACTTGTTTTATATGTCAACTTTAATTCACTGAATGAATATCAAGTTCCTCATTTTTCGCTAAAACTACTGAAGCTAAAATTGGGACACCCAAAATAAAAGGTACCGCAAAAATCCAAAAAATCACGGTATAGTGCGGATTAAAGAGAAATTTAATAGCTATTGCCGCCAAGATTAAAACTGAAAATAAAATCGCTGCAAAACGCAGTACAAATTTGATTGGCATGGTGATTATCGCTCAAAATTAGCAAGTCCAATTACTATACACCTACTTTTCATATGGTTTAATTGGTTTTAGGTATCTAGTGGCTGTTATCTATAGGTTTTCTTGATCTAGACAAATTACCTCAAGTACGATGGAAATACTTTTTCGAAGCTCATTAAAATATAAAGATGGTAGTGGAAGCTATATTTTAAAAAATAATACCTTAAAGATACTCTTTCGAGGTTCAGTTCTTAAATTTAACGCATTAAGCCAATTAGATAAATCTGAATTTGGAGATCCTGAGCTCTAAAATGATCCACATAGCAAATGAAACAGCCTATAAAGCAATAAACCTAGGATTTAATATATTCAAAAATTAAAAATTATGTGGAAATATAAGAAAGGCATACATAAAATGCCCACGTAATTTTTTCATCAACATCATTATGCAATTTTTTCCAATTGATGCCTTATATCTTTTTCTAGTCCTAGTTTTGTGTATCGGGCTTGCCGCTATTCTCTTAAAAAGAGCTCAATTTTTACCGAGTGAAATCATTCAGCGTGCTTCTCCACTGGACGGTTTACGTGGGATTCTTGCTCTTTCTGTACTTGCTCATCATTTCTACATCACTTATGTATGGAAAACTGTGGGTGAATGGAAAAAACCTGAATTTATTTTAATCAATAATTTCGGAGGAACTGCCGTTTCGCTCTTCTTCCTCATTACTGGTTATCTTTTTATTAATAAAATGATGCAAGTGGATATCAATTGGAAGCAACTTTATCTATCTCGAATAAAGCGGATCTACCCTCTTTATATAGCAGCTTTCATCTTCATTTTTGTTATTACTTTACTTAATGTTGAGATCAATAGTACTAATTTTGGGGCTTTATTGAAATGGGTCAGTGACTGGCTTCTTTTCAAGGGTGGAAGCTTTGAAGGATTTGAAAGTGGTCTCATCATAGCAGGTGTAAGTTGGACATTGGCGTATGAATGGAAGTTTTACTTTAGTCTTCCAATTATTTATTGTGTTTATCACAAAAAAATTCCCTTAACTTTATCCATTATCATTATTGCGGCCTTATTTTTCTATATTTTAAAGGAAAAGTCTCACTATTATTATGCCCTATTTGTTCTTTCTATCCCCGCAATTAAACTGAAGCAACAATTTAAAAAATTTATGTGTGAGTCCCCTCATTCAACCAATGTAATTGTAATAACATTAAGTTTGTTTTCTTTATTCTTTACAGATCCTTATACATTTTCACAAATGATTCCTCTAGCGATCATTTTTGGATTTATTGCAAATGGTTATAATTTCTTTGGTGTACTCTATCACAATGGTTTACGGATACTTGGAGAAGTTAGCTATAGTATCTATCTTATTCATGGTGCCGTTTTGTACTTTTTCTTTTCTATTCTAAATGTTATAGACTTCAATAATATTTCTTTGCACTCCTATTATCTTTTATTTCCAATTATCTTCAGTTTTGTTGTGTTGTTATCAATTTTTACATACAAATTTATTGAGAGTCCCTTCCTAAGAAAAAAAGCAACACGATCTAAAGTTGATCATTCATTAGTTATAAATAAGTAGATAACAATGGTCACTTTTCGAGTGATCATTTTATTGAGAAATAATTTTGATAGACTCCATTCAAACATACTTTTATTGTCATAATTCAGCGAAGTTATAATATATTTTTTGCATAAATCATAAGTTACCAAAATCGCATATAAGATATTTTCACATCGTAGATTCCAATACTGAACTGGAAGTATTTATAATCTTTTGAAAATAGATAACTAATCTCCCCCATTTTAATACTATATTAAAATGGGAAATTTTTTTAATAATAAATCTACTCTACATAAAAAAGCTCGATCCTAAATCGAGCATTATTTTATCTATAAGATTTAAAAATTTTTCCCACGTAACTTTCTTAACAATGATTTGAAAAAGAAAGGGAGGATAGATGTTTTTTTTGCGTGGCTGAATAAATCTAAAAACGATTTCTGATCTAACAGCATTTGCTTTACAAGCTCATACTTATTCATTCTGTCTTCAATAAGTTTAATGATGATTGGATCTACCTGCGCTGTTTTACTATCTATAAGTCTTTGGGATAATACTGGAAGCATAATGTTCACTTCTCTTATCTGCATTTTTTTACGAAGTTCAGAATCGGCTTTAGCTTTATTATCATACTTTCCGGACTCGGATATACCCACACCTAAACGATACTTCACAAGGGGTTTATTTATATAAACCAGTCCTTTCAGTATTGAACTACGATATGCAAGCACTAAATCCTCATAAGCTTTAAGCTCAGTAATCTCACCAAATTTTTCAAATAAGCTTTTATGCCAAGCATGTGAAGCGCCACAAATTAAAGCTGAACTAACAGCACATTTTTCTACAGCTCTACCATGCTTTTCTACTGGTGGAAGACTAACCTTGCCAAGTTCACCAGAGGGTGACATTTCCAGAACATCTGAGTAAATCGATGTAGGCTGATTCGTTGACTTGCAATAAGCAGTGACAATTTCAGTAACCCTATTCGGCTCAGAAATATCATCTCCTGCTGCTGCAACTAATAACTCTCCAGCAGCTAATTTGTTCGCTAGGTTAATGTGCGGAATTAATCCAATGTTATGCTCATTTTTATTAAGTTTTACCTTATGCGGCCCCGAATATTGCTCTGCAACTTCAGTCATTATCTTAAAAGTATCATCACTTGAACAATCATCAGAAAAAATAATTTCTAATGGTGAATAGTCTTGCGCTAGGATGCTTTCACAAGCTTGTTTAATATATTCGGCTTGATTATAAGCAAATAAAAAAACTGTTACCGAGGGTGCTTTTCTCACAAACTCTTGATTAGTGCTATTCATGAGAACCCTTTTAATACATCAATAATATAAGAAACTGATTCCTCACTTAGATGAGGACCAATTGGCAAGCTCAATATTTCATTAGAAACGTTTTCAGTTAGTAGAAGCTTACCCTTCAAATGTGATAATTCAGTCTCATAAGCACACTGAGCATGTGGTGGGATAGGGTAATGAATCAGACTTTGAATACCATGTGCTTGTAAATAGTCTTGTAACTTGTCTCTCTGTTTAGATCTAATTACAAATAAGTGCCACGCAGAATTTGCCTCAGGGATAATCTTAGGAAGTATAAAATTTGTACCTGAAAGTCCTAAAAAATACATTTCGGCAATTTTTTGTCGACGCGCATTCCATTGATTCAAATGTTTTAATTTCACACCTAAAATAGCCGCTTGAATTGGATCTAGGCGACTGTTATACCCTTTCTCAATATTTATATATTTTTGTGCAGAGCCATAATTTCGAAGAGTACGTAATTGGTCAGCAAGAACTTTATCATTAGTTGTAATTGCACCACCATCACCTAAAGCACCCAAATTCTTACCTGGATAAAAACTCCATGCTACAGCATGACCATGACCACCAATTTTTTTCCCCTTATAGGTAGAACCATGTGCTTGAGCAGCATCTTCTAAAACTTTTAAACCATATTTTTCAGCAATTTCTAAAATTGGATCTAAATCAACAGGCTGCCCATATAAGTGCACAGGAATAATGACTTTTGTTTTATCTGTAATTGCTGATTCAATTAATTCAGGATTAATGTTGTAAGTTAACTCGTTGAATTCTACTGGAACTGGTATAGCACCACACTGACTAACTGCTAATAAAGTTGCAATATAAGTGTTAGATGGAACAATTACCTCATCCCCCTGAGTTACACCCAGTGCTCTTAATGAGAGCGTCAATGCATCAAGGCCATTAGCGACACCAATACAATAGTTTGCTCCACAATATTCTGCAAAATCTTTCTCAAACTGCTCGACTTCAGGGCCTAAAACATAATAGCCACTATTTGTCACTCTTAAAATTGCTTCATCAATTTCTGCTTTTAATTCTAAATATGCAGCTTTTAAATCTAAAAATGGAATATTCATGTTTCGTCACTAGGCTTTGAAATTTTAAGAATTTTTGCAGGATTTCCTACAACAGTAGCATATTCAGGCACATCTTTAGTTACGACAGCGCCTGCCCCAACAACGGCATAAGCTCCTATTACAATTCCTGGCAAAATTGTGGCACCACCACCAATTGAGACATTATTGTGAACTAGTGTATCTAACTGCTCATAATGTTTATTACCGCTAATTGGATATCTATCATTTGTAAAAGTCACATTAGGACCAATAAAAACGTCATTACCAATCGTTAGACCATCCCATAATTGAACGCCCGATTTTACTGTAACGTTATCGCCAATTACCACTCGATTTTCAATTAAACAATGAGAGCAAATATTACAATTTCGACCAATTATGGCTTGCGGTAGTATTACAGCAAATTGCCAAATTCTTGTCCCGTCACCAATTGCTTTACTCTGAACATCAGATAAAGGATGAATAAAGTAGTTCATTATTGGCACTCTTTTATAAATTCTTCGTAATTACGAATATAATCACTTTCATCGTAGAGCTCACTTGCCAGCACCATAAGCACGCAATTCTCTGAAAAAGCGAACATTTCACGCCAAATTAAGCCTTCCAAATATAAACCTTGATTTGGTGAGTCTAATAATACGGTGGTTTTTTCTTTCCCATTGTCGATTAAAATTTGACACGATCCATTCACACAAACTAAAACTTGTTTTAAGTTTCTATGAGCATGAAATCCTCTTTTAACATCCGTCTTCGTGTCAAAAATGTAATAGACTCGTTGAATATCAAAAGGGATGCTTATATTTCTTTCAAGTGAAATCAATGACCCTCTATCATCTCCTTTCACATTAAAATCAATGAGCTGAACGGCTCGAGAAAAATTTTTCATATATAATTCATAATTAAATAATGTAGCCAATTATACAATTTACCTGTTTACTGTCTAATAAAACATACTCTAAATAGTTCAAAATTTTAGCATTAATTCAAATTTAAGGCATAAATTAATTTTCAACTAGTTATCACCTAGCACTAGCTTTGTGTTATACATAACCTTTTTCCCATTTGGGCTTTCTATGAAAACCTCTTCTTCTAACGACACCGAATCAACCGTTTTGGGTTGGAAATTTATTGTTATTGTTGGAATTATCACAACCATCTTTTTTTCTTTTCTATATTTAGCGATGTCAAGCGATCCAGACTATATGCCTAACCGCGAACCAAAAGTCGCCCAAAAACCAACAAACACTGCAGAACATTCAACAACCGGATCTCAACATCCAACTCATAACGGCGGAGATAGTTCCCAATAAATACGATAACAATAGACCTGTTAAGTGTCATTTCAGACTAAATCTACAAGTTAAACCTTTGTATTTTTAATCTGAAATTACTTAACAGTCTACGATCAGCATTCCTTAACACTGGTTAAATTCCAAACAACACAATCATAAATAATATGCTACAAAAGAATATGATTTCCGTGACTTAGAAACGCCAGTTATAGAAGAAATCTACAGCACGATCGACTGACTGACTTGCTTCCAAATACAATTTTTGATTGATTTGATAGCGTAACGTTAATTTGTTGACTGGCGTAAACACACCAACTCCATAACGAATATACAGATCTGGTGTGATATATCCCGTTACACTCACTTGAGTATCATCCCCCGTACCTTGAGCATCTAATGCTAGTCCACTTAAACCAAAGGATTGCCCCAATTGATTGGTAAAGGCACGTGTTCCCCCTAAGCCCATACTAATTCCTGCTGCCGCGATGGTGTTATTTACATCTGACTTAAATGTTTCAGTCTGATTAATATTATTTGCACCCTCATCGATACGCCCTGTAATCAATGCATTCATGGCTTCTTGTTCAGTCAAACTACCATCATTGTAAACTTGAATATTTGGATTACTTGCGGTACCCGTAACACGTACTCCAACGATGGTTCCTTGTATGATTTTATTGGTATCGACATCCAAAGTTGGATTTGACAAAGGGCCATTGAAACGTGCAATTGCACGATTTAAATCAAGACTTTGTCCATAGGCCTCGATTTTAACTTTCTGACTTACGCCTATCGCACCATTCGCACGCATGGCTGTTTCAAGGCCGCGTTGTGATAAATATAAGCGCCCAGCCAATGGAATCCGACTATTAAAACCTTGGAATACAACTTGTTTGCCTAAATTAATCATCACATCTGCTTTAATATCCCAAGGACGTGCTGACTTTAAAATTGCCAACTGATCTTGACCTTCTTGTACAATTCGAACATCAGAAGAGACATCTACCACTGGGGCAGAAGATTCAGGCATCGAAATTAAAGCACGTGGTACGTCAACCTCACCTTTTAATACTAATTTTTTCTGAAAAGGCATAACATCCAGACTAAAATCAGGTGTAACAAGTGCAGTGATCAGTGGAGCTTGGCGAATTAATAGATTATCGCCTTTTAAATGTAATTGAATACGTGGCTCATTTTTCCAGTCTACATTTCCTGTAAGTAAACCGACCCCCTGACCACTGTTAAATGCTCCATTAATAATGGCATGGTCATCACGAATGGAAGAGTAGAGTTGTACATTAGTCAAATTAACTGGTAGCGAAATCATACTGATTACGCCATCTTTCAAACGCATTTCACCCGTTAAGCGTGGTGCCATAAGTTCACCACCCACTTTCCCCGCAAAAGAAAGCGTTCCACTTAATGTACGTATATCTTTTATAAATGGCTTGAAGACTTTCAATTGCACTTCATTAAACGCAATCTCACCTTGTATAGGTTTATTCGGTTTGAAAGGATCAATAATTACATTGGTATAACCCGTACCAATTTCTGGAGCTTTTACATCTAAACGAAGCTGCAAGCCTTGTGTAACACTTTTTGCATTCACCGAAATTTCATCATATCTCAATGAAGATGCCGTATCTTGAGGATCCTCAGCAGCAATCCCTATAATGCCTTGACGCGATACCATTCGCGCATCGATTTTAGGTTTACTACCTTGTGCCCAAGCTGCTTTCGCATAACCATTAGCCTTTCCTGTAATTGCTAAACCTTCTGGCATAAATGCAGCAAAGTCATTTAAGTCAAGGTTCTTAGTCAGAAAAGAAATATTACCTTTGGCTTTACTAATTCGAATGGGTTGATCGAAACACAACTCACTTTGCTGACTTGCCCAACAATGTGCTCCTACAAATAATTCTGTCGTATTTTGATTGAACACCACCGAAGCATTCTGACGTTGTACCAAACGTACGCGAACCGAGTCAAAGTCACCCTTTTGAATCTGACCTAACCATGAGTTATTACCATTAAACCCACCAGCAAGCTGTACATAAAAATTACTAAATCGGTTATTGCCTTGGACCTTTAATACATGTGCTTTTCTCGTACCAGCAAGTGAAACCACACCATGTTGGATTTCTCTATTGCCACTTCGTAAATTTGTCATTTCAGCTTTAAGCAATGTTGGGGTAATTTCGGAAGTTGGTAACTGACCTTGTACGCGCAATTTTTGCATACTCAGAATATTACCCACTCTAAAATCATCAACTGCAAGATTTGCCGTTGCCTGTAAACGCGGTTGCGACTGTATATTAAAATAACCGTAAGCTCTACCTCTTAAGCCACCATACAGTTCGTATAATGCAGGTGCATTAATTTTAAGTCTTAAATTTTGCGCATTGCCTGTGGCTTGAATTTGGTTATTTGCATAAGACATATACAAATTATTGGCTTCAAAGTGCTGTGGTAAAAAACCTTTTTGCGTGTTATTTAAAACCAAAGCCAAATTACCAGTACCACGTACAGGCTTATTATTAATATAGCCTGCTACATTCAACTTCTGAATATTGATACGTTTGAGTGCATCAGACCAAAAGCCTTCTGTTTGAACAATACCTGATATTTCACCACGAACCGTAGAGACGAAATACTGTGGTTTAAAGCGGACCAATGAAGCATTGATATTCCAACCTATCCCCTTGCTTAAATCGACTTTACCTTGTGCAAGAATTTTACCAGCAATACCATCATGTTGAAGTTGATCGATTTTAAGTAGCTGAGGTGTACCAGAAATTTTAACTTTTAACAGTCCGCTACTTTCTTGGATTTTGCTCGATTTTAATGCACCATCGTAATTTACTGCAAAGCTTTTAAAGCCACCACCTACTTTAGCATCATGAAAAAGTACAGCTACTGTACTTTTACCTGTGAGTTGTACTGTTTCTTGTTGAGCCTGTTGTGGTAAATGCCCAATCAGGTTAATTCCTTTAAGCTCAATAATATGTTGATTCGGTTTTGCATATCCGCTCGCCTGTATTTGACCATTAACTAAATCGACTGGTGCAGCAGTAACAACAGTTTGTGGGTTGAAATCTTGAGCCTTAAGCTTAGCATCCCATTTTAATTGCGTTTTCTCTGTAGGCAAAATGACATTCGCCTGCCCACTTAAACTCCCTTTATTGGCAACATAACTAAAACTTGGCACTTTTAATATATTTTGCTTAATATTGAGTTGCGCCTTATATTGACCTGCTGGAAGTAAGGCAGATTCATGCTGACTAATCACCGAAGAAACCACCACATTTTGCTGACCTTCAATTAAGCGAAGCTGAACATCGCCTGAATCACTCTTTAGCCACCCAATATAAGGCATCGCACGATCAATATTTCTCCACGCAACGTCAAGTAACATTGGTTGATGCTGTTTCGGTTTCGCTTCATTCTGATTTAATTTTAAATTCCAAGTTTCATATTGATCAAAATCAACCAAACCTGTCAGATGTAACCCTTTTTCTAAACGACCAGTCGAAGCAATTTTTGCATCAAGGCTTGGCGGTAAGAAATCTTTAACTACTTGCGGAATCAACTTATCTTTTGGGTTAATTTTATTTAAACGTCCCTGTACATCCCAATGTACATGCTTTTCCCAACTGACCAGACCCTTGGCATCAACTGTTCCATTCATCACTTGACCATTAAACTGGTCAATGTTCAATTGATGTACCAAGTCCGTGTGCATAGCAGCAGTATATTTACCTTTTGGAAGATTTTGTCCTGTTAAATCAGTTGATAATCCGAGATTGAGGCGTTGTATATCCCCTTGATAACGAAGAACACCTGCTTGGGTAAATAATTTTTGATCGGTCAGTAATGGCCAGTGATAATTTTCGAACTTTAATTGTCCAAACATAGGAACATGACTACGAACGGGATGTACAACCCCCCAACCAGACAGCAAATCAGGTGTGTTAGTCGCAAATCCAGCTGTAACCGTATCCAAACTTCCTTTCGCAACAAGCTGAATATCACGAACATTTAGACTATGATTTAACGCTGGAATATTCACTATTGCTTTTGCATGTAATGGATATTTACCCTGAAAATCCATATTTCCAGTCGCATTTTTAATGGCTACATAGCCCATATCCGCACTAGAGTCTTCAAACTCTAATTTCGTGTTGGACCATAATGCTTCATTTAATTGAATATCTTTAAAGTTCACTGATGCTGCATGTGTTTTAATCAATAAATGATCAACATCTGCATGATCTAAACGAAGGGTAAATGGCAATTTAATTTCTTTAAACTGAAAAGGCTCATTACTGGGTGCCGTTTTGGTGATGACCTGCAAATTACGGACATCGGCACTATATAAATGAACTTCTTTATGAACCAAAGCCCTCCACCCTAAAGTCACTTCGGCACGATCAATCTTCACATCTACCGCAGACAAGGTCACCAAAATATTTTTTAAAACAATGCCTTTTAAAAGATTACCACCTTCATATTCATAATGAATAATATGTTGCCGTTCCAACACGCGATTCAGGAGAAACTTACTTCCTTTGTCGGTCGAAAACATGATGGCAAAAGCAGATACAAGCAAAATTACCAAAAGGAGTAGCGTTAAAAGGACACTCCTCATAACACGACGCTTTTTAGGCAGTGGTGATTCGGGCAATTCTTGTTTTTGCTGTTCTACTTCAGCCATAACCTTCTCAAGTATAAAATTAAGTTTAAATTTTAAAGTGGTGAACCAATAAAGAAATGCACGCGAATTGGATGATCTTCATCCGAAATACCCGATGCAACATCTATGCGTAAAGGCCCAATAGGAGATGCCCAGCGAATGCCTAGACCAACGCTATATTCTGTATCATTACTAAAGTTTTTATCATACGCATTACCAAAGTCACTAAATAATGCTGCACGCCATCCGTCTTTAAATTGATAGTTATATTCGAGTGAACCAACTGCTAAAGCTTGCCCCCCAATTTTATAACCATCCACTTCTGGTGTTAAACTCTTATAGTCAAAACCACGAATAGATTGATCTCCACCCGCAAAATACCGAAGATTATAAGGAATTTTATTAAAGTCTTCAGTCACGATATAGCCCAAGTCACTACGGCCTATAAACTGGTGGTCATTATTTTCACCCAAGGAATAAATGAATCGCCAGCCTGCATTTAATATTGCCATATTTGCATCAGATAAAAGTGCCTCACTTCCGACTTCTACTTTATAAATTTGTCGAAAGCCTTTTGTTGGATTTACACGTTTATCTGAATCTACACGTGAAGCTTCATAACCTACCAGCAACGATTGTTGCTCCGTATCCGAGCTCGCTAAAAATGCATCAGGAATATCACTTTCATCAATTACCCCATTTTGGCTTAGACGGTCTAATCGATAACGCAAACCAAATGTATGCTGCCAATTGCCCACGGAACGCTTAATAATACGGTCCGCCCCGACAACCGCAGATTCGATGGTTAAACTATTCCCCTGAGCAACACCATCTCGCTCTTCACGCTCATATCCTCCGACTAAACTAATATAATCGTTTAATGGATGGTTATATGGAATGTTATAGCGGGTATCCACCGCTTGTCGAATTTGTGATAACTCTAAGTTCGCATCAAATGAGTGACCTCTTGAGTTCACAATAGCTCGACGATAAGTCGTTCTTAATCTTGCACCTGTATCCGAACCCCAGCCTAAACCAACTTCAGCATTATTTAAACGGTCTGCATTTAAAGTAACAATTACTGGTACTTTTTTCTCATCACGTGCTTGTATTTTCAGTCGTTCATCTTCTTCTAAACGAGATTCTTGAGCGGCTCTCTGCTGTTTAATATCAGGACCAAGTTCCTTATCATTTGCACCAGCAAATTGATCTTCGTTGACCACAGATTGCGTTACTTCCTTCGCAGAATTTACGTCTTTTTGGTCTTGAACTTGCAAATCGCTACTTGCAATTTTTTCTTGGTCAACTAAGGCTTGCAAATCTGGTGGAAGCTCTAAAGGCAACTCAACGGGGTCAGGACGTACCGCATCAACCAAAGTATAGTTAAAATAGCGTGAATTGGTTAAATTGTTTGCTAAAGTATTCACACGCCACAATGCATAATCCGCACCATCCTCCCATGGCACCATCATCTTTAAGATATCCATATCCAGCGGGAATGGTTTAGCGGGATCACTCATGCGAAATTCTACGTCAGCAAGCTTATAACGTTCACCCGTTTCAAACCGCAAATTAATGTCAGCCAAGTCTTGAGGCTGAGCAACTTTCACATCATGCAAACGCCAATAGGCGTCAAAATAACCGTTGTTTGTAGAAGCATCGACAATCCGTTTTTTTGTATTTTCATACTGCCCGTGATTGAATACATCTCCAATATCTAAGTCTGGTAACACGCTAATGACTTGGAACTGCGGACTATTGGCACCGCCACCACTAAATTCAATGTTCTGACTATTAACCAAAACGGGCATATTCGGTTTAATGCTAACTTTGACACGACTTTCGCTGGTTTTGTGGAACTGAAATTCAGCATGATAAAATCCTACGGCCTGAGCAGCTAAATTGGCTAAACTTCTTAACTGAGGTAAAGCTGCATTAAAATCACCATAAGATTCCTGCGTAAAGCTAGACAGTTTCGCACCCACGTTATTTTTTAAATTTAAAAGTGCTTGTTGATACTCTTTTTCAGGCAAATCTGGATTAGTATTTTTTGCATCCACTATGACAATTTCAGCTTTAATCCGCGGCACTTTCGTCGAAGTCAGCTCATTTTTAGACGGCCTAAATTTATAATACCAACGTTTTAAAAAGCCCTTTTCTTCTACTGCAGGTTCCGTGACTAAGCCTAATTCTGGCAATGTTTTACCCGACTCATTTGCCTCTACGACAATTTGGCTGTCCGCCTGAATACGATTCATTAATTGGTCGACATTTACTGGCGCCTGATTAATTTCGGTCAGTTCCTGCGGAGTCGGATTACGTATTACTACTTCTTGAGTCTGACCTGCACGATATCTTTCTGCCTCAGCCTTTGCTTCGTTCGCTACTTTATAAATTTCATTTGCCATACCCTGATCGACGGGTGTTTCAGGCAGCTCTTCTAAATCTTCAAAGGCAATTGGCTTAAAAGCATCGATTTGACCATTCTGTTGGATTTGATCTTGGAGCATTACATAACTATCAGGTACTGAATCCTTATTTTGATAGTTTTCAACTTTTTCTAGTTGCTCCGCTTGGCTTAAATTCTGCGTCTGTGCTTCTGCTTGAATTTGTGCATTCAGCTCATCTTTAGCCGCCTGCTCAATATGGGACGTGGCTGCATTTTTAGGTTGTACCACACTCATCTCTTGAGCGAAGCCATGTTGGGCAAAAAACATTAAAAAAGCGCTCAAACACAAACTTTTATTGGTATGATTCAACTCCAAGATAGAGTTCATACTTAGGGTTAAAGTCGACTTTTTAAAATTGGTTTTTACAAGCATAGAATACTCTAAACTCATGATGGGTCTAATCAACAGCCCTTCGTATTTGTAATGAAAAGTTTAAAATTTATACTGGCTAAAGAACTCAATTTTATTGATTTTTTCACCACAGCATAGGATTAAAATATCATACATGATTTTCATGGCTATTTTACCAGATGCTCACATTTCTTAATAAAACTTTATGAAGTTCACATTGTCATGGAAAAAAAAGAACATCTTTTAAGCACTCGTCGTTTTTTACCGATGTTTATGACTCAGTTTTTAGGCGCATTAAACGACAATGTTTATAAACAAGCCTTGTTGTTGGTGATTACCTATGGATGGATTAATCAGCAAAGTGCCAATGTAAGTACACTCAATAACCTTGCAGCACTATTGTTTATTCTCCCTTACTTCATTTTTTCAGCAACAGCGGGACAAATTGCTGACAAATATGAACGTGCGCGCTTGGTGCGCGGTATTAAAATTCTTGAAATCATTATTATGTTGATTGGTAGTGCAGGTTTTTTGCTTGGACATTTATGGCTATTGCTACTCGCGCTGTTCCTGATGGGCACGCACTCTACCTTTTTTGGCCCTATTAAATATGCAATCTTGCCCGAAATATTAAAACCAAATGAATTGATGTCGGGGAATGCCTTATTTCAATCGGGTACTTCAATGGCTATCTTAATTGGTATGATTTTGGGCGGTGCTGTTATTTCTGCTTCAGATGGTAATTTACTCTGGATTAGCTTGACGATCGTTACGATTGCGATTCTGGGTTACCTCTCTAGCCGTTTTATTCTTAAGCAAAATGTCACCACACCTGATTTAGAAATTGATTGGAACTTTTTCAGAACCAGTTTTCAAACATTAAAGTATGCAAAGAGCATTCCGCTCATTTATTTAGTGCTATTGGGGAACTCTTGGTATTGGTTTTACGGAGCAACCTATTTAACTCAAATCCCACAACTAACGCAGCAAAATTTACATGCATCTGAAAATGTCGTCAGTCTTCTATTGACCTTTTTCTCTGTAGGAATCGGGATTGGTTCATTGTTATGTCGCAGAATTGGTGGCACAGAAGTTAATTTAAAAATGGTTCCAATTGGTGCCATTGGCTTAACGGTATTTGCCTTATATTTGGCTGCCAGTCTCGCTTTTGTTCCCGTACGCACAGGGGAACTCCTACATCTTGCCGATGTATTCCAGCAAGGTTGGAGTTATTACCATGTCATGTTGGCGGTTACTCTACTTGGAATTAGTGGCGGTTTTTACATTGTTCCACTGTATGCCATGATGCAAGCGTATTCACCTCGATCACACCGTGCACGTGTTGTTGCTGCAAACAACATATTAAATGCGGTGTTTATGGTCAGCTCGGCTATTTTTTCTATTATCATTTTAAGTATTTTAAAAATTGATATTAAAATACTGTTCTGTATTACCGCTGTACTTAGTGCAATATTTAGCGTTTGGCTATTGGTTCGTTTAAAACCACTAGTCAACACAGCTCAAGTCTCTTTAGAGGATTAACCCTATGCGTCACTATACGGGCATTGATAAGCTCATTAACTCTTTTGACCAAGCACTTCGCAGTCTCGTGCCAGGGACGACAGCAGCTCAGCGAGAAAATCCTGCTGTTCCAGAAGAAACGCAATTGGCTGTAAGTGAAGCACGTCATGTGGCAGGACTCATGCGTGTCAACCATAGTGGTGAAGTATGTGCTCAAGCGTTATATCATGGGCAAGCTCTCACGGCTAAACTGCCGAATGTCCGCCTTGAAATGGAAAAAGCGGCTCTTGAAGAGCAAGATCATTTAGCATGGTGTGAAGACCGCTTAAAAGAACTCGATAGCCACACCAGTTTACTCAATCCTATCTGGTATAGCTTGTCTTTTGGTATGGGGGCACTCGCTGGTATTGCTGGTGACAAATACAGTCTAGGTTTTGTGGCTGAAACTGAACGCCAAGTCAGTCTGCATTTACAACATCATATTAGTCAACTGCCTGCTCAAGATAACCGTTCACGTAAAATTTTAGAACAAATGAATGAAGATGAGCTGCATCATCGTGATACAGCGCTCAATGCTGGTGGTGTAGATTTGCCTATGCCTGTTCGCATGACCATGACCGCCATTTCAAAACTCATGACTAAAACCAGTTATTTTATTTAACTGACTCAATATATTTTGCAGTAAAAAGCAGTGCCAAATGACACTGCTTTTTACATTTTCAAATTTCGTTATTGAATTAGAACCCTGTTTCCACTTTGTTGCAAGTTACCTGTATATTTAGGTTCTAGTGAAGGGTTAGCTGGATAACTTCGACCATTAAATTTTAGAATGACTTGTCCCGAACCACGTGAATAAACCGACAAATCTGACCAACCTTGCGTCTTACTATTTAAAACCACAATGGGTACATCAGCTACGGTCATTTTACTGTGGGGCTGAAATTTATCACGACTCATGCCCTGATAAACCAATACTGTACATCCGCCTGAGCCACACCAATTTGTACCTTTCAACATCACAATCGCATCTTGAATACTATCTTGATTCAAATCATAGAATGCATACTGATATAAAGGCTGTTCCTGAAGAGACAAATAGACGGCTTGTTTGAGCGCATGCAGCATCGTTTCATCACCAGCCAAATCCGTTGTTGAAATTGGTGGTGTCGTTTGTGTATTTTCCATAGGAGTATTTGAGCTACATCCCACGACTAGACCACTCAGCAGTGTACATAGAAAAAAATGAATTTTCATAACAGCAAATCTCTTACAGCTGATTCAATGTTCATTTTAAAATAGTCAATGAAACAGCCTCGTTTTTATATGTTAATAACTTCTAGACATTTAATTGTAGGGAACTCATGTTTTGAATCCTCAAAACTTGGATGTGACCAAACATCCGCCATCGGAATTTTCACATCGAGTGCTAAAGGCATTTTTTTAGGGTTAAATTGCATCTGCTCTAATGACATTCCCCATGCAATCAGATCAACATCCAATGATATTTGATGAGATGGACGAACACGACCTGTATCTGCTTCCCATTGCTTTAATTGTGCAATAATTTGCTCAGGGGTTAATTTTGAATGTAATAGGCAAGCTGCATTCCAATAGTCTGCCCCTACACCATCACGGCATGGAATCACATAAATTTTAGAAAACTCAACCACACCAAGCCCACATATCTGATGATAGGCATAACGAAAATTGTGTTGGGAATTAAGATTACTCGCCAGTGCTAAGGCGTAAATCGTTTCGGTGGCGTTCAATACGAATTCCTACAGAATTGGCTTCTGCAATAATGGCAGGCTTACGAATCGTAATTTTAATCGATTCTATCGCAGGATAGGTAGAAAAAAGCGCATTAAGTACCAATTTTGCAGCATGTTCAATTAATTTAGGCTGAGCTTTTTGGATCACTTCTGCAGAAATGCTACAAATTTCAGCATAATTTAATGTGTCTTCAAGTTCATCCGAACTGGCTGCTGCTTCTAAATCAGCATGAATGGTCAAATCTAACATTAAAGGTTGAATGATCTGTCGCTCCCAATTAAAGCAACCTACCACGGTATTCACCTTTAAGCCTTCAATGACTATCGCATCCATAAAACATGATCCTTAAATCTCAAACTATTCATGGCTTAATGGCTTTGCCTTTTAGCCATGAATAGATAATAGAAATTTGAATATTAATTTTTCAACATCAAACTTGGATCGATAGTTTGCACCATTTGCAAACGTTGGTCTGCATAAATATCAGTATAAGGTGCAAGGACGCGCATAAATCGATCAAAATACAGCATTTGTTTGAACAATAAGGCAAAATCACGTGGGAAGCGGATACCATGGCGCTCACCAACAGCAACCATATCCATCATAATGTCATTTAAGTCCGCTGGGTTAGAACTCAAAATTTCTTGAGGATCTGCCAACAAAACTCCACTAAATAGTCGTTCCAAATCTACAGCTAAAACCTGAGTATCAATAGCGACATCAGTCATCCCCATTTTGAGCATGTTCTCTGCCATGAGCTTATAGTCTGTCCGTTGCAATGCATCCATAAATGCCATACAAGCGGTCCAAACTTCAGGTTTCAACTGCCCCACAATACCAAAGTCGATAAAACCAATACGTCCATCTTCGAGTAGCATTAAATTGCCTGCATGCAAATCTGCATGGAAGCTATTACACATCATTAGACTACCAAACCAAGTATTCATTGCTGTAATCAGAACTTGCGATGGATCTTTAGAATATTTTTTTACCACTTCAAAATCAGTCAGAGGTACACCGAATAAACGTTGCATCGTCAACACGCGACGGGTTGAAAACTGATGATAAACTTTGGGTGCAGTTGCAGCTTTATTATTCGTCACATTCAAATAATTGACAAAATCATCAATATTTTGGGCTTCTTCAATAAAATCAACTTCACGAACCATACGGGTTTTAATTTCATCGACAATGTCTGCCAATGAAGCAAATTTAACTTTGGGTACTGCTTTTTCCAAAATTTTGGTGGCCCAGTGCAAGACATTCAAATCGGTATAGAGAATTGTTTCTACACCTGGTTTTTGAACTTTGAGTACGACATCTTCACCCGTAACCAACTTTGCAGCATGTACTTGTGCAATTGAAGCAGATGCCAGCGGCTTTTCCTCAATTGAAGCAAAGATTTCATCTAAATTTCGACCAGCAAATTCAGAGGCTAAAACATGTTGAACATAGCTAAACGGTAAAGATGGCGTCTGGTCTAAGCAACCTTGAAATTCTTCTACAAACTCACGAGGAAATAACGATGGTGTACTTGCAATAAATTGCCCAAGCTTGATATAGGTCGAACCTAAATCTTCAAAAGTTTCACGCATTAATTTGGCATTACTTGGCTTTTCAGTTGCATATTTAAAGCCAGCCTTTGCCGCAACAACTGCGGTTTCCCCCATACGGGCAACGGAACGCAGTCCATCAAGCCAGATATTATTTTTCATCATATTTAAATGTGGTTAAAAATTCATAGTCGTGAGTTTAACAAAAAATTAAGACTCTAAGGTCGATCTTGCCTGACAGTCTGAACAATTTTGGTCTCTCTCAAATGCCAAGATTCGCTGTTTCATAGTTAAACCATCCCAAAGTAACAGTTTCTGAAGTAATGGCATACGGTTTAAACCTAAGTACAATAAAGCATGATGCGCTTGCAAACTGGCCATCACATTCGGCGTGGTCGAAAGCACCCCCGAATCGGCACAGCGTAGACCTTCATTACTGTGCTGTTCTTTAGGGAATAGGCAGTTATAACAAGCTGAATCCCCTTCAATCATGAATAATTGCCCTTGAAAACCAATGGCTGATGCACTAATCAAGGCGACATTCAACTGTTTACAAGTTTGGTTGACCAAATATCGTGTGGTGAAATTATCGCAACCATCAAGCACTAAATCTTGTTCACTGACCAATGATATGGCATTGGTTTCATCAAGTTTGGCGACATGATGTTCAACCCGAATATGTGGATTTATTTGAACTAAGCGCTTTGCCAGAATCTCTGATTTATAAAAACCAATGTCCGATTGAGTAAATGCAATTTGTCGCTGTAAATTACTGATCTCAATATGATCTGCATCAATTAGGGTTATTTTACCAACCCCTGCACGTGCCAATAACTCTGCAACTGTACAGCCAATTCCACCACATCCTACAATCAGAACATTCGCTAATTTTAGTTTTTCTTGTCCATCTAAATCCCAACCTTCTAACAAAATCTGTCGGCTATACAAATGCATTTCTTCGTCTGTTAATTCCAGATCATTCTCAGGTACTAAATTCACTGCTCTTCCGTTGAAGGGGTTATGACTGCTGGTCAATTATAATGGATAACTTGGCGTTGCCGACTAAATTTTATTACACTTGATAAGTGACTTAGTGCACTAATTCAGCATTATTAAGTTAAAATATGAACAGTTACCACGTCTAATTTCGGACGAAGTTATTTATTTCAGGTATGCTGAAATAAAACGTATAAATGTAAAAAAACCCGCACGTTATGAAATTATATTATTCTGCTTTTTTCGTCTGTACTCTAGCAGCAGCATCTGTTTATATTTATGCTGCGCAACAAGACTCAACTTCATTTAATGTCAGCATCACCATTAAAGAGATGTGTAATGTCACAACAGGAAATGGAACAGACTTAGATTTTGGTACAGTCAGTCGTGCATCGAATCCCAATATGAAAAGTACTCACCTTGCTGTAACTTGTACACAAGGTACGCCTTATAATATCGCTCTACAAAGTCAACGAAAGATGACTTCCACTGAAGTCAATAATGTCAGTATTCCCTACAACCTCTATCAAGATGCCAATAGAACTACTCTTTGGGGAGCTGAAGCTCAAAATGCTTATCGCAATATAGGTACAGGTAGAACACAAACCCTGCCAGTGTGGGGCACAATAAATCAATCCGATACAGATGTACCTGCTGGGGTTTATAGTGATAAAGTCACTGCTGTGATTACCTATTAATAAGTTAATGTGACCGTGATGGTATCTTGATATTCTCCTGGCGGAACACTCAAGGTACTAGGTGGAACTTTACCATAAATTTGAATCGTTTGCGTCCCATTCGTCCCTGTCCCCTGTGAAGTATTCATACTATTCCAAGACTGCTTATAACTCACATCTTGGTAAAGATCATAGGCAATGTAGTCTGCACCATTTCGCATACGGCGAGTTTTACCATCATAATTCAGCCCTTGATCCAACCCTACCTTCCATGTTGTATTGAGTGGGCAAGATAAACTGACAATTGTACTACTCATAACCCCTTTAGATAAATCATCAATATGCCCAAAATTTAAGTCTGAGGCTGCCATAAGGTTGCAACTATTTTCATAGTTGGCAGTTACGCTTAGGCTATTTGATGTTTGATTTGAAGATTGCTTTGCCATCACATCTTCTGTAGTTGGCTGTTTCTCTTCGCTAAAGCCGTACAATAAGGTGACCGCAACATCATTATTATTTCTAAAACTACCTGCGGTGACATTTTGACCCGAATATACTCGTCCATATAAAGGCAAATCGAATACTTTGGTATTTTGATTGACTGATATGGTTTTATAAATACACTGTAGCGTTGATAAATCAGCTTTAGTATCAATACGTTTCGTTAAAGCAGCATCATAAAACAGGTCATAAGATAAATAACTCTGTGGCCAAGTGGAATAATTAACCATCAAACGTCTGTTATTGAGTAAACCCAATCCACCTGCTGTTGCATATGGGCACAATGCAACATTCACCGTTTGTTTATGGCCATATTGATTACACGTTACTTGCCAGTTGGTGTAATTACTTTTACCGTTACTCGAAACGGAACCAAAATTCAAGGCTGGACCTGACAGCCAACAACTTCCCGTAGCTGCATGTACAGAAGAACTCAACAAAGTCGTACTAAAAATGATAATGACTGCAAATAGGCTATATAAACTCAACGCTCGAATTATTGTTTTCTGAGAGAAAAGACTTACTGACATTGTACGCTCCCCATATCCAGAAAGCCGTATTGTTGACTAAAATCTGGTAGAACCACATTACATACTTGTCCATCTTGCTCTACATAAAGTTGTTGCGATGATGGATTTTCGAGATAGATCATTCCGTCACGTCCCACAATCGTGTGTTCTGTTGACTCCAAATTCGGCAAAGTATCTTGTACCCAAACACGACTACCCATTTTTATTGGAATACCTTGCGGATCTGTTACGCTCAATTGAATTGCACGCATTTTATAAATAGGAAATTGAATCACCACACCGCTAGCGTTATATGGCACTGCATCTATACGTGTAGTTTCAATTTTATATTCCAATGGCAAGTCTAAGGTATCAATCGAAATATCATTATGTTGATAGGGATTTAATGTATCGATGAGCATTAAACCCTTTCGATTAGTTTTACCAACCACTCGATTTTCTAAGCGAACTGGAATGTCAGAAACCCCTTCGGTCGAAACCACAGCAAAAGAGTTAAGCGATTGTCTCATTGGGAACACTGACTTTTCCATCATCACCAAACTGCCTCGGGCAGAACCGACCACTGTAGTATAGCCTTCCGAATGAGTTTTAGCGCTTTGTAAACCGACATCCCATTCACCCGTCTGCGTTTCACGCTGAATCTGCCCTTGTACGCTATAGTTGTTGTTATCACTAAACTCAAGATTTGTTTGCCAACCCCAATCATCTTCGTTCTGTATTGCTGTTTTACGAATATTGGCAGAAAACTTATTTCGGTCGGCATCCTGCTGAGCATTTAAGGTCGCATTGACCTGACGATCCAAAGGTATATTTAAAGAGAGAAAGAAGGTGTTTTCTTGTTCATTTAAATTTCGAGTCATATTTAAAGTTAAATATTTCTTTGAAGGAAAGTAGTAAGACCAGTTAAAAACCAAATATTCATTTTCAGAATTCTGATTTTTTTGTGCTACATAACTTCCACCAAATTGACCATAATCTGTATTTACACCTAAGAAAACATGATCAGACTGCTTAATATAACCATAACCTAGAGCACTAGCTAAATCACCAAAATCACCATCACTTTTTTGATGTTGTAGAGAAAAATTCACATAAGGATTGTTCCACTCATAACCTACAGCATAAGATTGCCCTAAGTTTTGATTGAGATCGCTATAGCTATAAGCCCCATTGATTAGGCCCCAAGTATTTGGCAAACGGTGGATGACACCAAATCCTGCCAAAGCGACATCACGTGAATATTCAGCATGACTCTCAATAGTCGTATTATTACTTAAACCATGCCTTAATGTTGCATTTACTACAGGATCATCTGAATAGCTAAATGATTTAACTGCATAATCGAGCTTATGGACCCCCAAATTAATTTCCCAATCAATCAAACCTTTTTGCAACAATTGTGAAGTACCAAATAATGAGAAATTTACAACTCGCTGCTGACCATTTAAATCGGTTATGAGAAGCTGTGCATTACCTGCCCCAGTAATAGAGGGTGATGCTTGTATATCGAATTGCCCAGGAAGCACATCACTGGTACTTTGTTGTATACCATTAATTAATAAATCAACTGTCGAAGGTACAAGCACTGAACCTTTAAAGGACTCCAGTGGTGATGTGACTTGATATGGTTGTAAACTGAAATTTTTAGCTATTTTGATTCCCGAAATACGTGTTGAACGCGTCCACTCTAAAGCACGAGATTGACTATCACCGAATGTCAAAGTAATTGCTTGATCAGCAAAATCTTTTTGCCAATAGGTATCTAAAATTTGGCTTGAAAGTTCATTCGTCGTTTTGGTTTTTGTATAAGCATGGTTGGCAGAAATACTGAATGTATTCCCTGTCCCTATACCAAATAACCGCAATTCATTCCATCCACTTAAAGACCAGACATCTTCTGTAGCTTGAGAATAAAGATCATAATTAAACAATAGACCTGGCTTAATCTGTGCAGGATTAACTTTGGCAGGCGGAATTTGCTCGTAGCCCAAAGTGGTACGTGCTTTTAAAACTTCAACAGGTACAGTGAGTTCAATGTTCTGCTCTGCTGAATTATATTGATAACTAAGCCCTTTAATTTGGGATAAAGCAACGAAACCTGTGTAACCTAAAGCATCCACAGCGTGAATGCTTAACTGTAATTCTTGTAGTGTTTCTCGAGAAATTAATAAATCTTGTGGTGTCTGAATAAAATGCCCATAGACTGGACTAGATGCCTGATTCAATACCACACTTAAATACAGTTCTTGCTGATCAACAACATCAGAACTAGGGTGAATCATCTCATTTGCCAGAGTGACTTGTGCATGTAATGAAGATGTGCATAACAGAGCTCGACATAGAGCAAAACGGTAAACAAACTTGTTCATCACCAATTATGGAATAGGTAATGTCTGAGCTAAACCATCGGCATTTATTCGCGCTTCAAACTTCCCGTTAGGCTGCATTTGTGCATGAGATGGAATATCCCACTGCATGGTTTGACCATTCAGAACATATCCTACTAACCCCTGAATTAACGGTACTTTTTCACCATTTGGGTTGATATAACTTAATTCACTTAAGCGAATATGGCTTTTACCATTATTCTGGACACTAAGCTTTTGATTATTATAATTAAAGATGACTTTATCAAGTGAGGTTAAGCCACTTTTAGATGGTATTATTTCCATCGGTTGAACAAATACAGGAATAGAATATTGTAATAAAAGTTGCAAACCAGTTTGTTGATTGCCATGACTTGAGTTCGGAAGTTCATCAATCAATAATCGATAAGTCTGCTCTTGCACTGTATTCTGCACATTCATGCTTAATACACGAATCAATTGACGGTCACCTGCTTTTATTTCAGTTATTGAAGGACTGGCGACCAAATCTCTTGAAGCATTCAGTTGATCTTTGCCTGCTTCTTGTGTCCAACTGAGCACTCGTGTTTGTGCACGAATCGGTTGATCACTAGTGTTCGTTAACCAAATCTCTTTGGCTTTTTCACCGGTGGAAAATGTCACTGAAATAGGTGAAACTTGCAAACTCGCAGCCGAAAGATTGAATGAACAAAGTGAAACAATAGCTGCACAAATACTTGGAATAAATTTGTTCATATATTGCGTCACTCTATTTATTCTACTTCAAACTTAGTAAGTTACTGTCGCAACCACTGTATCTACATAGTTACCCGCTTCAACGTTCGTATCGCCTGCCAATTTAGCATAGACAGGAATTGCTTGGTCTTTACCACTACCTGTTTTACCTAATAAATTGATTGCATCCCATTCTGTTTTACGTGCTGCATCTTGATACAATTTGTACGGAACTTTACTGGTTGATCCAGTATTTGTATTCTGCATTGCACCTGTACCAGCTAAGGCAATTTTATAAGGTGTATTTAATGTACAAGTCACATTCAATTGACCCGTAGCAGTACTATCCGTACTGCTTGAGCGATCAACAGCAGCAAATACCACATCATCTTTAGAGGTAAATTTACAAGATTCATTAACCGTAATCTTTACTTGAAACTGAGTTGTATCCGTTCCTGCAGCATGTGCAGCAATAGAAGAAAATGCAAAAGTAGCAATAACTGAAGAAAGAATGATTTTTTTCATAAACAACCCCAAAAAAGTGACTTATGACACAGTTACACAAGAATGTTTGGCATTATATCGTTCATTTATTGTCTGTAAAGGCTTTTTACAAATTTTAATCACATGAAAAATATTTTTAAATTACTTGAAAAATAGAGTAAATGATTAAAAAAACGCCCCGTAGGGCGCAAGAGCAAAATTAGTTGAGTTTAAAAGGTATTAACATGCGTGCTGTATTTGCTGTAACGCAATCTCTTGTTGTTTTAAAAGATTCCGTTGGATTTTACCACTCGATGTTTTAGGTAGACTTTGTACAAATTCAATTTCTTTAGGATAAGCATGTTTTGATAAGCGAGAACGAACATATTGCTGTAATTTTTGATTCAAATCTTCACTCGGCTGATATTGCGGCTTCAAGACAACAAATGCTTTCACAATTTCAGTACGTTCTGGGTCTGGTTTACCAATGACAGCAGACTCCAGCACTTCCTCACACTCTAATAATGTACTTTCCACATCAAAAGGCCCCACACGATAGCCTGACGTTGTAATGACATCATCATCACGTCCAATAAAATCTATACCGCCATACTCATTCAGTTGAACCATATCACCCGTCAAATAATAGTTACCGACAAAGGATTTACGATTCTGCCCATCATAGCCCTTAAACCAGAATAAAGCGGATTTAGAACAGTCGATTGCCAAAGTCCCTACTTCTCCCTGTTTTACTTCCTGATGCTGTGCATTCAGGACTGCGAAGCGATGCCCAGGGATGGCAAAGCCCGCAGAACCCACTTTTTTCGGATGTGCTAATGCATGATGATTCGCAATGACCATTCCAAGCTCTGTTTGGCCATATTGATCATAAATATTGACGTCTAAATCATGGTTAAACCAATGAATCACTTCTGGCGTCAGTGGTTCACCAGCACTACTTACTACACGTAAATGTTGTTTAATTGACGCATTAAATTTCTCTTTGAATCCAAAGAACATTCGAAAAGCAGTCGGTGAACCTGTCAAATTAGAAACCTTATGTTTTTGAATCACTTGAATGGCTTGATCTACATTAAATGCACGCTCATCCATAATAATGCTATGACCTAAACTGAGCGGACCAGTAATGCCATAATACAAACCATAAGCCCAACCTGGATCTGCCAGATTCCAAAAAGAATCTTCGTCACGTAAATCTACAGCATGAGTCATATATCCCTTAAATGCTAAAATCGCACGTAATGGTACTGGAACCGATTTCGCCAAACCTGTCGTACCTGATGTAAACATCATCAAAAAGTCATCATCAAAATCCCGCATTACCGCAGGACATTCTGCATCTTTCGCATTAAGTTCTTGCCAGAAATCTGCATCGGTTTTAAGACTGTGTTTATCATGATGTACAGTCAAAATTTGAGCAATATGAATATGATTCAGCTTAGACCGTTGTTCAGAATTGGTCACAATCAGTTTTGTTTTAGCAACCTCAATACGATGCTCAATGGCCTTAGACTCAAATGCAGTAAATAAAGGCTGATAAATTGCACCAATACGCCAAGTTGCTAGAACAGTAATCAGTAATTCAGGGGTACGTGGCAAAAGCCCTGCAATACAATCACCTGCCTGAATTCCAGATTGCAAAAAATAGTTTGCCAATTTACCTGAAGCTTCATTTAACTGCTCAAAGCTCCAACGCTCTGATTCACCCTGTTTACCTTCCCAGATTAAAGCCGTTTTATGTTGTCCTAAATAACGTGCACAACATTCAACATAAGCATTTATGGCTTGTGGAGTTCCGACTAAATGATCTTGAATTGCTTTTTCAAGACTAAATTCTTGATGGGCTTCTACTAACGTCTTCATGACTTGAACCTCTTCCTGATACAAAGCATCTCGCCTTGTTGCTTAGCTTTTATTGTTTTCCACAATCTATTCTAAAATAGGGTGATCTGTACTTAGCTAATCATGCCTTGATGGATGCATCAATTTCCAAATCCATCAATCTGATTGCTGTTTTATGCACATCAAGAACAAGACATCTTTGATGTGCATAATGGCTTAAATATGAGTAATTTCTCGGGCAATCAACAGTCTTTGTATATCGGATGCACCTTCATAAATTTGGCTAACACGCACATCTCGATAAATACGTTCCACTGGAAAATCATTTACATAGCCATAGCCGCCATAAATTTGAATCGCGTCGGAACAGACTCTTTCTGCCATAGTAGATGCAAACAATTTGGCCATTGAGGCTTCTTTTAAACAGGGCTGTCCAGCATCTTTTAAACTTGCAGCATGCAAAATCAGTTGTCGTGCTGCTTCAATTTGTGTGGCCATGTCGGCTAAACGGAAAGCCACAGCTTGATGCTGTACTAACTCTACTCCAAAAGCCTTACGTTCATTGGCATATTCAATAGCCGAATCTAAAGCCGCGCGAGCCATACCAACTGACTGCGCCGCAATACCAATACGACCCGACTCTAAGTTGGATAATGCTATCTTGTAACCTTGCCCCTCTTCACCCAATATATTTTCCGCAGGAATTCGGCAATCCTCAAACACAATAGTGGCTGTGTCTGAACAATGCTGCCCCATTTTTTCCTCAATTCGCGACACGATATAACCTGGGGTATCCGTTGGCACGAGGAAGCAAGAAATGCCTTTTTTCCCTGCGGACTTATCCGTCACAGCAAAAACTATTGCTAACTGTGCGTGTTTGCCTGTGGTAATAAACTGCTTTGTTCCATTCAAAACCCATGTATCACCATCACGCTCTGCACGGCATTGCAATGCCCCAGCATCAGAGCCTGCCTGTGGCTCAGTTAAGCAAAAACAGCCTAACCACTCTCCTGTTGCCAATTTTGCTAGGTATTTCTGCTTTTGTTGTTCTGTACCATATTTGTAGGTAATACCACATGGCAATGAATTTTGAACACTGACAATTGTGGAAATTGCACCATCACCTGCTGCAATTTCTTCAAGCGCCAAGACCAGTGATACATAATCCAGACCTGCACCACCCCATTCTGGCGGTATGGTCATACCCAACGCACCGAGTTCACCTAACTGCTTTAACTCTTCGGCAGGAAATTGCCCAGTTCTATCACGCTCAGCCGCTGTCGGTTTCAGTTGTGTCTGTGAAAAATCGCGCAACATCTCCTGAACCATTTTTTGTTCATCATTTAAAATCATGTAAATACTCTTATCAATTTTCTATTCTTTCTTTTGCACATCCCAATTGTACAAACTTATTATCTATACACGTATTTAGCTTTATTTTGGTGCCATACGAATCGCACCATCTAGACGAATCACTTCACCATTCAAATACGTATTTTCAACAATGTGCCCAACCAGACTTGCAAATTCTTCAGGTTTGGCTAAACGTGGTGGAAACGGCACCATTTGTCCCAAAGCATCTTGTACATTTTGCGGCATACCTTTAAGCATAGGCGTTTCCATAATGCCAGGTGCAATGGTCATTACACGTATCGCATTCCGTGCCAGTTCACGTGCAAGCGGTAAAGTCATAGCCACAATTGCACCTTTTGATGCCGAATAAGCTGCTTGACCAATTTGACCATCGTATGCGGCAACGGAGGCTGTATTAATAATCACACCTCGATCTTCTTCGTCGTTTTGTAATTCATACTTCGCCATCAATTCCGCAGCAAAACGAATCATATTAAAGCTACCTGTGACATTCACTTCTAGGACTTTTTGAAACATCGCCAAGTCATGTAAACCATCACGCCCTAATATTTTTGCTGACGGCGCAATGCCAGCGCAGTTCACCAAGCCATTCAGTTGACCAAAGTCCTGCTCCACATTTAAAAAGAAAGACTTCACGGTTTGCTCATTGGTGACATCTAAAGGATAGAACTTTGCATTTTCCCCTAAATGTTGTTTTAAGGCATAGCCTAGTTCTTGATTCATATCGACAAAAGCAACACGAGCACCTGCATGAACCAGATATTTAACTGTGGCCGCACCTAAACCTGAAGCACCACCTGTAACGACAAAAACTTTATTTTGAATTTTCATTTCCCTGTCCTATCTTTTTGAAAGTTCATACTCGACTTTAGCTGCAGAGTAAACACTGTCAAGCTTGAGTACAATTTCCAAATATTGCATTCTTAATGATGGATTTGGACAGTGGAATGTCTGGAGATTTGGATTTTTACATGCGTGAACCACAATTAAATTTCGATAAAGGCAGTATTTCGATGAGTCTAGTACAGGAAGCTGTACTTTCTGCGCATCATCAAGGACACAATATTCAGGAAATATTACACAGTGCAGGGATTCACGCAGAATTAATGCAATCCAATAAGGCTCGTGTATCTACTTCACAATACGCACAACTTTGGATTGAACTGGCTAATCGTATGAACGATGAGTTTTTTGGTATGGATCACCATGCTTTACGGCGTGGCAGTTATCAATTTATTTCTAAAGCTGTTATTCAGAGTGAAACCATTGAAAAAGCACTGAAAGATATATTAAAGTTTTTTAATTTAGTGTTGGATGATTTCCAAAGTGAATTAATTCTTGAACAGCATGTTGCACGTATTATTATTCATGATAAAAAGCAGCCAAAGCGCATGTTTAGTTATGCAACCTACCTGATGTTAATTCATACTTTAATGTGTTGGTTAGCCAGTCAACGTATTCCCCTCAACTCAATCCAACTCAAGTGTGAAAAACCTTTAACAGATGAAGATTATCGCATTCGATTCTGTTCCAATATTGCCTATTCTACTCAGCAAAATGTCGTCGAGTTTGATCGAGACTATTTAAAGATCAAAATTAAACAAGATAAAAAATCGTGGTATGAGTTTATTTCACAAACGCCACACAATCTCTTGGTCCGCTTTAAAAATCCACATGCACTCAGTACCCAAGTACGTAAATATCTACTTCAAGCCCCACCCGCAGAATGGATTGAACTAAATGTACTGGCACAACAACTTAATATGTCAGAGGCAACCGTACGCCGCCGACTGAATAGTGAAGGTTGTAATTATCAACAATTAAAAAATGATATTCGTCGTGATACAGCAATAGAACTTTTAACTAAAACTGATAAACCCCTGCATGAAATTAGTGATGAACTGAATTTTCATGACCCAAGTGCTTTTCATCGTGCCTTTAAAAAATGGACTGGACTGAGCCCTGGTGCTTATCGTCAATCCAAAGAATAAGCACGCTCACAACGAAATGATAAAGCCATAACTTTTTTATTACTGCTCAGTCATCTAGATTGAATTGCAAATTTCGCCATATTAGTATATTTTTCACTCAATTCTAAAGCATAACTTTATGCTTATTTTCGGCTGTCCTCCTCCTGTTTTATCACCTTAACTTAAAGGTAAACATTATGTTTAAGATGATTGATGTACTAGATCAAAATCTCGTGCAAAATTTTACCCATTCTCTAAACTCCCCAACTGAATTAGATGAATTATTCTGTCAAAGCTTGTTGAATGTTTCTGAAATTGAGCTACAAAATGTGATTGCCCAATTTTTCTCGCAACATGATGCTATGGCAAAAGCAAAGGCACTCGAACTGAGTGATGAAGCTATTCTGCGCTTACGTACAGGTGAGAACCTAACTCAAGGCACAACGCTTACTCATACCTCTAAAATTGTCGCACTCTGTCTGGCAGAAGAAATTGATGCATTATCGAAAGTTGAGATTTCCGAAATTTCATCAGACTATTTCGTTTAATACATTATTTTAGCTATTAGAATGAACTGGAAAAGACGACATTGATGTCGTCTTTTCTTATAAATGATTTCACTGTCTCTTGCACAGCACAGTTTGTCTGTGGAACACTGTTCTTGTTATAGTGATGGTGTAGATCAATGATTGTTAGAGATAAAAATAATAGTTTCAAATTACTTTTCGCATGGTCTGGCACCATACTTCCTAAAGTACTCCCTGCACTATTAATCGTCATATTGATTTCAGCGATTCTGGTCTACCTATCTTCACATCAATACTTCACTATCCCTGCGGTTCCAGCGATTGGCTTTACCATTTTCGGTATCATCCTCTCCATCTTTTTAAGCTTCCGTAACAACGCCTGTTATGACCGTTGGTGGGAAGGACGTAAACTCTGGGGTGCATTAATTGCCAATTCACGACATATCTCTCGTGATTCGCATGTTCTCAGTAATGAACGTCGCAATATCTTGATGTATCGTGTCATGCTATTTACTCACTTATTACGTGATCGTCTTAGAGCTCAACCTCAATCTTTCGAGTTTTATCACGATAAAGTGGATTTCAATTCAACACAGTTGCAACAACTCAGCAAAAAAATTAATGCTGCGCAATATGTGCTTGAAGCTATTCAAAAAGATTTAGTCCTTGCATTACGTAACGCAGAAGTATCGGACATTATTTATAATAGTTTAAATCAGCATATTGTCGATTTAGGCAATATTCAGGCTGGATGCGATCGTATTTTAAGTACTCCTTTACCCTATTCATATTCAGTACTTTTACATCGTACCGTTTATTGTTTCTGCTTTATTTTACCCTTTAGCCTAGAAGCGAGTTTAGGCATTTGGACTCCAATTTTAGTGGGCTTAATTGCTTATTTATTTTTAGGCTTAGATGCACTGAGTGCACAAATTGAAGAGCCTTTTGGATTACAAGACAATGATCTGCCATTAAATTCAATTGTGCGTTTAATCGAACGAGAAATGTCAGAATCACTTGAAGTTGAATTACCTCCCGCAATTCAACCAATGAATCATAATTTAACTTAAGTCTTGCACCGTTTAATACTCTGTGGCTTTATTTAAAGCCTTATTCAATCAAATTAAAAAAGCACAACTGTTGGGTCGTGCTTTTTAATTTTACAAGTATAAAACGCGATAATTACTGCAGTTGCCCCAAAGTCACACGGTCATTACCACCATAATCTTTGACAGTTCTGACCTCTTTAAAACCCGAATTTTTAAAGATATTACGTACCGCTTCACCCTGATCATAGCCATGCTCAAGTACAATCCAACCTTGTGCAGCTAGCCACTTTTTGCCCTGCTGAATAATATGTTCAATATCCGCCAAGCCTTGTTTTTCCGCAACCAAAGCTCGTTCAGGTTCAGCAGCTAAACTCAGCATGTGCTCATCTTTTGCATCAATATATGGCGGATTAGACACAATCACATCAAAATATTGACGATTCAACGCAGCAAACCAACTGCCTAAAAAGAACTTCACCTGTGTTAGATCATGCTTTTCGGCATTTTGCAGGGCTACTTCTAATGTCGGTTCATAAATGTCTGTTGCAATGACAGACCAGTTAGGACGTTCGCTCGCCAGAGACAATGCGATTGCCCCCGTACCTGTACCTAAATCCACAACACGTGTGTCTTCGGGTAAATCCAGACGTAAAACGGTTTCTACCAATACTTCAGTATCTGGGCGAGGCACCAAAGTATCCTGAGTCACGATCAGGTCTAAGGTCCAAAATGGTTGAGAACCCGTGACATAAGCCAAAGGTTCACCTGCTGCAATCCGAGCCAAACCATTTACATAATCTTGCTCTTGCTCTGCGGTAAGTTCTTGTGCAGATTTGAGTGATAAATCAAAAGCATCAATTTTGAGAATATGCTCAAGTAACCAAGCATTCTCTTGACGCTCATAACTTTCAGCCTCTCCACGTAAGGCTAATGCCTGTGCAATATTCATTAGCCACCGTTTTGTTGAGCTAGCATTGCCAATTGATCTGCCTGATATTCACGGTGCAGACTATCAAGCAATTCGTTTAAATCACCTTCCATCACAGCATCTAACTTATATAAAGTTAAGTTGATGCGATGGTCAGTCATACGACCTTGCGGATAGTTATAAGTACGGATTCGTTCAGAACGATCACCCGAACCTACCAAATCTCGACGCATTTCAGAAGTCGCTGCATCAGCCGCAGCACGTTTTGCATTTTCTAAACGTGAAGCCAGTAAAGCCATCGCTTTGGCTTTGTTTTTATGCTGTGACCGTTCTTCCTGACATTCCACCACAGTTCCAGTAGGAATATGGGTAATACGAACAGCCGAATCAGTTTTGTTGACGTGCTGACCACCCGCACCTGAAGCACGGTAAGTATCAATACGCAAGTCTGAAGGATTGATATCTACAGTCGTATCTACATCAATCTCAGGTAAAATCGCAACTGTACACGCTGAAGTGTGTACACGACCTTGTGACTCTGTCGCAGGGACACGTTGTACACGGTGAGCGCCACTTTCAAACTTCAAGCGACCATATACCCCTTCACCATTCACTAGGCAGATAACTTCTTTGTAGCCGCCATGTTCGCCTTCATTTTCTGAAAGCACCTCTATACGCCAACCTTTCGACTCAGCATACTTACTGTACATACGGAATAAATCACCAGAGAAAATAGCGGCTTCATCACCACCAGTTCCTGCACGGATTTCTAAATAGGCCGAATTTGCATCATTTGGATCCTTAGGAATCATCAAGATATTAAGATCAGCTTCGAGCTGTTCAATAATAGCCTTATTTTCCTTAATTTCTTCTTGAGCCATTTCTTTAAAATCTGGATCAGACAACATAGCATTTGCTGTTTCAATATCAGCTTCTGCTTGTCTATACTTTGCCCAGACTTCCGTAATTTCTGTTAGATCATTATGTTCGCGTGACAATTGACGAAAACGCTTGTTATCCGAAATAACCTCAGCATCAGCCAATAGTGCTGTTAACTCTTCATGACGGTCAGAAAGCTGATCTAATCGCAAACGTAACGATTCTTTCATTGTTTAATCTATCTCAATAGCTCAAGCAGTCTAAATTAGGCTGCATAATTTCAAATTTGAGCATAGTTTACCGATTCTGCCCTTTAATTGACATATCTATTATGCTGATAAATAAGCTTTGGAACCTTTCACATTGCTCATATTTTACTTTTTTCTGCTCTTCAAAAAGTTGTTGCTTATTTACCCATACAATGATTAATCAGCCATAAAATGAACGATTTTAATTAAACTCATACAAAGCACTTACCTAACAGTACAACTTAGTGTCTTGCTCTCCACATTTATGACGATGCGTTTTGTTAGATTTGCCACATCAAAAAATTTCGTCCGCATTTTTGGACATGGAGAATACGATGAAATTGAATGCCGTTTTATTAAGCACCGCATTGGCTGCCTCTTCAATGTTTGCAATGAATACTCACGCTGATAGCACAACACGTGTTGCAGCAGCAAGCGCACTAGGTAGTGTTGCGGGTACTGCTGTAGGTAAAAGCATGGGTGGTACTACAGGTGCTACAATTGGTGCTGCACTCGGTGGTGCGGGCGGCGCAGCGGTAGCAAGTGATCGCCGAAACCGCACAGAATCTGCTATTGGTGGTGCTTTAGGTGGTGGTACAGGTTATACCGTCGGTAAAAGCATGGGTGGTACTAGCGGTGGTTACATTGGTTCTGCACTAGGTGCTGCGGGTGGTGCTGCTTTAGGGAACAAAATTTCTAAAGACAAAGCTGAAGAAAAGGCCAAATCTTCACGTAAATGGAAAAAACGTCACCGTCACTACCGTTAATCGCTTCAGTTCCATCATTCAAGCACCATTAGGTGCTTGTCTTACGTTGGGTTAGAACAGCGAGATCTGAAACTGAAGTATTGGGTTCTAAATTGTGAATTTGTTATGAAGAAACAATACAAAGTAATGACAAAAGCCTCATGCTCAAACACAAAGTCCTTCATTTTAATCCGCTCAACTCTTTTAGATTGGACTTAAGCACATAGCACTTTAAAAATGGAGTTTGCAATGAAACTGAATCATTTAATTTACGCCTCATTAATCGCGACCACAATGATGGGAACTGCATATGCCGATAATGGTACTCGTGTTGCAGCAACATCTGCCTTAGGTAGTGTCGCAGGCACAGCAATCGGCAAACAACTGGGCGGTACCACAGGCGCCACAATTGGCGCTGCACTTGGTGGTGCAGGTGGTGCTGCGGTGGCAAGTGATCGCCGTAACCGCACATCTGCGGCGATTGGTGGAGGTCTTGGTGGTGCTGGTGGTTATACTGTAGGTAAAAATGTTGCTGGAACCAATGGTGGCTATGTTGGTGCCGCTTTAGGTGCCGCAGGTGGTTCAGCGCTAGGACGTAAAGTAGCTGAAGATCGCCGTGATGATGAACGCTATGATACTCGTGGCTATCGCTCAGATCGTAATTATCGCTATAACGATGCACGTTACAATGATCGCTATTACCGTCATGACAACGGACGCCATTTGGGTCACCACAAGAAAAAACGTTGGGATGATTAATCCAACACACTACAAAGCATCTTCGGATGCTTTTATTTTGCGCTCAAGCAATATATCGAAATTAAACGATATACAACAACCCACTTATATCGTATTATTTCGATATATAGTTTTCGAGTCCGGATATGCCTACTCTACAAAATACCCAATTTTCAATTCTGGAACTAGCCCCAGTCCGCGATGATAAAAGTATTGCCTTTTCTCTGCATCACGCTCTTGAGCTTGCTCAACACGCTGAAAAATTGGGCTTTGAACGCTTCTGGTTAGCCGAACATCATAATATGGATGGCATTGCCAGTTCCGCTACAGCCGTATTACTGGGCTATATTCTTGCCAACACGCAAACACTTAAAGTCGGTTCAGGTGGAATTATGCTGCCTAATCATGCACCGCTTGTTGTTGCTGAACAATTTGGGACTTTAGCCACACTTTATCCTCACCGTATTGAGCTTGGTTTAGGTCGTGCACCTGGTACAGATCAAGTGACTATGCGTGCTTTACGTCGTGGGCGCCAAGAAACTGAAGATCAATTTCCACAAGATGTCACGGAAATATTACAGTACTTTAAAGCGCCTGAAGAACATCAAAAAATTGTTGCTACACCAGGTCAATCTACCCATGTGCCTGTTTGGCTTTTAGGATCTAGCCTTTTTAGTGCCCAACTTGCTGCGCGTTTAGGACTTCCTTACTCTTTCGCATCGCACTTTGCACCAAGAATGCTCGGGCAAGCGATTCAACTTTACCGCGATAATTTCCAACCATCAGAATATCTGGATCAACCTTATGTTTCGATGGGCGTGCCCACAGTCATTGCAGACACCGATGAAGAAGCTCAATATCTTGCAACAAGTGCCTTCCAACGTGTACTTGCCTTAATGCGAGGACATAGCCTAAAACTTAAACCGCCTGTAGAAAGCATGCAAAATCTATGGTCACCCGTCGAAAAAATGTCAGTGAATAACTTCTTTGCCTTAGCACAAATTGGGTCGGCCCAAACTGTAAAAGAAGGTCTTGAAGATTTACTCAAGACCTATCAAGTAGATGAATTTATTTTCACCTGTGATATCTATGATACTGAAAAGCGTTTAAAAAACTTTAGCTACCTGATGGATATCAAAAATAATATTTGATTAAACCCATTTGAATGCCATCAAGCCTAAGAAGAATCATTCTTAGGCTTTTAATATTTTTCACAATCGAAATCCTTCAATCCGTCAAAAATGACTCCCGAGTAGCCGAATCAACTTTACGCAGCAGATGAATTAATATTCAATTAGAAAACAAAAATTCTGACAATAAAAAATGATTAAGGGATAATCATGCAACAATTTAGTAAGCTGAATACTTCCGGCTATATTTTTCAACATCAAAAACAAGATTATGAAGTATTTAAAGGACTAATCCGAACATCAGCAGAACTAAGCCTAGATACATGCATCGAGCAAAGAGTTGCAATCATTGGGATCGATCAAAAAATTGCAGCATTGCTTGAGAAAATCCGCAATGTTTCAAGTTCAGTATATGTTTTTCAGATACAACCTGCCTTAATTCTTCCACAGTCAGAGCAACGATATAGCCGTTATGTGCAACATCCATTACTTTTAAAAAACAAGCGCCTCATCAATCCCCGAATCAAAAGCATTTTAGCCCTGCGTTTTTTGGACTCTCAAATTCAGGACAACTGGCTAAAACGACAACTAACACCAAATATTACGCGTGAAAAGAAAGAATTTCTGAAATCTGATGATTATTATCACGCCTTGCAACAAGAAAAATGTCAACTTATTACTTGGCCAGTCAAAAAAATTACAGAAAGCTGCGTTGAATGTGTAGATGGCTCTATTTATCCTGTCGACTTAATTATTACAACGAATTTGCATCAATAATTGCAGAGAATTTCAAATGAAGTTTCATATTTATAATTAAAATAAGTGCAAAAAACACCCAATCTAATTATTTAAATTGGGTATTAATTCATTCAATTTTTATATGAATAGCGGTGTAATTTAATACTATCCAATTCGACGTTTTAAACCCGTCATTTGTAAGACACGCGTAGAAATTTCTTCAATCGACATTTCAGACACATTCAAATATTTAATCCCTTCTGAGATATAAATACCTTCAATTGCGCGCAACTCCATTTGACATTGGCTAAAGCTTGCATAGCGGCTATTGGCTTTACGCTCTGAGCGAATCGCAACCAAACGCTCAGCATCAATCATGAGTCCAAACAGTTTATGCTTATGCGCTTTCAGCACAGAAGGCAAACGATTGTCATCTAAATCTTCTTCCGTAAGTGGGTAATTTGCTACACGAATTCCAAATTGTAATGACAAATAAATGGATGTTGGTGTCTTCCCTGAACGAGAAACACCAATCAGAATTAAGTCAGCTTTATCATAATGACGAGTACGTGCGCCATCATCATTATCAAGTGCAAAATGTACAGCATCAATACGTGCTTTATAAGACTCCGAATCGGTCACGGCATGCGTTTGTCCGACTAAAGTTGTAGGTGGTGTACCCAACTCTTCAGACAACTTACTAATAAGCCCTTCAAACACATCCAAATTCACAGCATTCGCCGTATTAATAATATCTCGCACATAAGGATCTACTAAGGTATCGAACACCAAAGGCTGCTGTCCATCACGCTCAGCTCTTTGATTTATCTCAGAAACTACATTCATAGCAGCTTCTTCAGACGTAATATAAGGGATAATATGAATGTCAAAATCTACATTTGGAAACTGGGCCAGTAAAGAGTGTCCAAGCGTTTCTGCTGTAATCGCAGTTCCATCAGAAATAAAAAACACACTTCGCTTTATTTGTTTACCTTCTGACATTAAAATTCTCCTCGAATATTTGTCTAAGTGCTATATAATCATTATAGTAAACTGATCTTACATGACTGTCGCTTAGTAAAATTAAAAAGCTAAGCAGATTTGTTTTAAATTCATGCCAAGATAGTGATTAATACTGCAAAAGTGGAGTAACAACTTTGGAAGCGCGCGTAATAGGTCTAGAAAAATTAGGGAAACACGATGTAGAGCTCGTGGGTGGGAAAAACTCATCTCTGGGTGAGATGATTAGCCATCTAGCGAATGCAGGTGTATCAGTACCTGGAGGCTTTGCTACCACTGCTGCCGCGTATCGTGAATTTCTCGAGCAAAGTGGCCTGAACGCTAAAATTAACGCAGAACTTGCAGCATTAAATGTTGATGATGTTGTTGCACTTGCAGAAACTGGTGCAAAAATCCGTCAATGGATTGTCGACACCCCTCTTACGGCAGATCTCGAAAAGGAAGTCCGCGACGCTTTCGCCACCCTTTCAAACGGCAACCCTGATATCGCGGTTGCCGTTCGTTCATCTGCGACAGCAGAAGACTTACCTGATGCGTCTTTTGCAGGTCAGCAGGAAACCTTCTTAAACATCCGTGGTATTGACAACGTTCTTATTGCGATTAAAGAAGTCTTTGCTTCACTTTATAATGACCGTGCTATTGCTTACCGTGTTCACCAAAACTTCGCGCATGACATCGTTGCATTATCTGCGGGTATCCAGCGAATGGTTCGTTCTGAAACTGGTGCAGCGGGTGTAATGTTCACTCTAGATACAGAATCAGGCTTCCGTGATGCTGTATTCATTACTGCTTCATATGGTTTAGGCGAAATGGTTGTACAGGGCGCAGTAAACCCTGATGAATTCTATATTTCTAAACCACTTCTGAAAAATGGCAAACATGCTATTTTACGTCGTAATCTTGGTTCTAAACACCAGAAAATGGTATATGGCGAAGAAGGTGCTGCTGGTAAATCAGTGGTCGTCGTGGATGTTGAAAAAGCAGAACGCCAACAATTTGCATTAAATGATCACGAGCTTCAAGAGCTTGCTAAACAAGCCCTGATCATCGAAGAGCACTATCAAGCACCTATGGATATTGAATGGGCTAAAGATGGTGACGACGGTCAAATCTATATCGTTCAAGCACGTCCAGAAACAGTAAAAAGCCGTGAAAACGTCGGCACTATGGAACGCTACCTACTTAAGCAAAAAGGTACTGTAATTTGCGAAGGTCGCTCAATCGGTCAACGTATTGGTTCTGGTAAAGTACGCATCGTGACGTCTATTAAAGAAATGGACAAAGTACAAGAAGGTGACGTACTTGTTTCAGACATGACTGACCCAGACTGGGAACCAGTAATGAAGCGTGCCGCTGCGATTGTGACCAACCGCGGTGGTCGTACTTGTCACGCAGCAATTATTGCTCGTGAACTTGGTGTACCTGCAATCGTAGGTTGTGGCAATGCAACAGAAGTCTTGACTGATGGTCAAGAAGTCACTGTTTCTTGCGCAGAAGGTGACACAGGCTTTATCTACGAAGGTTCGTTAGATTTCGAAATTCAACGTAACTCAATTAACTCAATGCCAAAACTTCCGTTCAAAATCATGATGAACGTAGGTAACCCTGACCGTGCATTTGACTTTGCTCAAATTCCTAACGAAGGTATTGGTCTTGCACGTTTAGAGTTCATTATTAACCGTATGATCGGTGTACACCCTAAAGCGTTATTGAACATTGACAGCTTGCCACGTGAAACTCGTGCAGCAGTTTTGGCTCGTACTGCAGGTTATGCTTCTCCTATCGAATTCTACGTTGAAAAACTTGTAGAAGGTATTTCTACACTTGCTGCGGCATTTGCTGATAAGCCCGTGATTGTTCGTATGTCTGACTTTAAGTCAAACGAATATGCGAACCTAATTGGCGGTAAGCTTTATGAACCAGAAGAAGAAAACCCAATGCTTGGTTTCCGTGGTGCAAGCCGTTATGTATCTGACAACTTCCGTGATTGTTTCGAATTAGAATGTCGTGCATTGAAAAAAGCACGCGATGAAATGGGCTTGACCAATATTCAAATCATGATTCCATTCGTTCGTACTGTACATGAAGCAAAACGCGTCATCGAATTGCTTGCTCAAAATGGTCTTAAACGTGGTGAAAATGGTCTTAAAGTGATCATGATGTGTGAATTACCAACCAATGCTCTATTAGCTGAACAATTCCTTGAACACTTTGATGGCTTCTCTATCGGTTCTAACGACTTGACTCAGCTTACATTGGGTCTGGATCGTGACTCAGGTATTGTTTCTCACCTGTTTGATGAACGTGATGCGGCAGTTAAAGCATTACTTTCTATGGCAATTCATGCATGTCGCAAAGCTGGCAAATATGTTGGTATTTGTGGTCAAGGACCATCAGACCATCCTGACCTTGCAAAATGGTTGATGGAACAAGGAATTGAGTCAGTTTCTCTTAACCCAGACTCAGTTTTAGACACTTGGTTCTTCCTTGCAGAAGAAAAAGCTCAACAAGCTTAAGAAAACATGTTAAAAAAAGACCCATTAGTTGGGTCTTTTTTTCTCTTTTCATTTTTTGAGATTTTATTTTTATGCAAATTTACTTGGCACGTAATAATCAACAAGCTGGTCCGTACACTTTAGAACAGTTGAATCAAATGCTTGCCAGCCAACAAGTACTCTTAACAGATTTAGCTTGGCATGAAGGTATGACCGAATGGAAAGCTTTAGGTGAATTAACCCAAGGGAAACTTGTATACACACCAACAGGTTATGTTCCTCCAACACACACGCCATTACATAACCCCACAATTATCCAAACTAAAGTTGAAGGCAACGTATCTAAAACTGAACTTGCATCAGTCAATATTCGCGCATTAGCAAAAATCATTGATTTACTACTTTGGTTGCCCGCGGCAGCAATTCCTTCTTTCTTTCTTAACGCCAATCAGGTGAATGAGCTAGCTAGCATTCAGCAAAAAATGCAAGCTGCAGATACATCCACTCAAGCAATGCAATTGCAACATCAACTTTTTGCGCTTATTCCAATTGAAGCTTGGCAAACAATGTTTGCCTATATCATTATTATGTTGGCTATTCAGGCGTTCTTTTTAGCAAAGTCTGGGCAAAGCATTGGTAAAAAGTTAACTCGAATTCAAATTGTAGATGCTGATAGCGGTGAAAAAGTTAATTTGACGCGAATCTTCCTGTTACGCAGTATTGTATTTATCATTTTAAATATGCTGTTTATGCCGTTTATTACGATTGCCGATTATTTATTCGCATTCGGTAAAAAGCGACAAACATTGCATGATAAACTAGCAAAAACCATCGTGATAAAGCAATAAACGTGACAAAAATAAAGGGATGATCGGTTCATCCCTTTTTTTATACATAAGTTTGATATTTCAATAAAAAAAAACCAAAAACATCCAATTCCGACCACTAAAATCAGGTTTTATAACAGACATTTAAAGCGACTTTATATATAGCTTAGTTTAACGATATCAGGCATAATGCCCTACAACGTAGCGGTGCCACATGCTTGAGAAGTTTTTTTATTCAAAAATCAAAATTCTCAATCATGCGACACTTTAATCGCTATCCCATATTATTTAGGGAATGGGACTCTTCACCGAGGTTGTAAAATGAGACAAACGATTTTAGCTGTATTGTCTTTATCAACGATTGCTGCACTCTTAACTGGGTGTGGTGGTGATATGGTACTTCTAAACTCTAAAGGTCCAGTTGCACAAGGTCAAAGTGACTTGATGATGACTGCGATCTATTTAATGCTATTGGTCGTAATTCCTTCGATCTTAATGGCATTATGGTTTGGTTGGAAATATCGCTCGTCGAATAAAGATGCAGACTATAAACCTACTTGGGCACACTCAACTGCTATTGAAATTGTAGTTTGGGGTGTTCCAGTTATTATTATTGGTATTCTAGCTTGGTTAACTTGGTGGGGTTCACACAAGTATGACCCGTACCGCCCAATCGATTCTGATAAAGCACCATTAACAGTTCAAGTTATCGCTGAACAGTTTAAGTGGATCTTTATCTATCCTGAGCAAGAAATTGCGACTGTTAACGAAATTCGCTTCCCAGAGAAAACTCCTGTGAACTTGCGTTTGACGTCTAACTTCACAATGAACTCGTTCTTCATTCCTGCACTTTCTGGCCAAATTTATACCATGGCTGGTATGCAAACCCACCTGCATTTGTTAGCAAATGAAACTAGTCCAGCTGAAGGCTACCGCGGTTTCTCTTCTAACTACTCAGGTTATGGCTTCTCGCAAATGCGTTTCCGTGCGCATTCAGTGACTGAAGCTCAGTTTGCTGATTGGGTCGCAGCGGTGAAAGCAGGCAACGGTACTTCAATTAACCCTGCTGCAATTCAGAAAGGTGTTTTAGACCAAGCCGAATTCGCAACCTTGCGTGATGGCAACCGTTCGCATCATCAGATCGAAGTTCTTATCGCTAAAGCGACTACTCCTGAAGAAAAGGCTGCTGCTGAAGCAATGAAGCCTTATCCAACTAAGCCACATCCTGTGACTTACTACTCTTCTGTTGAGAAAGGCTTATTTGAATCAGTGATCAACAAATACATGAGTAACTATCACGGTGCTGATCATTCAGCTACTGCGGGTGCTCACGGGGCTGCTGCTGACGCACATGCCGCAGTTGAACCTGCTTCATCGGCTGTAGGGGAATAAGACATGAGCTTCTTAGGTAAGTTAGGTCCAGACTCGATTCCACACGATCCAATCGTGTTGGTAACGGTTGCATTAATGATTTTAGGTGGTATCGTTGCTGTCGCAGGTATTACCTACTTCAAAAAATGGAGCTACTTGTGGAACGAATGGTTCACATCTGTAGACCATAAAAAAATTGGTATCATGTATATTTTGGTATCTGTAGTCATGTTACTTCGTGGCTTCGCAGATGCGATCATGATGCGCTTACAACTTTTCCTCGCTCGTGGTGGCGGTGAAGGTTACTTACACCCAGAACACTATGACCAGATCTTCACCGCTCACGGTGTAATCATGATCTTCTTCGTAGCAATGGGTCTCGTTGTTGGCTTAATGAACATCTCTGTACCTTTACAGATTGGTGCTCGTGACGTTGCCTTCCCATTGTTAAACTCTGTAAGTTTCTGGCTATTCGCTGGTGCTGCTGGCTTAATGATGGTTTCACTTGCTTTAGGTGAATTCGCTGCTACAGGTTGGATGGCTTACCCTCCTCTTTCTGGCATTGAATACTCTCCTGGTGTTGGTGTTGACTACTATATCTGGGCGTTACAGATTTCAGGTTTAGGTACGCTTTTAACTGGTGTTAACTTCTTTGTTACCATCATCAAAATGCGCGCACCTGGCATGAAACTTATGGATATGCCAATTTTCACTTGGACTGCACTTTGTACAGCAGTTCTGATTATTGCTGCATTCCCAGTGTTAACTGCAACAATTGCAATGTTATCTCTAGATCGTTACTTCGGCTTCCATTTCTTCACAAATGAGCTTGGCGGTAGCCCAATGCTTTATGTGAACTTGATCTGGACATGGGGTCACCCAGAAGTATATATCTTGGTATTACCAGCGTTTGGTATTTACTCAGAAGTTGTATCAACATTTGCTCGCAAAACGTTGTTCGGCTACAAATCTATGGTGTATGCAACAGTTGCAATTACAGTATTGTCATTTGTTGTATGGCTTCACCACTTCTTTACCATGGGTGCAGGTGCCAACGTTAACGCGTTCTTCGGTATCATGACTATGGTTATTGCGATCCCGACTGGTGTGAAAATCTTCTCTTGGTTATTCACCATGTATAAAGGTCGCATTACGTACACAACTCCAATGCTATGGACACTTGGTTTCCTTGTGACTTTTGGTATCGGTGGTTTGACTGGTGTATTAATGGCTGTTCCACCTGCGGACTTCCTTGTACACAACTCTTTATTCCTTATCGCTCACTTCCATAACGTAATTATTGGTGGTGTTGTGTTCGCAATGTTTGCGGGCATCATTTTCTACTGGCCAAAAATGTTTGGTTGGAAGCTTAATGAAGCTTGGGGTAAAGCAGCATTCTGGTTCTGGTTCTTCGGTTTCTACTTTGCATTCATGCCGCTTTATATCCTTGGCTTCATGGGTATGACTCGTCGTTTGAATACATATGACAACCCTGAATGGGATCCGTACATCACAATCGCATTGTTTGGTGCAGTATTAATCGCAATCGGTATTGCATGTTTCTTAATGCAAATCATTGTTGGTTTCTTACAACGCCATGACAACATGGACGTTACAGGCGATCCATGGGATGGTCGTGTACTTGAATGGTCTACATCTTCACCTGCTCCGTTCTATAACTTTGCTCATCTTCCAAAAATCAGCGGTATCGATACATTCTGGAATGACAAAGAGAATGGTGTTGCTTATGCACGTCCAACGTCTTATGAAGATGTACATATGCCAACGAACCGTGCTGCTGGCTTTGTAATCGCAATGTTCATTACTGTTATGGGCTTCGGTTTAATCTGGCACATTTGGTGGTTAGTTGTCGTGACCTTTGTTGCTGCAATCATCAGCTTCATCGTAAGCTCTTTCACTAAGAAAGTTGATTACTATGTTCCTGCTGCTGAAGTTGAGCGCATTGAAAACGAACGCTATGCGATTCTTGAAAAACACTTGAAGAAGGACTAAGACAATGGCTGAAGTACTTCATCACGATAACCACGGACACGATGAACATCATCATCATGATGATACAGACATTACTGTCTTTGGTTTCTGGTCTTACTTGATGAGTGACTTGATCCTATTCGGTACACTCTTCATTGCTTTCGTTGTATTAAGTGGTCATGTTCCACCAGGTACCCCAAGTGCTAAAGAACTATTCGGCGAGTCTTTAGGTTTCGTATTAACTGAAACTTTTGCTCTCTTAATTTCTTCAGTTACATTTGGTTTTGCTGTACTTGCATCATACAAAAAGAATGTTAGCCAAGTTTTAATTTGGTTAGCAATTACTTGGGTATTTGGTGCATCATTCATTGGCATGGAACTGTATGAGTTTAATCACCTTGTACATGCTGGTCATGGTCCAAGCACAAGTGCGTTCTTATCTGCGTTCTTCACTTTAGTTGGTACGCACGGTATTCACGTAACTTCTGGTTTGGTATGGATGATCGTGTTAATGGTTCAAATCAAAAAGTATGGTTTGACATTACCGAATACACGTCGCCTTGCTTGCTTGAGCTTGTTCTGGCACTTCCTTGACATCGTATGGATCTGTGTATTCAGCGTAGTTTATTTGCGGGGAGTTCTCTAATGGGTCACGATAATCATGCGTCTGATGCAGCTCACGGCACCGTGAAGCAATATACTATTGGTTTTATTGTCTCTGTGGTATTAACCATTGTTCCATTCTATATGGCAATGAACCCAGAAAACTTCGGTCGTGGCGCAACCCTTGCAGTAGTTGGTATTACTGCAGTTGCTCAGGTTCTTGTACAGTTGATTTTCTTCTTGCACATGAACTCCTCTGCAGAGCAACGTTGGAACGTAATTGCATTTATTTATACAATTCTTACAATTGCTGTTCTTTTGATCGGTTCTGTATGGGTTATGAATTACCTCCACTTCAACATGATGCTCTAAACTGGTTGTCATGTTAAAAAAGTATTTATTCCTGACTAAACCAGGAATTCTCTTTGGTAACTTCGTTACCACTTTGGGCGGCTTTTTCTTAGCCGCCCAAGGTTCTGTAGATTTCCTTTTACTTCTGATTACACTACTAGCTACAACTTTGGTTGTTGCATCAGGATGTGTAGTTAACAATGTCATTGATCAAGACATTGACCAGAAGATGCAACGTACTCAAAACCGTGCACTTGTTAAAAAAACGATTAGTCCTAGTGTGGCACTGATTTTTGCCGCAGCTTTAGGTCTTTTAGGCTTTGGCATGTTATGGTTTTTTGTCAATGCATATTCTTTTGGTTTTGCTGTTCTTGGTTTTGTTGTTTATGTTGGGTTTTATAGTCTTTGGAGCAAACGTACCACCATTCACCAAACAGTGATTGGAAGTATCTCTGGTGCAAGTCCACCTGTGATTGGTTACACGGCTGTCTCTAACGAATTCGATGTAGCTGCTTTGCTTATTTTCTTAGCTTATGCACTTTGGCAAATGCCTCATTCATGGGGAATTGCAATCTATCGTTTCGATGACTATAAAAATGCAGGTATTCCAATTTTACCTGTTGCGCGTTCAATTTTACGTACCAAGGTCGAAAGCCTGATTTACGTTATTTTGTTTGCAGCAGTACTCAATGGTTTATATTGCTTTGGTTATACAAACTTATTCTTCTTAATTACTTTTAATGGTTTATGTGCTTATTGGGTATATTTATCAATTATTGGTTTTAAAGCCGAGAATGATCAAGTTTGGGCTAAACGTTATTTCTTGTATTCTGTGATTCTGATCACAGCATTAAGTTTTAGCTTTAGTTTTAGCTATATAAGCCCTGCCCCGCATTTACCCCTGTTTTAAAAGATAGAGACCTCCTCTCTATCTTTTAAAGCTGGTCTTCATTTCTACACATAATTACTATTTGTAAGTTCATATCTATTCCACACCTAGATAAATCTTCGATATCATCACTACTTTGCGCATAAATTTAATATTGCTTGAATTTTATTGCCAAACCTTCTAAAATTCACCCCTCGCATCTAATGCGACACAACCTTGGTTGTGACTCCTTGCTTCTAACAATTACGTTAGGGGCTGTATAATCCGTAAGGAGCTGACAATGCGTCACTACGAAATCGTACTTCTGGTACACCCAGATCAAAGCGATCAAGTTGTGGGTATGGTAGAACGTTACCTAACTCACATCAAAGAAGCTGAAGGTCAAATCCACCGTCTTGAAGACTGGGGTCGTCGTCAATTGGCTTACCCAATCAACAAGATCCACAAAGCTCACTACATTCTTATGAATGTTGAGTGTGGTCAAACTACTCTTGATGAGTTAGAAGAATTGTTCCGTTACAACGACGCGATCCTTCGTAGCTTAATCATCCGTCGTGAAAACGCAATCACTGAAGAGTCATTATTGGCTAAGAGTGCTGAAGAAAAGCGTGCGCGTAAAGCTCAACGTGAAGAAGCACAACTAGCTGCTCAAGACTCTGCTGAAGCATAAGGAGAACATCAATGGCACGTTTTTACCGTCGTCGCAAGTTCTGCCGCTTTACAGCTGAGAACGTTACGTACATCGACTACAAAGATATCGACACTTTAAAACAGTACATCACTGAAAATGGCAAGATTGTTCCTAGCCGTATTACAGGTACTAAAGCTCGTTACCAACGTCAATTAGCGCTTGCTATTAAACAAGCTCGCTACTTGTCTTTGATCCCTTACACTGACAATCATAAGTGAGGTTGAGCTGTGGATATTATCTTATTACAACGCATTAAAAACCTTGGTAAATTAGGCGACAAAGTATCAGTTAAAGCTGGTTACGGTCGTAACTTCTTGATCCCTCAAGGTAAAGCTGTAGCTGCAACTGAAGCTAACACTGCTGCTTTTGAAGCTCGTCGTGCTGAACTTGAGAAACAAGAAGCTGAAGTATTAGGTGCTGCTACTGCACGTGCTGATCAATTGAACGAAGTTAACATCGTTATCACTGCTAAAGCTGGTGACGAAGGTAAACTTTTCGGTTCTATCGGTACGCGTGACATCGCTGACGCTTTAACTAATGCTGGTCTTGTTGTTGACCGTGCAGAAGTTCGTTTACCAAACGGCGCTCTTCGTCACACTGGCGAATTCAACATCGCAATCCAATTGCATCATGATGTTGTTGCTGAAGTTCTCGTTACTATCGTATCTGAGTAATTTCTTGCAAGAAAAAAGGGCATGCTCACGCATGCTCTTTTTTTATCTCTACATTTTTCTAATCTTCAAATGTCAGGCTAAAATCAGCTGAAATTTTGATTCTATTTTTATATCAGAGTGCGTATTATTGATGAAATTATCATGATGCGATGCACTTCAATATGCATGATTCATCCCTGCTTTTATCTTTAGGTTTTTGATATGTCTCAGGCGAATGCCACTGCTACACCAAACTCACCCAAAGCAGACAACAAAATAAATGAGTCGAATCAACTCAAAGAATTTCGTACACCACCACATAATTTAGCTATTGAACAGGCTGTACTTGCAGCACTAATGACTGTTGCTGAGTCATTTGAGCAAGTAAGTGATGTGCTCAATGAACAAGATTTTTATGCAACACGCCATAAGTACATTTATCGTGCAATTGAAAAACTTGCTCAAGAAAATTCTCCTTATGATGCAGTATTGGTGAATGACTGGTTAATTAAGCAAAATTTGCTTGATGCAATTGGTGGTGAAGAATATTTAATGCAACTTATGGCAGACTCTCCTTCAAGTTTTTATAACCTTGAAACCTATGCCAATAAAATTAAAGAATTCTCGACTTTACGCAATATGATTAAAGTCAGCTCTGAAATTTTACAAAATGCCTATGACACCAAAGGTCGTAGTGTGAGTGAAATTTTAGATTTAGCTGAGACCAATATTTTCTCAATTGCCGAACAGCACAATAATAATAAGAAAAATTCAGGTCCTAAAGCCATCAACACTGTTGTTGCAGATGTCTTTGATAAATTAAATGAATTGTCACAGCTAGATGGCAATATCACTGGTTTAACAACAGGTTTTGTTGAATTAGACAATAAAACCTCAGGTATGCAAGCGGGAGACATGATTATTGTCGCAGCGCGTCCATCTATGGGGAAAACTACTTTTGCCATGAACTTGGTTGAAAGTGTATTGTTTAACTGTGACTTACCCGCGTTGGTGTTCTCAATGGAAATGCCCGCGGACTCGATTGCTATGCGTTTAATTTCTGCATACGGCAAAGTACATCAAGGGCATTTACGTTCAGGCAAACTCGACGGTGATGAATGGTCTAAAGTCACAGGTACGATTTTACAGTTACAAGAGAAGCATCTGTATATCGATGACTCTTCTGCCCTGCCTCCAACTGAATTACGTGCTCGTGCGCGTCGTATCGCCAAACAGCATGGTGGTAAATTGGGCTGTATCATGGTCGACTACTTACAATTAATGAAAGTCCCTGGTATGGGTGATAACCGTGTTGGTGAAATTGGTGAAATTTCTCGTAGCTTAAAAGCTCTTGCAAAAGAAATGCAGTGTCCCGTCATTGCTTTATCACAGCTTAACCGCTCTCTGGAAAACCGTCCTAATAAGCGCCCAGTCATGTCTGACTTGCGTGAATCAGGTGCGATTGAGCAGGATGCCGACTTAATTATGTTTATTTACCGTGACGAGGTTTATAACAAAGAGTCGAAGGAAGCTGGTACGGCTGAAATTATTATTGGTAAGCAACGTAATGGTCCAATTGGTACAGTCCGATTGGCTTTCGAAGGTCAATATACACGTTTTAGTAACTTATCGCCTGAGTACTATAGTCAGTACGATGATGAAGAATAAAAAATGGGCACTCAGTCCATTTTTTATTTACTCATGAATAATGCAAACAGCATCATTTTACAATCGTCTTTATCGAACAAAACCGATAACTCATAGATTTAAATAGAATAAAGCCATGAAATAAGATGGGTATTTGATTTTTATAGGTCTACAATAACTAACGTATTTTATGGATATTTGCCTGAACGGTAATACCCTTCCATGTTTCTGATTCGATGACTTGAAATAAAACCCTAGTTTTAATCTTGCCATTCTCTATTCCCAAAGGAGTCATTCGGGTGCGCCAAGCAACAGTTTGTATTGATCAATCAGCACTTCAATATAATTTAAACCGTGTTAAACAACTTGCCCCTAAGGCAAAAATCGTGAGCATGGTCAAAGCCAATGCTTATGGACATGGTATCAAAGACTGTCTTGCAGCCTTGAATAATACCGATGCTTTTGGTGTCGCCTGCTTACAAGAGGCACTAGAAATTCGTGCCTTAGGCTATGAACAACCGATTACGTTAATTGAAGGAATATTTTCAGCGGATGAAATGCCGACTGTCATAGAACAAAAGCTTGAATGTGTCGTGCATCAACAACAACAAGTGAACTGGTTACTTGCCCATCAAGAGCAATACAATGCACTTGGGCTCAAAGTCTGGATTAAACTCAATAGCGGCATGAACCGACTTGGTTTTAAAGCAAGTGAAATTATTGCCGTCATTAATACCTTAAAAGCAGCTGGTTTTACATGTGTATTAACCATGCATTTTGCCAATGCTGATGCCGATCATCCCTTAAATGAACAGCAAATAGCACAATTTATTGATATAAAACAAAGTTGCGCTCCCATTCTTGCTTCATGCTGTAATTCTGCTGCAATTTACCGTTGGCCTGAACTCCATTTTGATTATGTTCGCCCAGGCATTATGCTGTATGGTGCAACACCATTCGCAGACCAGACAGTAAGAGACTTAGACTTACAACCCGTCATGACTTTTACTGCTGAAGTTATTGCCTTGAATCATATCCAAAAAGGCGAAAAAGTGGGCTATGGTTCAACCTATACTGCAACACAAAATACCGATTTGGCTATTGTTTCTATTGGCTATGGCGATGGTTACCCGCGTGCATATGTCAAACAAAATTATGTAGTAATTGAAGGGAAAATGCTTCCTGTTGTCGGACGTGTAGCGATGGATATGGTTGCTATTGATGTTACAGGGTTAAAAGTTGCTCTAGGCACACCTGTTGAGCTTTGGGGCAAACAACGTTTGGTCGATGATGTTGCCGATGCAAATGGTACCATTGGGTATGAGATTTTATGCCGTTTGAGCCAACGCCCTCATCGGATAGTGAAATAATAAAATATTGCTTTAGATACTGCTTTCTTCGATGAGTAGTATCTAGGGTTGTATAGCTGAACTGAATAGAATTTATAATTGCTGTTCTGGAATAAGATATAACAACTGCAAAAAATGCTGTAATGATTCATGTTGCAGTAATAAAGGATTAAATTTGCTAGATCCCAATTGCTCAAAATAATGATGTACTTGTGAATGCCGACCTATATATTTCATACTCCAATCTGAAAAATGCGAATCACTCAGAATGTATTGTTGTGACAATATCGTTAAATCAGAGTGTCGTTGATCTTTTTCTATTTTATTCAACAAGTTTAAAACCGAATCTTGTTCTCCTTCCAAACATTGAAAGAAGCAACCATCTGCATAACACAATACGCCTTTGATCTTCAGCTTTACGTTAAAATCCCGGGCTTCAGATAGAATGTCTCTTAAATCTTGTAGTAGTGTTTCGGGTTGAAATTTAGCCTGACTGGCATAGCAAAGTTGGTACATTTTTTGATTTCCTATCTTATTGTTTTATTCATTGTATAAATAAAAGCATAGCGCGATTTCTCGCGCTATGCTTTAAAAAATAACAATACATCATTATTTAAAATAATCTTCCGACGGCTTTGGTAAATTCTGTAATCCACTCCGTAGTGTATCTGACCATTGCTTACTAATATGTTCGAAGTAAGGGTCTTCTTCTGTGATTCGCTTACCTTCAGGAATACGTAAACTGTTCTTGTTATAGATGAGCGCATCAAGTGGCATACCCACCGATACATTTGAGCGCAATGTCGAATCAAATGAAATTAGGCTACAACGTAAAGCTTCACTGAGTGGCATATCATAACTTAAGGCACGATCTAAAATTGGCTTACCATATTTGCTTTCTCCAATCTGGAAATATGGTGTATCGCTGGTTGCACAAATAAAATTACCTTGTGGGTAAATATTATAAAGCTGCATTTCTGCTTGACCAATTTGTCCACCTACCAACAAACTACAGTAATAATTACTTTGTTCCTGCGTGTTTTCAGTTACATCTGCAATGACCTTTTGCAAGGTATGACCGACCAATTCAGCTACTTCAAACATGGTATTTACACTATATAAATTTGGTGTTTGTTGTAATTCTAAATGGTTTTTTAGATGTCCAATCACGGCCTGCGTTGTCGCTAAATTACCCGATGTTTGAATCGTGATAAAACGTTCGCCTTCAATTCCAAATGTATAAAGCTTTCGAAATACAGAAATATGATCTACTCCCGCATTCGTTCGCGTGTCACTGATAAAGACGAGACCTTCTTTTAATCTAAGCGCACAACAATAAGTCATCTCTTCCCCTTAACTTACATTCATTAACATGCAAGTACTTGAACAATTGAGTGCATCGTTTCAATTCCCCCTTTTTCGCGCACTCCACGAATTGGGGCAACATCCCAATAATCTCGACCAATTGCCACATAAATATGCTGGTCTGGGCTAAAAATCTGGTTGCTGATATCGAAACAATACCATGTGTTTCCCAGAAATACTTCCGCCCATGCGTGACTGGCAAGGTGTGATGTATTTGGCACAAATAAATAACCTGAAACATAACGCGCTGGCAAGCCCAAAGCTTTGCACATTGCAATAAAAACATGACTGTGGTCTTGGCATACCCCCTGACGATTATGAAATGCTTCAATGGCAGACGTATTGACTGAAGTGTGATTTGGAATATAAGGAATATGCTGCAAAATGGCTTCAGCAAGTTTAGCCAAATTTTCATGCGTAAATTCAGGTACGAAACGATGTGCAAATTCTTTCATTTCCGCATTGCACATGGTCGTTGGCGTTGGTTGTAAGAATTGATAAGGATTTAGATGATCTATTAGACCCATCACCGAAGGCTGCTTATTCAGCTCAACAATGCCCTGCGCCATAATTGTCATTTGCTCATAAGCATAACGTTGTGAACTGGTAATCCAGATGTTATTGAACGAATCTCTCTTCGTACAACGCTCACCTGGCACACTGACATCCCAGTAATGCACATTCTGATGTGCATTATTCAATGGGGTCATTTTAATATACTGAATGCTATTACATGCCTGTTCAGTATATTGATAGTGTGTCTGGTGATTGATCATGAGTTTCATGCATTCACCTCAAATAAATATTGAATTTGATCACTAAAGTTATAAAAATTTATTTGATCAGGTTGAGTTTTAAGCTGTTGCCAAGCCGTATCTAAACTGTCCCAACCCATTTTCTCCAATACTTGTATAAGCGCCGAAATTTGCTCTAAGGTTTGTGTCTGATCTTGCTTTAAGCGAAGTTGTCGATCTAGTTGCTCTAAAGTTTGCCCCAAAGAATAGAACAAGAAAGTTTCTTCCGGCTCACCCTCTAACACTTCACGACAATCTGCAATCACATCACAAATACATGTCGAACTTGCACTCGCATTCCGAATATATTGATTGAGTTCTGCATAGGTTTTTGCAGAAAAAACGCCTCTCAATTCTTGAACATTGTCTTTGGCAAACTGAAACTGTTGAATAAATGAATAAGGTTGTTCTGGGTCTAATACCAATTCATTTAGCGAGCTTGCATCAAATGCAGGTAAACAAAAAGCATGGGCATAAGACACAGCTTTCTGATCATCCATAAATGGAAATTGCTGACATAAATATTCAATACGCGTTAAATAACGACCTAACCAAAAAATTTGCTGTGCATTCGTGCTAAGTAAGATCATGAAATTGCTCCTTCATTGTTTTGGTTACTTATGAATGTAAATGATCTACAACCCAAGTATCTTTAATGCCACCACCCTGTGAAGAATTCACTACAAGAGAGCCTTCTTGCATTGCCATACGTGTTAACCCCCCCGGTACAATTTCGGTACGATAAGGGGAACTCAGCACAAATGGACGCAAGTCAATATGTCGTTCTGATAACCCTGAATCAGTTAACATCGGACAAACTGACAAATCCAATGTAGGTTGAGCAATGTACAAATGTGGCGTTGCTAAAATTTTATCTTTGAAAGTCGCAATTTGCTGTGCAGAAGCATGTGGTCCGATAAGCATGCCATATCCTCCTGAACCCTGTGCTTCTTTCACAACTAGTTGAGCTAAATTGTCTAATACATATTCAAGGTCTTTGCTTTCACGACATTGATAAGTTGGTACATTTTTAAGGACAGGTTGTTCAGCTAAATAAAACTGAATCATTTTATCGACGTACGGATAAATGGATTTGTCATCTGCAACTCCTGTACCAGGCGCATTTGCAATCACGACATTCTTTTGTAAATAGGCAGACATTAAACCCGCAACACCAAGTGTACTGTCAGGCATAAAACACAATGGATCGAGATAATCATCATCAATACGTCGATAAATTACATCAACTTGCTGTTTACCTCGCACCGTTTTGACATAAACCTTATCGTTTTCGACGTAAAGATCACGCGATGTTACTAAAGGCACACCCATTTCCCTTGCCAAAAAGGAATGCTCATAATATGCGCTGTTAAAACGACCTGGCGTTAAAATGACAATAAAGGGATTATCGTTAAAGGCATTTTCGGCCAATATTTCTTTCAGTAGTAATGGATAATGCTCTATACCTTGTAAGTTATTTTGCAAACATAATTCAGGCATCAGTTTTTGGCTGATTTTTCGGCTTTCCAACATATAAGACACACCCGATGGCGTTCTTAAATTATCTTCAAGCACATAAAACTCGCCATGACGATCTCGGACAATATCAATGCCACTAATTTGGCTGTAAATTTTGCCTTTTAAGCTCTGATTACACATATGTGGCTGAAAAGCCTCATGCTTGAGAACTTGTAGTTCAGGCACAATACCCGCTTTAAGAATATCTTGCTGATGATAAATATCATGTAAAAATAGATTTAGGGCCTTGACGCGTTGTGCACAGCCAAGCGATATCTTATTCCATTGCTTTTTCGCAATTACTCGCGGGATCACATCATAAGGAATGGTACGCTCTGTGCCTTCTGCTTCTCCATATACCGTAAATGTAATGCCTTCATATAAAAAATGCGCTTTGGCATGCTGATTTAAAGCTTGTAATTCATCTAAATTATATTGTGAAAGCCAATGTTCAATTTTTGCGCAAGCGGTTTCTGAAACTGCTTGATCATCTAACATTTCATTAAAAAAAACAGAGTTCGTTCGCTCAAAAAGTAACTGTGTCTTCTCCTGCGGTTTTGCTACACCCTCCACTTTTGCTGTCAATTGCTTATTATTCACTTCTAGTGATAAACCATTAATATCTAAAATCTCTTTTTCATTAAGCATATGACCCTCTTTATAGTTATAGCCAAACTCATTTTTTATTAAGCAATAAGAATGCCACTCCTTGCATCTCTTATACTGATTTACTATTAATCCATTCTTTTCACTTCGACTCAATGTCATTTCTGCTTGATCTTGTGTCTAAATTTATTAAACTTTCTTTGCCCGATTCGGTGATAAATACTTGCCAATTCAGTTCGGTTTTCTTATTGTGTTTAACACTGTCTTGTTAATTCCCCACTTATTTATTTTTATTTGAATTATGTCTGCACAAGAAAAAGAAACATCGAATAGCCTTTATCGACAATGGCAAATCCTGTCCCGTCTTTCTACAGGAAAATGGATGGGAACTCGTGAAATACAGGAAATTTTGCAAAGAGAAGGCATCGATATCAGCTTGCGCACCATTCAGCGTGATTTGAATCAGATTTCACAGCGATTTCCAATTGAGAGCAACAAAACCGTTCCACAGGGATGGCGTTGGCGTTCTGATGCGCCAATTCAAAGTTTGCCTCATATGACCAGTTCTCAAGCTGTCACTTTTATGATGGTTGAGGAACACTTAAAACACCTTCTTCCTCCAAGTTTACTGGAAGAAATGAATCCTTGGTTTGATTTGGCTCGTCGTAGTTTATCTACCCAAAATAATGTACGCCAATGGATTAATCGGGTACGTATAGTCCCTGCTAATCAACCTTTAATTCCACCTGTGGTGGATCGTGCTGCGCAGCAAGCCATTTATGAAGGTTTATTACAAGATAAACAATTGGAATGTGTTTATCAAAAACGCCCTCAAGCAGATGAAAGCGTTTATACATTGAACCCTTTGGCATTGGTGCAAAAAGGTGCAACTATTTATTTAATTTGCACTCGCTATGATAAAACCGACATTCAAACTTTTGCTTTGCACCGTTTTAAGTCAGCCAAAGTACTAGATTCTCGTGCACTACATCCTGTCAATTTCGATATTGATGCCTATATTGACTCAGGTGCACTTGGATTTAGAGTCGACTATAACAAACCAACAGATAATGTTGCTTTAAAACTGACCATTCCAGAATGCGAGTCACATTATTTTGAAGAAAGCCAGTTAAGTCGAGATCAGGTGATTACCCCACTTGAGCATAATCTGGTTCAAATTTCTGCAACTGTTCCTTTTACCTCTCAACTCACGTGGTGGCTACGCAGTTTTGGTAATAAAATTCAGAAAATTGAGCCTGAAGAAGTTGAACGTGTAGTCCGACAACTAGACTGAAATGATTGTGGCAAAAATTTCTAGGTAAAAAAAAGTCCCAACTATTGGGACTTTATAATTTTATTGTATTTATCTGTTTTAATTTATAATCTTGCGTGGTGAAAGTTTTAGACATTATGTTTCTGAACCCCGACTCATATTGTCTACATCGATTATATTTTTTGCTGCACATGGGATGGTTCAGCAAGCAAGTTCTCCTCGGTTATATCGAATGGATTTAGTGGTCATCACTGGTTTCTCCGTGTGGTTTAAGTTCATTCAATATACTGAATCTTCTACTTGACCTGAAATAAGCAATTGTTCCAATCAAATCATATTTTCTGCTTAAATCAATTTATGCAAATCATCTAATAAATGAGATCATCAATAAAACGTCATCTTGTGTTTATTTTATTTAAGAATAAATATTCTGCTGCTTTTCAATCCAAAGTTCTAAACCAGCAAACGTCTTAAAATCATCCACTGCTCTTACATTTAGATGTGGACTACGCTCCAATACCATTTTACTTAAAGCATTGCCTGGCCCAATTTCTAACACAATATCGGGCTGGTTTTCTTGTATAGCGGTTAAACACGAATCCCAATCTATGGCATGGTTCATTTGATCAATCAGCGCTTCGACTGCATCGCAGCTTTTAAAATATTTATGCCCACCTGAACCACTAATGATAGGTACTTCCAAACGATTAAACAGATGCTGTTGTAAAACCTGCCGATAAGGAGCTACAGCACCATTCATTAAAGATGTATGGGAAGGAATACTGACATTCAGTCGCTTCACCGAATGTGTTCCCACCTGTTTAAGTTGTTGTGTCAATTGTTGTAAGTTCGATGCCAGACCACCGACAATAAAATGGCTATCGCTAATTTTTATTGATAATTCAGTCTCTGTGTTTGCCAAAATGGGGGATAACCCTGCCCAATTCATGCCCTGAATAGCCAACAAACCACTCGGTACATGCACAGCGTTTGACATCAATATGCCCCGCTGTCGGGCTAAATAAAGTCCTTGTGCTAAATCTGTTTGAGTTGAGCAAATCAGTGCACTTAATTCACCAAGTGAGTAACCTGAAAAACTCATCGTTTCTTCTAAGCAATGTTTTAACTTTTGGCAGCGACACCACTGTAGGGCAAAAATAAAGGGTTGAGCAAAATCATTACAATACAAATCTGTCTCAGATAAGTCAGCCTTAAACAACTCAGGCAGATGTTGCGTGAGCTGCAAATTGACATCTAACTCTATAGCAAGGTCTTTCAATTGCTGAACATGAGCTAAGTTCTGCACCCCTTGCCCACTAAATAATATTGCGAAATTCATGTTCCACCTTCAGCATGAACAAAGTCACCCCCAATAAGTCTGCACTTCCACCAGGACTAAGATGATGTTGAACAAAGTAATCTTCGATTCTTTTCACTTCTTGCATCCAGTCGACTTGTAGTACCCCACCGCGTACCAAAAACTGCTTCGCCATATCTTGCACAATATATAGAGCCGATAAACCGCCACGCCAAACAATATTGGTATCTTGCAGATGAGACATTAATGCAAGTAAAGCTTGAAGCGATGCACGCTTTTTATCTTCTGTTTTTGCATAAATTTCTAAATAATGTGGAATAGCAATATCTAACACTGTTGTAAAGCCTGAAGCCACTTCCTCAATAGCACCCGTAATGCCGTATTGACTGCGCATGCGTTGCCCATGACTGTCGGGATTACGCTCTAGATGATGCAGTAATTCCTCTTGCCATGTTTGCTGAATCATACGACTAATCGAACTCGCATTCAGTGCAATATCTTGAGCAAAGCATTTTCCTACCGCTGCACTGGCAAAGCCTAAATTAAAAATTGCCCCTTTGTGAGTGTTAATCTGTGCAGTTGCGTGCATCATTTTTTGTTCAGCTTGAATGCCACATTGCCGTATATTTTCAAAAGCAACGTGCTGATAACCATTCAAACATTGGGATTGAAAATAACCCTGTAAAGCGTCAATACTGCGCTGAAATAATGGAAAATCCATATCAGTATGACTGCCCTGTGTTGTCGGACATACTAAACCGGGCTTTTGTTCTAAACTCACTTCTTCATAAAGCGCTGTTCGCGCTAAATGATCTAATCGCATAGCATACTGTGAAATATCCAATACACAGTCATGCTTCTGTATAATCTGCATCTTCAAGCGTACCTTCTAATAATTGTTCTAATCTCAGCATATCCACCCGCTGCAATCCTTTTACAATAATGCTCTGCGATTGGTCTGGATAAATCATCAGGAGTTCATTAAACGATACATGCCAAGCTGGGTGTATTTGGATTTCTCCATCCAAACGTATCTGGCTCAGTGCTTGAGCCTGTTGAAGCAGATTTAGAATCGCTGAAATTTGTGTTAAATCTTTTGGATATAACACCAAATCCAAGTCGGATGTTGAACGTACATAGGCTTCTTTAGTGAGATATTCATAGGCATAAGACCCGTAGACATACACTTCGCAGCCAAGCTCTTGCAAAGCCTCAGCAAAATCATGAATTACTGTATCTGAAAAAGTGTTTGCATGCTCTTTTAAGAGCATATGTAAAGATAGTGGTCGGGCGATCAGTTCAATTTCAGTAATATCGACTAAACAAGCAACCCGATATTTACACCCCTCAACCAAGCAATTGATCGCCAGCTTGACCTGAGCTGCATCGTCATTGTCCTGCCGACAAATAGTCATTGGCACGGACTGTTGCAGCAACTGGTACACTTTTTGTCTAGCAGGTTCAGGTAAGGAACTATCCAAAAAATGTAGATCTGCTACGGGATGCAAATAAGCCAAGTCATGACGATCCATATTCTACTCCTTAGCTGAGTGCTACTTTCTCGACAATTTGATTACAAAGCATTCGCCCCTGACGTTGCTGACCAACTACACGGCGCTGATCTGTCATATAACTTTCGAGATGTTTCCGTTGATTGACTAATGCTTGACTCACCCAATCGGTGTCCAAGTTTTCCCATACGGCGTTGATAGCGCCCATCTTGTAGAAATTTTCGACTCCTGGTGCAAAGATGGCTGAGCTTTGCGACAGTTGTTTCAACTTTTCTACAGGAATTTTGGTGACACGCGCCATCGCGTTCAGATCCATGACTTTGACCTGAGAATCGCTCAGTGCATACACTTCATTTGCCATTAAGCCATAAGAGAGGAAGCCACCACTGACGGCTTGACCGAAAATAATGGCAAGATTGGCATGTCCACGACGGCGTAATAAATCTACACATGAAGCTAAATGTGCATAAGTACGGTTGAGACACAACAATTCATCGGCACGGGAAAGATCTTGTCCTTGCGTATCTACAATAAAAACCACAGGAGTTTGATCACCTTGTTGTACCAATTTTAAAATTTCAGAAGACAAGTGAATGGCAATGTCCTGATTAATCGGCGCAGCATTAACCGTACCCAGAATTCGTACTGGACCAACCGCAGTCTGTGCATCCCCTTTAATGACATAACCCTCAATCTGATAATTCAGATGATTGGGAAAAAGTTGTTTCAAAACTAATTCTGTATTCATTGCATCATCCTTGCTTTAACATCACGACTTCATGCGCCGAGAGCATTGGAATTTTTTCTGGCTGAGCAATGCCCATTTCATGCCAAATCTGTAAGCCATCGTTTTTGCCAAACCAGCGTTGCTGTTGTTGTTCAAGCTGCTGGTGTTGCTGCAATAATTGTTCTAAGTCTAGCGGAGCCGCCTTAGCATCTAGCTGCGTTAAAATCGCATCGCGAATATCTGCAATATCATCCTCAACCAAAGCTTGTACATGATTGAGTAAATAACGATGTTTCCCACCTGTAACGCGCCAAACCAAAGCACGGTCTTTAGAGTCAAATTCTTCCACGCCTTTGACCGTTTCAATCACTTCTGGGCCAGAAAGTGCCAAACGCCCTTCTTCTGTCATGATGATGGCACTGCTCAAACATGCACTAATACCCATACCACCAAAAGCACCACAGGTTCCACCAATCACCGTAATAATCGGAATACCTGCATGTCGCACTTGCAACATGGCACGCATGATTTCTGAAATTGCGATGAGACCTGCATTGGCTTCATGTAAACGCACACCACCTGAATCCACAAAGAACACCACGGCTTGTGATTGATCCTGAATGGCTTTTTGTAAAAGACCGACTATTTTTGCCCCGTGGATTTCCCCCACGGCACCGCCCATGAACTGTCCTTCTTGGGCAATAATATGAATTGGGGTTTGATTGATTGCTGCTGTACCAATAATCACACCATCATCAAAACTACCTGGAATATCCAAAGCAGATAAGTGCGGACTGACTTCGATTTCGGTCGGCTTCAAGATTTCTTTAAAGCTGTTTTCATCGACGACAGCTTGAATACGTGCACGTGCGGTTTTTTCATAAAAACTGTTTTTGAGCATCACTTGATCCATGTTCTATACTCCCTTAAACATAGATATTGCTTGGCTTAAGCGCAGGTTCACTACCGCTGGGGTCGCCCCCATATCATTCAACTGAAATTTAAGCCCTGCCACTGCATGACGTTGTGCAAATTCATTCAGTACAGACTGCCAAACATGTTGAAAACCAACGGCTGATGTGGTGACTTCAATCTGACAAATATCCGCCTGATCATGCTGTGAAACCAAGACTTCTAAATTTCCAGAACCGACCACACCACAAATAACAGCCGCCTGTTCAGCACTCAGCGGTGCTGATTGCAATTCAAATTTTAACTTTTCCATGTCAATCACCAGTTTCTAAAGCGGCTTGGGGGGCTATATAAACCACCCGACCATTTAACTAAATCTTTCACCGATTTTGCTGCGAGCAAATCACGACTCACTTGTGTTGGATCAATGCCTAAATCTTCTGGACGTTGAATAATGCCGCGCTGACGTAATTCTTCAACTTTCGCTGTATCACGCTTCATCCCCACTGGGGTATAACCTGCTACACCACGAATCGCTTGTTCCCGTTCTTCTGGGGTCCGACATAACAGTAAGTTGGCAATGCCTTCTTCCGTCACAATATGGGTCACGTCTTCGCCATAAATCATGATTGGTGGGAGTTCGCTGTCCATTTTGTCTTGTAACTGCCACGCATCTAACTCTTCTACAAAGACAGGATGCATATGTTCACGGTACGTTTCGACCAACTGCACTACTAGTTTGCGACCTTTTATGAGTTTGCCGTCCACCGCTTCACGCCCTGCTTTGGTATAGGCATAACTGGCATGACGACGTCCATGCGGGTCAGAACCCATATTCGGTGCCCCCCCAAAACCAGAAATACGGTCTACCGTCGCGGTTGAGCTGTTGCCTTGCAAATCAATTTGTAATGTTGAACCAATGAACAAATCACACGCATATAAACCCGCAGTTTGACTAAAGGCACGATTCGAGCGCATGCTGCCATCACTACCCGTAAAGAACACATCTGGACGTTCTTTAATATAGTCTTCCATCCCGACTTCAGAACCAAAGCTATGAATTGATTCGACAAAACCACTTTCAATTGCTGGAATTAAAGTTGGGTGCGGATTCAAAGCCCAATTGGTACAGATCTGCCCCTTTAACCCCAATGAAGCCGCATAAGTAGGCAGCAATAATTCAATCGCCGCAGTATCAAAACCAATGCCATGATTTAATCGTTGAATTTGATATGGTGCATAGATACCTTTAATAACCATCATCGCCATTAAAATTTGCACTTCGGTAATTTGTGCAGGATCACGGGTAAATAACGGTTCTATATAGTTGTGCTTGGGACTTTCAATATAAAAATCAACCCAATCTGCTGGCACATCGACACGTGGCAGCTTATCGACAATTTCATTGACCTGTGCAATCACAATGCCGCTTTTAAATGCGGTGGCTTCAATAATTGCTGGCGTATCTTCGGTATTGGCACCCGTATATAAATTTCCTTGACGGTCTGCCGCATGTGCCGTGATTAAACACACATTTGGAGTGAGGTCGATAAAATAACGCCCGTATAACTCTAAATAGGTATGAATTGATCCGATACTAATTCTTTGCTGCTGAACCAATTGAGCCAGACGCAAACTTTGTGGGCCAGCAAAAGAAAAATCAACTTTAGAAGCAATACCCTTTTCAAAGACGTCTATGTGACTCGGTAAAGCCAATACAGACTGAACAATGTGTAAATTATTCACCACATCTGGATTACATTGACTTAAGCTCTTGGAGAGAAAATCTGCCTGTTTCTGGTTATTGCCTTCTAAACACACTCGATCTCCGCAAGCAATGACCGTTTCTAATAGTTCAATGACACGTGCATGTTCAACTTTCTTTTCAAAGCCTTTTTGCTTTGCTTGATTGAGTTTTTCTTGTCTACGGGTTCTCTGCTTATCCCATAAATGCTTCTTAACCATCTGGTTCATGTTGACACCTTTATGCTTTGATTAACCGAAAATGGCATTGATCGTGAGGAAAAATACCGATGGAGCGAGCAAACAACCCAAACCTGTATAGAATGTTGCAACTAAAGCACCATAAGGAACTAAGCGCACATCTGTACCTGCCAAGCCAGCCGCTGTACCACTGGTTGTACCCGCCAGACCACCAAAAACCATGGCAGAACGAGGGCTTTTTAAATACATGAATTTTGCAAGTAATGGTGTTCCGACCATAAAGAACACTGACTTAATCAAACCAATCGCAATTGATAACGCAATTACTTCTGAGCTTGCACCCACTGCTGTGCCTGTTACTGGGCCCACGATATAGGTCATTGCGCCTGCACCAATTGTGGTCATCGAGACAGGATCTCGATAACCCATGAGCCAAGCGACCATAGCGCCAATCACAAAGGGAATCACACAACCCAACAGCAGCGCGATCATGCCGACTTTGCCTGCTTTCTTGACTTCTTTTACATCGACTTCAAATGCGGTAGAAGCAATTGCCAAGTCACGCAACATTGCTCCTCCAAGCAAAGCAAAACCACCAAAAATCGCGATGTCTGAAATGCCTTTTTCACCTTGGGTATATACGCCTGCAAAGTACGCCAAAACCAAGCCCATGGTGATGGCAATCGCTGAACTTTGTAATTTACCCTTGGTCAGATATTTTGAGAGGAGATGCGAGACATACATCATCAACCCCGTTACTGCCAACGCTGTGACTAACGCATTTTTCGTCAATACTGTGACTATTTCTTCCATTACGTTTCTTCCTTGTAACCCAACCAACCGTTTTTATTCTGTATCCATGCCTGACTGGCTGTTAGACCGCTTTTTCTACTGTTTCAACTGACCATTCATAGGTTGCATAATCACCGCTAGATTTGTTCAACCAACGAATGACCAATACCGTACCAATGAGTGAAGCGACAGAAACAATCAGCCCCAACATTCCACCTGAAAGCGCTGCAACTACGTTTTGTCCTGCTGACATGGCAACGACGATTGGAATGTACATCCCTGACCAATACAACACACCGAACTGAGTGACTTGAGGCAGGTGCCCACGTTTAGCCAAAACCTCCTTTGATATAATTAAAAGAATCATGGCAATTGCCACACCACCTACATTGGCTTTTACACCAAGCGCCATACCGAGAATATTTCCTAAATACACACCGAGTAGATGGCAGATTGCCAGTATGGCTGTTCCGTAAATAATCATCGCTGAATCCTCCCTGGATCATGCTTTGCTTCTAATAATCTGACTTATAATTTGCTATAGTTATAGCCTATCTGTATCCAGTGTACAATATTTTGTACTCAAATAAACATAAATTGTATACAATTTTTTGGTGGTGTATGACTTCTATTGCAGAACTCCCTCTTTCTATTCAAATTAGTAAAAAGTTAGAGGATGATATTATTTATGGTTTCTTCTTACCGGGAACCAAACTTGATGAACAAGAATTGTGTGATCGCTATGGTGCTTCTCGTACCCCAATTCGTGAGGCATTAAAGCTTCTTGCAGCCGAAGGTCTGGTCGAAATTCGCCCACGTCGTGGCGCCATTATTCCGACCATTAACCCATTAACTTTATGTGAAATGTTTGAAGTGATGGCTGAATTAGAAGCCATGTGTGGACGTTTAGCCGCGCGTCGTATTCAACCTGAAGAAAAACAAGAATTACAGCGTTTGCATCTATTGTGTCAGGATTATTTAAAGCAAAATGATTCAGAAAACTATTATGAAGCCAACCGCTTATTTCACTTTGCCATTTATCAGGCCAGTCATAATGCTTTTTTAATTGAACAAGCATCCACCTTACATAAACGTTTACATCCCTATCGACGACTACAGCTTCGTGTAAATAATCGAATGAATAATTCTTTTTCGGAACACAATGCCATTTTAGATGCCATTTTTGCAGGTGATGAACAACAAGCTGAAGATTTATTGAAAGCCCATGTGGTTATTCAGGGTCAAAAATTTACAGACTTTATTTCAACAATCGAGAGTATTCAGCCCAAAAGTTAGTCTTTTGTAGAGATTCGAGCACCCAGATAGGTGCTCGTCAGTTCAGCCACTTAAAACAGTTCACGTTTATGAAACCGTCGTGATTTTTGGGTGGTTCAATTCTGCAAAATTTTGAATTTTATCAATGTCTTTTTGAATCGAGCTCGACACCACATTCGGTAGCACCTGATTCACTTTGACAAAGATTTTTTCAGGATATCCCACTTGATAGTACAACTTATCGTTCTGTAAAAATTGATATAGCTCTTCAGCTACAAAAGCAGGGCTGTCCATTTTTACACCCAGCTTTGCATTCATTTCCACTACTACTGGACTGTTCATGGTGGTGGCGGTTGCCCGAGGTGAAAAGTATTTAAACTGAATCGGTGAGTTGGAATATTCACGTGCCAAGGCTTCGGTTGCACCGCGTAAGGCAAATTTACTGGCACAATAACTCACATAACCTGGGTAACCAATACTGCCAAAAGTCGAACCCATGTTAATAATTTGACTTGGTGCAGTTTTCGACATTAATGGAATAATGTGCTGAATCAATTGCAGTGGATAAACCACGTTAATCAGCATCATCTGTTCAATCGCGTCGCTAGATTGATGACTAAACAAAGAAAAATCATTCACCCCTGCATTATTAATATAGTAATTAATGTGAATCTTTTGCTGCGTCAGTGCTTGAATAAATTGTTCACGACTCTCGGCATCGCTCAAATCGCAACGCAGACTTTGTAGCTTTAATTGAGGATATTGTGCTTTAAGCTCTGCCTGCATAACTTGTAATGCTTCAGCATTACGTGCCACAAGTATCACGTTCACATTGTTTTTACATAAATTTTCAACGATAGCTTTACCTATGCCACCTGTTGCCCCAACAATCACTGCAGTTAAATTTGACATAACCCTATTCCTTTTCATTGTATTAAGACTAGTGCTTAAAATGTTTCGTTCAATCCTAAACCCATACTGATATAGAGTTTACGCTGCTCAAGAGGGACTAAAATTTCACGTCGACCATGCATAAAACGTTTGTTGTCGATAATCGCAACATCACCATCTTGCCATTCAATTTCCTGCGTATGCTGTTCGCAAAGTTCCGCAAGTTCTGTAATCAGTTCCTGACTTATCTCGCGACCATCCGCAAAAGTAAATTTCGGTTTTTGATAATTGTAGGAGGGTCCCAAAATGGTATTGGCAAATGCAGGCACGCCTTTCAAATTATCATGGCGAATCATGTTCATTTGCAGATGGTATTCCACACCTTGATCGTGAGAGGGAGTGATCGTTTGTCCTGGAATCATCCGAATAAACTTATTTAAATCCTCCCAAGTTACCGAATCCACCTCCGCAATATTGAAAGCAGTCGCCACATATTTCTGCCAAATCTGTTTTGGTAAATAGCGGCTAATGGTCATCGGTGCAGCAAACTTTTGTTTTAACGGCTCGGATAAGTTTTTCCATACTACATGTCCATCACACACAGTGGTCTGTGAACCTTGAGAAGCACTCACTTCACTAAAAAAAGCAATAATATCTGGAGGTAATGGCGTAGAACCATTTTCAATATGCAACCCAACAGCCTGAGTGCCTGCATCCACTTTCTGAGATTGTTGCGTGATATTTTCACGAGCAGGATCATAAGTCAGCTTTTGGCATAAGGCTGTCATCAACTCACTAAAACGGTGCACGTCATAATGTTCATGTCTGAGTAAAATCCAACCTTGCTCACGTAAGGTATTTTTAATTTCTGCATGGCTTGATGGTGAATAGCTGTCTCTATTCTCAAGGTCAAATACGGATTGTTCAATATTCATATCTTTACTCACTATTTAGTGAAATTTTATGCGTGGAAATTAAATCTTCAGGTCTTATTGCGGCTATCGTTTGCTTAGCTGAACGACAGTTCATTGAAGCGATAAATACTGCCCAAATTGCTTTTTAATTTCGTTGCGTCTCAATTTCCCGTTGTCGGTTAACATCTGATTATTCAGTGAAAATGGTTCTGATGATCGATACCATTGCTTAATTTGGGCATAGTCAGGCATGCGCTCATTTGCTTTCTGTATCGCTTGCGCTAACATGCCATCCGATACATTGTCTTTGGCATAAATCACGGCAGAAAGATAAGGCTGTGCTTCCCCAAAGATAGCAATCTGATTAATTTCGGGTTCACTCGAACCATTCGATTCCACCCATTCAGGTGAAATATTGCGCCCAAAACTACTGACAATAATTTGCTTAATACGACCCGTAATAAACAGATAACCGTCTTTATCAAAGAAGCCTGCATCACCTGTGTGAATCAGAGGATCAACTGCAACCTCATTGAGATAACCCTGCATGGCATTGCCGCGTACTACCACCTCACCATTGTCCGCAATTTGCACATCTACATGGGGTAATGGTTTGCCGACACTGCCAATTTTTCTGGCATTCGGCAAATTGAGGCTAACCACTGAAGCGCATTCTGATAGTCCATAACCCTCATAAACAGGCAAATTCAACTGTTGCGACTGCAACAACAAATCAGTCGAAACCTTACCACCACCAACTGCAATAAATTTCAAACTCGCAAAAGCCTGAGCACCAAATTGCTGAATATATTCCACCATTGCCTTGAGCATTTGCGGCAACAAAATCACGCTCTGAATCTGGTATTGCTGTACCGTTGCTGCAAAGTTTTCCACCTTAAACTCATGGTTCGATACCAGTCCAAAATGACTGACATTACCGACTACAATTGAACGTCCCATATTCAAGGCAACATAAATGCCTGCAATGTTTTCCAATAAAGTAGCAAATGGAATCAAACATAAATGTCGTCCCAATTGGCTCGACTGTAATGCTGCACTGAGCGATTCTGTAATCGACTGAATCGTGTCTTCCGCCAGACATACCCCTTTAGGTGTACCTGTGCTGCCTGAGGTGTAAGTAATCTTTGCAGGAACGACAGAATCCATCGTTGTTGGTGCAGTCACATTTAAACGAATAAAAGTGCCAGAAGCCTGTTCAGCATTAAGTAATTGTTGAATACGGCCTTGCTCACTCAAGGTATGCAACCATGTATGATTTTGCGCCACACAATCAAGGTGATACGCTGACAGGGTAAGATTTACATCTGCCATAAAAATCGTATCGACTGCACTGTCTGTTAACAAATGTAAAATCTGCTGAGCACTAAAAAATAGAGGGATCGGAATCACGGTAATCCCTGCTTTTTTAGCAGCTAAATCAATCAACACCCAATCAATACTATTCATGCCCCAGATCGCAAGTTTCTGCGTCTGTAACAGCCCCAGTTCCTTACTGAGGCGTTCCATAACATGATGAAGTTCTGCATAACTTACTGTACGTACTTCGGTCACAATCGCTTCACGTTTAGGCGTTTGTTTAGCGTACGCTGCAATAACATCGAAAAGTTGATTCATAGACTTCCCCCACTGATTGCAGCATGATTCACTTTGAAATCATAATGTTGTTGGGTTACAGCCAAAGCATCAGCAACATTAATTGCCAACACCAATGGTTTTTGCTGATAGTAATTTCCCCACTGTTTTTTGGCTTCACCCAACACTTCAGGATTTGCCTTTTCTAATACATGAAAATGCAACCCCATTTGCTGTAGTACATAACGTACGGCTATCGTACCCGTACATACCGCCCACTCGACTTCCGCTATCGTGAGATAGAACACCAAAAATGCCACGATCATTTTGGCGTATTCCATGTTCTGAGAGGCCAGATTACCAATTTCTACAATCTTGTCTCGCGCCACATCGCGTTGAATCATTTTTGTTAACGTTTGTTCAATCGGTTGTACGAGGTACTGCTCTAAAAATGCCTGATGAGATTTGAGCGGTTCAATGCCAATCGCCACATGAGTTTGATGCTGAAATTCCCCTACAAATAAGGTGGAGGAATAATGTGATAATGTTGCTTTATGCATTTCCTGATACTTAGTACTGATAAAAGCTTCCACCTGTTTTCGCTCAGGTTGGCCTTCTTGCACAGCATGAATATGGAGCATCATCTTTTTTTGATGTGACACGACTCGATAATTTTTCTGACAGTTTAATCCATTCAAATATTCTAGTTTTAATACAGAATTTTCATAAATTTTATGATTTTTATAATAATTCAGACCACTAAATGTAGTTGAAAATTTTTTCCCAAAGATGAATGTCGTCATAGTCATCTCGCCATAAATTGATTCATTAAAAAATAAGTTTTTAAACTTAAAATTTACTTAAATATTTATGACACTTTTATGACAACCATAACTCTTAATATTTTATTTATTTTTATATTCAAACACTTATATTATTTCAGCTTCATTACATGAGATTTAAGATACAAAACAGCATATTGTAAACCATGACCCATAATCTAACTGAAAATTATTATCTTTTACACTATTCATTATACTCACCGAGTGCTGATGAGATATTTTACAAAGCCTAATTCGAAAAACTAAAATAAATACACACTAAACACTTAAAATAATTATATTTTATTAAAATATATAAAGTATAAAATTACCATCTCCATTTTTTTAATTCACTCAAATGAAATTGATTATAGCTTACACTTAGTTTTAGTCTTGAAAAATACTAAAAATTTTTTAATAAAACAATATATTGGATAATTTGACCTATAACTACCCATTGAGTCATAGGTCAAATATTGAATCTATTAAGCTTGAGCCAAGGCAATCGCTAAGTCACCTGTACCTTTTAATTCCGAGACTTGCCCATCTAAAGGCTGACTGAACTGAATACGCTTGATCTTCGAAGCTTTTTGTTCAGAAAAGACTGGAATTTGGCTCATGGCAAATTCAGACAATGCAGTGATGGTTAAAGATGGATTTACCCCTAAATTACCTGGGACAATTGAGCCATCAATCACACGTAGGTTCTTATAACCAAAGACTTGCCCTGTAAAATCAACCACACCATTTGACTGGTCACGCCCCATCGGCACACCACTCATAATATGAGCTGTAGTAGGTGTTCCCAATATAATTTCTGTCAATGCAGAACCAGGTTCTCCACCCAGTTTTTCAGCAATCAGTTTGGTCGCTTTTTCAGCCGCAGGGAATGAAACCGTCAATGGTGTGTCTTCAGGCTTTTGAACTGCAGTAATACTATTTTTAAACAATCGATACCACTTACGGCGCCATTCCAGATGAATAAAGGCTTCTGACTTTTGCATGACCAATAAGATAATAGAATTTTTAGCTTTGCCCTTATAACGCAGGACTTTATAAGTTTTCCAAGGGTGTAACAAGGTATTGAATACAAACTTCATAAAACGAATAAAACCTTGTCCTGTGACCATGGGTACATAAGGAATGTAGACCCAAGAAGCATCCGCCCCTTCAGGGAAACGGGTCACTTCAATATTGGTATCTGCATCGACTGAAATAAAGGAACTGATCGCTACACCATCATCTAATCGTTCACGCGTGTTGTTCGCTGTGGTTAAGGTTTCCGAATTGGTGCGAATCTCTTGCCCTAAGAGTTTCGAGATATTCGGTAAAGTCTTGTGTTGATCCCGCATTTTGAGCAGCATCGGGACAGTACCCATTACCCCTGCAGACAATACCACCCCACGACTGCGTAGACTATACTGACGAACTTGTTTCCCTAGGGTTTCTTTAACAATAAGTTCATAACCCGAACTACCATCTTCATTTAGCGGGGTAATTTTGATGACTTCAGAACTTGGACGAATCTCAACCCCATTACGTTCGGCAAAATACAGATAATTCTTCATCAAGGTGTTTTTCGAATTATTACGGCAACCCAACATACATGCACCACAGTAATTGCAGGTTTTGCGCTCTGGTCCATCACCATTGAAATACGGGTCCTTCACTGCTTTATTTTGTTGACCATCCGCTTGCGGAAAAAAGACGCCAGTAGTCACCGTTTTAAAAGAATTGGCATAGCCCATTTCGCTTGCGACTGCTTTTAATGTATGGTCTGCTACATTGGTATAGGTATTATGGGTTGTTCCTAACATGCGCTGCGCCAAACCGTAAAATGGTTTGAGCGTTTCTTTCCAGTCTTTCCGAATTTTAGTCCATGCCTCTGACTCAAAAACCGCATCGGGTGGAATCAAATGTACATTGGCATAAATTTGTGAACCGCCACCCACGCCTACACCATGTAAGATGGTTGTCTTACTGGTAAAGGTAAATTGCATGGTGCCTTTGAATCCCAACTCAGGCATCCACAAATAATTTTTGGTATCTAAATTGGTGGTTGGAAAATCATGGTCTTCGCGGCGTAAACCTTTCTCTAAGATCAGGACGTTATAGCCTTTTTCACTTAAGCGTAGCGCACTGACCGAACCACCAAAACCAGATCCAATGACAATCTGATCAAAATCAAAATGTTGATCACCCATTCTATTAACTCCTTTAATAGCTTTTTTTATTTTTAAACATGCATCAGCCCTGAGCTTCAAAAATTATTCTGAAGCTCAACTGCCCTATTTAAGGGTTTAAACAGTAAAACTAAGACTTCATACGAATTAAAAAATTCAGCACCCAAGTGGCAAACTTGCCATACGGCGGCGCCAGAAACTTCAAACTCGAAAACCCTGCCTGATAAAATACTGGGCGCATTTTTGAGAACGTGAGAAAGCCTTCATAACCATGATAATGCCCCATCCCACTTGCCCCCACACCACCAAAAGGCAAGTCATGTTGTCCAACGTGGAATAATGCATCATTTACAGACACACCTCCCGACATGACATGACTAATATAGAACTCGACTAAGCGTTTATTGTGACTAAATGGATAAAATGCCAATGGTCGATCACGATGTACAATGTAATCGACCACTTGATCAGGGCTTTGATAGGTTTTCACCATCAAAATGGGGCCGAAGGTTTCACGCGTATCAATTTCCATCTCAGCAGTGCTGTTGAGCACCAAAGTCAGCGGAATTTTTCGTGTTGCAGCATCGGCTTCTTGTTGGTTTAAATTAATCAGCGTTGCCCCTTTGGCTTCAGCGTCAGCTAGACTGTGAACTAAACGCTGGTAAGCACGATGATCAATCACCGAAGTATAATCTTTACTATGAATATCAGGCACATGCTCTTGCACCCAAGCCTTCGCAGTTTCAATAAATTCCTGAAGTTTCGATTCATGCACAAATAAATAATCAACATTGGTACAAATTTGTCCCGCATTAAACTGCTTCACGAACATAATCCGCTCAACCGCTTTGTCGGTAGGATATTCTGGATCGATGACAGCAGGTGATTTACCACCGAGTTCCAAAGTCACAGGAGTTAAGTTTTCAGCCGCAGCCGCCATTACTTTACGTCCTGTAGTACCAGAACCCGTAAACATCAGATGATCAAATGGCAGTTTTGAAAATGCGACACCAACTTCGCCTGTTTCATCAAAAATTTGTAATTTTTCTTTGGCAAAATATTTAGGGCTAATCTCAATAAGCAACTCTGCCAAATGACGTGAATTTTCCGACATTTTCACCATAGCGGTATTCCCCGCAGCAAACACGGCGGACAATTGCGAGAACATCAAATTAATTGGAAAATTCCACGGCACAATAACGCCAATCACACCCAGTGGTTGAGGAATTAGGCGATTCTTGGCACCAAAGTACATGCTGTGATCGACTCTACGCTTTTGTACCTTCGTCCATTGGTTCAAATGTTTAATACTGCTATTAATATCGTCAGTAGCCGTAATAATTTCTGCCAGTAAAGTTTCATGACGTGAACGATTGCCATAATCACGATTTAAAGCTTCAATAATCGCTTCCCGATGATTATTGATCATGGCCTTTAAATTCAATAAATGCTGTTTGCGTTGTGAATTGCTTTCAATACCTTGCTGATGAAAGCTCGTGCGCTGTAATTGGAAACAGTCTTGTAATGTCTGTTCGATAACTGTTTGCTCTAAATGCGACTGAACTGTAAGTTCCATAGTCTTTCCTTTTAACGGCTAACGGTGGTAGACGCGTTCTTATGCCTAAATGGAGAAAATCTCTTACTCTACTCTAACAAAACACTTGAATTAAGCTTGACTTTTTAGGACACTAACTTGATCTTTTAGGACATTCAGGATCATTGTTATGGCAAGTTATATCCGTGCAGCCAGCCTTGGCGGGTTCGAAGAACTTGTTCGTAGTTACAGTGTAAATCCTATAGAAATATTAAAACAAGTCGGTATTTTGCCATCTTTACTACGCGATCCAGATGCTTTCATTCATTATGATCATTATTTAAGTTTATTAGAAAATGCTGCTTTGCACTGCCAAGAAGAATGTTTTGGTTTAAAACTTGGCGCACTACAAAATATTAGCACGATTGGTTTAATTGGCGTGTATATGTCCCGACAAGCGACCATTTTAGATGCATTACGTGTCGCACAGAAATATGTCTATCTGCATGCTGAAGGCGTGGTTTTTCATGTCAGCGAAGTGAGTGAACAACTTTGTAAACTCACTTTTGTTCGCTTAAGTGAATACAATGTCGAAGTCCCACAAAAGTCACAACTGGCAATCTGCCTCGTGACTAACATTTTAAAAGATTTAATTGGACCTGCATGGCATGCCGAAAAAATTCATCTTAAGCAACATGCTCCCAAACACCCTAAAGTATTTACTGACCATTTCGCTTGCCGAGTTGAGTTCAAAACAGAAGAAGATGCACTGTATTTTCCAGCCAGTTTTTTAACGCATAAACCTTATGCGTTTAATGAAGATCTGGTAGATCAACTGATCGTACAGCGACTGGAAACGCAAAGTAGTACCAAAGGTGATAACGACACTTCTCTAATTGAAAGCTCAGTTCGCATGTTAATGGCAACAGGTGACTGTAGTATTGAAAATATTGCTTTATGTATGGGCATGCATCCAAAAAAGTTACAACGGCTCTTAAAGATGCAAGGCACGACTTATCGTGATTTGCTCGAAAACGTCCGCAAGAAAGAAGCGCTTCGTATGATTAACGCGGGTAATGTCAGTCTCACAGATCTAGCCTTACAACTCGGTTATGCAGAACTCTCCATTTTCAGTCGTAATTTTAAACATTGGTTTGGCACAAGTCCTTCCGAATGGCGTGATCACAATAAACAAGCGTTTACACATTAAAACCATATTGAGTCTTTGAGTATAATTCGATTAGCTTCAACGCATTCACACATAGAATATACTCTTCATCATGATGAGCAATTGGTAGATGTCGTAATATTGCTATAAAAGTAAAGCTAAGGATGACGCCCATTCTTAGCTTTACTTTTTATCTTCAGTTGTAGATTTATCGTCTTATATCAATCTTGGGATACATCAAGCCAGCACTTTAACCAACATTGAAATAGCGACCACAATCACAGTTATGGCAAAAATCTTTTGAATAACGCTTGATGGCACAAGGTTTGTTGCTTTACGTCCTAATAACATACCCACAATACAAGCAATCACAAAGGTTACTGAAATACTGATGGGATACTGAAAACCATCCAATACATGGATTGAAATACTTACACCACCGATCAAGAAGATAATCATCAGTGAAGTGGCGACAATACTGTTCATGTCTAAATCTGTGGCTTTACGTAAGGCAGGCACAATCACGAAGCCTCCGCCTACACCTAGTAGTCCAGTCAACAACCCTGCAACCACACCAATAAAACCCAATACAGAAGCTGTTTTGAAATTCCAGATGAGTCGTCCAGTCGATTTATTCACTTTACAAGGTGGATTTTCCATATCATTGACTTTATTAAAAAAGACTCGATAAGCCACCACCAACATCACTAAGCTAAAAGCAATACTCAACCAGACTGGAGAAATGATATTAGAAAGCTGTACACCATAACGTGCTGAAGGAATACTAATCAGTGCAATCCAAATCGCAGCACGATAACGCACGATTTTTTTGAAGAAACCCTGAATTGTTCCCACAAAAGCCGACAAGGTGACAGCCAATAAGCCGACTGGGGCTGCCTGAGCCACACTCCATCCCTGACTCGCCATCAGTGCAGGAACTGCGAGTATTCCTCCGCCAGCACCCGTCATGCCAAGCAAACATCCTATTGCCAAGCCTTCTAAAACTAACAACCACATGGTTCTAGACCTCTTTACCTCAAGGTGGACTCTTTTTTAAATAAAAGAGTCCCTAACCCATCTATGAAATGACAGATAGGGACTTGTTTTTTAAGGAGTTAAAAAATAATTAGCGTTTAGGTTTAACCAGCCATTCATGCCCTTTGAGCATGCCATCCCAATACATCGGTGGAAGAATCTGCTCTTTTAACAGCCATGCCAGTCGTGTCGGTTGTTCACCATTAAGCAGCCATTTTGGAAAGCTTGGGAGCAACTTGCCACCATAACCAAACTCGGCCAGTACAATTTTTCCACGCTCTACAGTAAGTGGGCATGAACCATAACCATCGTATTGGGCAAAGTTGGCACCACCTTGTAAATATTCCAGCACATTCACGGCAACAATCGGCGCCTGCTTACGTGCTGCGGCGGCTGTTTTGGCATTTGGTGCATTCATGACATCACCCAAAGCAAAAATATGCGGATATTGGGTATGCTGTAAGGTATGTTGATCGACACTAACCCAACCTGCCTGATCGACTAAATTACTTGCCCGAATAAAGTCTGGAGCTTGCTGTGGTGGTACCACATGAATCATGTCAAAATCGGTTTCAATAATAGGACTGTTTTCACCATTCAGTTGCTTAAACCAAGCTCGCTTTTGTCGACCATCCACCTTGATGAGTTGATGGTTAAAATGCAAATTAGCGTCATAACGTTTGACATATTCCATCAAGGCAGGCACATAGGCTGGCACGCCAAATAACGCTGCACCCGTATTGTAAAAATCAATCTGGATATCTTTAAGTACGCTCTGCTTTTGCCAATGATCCGCAGATAAATACATGGCTTTCTGCGGTGCACCCGCGCATTTAATTGGCATCGGCGGTTGGGTAAAAACTGCCTTACCGCGTTTCATTTCTCGGACTAACTGCCAAGTGTAAGGGGCTAAGTCATAACGATAGTTAGAAGTCACACCATTCTTACCCAAAGTTTCGACCAAGCCCTCAATTCCATGCCAATTTAGTTTTAACCCTGGGCAAACCACCAAGACCTCATAATTCAGCGGCTTGCACCCTTCCAACAGCACTTGCTTATTGTCTGGATCAAAAGCTGCCACTGCCGCTTTAATCCATTGAACTTGTTTTGGAATTAAGCTTGCCATAGTTCGCACAGTTTTTTCAGGCTTAAAAATACCACCTCCCACCATGGTCCAACCCGGTTGGTAGTAATGAACTTCTGTGGGATCTATAATGGCGATATCTAAATTCGGCTGACGTGAAAGTAAGCTTGACGCCACAGAAATACCCGCAGCCCCGCCCCCTACAATGACCACACTCAACTTTGGAATATGTTCTTGTGCATGTGCCGATTGCTTTAAAATACGGGGGATTACACCTTGCAAGTCGTATCCTAAAGTTCTTGCTGTCAATAACATTTGCTCTAAGGTCTGATCTGTTACTTGAGACAACGCCCAAAGGGTAATAGACCGTGTTCCAGATCGGCAATATGCCAATAAAGGCTTTTGAGCTTGCGTATAGAGGTGTTTAAATTCTTCGGCTTGCTCATCAGTCACTTTACCGCTCACCACAGGCAAATACTGAATTTGAATCCCATAAGGTTGTAAAACCTGTTCAATTTCAGCCACATTCGGTTGATCGGGACCTTCACCATCTGGACGATTACAAAAGATGGTTTTAATACCACGTGCTGCGATCAATTCAATATCTTGCGTAGTAATTTGATCGGCAACCCAAAATTCAGTATTGACTTGTTTTAATTGCATCTTCTCTCTCCTTTACTGACCACAAGCTTTATTGGCAGGTAATGCGATATCAATTTTTTTCGGATAAGGAAGATTCAAATTGTTCATAATTTCTACAAATTCAGCTTTACTTTTGCCTGTGCCCAAACGTGAATTGTGCAGACGCTCATGCCCGACTGTCGAAGCTAAACGACCTTTATAATCATGACCTGGGTAAACAAGAGTCTCGTCTGGCAAAGTAAAAATTTGAGTATGAATGCTGTCATACAAGATTTCGGCATTGCCTTCCTGAAAGTCGGTACGTCCGCAACCATCAATCAGCAAAGCATCCCCTGTAAACACCATACCCTCTGCAACATAACTGGTACATGCATTGGTGTGCCCTGGGGTATAACGTGCTTCAATATTTATTTCACCTATCCGAATCACACTTCGATCAGTGATAAATATATCGCCACAACTCACTCCTGAATTGCGATGTAATACGGTTTTACAAGCAAACTTTTCACGTAATAAATTGGCAGCGGTAACATGATCCGCATGGACATGCGTATCCAAACTATAGACCAGTGTTAAGTTATGCATTTCTAAATACTGGGTATAGATGTCTATTTCAGAAGCAACTGGGTCAATCAATACAGCTTCACGTGTCTGCTCTGAAGCCAATAGATAAGTATAAGTTGAACTTTCTACTTCAAAAAATTGATGAAAGATCATGTTGTAACACCTGAATAAATACGTTTCTTTATTCTTAAATTGCAAACATGGTGCCAACTTTTAGCTATTTTAATTATATTCATAAAAAACAATATATTAAAATTTAAATTATAAATTCACCCTTTTATACCATTCCATCTTTGTTTCATTTTGTGTTTCAATAAGAAACAACTGAAACACATAGTGAAACACCATGCCGACTCTTCGTTTTTCTTTAAAAACTCAGTTAGAATTATTTTTAGAACAATTACAAAGTCTTATTGATGAAAGTTTGATCTTGATTCAAGAACAGCAGAGCCAAAACTTTATTTATGAATATGGCACATCCGAATTTAATAAAAAAACTATCACGACATTCAAGCATTTAATTCAAAATACACAACTACAAACTGGGCTGATTCATCTGCCTGAAAGCTCTGCTCAATATTTATTGACTAGGAAAAAACTCGATGTACTTGATCAACAGTTTGTAGGCGAAATTTTTGTATTGCAGCCTGTTTCTTTAAATACGGTAAAACCAAAGCCTGTAACAGCATTATCTCTACAAGAGACTTTTCATAGCCAGTCAAGTTCAATGCAGCATATGTTCTCCATTATTGAGCGGGTTGCAATTACCGAATTTCCTGTACTGGTTCGGGGGGAATCAGGCAGTGGAAAAGAACTTGTGGCACAGGCTATTCATCAATACAGTCAAAGAAAAAAGCATCCGTTTATTGCCATCAACTGTGCTGCGCTCAATGCCAGTCTGTTAGAAAGTGAATTATTTGGGCATGTTAAAGGAGCTTTTACTGGCGCAATCCGTGAACACAAAGGTGTCTTTGAACGTGCGGCAGGTGGTACCTTATTTCTGGATGAAATTGCCGAAATTCCACTGGAACTACAAGCCAAATTATTACGAGTTCTCGAAACAGGAGAGTTCACGCCTTTAGGTGGTGAAAAATCGTTAAAGTCGAATGTCCGTATTATTGCAGCGACTCATCGTGCACTACGTGAAGAAGTCAAGTCAGGACGCTTCCGTCAAGACTTGCTCTACCGTTTAAGGGTCATCCCGATTTTCGTACCGCCACTGCGTGAACGCAAAGAAGATATCCCTTTGATTGCCGAATTTTTACTGAATGAACATCGGACTTCAGCGCAAGCCCCTCTTCTTTCAGAGGATGCCCTGCAAACTTTAATGGCATATGACTGGCCGGGCAATGTGCGCGAACTCAAGAATACGTTGTTATATGCACTGGCAATGGCGAATGGTCGTTTCGCAATTACGATTTCTGATTTACCTGATGAGATCATTCATGCAGCACAAGATTCTGAATCTACAACTGAAACATATGAACAACCTATACGAATCAACACCACAAAACTGGATGCCTTTACCTTGCAGCAAACTCTCAAAAAATATCAATATGACTTGGGATTGACAGCACAGGCCCTAGGCATTAGCCGAACCAGTTTGTGGCGCTACCGCAAGAAATTTGGAATATAAACCTCATTTCAAGCGAGCTTTAGTCTTTTGTAGAAAATAGAACCTGTTTTGCATTGAGTATGGATAGGATACTTTTGCCTTACCATCTCAATGCTTTCAATGACTGAAATAAAGTCGAAGCCGTTGCACTAATCCTTGATCGGATTTTTTCATCAAGTTGGCATAATCACGTTGCGCCAGTTCTTTCATTAATCCCAGCCAGATTTGACGTTGCGCTAAACTAGAACCCCGTATAGAACCCAAATAATGTGTCTTTACTGATCCTACACCACAAAATTTTAATGTCGTATCTTTAAGTTGTCGTGTGCTCGGTTCGCCAAAATACCATTTATACGTCCAACCTGCTTGGTCTAAGGTGGTAATGATTCTGGCCGTTTTGCGTTTTAAATGCCCACGAATACGGTTGCTGTTTTCAAAATAACTAAAGGCCTGACTAGGAAGAAATAAACGATCAATAAACCCTTTCGCTACAGCAGGTAAACCACCCCACCACACTGGGAAAATCCAAACCAAATGATCCGCACTCATTATTTTAGACCATGCTGCTTGTAAATCGGGTTCAAGCTCCATTCTTTGTTCATAACCATATTTCAGATTTGGATCAAAATGTAATTTGCCAATTTCAATCACTTCAACCTGCAAGTCAGATGGTACAGCTTCAATATAGGCTTGCATTAAAGCTTGATTAAAACTTGTTGATGATGGATGAGCATTGATGACCACTATTTTTCTTTTCAACTGCTTACTCATATTCTTCTCTAGGTTAGAACAGATTTATCTTTTCAGATATCATCTGATATCTGAAATAGACCTAGCCAAAATAACGCTTAAAGTTTAAGATATCAAGTGATATTTAAAATTTAAATTAATCTATGAAACCCACAAAAATTTCTCGTGATGAAAAACAAATTCAAACTAGAAATCAGTTAATTGAAGCAGGATTTCATCTTATATCTGAGCAAGGCTATAGTGCGGTATCCATTCGGAATCTTTCAAAAAAGGCAGGCTATACGCAAGGTGCTTTTTATTCAAATTTTGAGCACAAAGAAGATTTTTTACTGACCTTAATGAAAATTCAATTTGAACAAGAAAATCTGCAATTACAGAAAATTATTACTCAGACACATTTAATACAGTCTGATTTAATAGCCGCACTCGAACAGTGGTTAATCGATTTTTTCCAGAATGATGAATGGTTGAAAATTTCAATTGAATTGCAATTATATGCGGCACGTGACGAAGTATTTTCCAATGAATATCAGCAAGTTTGGCAGAATCATCAGGCGCAAGTTTCAGAAGTTTTACAACAACTTATTCCAAATTTTTCTGCGACAGAGTCAGCTCAACATGAATACAAGCTTCTAGAAATTATCTCATTAAGTTATGGTTTAGCGCTTCAATATATGATTTTTAAAGATGATGTGCATAAATATGTAAATATTATGATACAGCAACTCATCCAAATAATGCCAGCACATTAAAGCTGGCTCTTTCAATACCTATCCCCCTCATCAAACCCCACATCTAAGCGCTTTAAAATAAAAGCAGCACAGACTGGATAAACATCTGGAAAAAGTGGATAGAGACAAGTGCTTAATCACGTTTCAATCAAGCTAAAGCTGATTGACTAAAGGATTGAGCACATGACCTCATCAAATTTACAACAATGGAATGACTTGGTGGATGGATGCATCGATTTCCGCCCTCAAGATGGTGTGTTTCGCGTCGCAAGGGATATGTTTACCCAACCAGAACTGTTCGATCTGGAAATGGAATTCATTTTTGAAAAAGTCTGGATTTATGCCTGCCATGAAAGTGAAATTCCCAACAAACATGACTTTTTGACCGTTCAAATTGGACGTCAGCCCATTATTGTCAGTCGTGATGGCAACGGCGAGTTACATGCCATGGTCAATGCCTGCGAACACCGTGGTGCAACACTGACCCGTGTTGCGAAAGGCAATCAATCAACTTTTACCTGCCCGTTCCATGCATGGTGCTATAAATCGGATGGTCGTCTAGTCAAAGTCAAAGCACCAAGTGAATACTGTGAAGATTTTGATAAATCAAGCCGTGGGCTTAAACAAGGACGCATTGCGAGTTATCGGGGTTTTGTGTTTGTTAGCCTAGACACGCAAGCCACAGATTCTCTAGAAGACTTTTTGGGCGATGCCAAAATTTTCCTTGATTTAATGGTGAATCAATCCCCAACGGGAGAACTTGAAGTTCTACAAGGCAAATCAGCCTATACCTTTGCAGGGAACTGGAAACTGCAAAATGAAAATGGCTTAGATGGCTATCATGTAAGTACAGTGCATTATAACTATGTTTCTACGGTGCAACATCGCCAGCAAGTAAATGCTTCCAAAGGGGCTGAACTGGATACGCTTGATTACAGTAAATTAGGTGCAGGTGATGCTGAAACCGATGATGGTTGGTTTAGCTTTAAAAATGGACATAGTGTTTTATTCAGTGATATGCCAAATCCAACGGTACGTCCAGGTTATGAAACCGTTATGCCCTATATGGTCGAGAAATATGGTCAAAAATATGCTGAATGGGCAATGCATCGTTTAAGAAACTTGAACCTGTACCCTAGCTTATTCTTTATGGATCAAATTAGCTCGCAACTCCGAATTGTTCGTCCTGTGGCTTGGAACAAAACAGAAGTCATCAGCCAATGTATCGGTGTGAAAGGTGAATCCGTTGAAGCGCGTCGTAACCGTATCCGTCAATTTGAAGATTTCTTTAATGTTTCAGGTTTAGGCACTCCTGATGACTTGGTCGAATTCCGTGAACAACAAAAAGGGTTTCAAGCCCGACTAGAACGTTGGAGTGACATTTCACGTGGTTATCAAGCTTGGGAATATGGTCCAAGCAAAAACTCAATTGATTTGGGCATTGAACCTGTTATCACAGGGCGTGAATTTACCCATGAAGGTCTTTATGTCAATCAACACGGTCATTGGCAACGCCTAATGCTCGATGGCTTCAAGAAAAAGTCATTAAAAATGCTCGACATCACTTTTCAAAATCAAAACGTAGCGGATGAGGTGTAACCATGTCACAACAACTACAATTTGCAGTTTCTCAATTTTTGTATAAAAAATCAGAGCTTTGCGATAAATATGACTGGGACGCCTATCTTGATCTTTATGATGAGGACAGTGAATATCACATTCCACAGTGGATTGATGACCACAATTATGTGCAAGATCCGAATCAAGGCTTGTCCTATATTTACTATGCGGATCGCTCAGGTTTAGAAGACCGTGTATTTCGCATTCGTACCGGTAAAGCTGCATCGGCGACCCCTTTACCTCGTACCTTTCACAGCATTAACAATGTGCAGGTACAAACACGTGAAGATGGTTTGGTTGAAGCCAAAGTGGCTTGGCATACCCTATATAACCGCCAAGGTTTGGAAGGCTCCTTCTATGGTCATGCGACTTATCTACTCCGTCAAACAGAGCAAAGCTTCAAGATTCGTCGTCAGCACAGCATTTTGCTGAATGACAAAATTGATTCTGTTTTAGACTTCTACCACGTTTAAGGAGCATAGAAATGGGACATTCTGTTGCTTTAAATTTTGCCGATGGTAAAACCTTTTTTATCTCTGTGAACCAAGACGAATTGCTGCTTGATGCAGCGGTTCGACAAGGGATTAATTTACCACTCGATTGCCGTGAAGGCGTGTGTGGAACCTGCCAAGGAAAATGTGAAACGGGTATCTATGCGCAAGATTATGTCGATGAAGATGCTTTAAGTGAACGTGATTTGGCAGAACGAAAAATGTTGGCTTGCCAAACTCGAGTAAAGTCTGATGCCGCGTTTTATTTTGATCATAATTCAAGCATCTGTAATGCGGGTGAAACTTTAAAAATCGCAACAACAGTCACTGCGATTGAATTGGTTTCAGAGACTACCGCCATTTTACATTTGGACGCTAGTAGCTTTAGCTCTCAACTACAATTCTTAGCTGGGCAATATGCGCGTTTGCAGATTCCAGATACCGATGACTGGCGCTCTTACTCCTTTGCTAACCGACCAAATGCCACAAACCAATTACAATTTTTAATTCGACTATTACCCGATGGCGTAATGAGCAATTACTTACGTGAGCGTTGTCAAATAGGTCAGACGCTACTGATTGAAGCACCTTTAGGCAGCTTCTATTTACGTGAAGTAGAACGCCCACTGGTCTTTATTGCAGGGGGTACAGGATTATCCGCATTTTTAGGTATGCTCGACAATTTGGTTGAACAACCCAATACCCCACCGATTCAACTTTATTATGGGGTAAATTCAGAGTCAGATTTATGTGAGCAACAGCGTTTACACCACTATACTGAGCAATTTTCCAACTTTAGTTATCACCCAATTGTGACCAAGGCATCAGATGAGTGGCAAGGCAAAGCGGGTTATATTCATGAACATTTGAATAAAGCACAACTGGCTGAACAAGCATTCGATATGTATTTATGTGGTCCGCCACCAATGATTGAAGCCGTTAAAAGTTGGCTTGATGAACAATCCTTACAAGACTATCGACTGTATAGCGAAAAGTTTTTACAGAGTAATACTGCACGAACCTAATTTTAAAACCTAAATTATGCATTCTTCATGGTAATTTCTAGTAAATAACCCCAAAAGAGCCAAGATTATCCTTGGCTCTTTTTTGTCACATCAAAATACGTATCTGATAAACATATATTCGGGCTTAAACATCAATACAGAGATCAAATAAAACTGATAAATCCGAAGATTTATCAGTACATTTTTGCTTAAGCCACACCAGCAAAGTCACGCAACATGCTAATGAATGCTTCTTTTTCCTGTTGTGGATATTTTTCAAACACTCCATTTTGATGGCTATCGGCGATTTCAAACAGATATTGTGCTGTTTGTTTGCCCTTTTCTGTCAATTGATACAAGTTCTCGTGATCTGAAAGTAGCCCTTCACGTTTTAAAATTTCTGCTGCGCGTTCTACTTCTTGCATCGGCATAGCAATATCCCGTGGTAAATCTTCCTTACTTGAAGCAGTTCCGCTGGCAAGCACTAACAGCAATCGAGATTCACTGGTACGAAAACCCGATGCCAATTGTTTCGGAATATAATCCGTTTGATAGGCTTTAAAGGCACGGCTCATTAAATAACACACGTTGTTATATAAATGCCCTTGTTGTGGAATTTCAGAAAGTGTTGGTTCACTGTGTTTTAGCTTTAAACTTGGATGTGGCATCACGCATGAATATGCACCTTGGTGATAGACCAAAGGACTGCGACCTTGATCATGAAATTTCACAACTTTACCAATCATAATCCAGTGATCGCCCCCTTCAATCACTTGGTGACGTTCACATTCAAATATGGCAGAACAGTTTTCTAATAATAAACTCGCACCTTCACCTTCCTGATAATTGGTTCCTTCAAACTTATCAATATTGCGGCGTGAAAACTTGTTGGACAGTTCAATTTGCGAACCTGACAAAATATTGACAGCAAAATGTGTTGCTTGCTCAAACACAGAAAAACTAGATGATTTTTTATCAATGCTCCATAAAATCAGCGGTGGATCGAGTGACACTGAATTAAAACTATTGGCAGTTACTCCGACTTTTTCACCCTGTTCATTTTGCGCTGTGACAATGGTCACACCCGTTGCAAAATTGCCTAATGCGCGTCGGAATTGCAAAGGATCTATGCTTAACGGTTGTACTTTTTGTATTACATTCATCTTTTTCTCCTTAATTTCCATATCACAAGGAAAAGGCTTAAATATCTAAAACTAAACGGGATGATTTGGAACGAGAGCAGCAGACCAAAATTTGTTCATTACTGGCTTTTTCTTCATCGGTAAAATACACATCGCGATGGTCGGGTTCACCTTCAATTACATCGCACATACAGGTGCCACAAACCCCTTGCTCACAAGACATTTCAATGTTGATGCCTTGTTTGGCTAGAGCCTGTAAAATGGTTTCTCCTGCATCTACCAAAATAATTTTTCCACTCCGTTCAGCGATCACTTCAAATGCATCGCCCGAAGTATCAGTTTCAACTTGGAAATATTCTTTATGAATCTGTGCTTGCGGGAAATTGTGGGTCGTAGCGAGATTGACCACCCAGTCCATAAAACCCACAGGACCACAGGTATAAATATGACTTGTTACATCAATATCCTGAATCGCGGCTTCAAAAAACTGGCGATGGCTCGCTCCTTCAGATTTAAAGTGAAAGGTGGTGAATGGTGCTAGTTCGCCATTTTTAATTTCATTGACAAAGGCACAACGGTCTTCGCTCGCACCACAATAATGCAGCTCGAAAGATGCACCCTCATGCGCTAATTGATAGGCCATGGTGATGAGCGGGGTAATGCCAATACCTCCACCGATCAACACCGTATGTTTCGCTGGGTACAATGGAAATAAATTTTTGGGTGCACTCACCTGAATGTGCATTCCATCTTTTAAATCATCAAAAGCTGAAATCGAACCACCACGTGATTCTGCATCTCTTAAAATGCCTAATCTGAACTTGCCAGCCTGATTTGGATTTTGGCAAAGCGAGTATTGACGAATCATACCATTGGGTAAGTGCACATCAATATGGGCACCTGCTTCAATTTTAGGTAATACTTCGGCATTAGCAGATTCAAATTCCATGACTGCAATATTGCCACCTTCTACATGGCGGTTTTTTACGACAACATCATAAAGTGTAGTCATTTTTGTTTTCTCCTTTTCACTTGCTTGGCACAAGGCTTAGCGCATGAATAAACCACCATTAATATCCCAAGTTGCACCTGTGACAAACCCAGCATTTGGACTTGCCAATAACGCACAGGTTTCTGCAATAAACGACATATTGCCTAATGCTTTAACAGGAATATTCTGGATAAATTGTTCCATTTTTTCGTCTGACACTACGCTATGCACAATGGCTGATTCCATTGGACCAGGAGCAACGGCATTTACTGTCACACCTTTAGCTGCAAATTCTTTAGCAAAGATTTTGGTTAAAGTCACAATGGCACCTTTGCTCGCTGCATAATGTGCGCCTGTTGCCGTACCACCATTTTGCCCTGCCAAAGACGCCATATTAATAATGCGCCCATAGCCTTTTTGCACCATGTACTGACCAACAATTTGGCAGGACTGGAATGTACCGCGCTGATTAACTTGGGTAACCCAGTCAAAATCAGCAGCCGTAATCTCCAAAACTGGGGTTGCCTTAGTGACCGTAGCGTTATTGATCAACACATCAAGCTTTGCAAATTTTTGTTCGATCCACTGCACCACGGCATGAAAGTCGTCTTCAACTGAAATATCCAGTTTCACTGGAAACATTTGCTCGGGAAACTGACTTGCTGCTTTGACTTTTTCCGCCTTTTCCAAAGTACTGGCAGATAAAATTACCTGATGACCTTGGCTAGCAAAATATTCCGCAATGACATTGCCCAAACCTGAAGCAGCACCTGTCACTAATACAACCTGTTGCATGCCGATGCTCCTATAGAATGTAGCTAATACCTGACAAGGTATCGGTAGAATTAATTAAATTAATGATTTTACGGTTAATTTTTAAACCTGCGTCGGTATCACGGTTTAAATGGTAAGTCACATCTGCGGTGTAGTGTTTGAGGTTCTCTTTACGGAATTCACGCAAGTTTTGCGCACAACGTAAAATGATTTCACCTTCTTCATCTTTTAAAATCCGAACACGTGAAATGCTCCGAACCGTATTTGCCTTGGGTGAAGTTGAAATTGCTTCGCCATTTTCTAAACGCTGAACACGCAATTTACGCATGTGATGATCGTCATAGGCATAGTTCAGATTGTTTTCATAATCGGTAAGCGTCGGATCAATTGGAATGATATACACTCCTTTTTCATTCCAAAGATTTAACCAAGCATCATGCTCAGAGTGATCCAGCATATCGGCTTCTGCCCAAATAAACGCTGTGACTTCATTGAGTAAATTTAAATCAATTTTCATGTTATTCCCCTTAAGCCGTCATCAACTTTTTCCACTGTTGATAGGCAGAGCGCATCCCAGTTTCAGCACTCACATCACTTTTTAAACCATCTTCAGTTTGTACTTCACCAGCTAAACCACGGTTCAACATAATCCAGAGGTTTTCGCCTGCGGCTGCCCCTTTTTGTACACGTTCCCATGCTTCGGCATCATCGGGCGTACCAAAACCAAATGGGCCTTGGAAATGCTCATGCAAACGCAGGCGATATTGATTCGCAATTTGTGGGCCGCCATCCATGGTAATCACGGAGTGATGAATTTCTGTTTTATCGACTGAAATCGGCTGCATGACTCGGAAAAATGCCATTGAACAGGCAATGTTCGGAAACAGGTTTAAGTTAAAACCAGAACCGCCCACAGCGCGCACAATACGACGCACTTCCAATTCCGCATGACCTTCATCACGTAAAGCTTGTGCTAAATCTTCAAAACGTTCCTGAATTGGACGTTCCATTAATTCTTCGTCTAAATCGACCAATTCAGGAATCATCACCATCACACTGTGACCATTGCCTAAATCTTCGACATAACCGGGTTGATTTTCAAAGTTAAATAATTCTTCTGTTTTTTCATCGACTGAACTTAAGAAAGACTTGTGTACCAATGGAAAATGATAAGCATCAGTGGTGTTTTCAAGCTGGATTTTCCAGTTCCCTGGGAAGGTAAAACGATGTTCGCCTAAAACTTTAATTGGATAACCCGCACCTTGTTTCATGAACAAATCAATCCACTTTTTCGCAGGTCCAAGAAATTGTTCTAAAGGCTCTACATCATGATTGAATGACGCGAAAATCATGCCGTTATATTCTTCAACACGCAGGCTGACCAATGGCAATTCTGATTTATCTAAACATTCACCATAACTTTCTGGGGAAGGAACGCCGCGTAAACTGCCATCAAGTGCATAACTCCAACCGTGGTATGGACAAACAAAGCTATTGGTTTTGCCTTTTTTGTGTTCACAGACTGTCGCAGCACGATGGCGACAACGATTCAGCAATACATGCACTTTTTTCTTGCGGTCGCGAACGACCACGACGGGTTGTTTGCCAATATTGATGGTTTTATAGCTACCGCCTTCTGGGATTTCGCTAGCATGTGCTACCCAAACCCATGTGCTATAAAAAATCTTCTGCATTTCCTCATCAAAGATACGCTCATCTTTGTATAAAGACGTATGTGCACGATCACTTTGCACCAATGCTTCATAATCCACACCAATATTCAGTGTTGAGATAATTCCATTCATTTCAATAATCCTTTGATAAATTGGTAATTTAATTCTGGGGCGGGACAGGTAATTCAGCGTCACTTTGCCAATTTGTCACTGGTCGACTAAAAATATTCTGGGTTTGAAAATGCTTGATTTTCCAACTACCATCCATCTGTTGTGCAAATTTCACGTTCAGCTTGGCGCTATTTAAATGACTGCGTCCATCGCGAAAAGTGGAGGTTTGCAACATCAGCCAAGTTGCCGTGGCATATTGTTGCTGCACTTCAATTTGCTCCGAACTGACAAAGTGAGCATTCATGACAAAGTGACCTTCTGTTTGGGTATAGCTTTTGAACATGTTGTAGATGGCTTGCCAAGAATCATATCGCCCAAACGATTTGGCATACTTTTCCCCTATACCTTCCCAAATGCACTCCGCATCAAAAAGCCCCATCAGCTCATCTAAATTGGTCTTTGGACTCAGCTCATCACAAATTTCCATATAACGATTGAGACAATTACGGATGGCGTTATGTGCTTCCAACTGTTCTAAACGTGAGAGGATTTTTACCAAATTCACTTTGTCATCCATGTCCTGCACCTTAGCGTTGAATAATCAATTCACGTCCAACACGTGCTTCGACTTTGCAGTATTTCCAAAGTTTGTAAGGACCTTCGCCTACCACCGTGGTTCTGAACAAATTACACGCCGCATGTACAGTTTCAATATCAGGCACATCTGCCAATAAGTAGGTTGTCCATGGCCAGCCTGTACTAGGGCCAACCATACTTTGGTCATCATCGAGATTGCCAAAAACATGTACGCCCGGCAGGTCATGAATTGCGTTCCACATCTCACCAAATGCAGCCCAAACCGCTTTTGCTTCGGCAGGTTCTGCATCAAAAAAATTCTGATTAATACCCATGCAGAACAACACACGTAAAGTTTTTTTAACGTCCATTTTGATTTCCTTGTCTCAAGTTTAAATTTATAAATATCCTGGGCTTGGCTTTAAGCCAAAACGAATTGAACCCGCATTTAGTAATGTGGCATCCCCCATAAAGGCATGTTGTGTGACGACATTGGTGTCATTCACAAAACGACTAAATGGATTGTTGGTATAAATGGCGGTCATGCCTGCTAACATTTGCATTTTGCGCGTGACTTTGGCGCAAACCCGAGCAGCATGGGTACAGGCTAAACGCATATCACTAATTTGTTGTGTGGTTGCTGCACGCCCTGCAACGACTTCGTGCCAAACGCTATCCATGGTCTGATAGAACCATGCTTTGGCTGCCTGAAATTCTGCATCTGCTTGAGCAAATTCATATTGAGTCACAGGACGATTCGCAATTTCAGCACCACCTGTAATCGATGCTTTGCCCGGTGCTAAAATTTGAAATTCTTCTAAAGCAGCTGCTGCCACACCAATCCCAACAACGGTTAAAACTTGGGTCGCTAGGGAAAGTGACGGATATTTAAAAAAGGGTTCTGGTAGTTTGGAAGGTTCACCCCGTACAAATGTCCAGTGCTTTTCGACTAGCACATCTTCCACAACCAAATCGTGACTACCTGTGCCTTTTAAACCCACTGTGTCCCATGTCATTTCAATTTTGGCTTTATGCGCAGGCATCACAGCCATGCGCGGTAGGCCCTGCATTTCATTATTTTTTAAAGGTGAAATACCAACGCCTATAATGTCTGCACCCATGCAACCACTAGAAAACTTCCAACGTCCACTAACTCGAACGCCTTCATCGGTAATTTCCGCAGGTTGTGGTGGGAAAATTCCCCCAGCAAAAACCACATCAGGGCCATCTTTATAGAGTTCTTCAAGTGTTGCTTCTGGCAGACTGCCTAAATAAGCGGGGCTCATCCCAAAACTTGCCACCCAACCGACCGAACCGTCCGCCTTAGACAAGGTTTCAATCAGTTCGCAAAACTCACGTGGTGAAATAGCATCACCACCAAAGCGTTTTGGTACAAGCGCGCGGTACACTCCCAACTGCTTGAGTTTTTCAATCATGTCCTGACTAACAAAGGCTTGATTATCGAACTCACCTGTACAGGCTCTTGCTCGAATTTCTTGACATAAAGCATCTAGATCAACGGCTTTTTCTGATGCTACAAACTCCATTTTAGATAACTCATTCATTATCTAACTCCTTGTAATATATTTATTTTAGTGCGAAAGATATTTTGCAATCGCGCATAATTTTTCGTCTTGCTGATGCCCAGCAACCAACTGTAGACCTACAGGGAAACCATTTTCTGTCTGTAATGGAATTGAAATGGCAGGATGTCCAGACAAATTAAAAGGACGAACTAAACGGGTTAAATTCAGGAAGGCAACTGTATTTTCAGCATCTTTTACTTTTGGCGGAATTTGTGGCAATGTCGGCAAAACTAAAGCATCGTATTGATTTAATAACGTATTTAAAGCTTGGGTGAATTGTGCTTTGACCTGTTCTGCCTGTTTCACCTGCTCTAGGCTAGTATCCGCTGCTTTTAATAGGCGTTGCTTTACATCAGCACCAATTAAACCTGTCTGAGTTAATTCACCATAAGCCTGCCAGTTTTCATAATTGATCATCTGCATGCCTGCATCATAAGCGGCATCAAACGAGTCGATGGTTTCACGCGGTAAATCAAGATGATGTTGTACAAAGAATTGCTCAATACAACGCCAAACCTCATCACTCGCAGCTACATTTAAATAAGCCAACTTGGGTGGCTGTTGTAGCTTTGCAGCAGGCTGAAAACTTGGCTCAATAATCTGCATGGCAACTTCGAGCATTTCGACTGAATTTGCAAAAGGTCCAACACAATCCAAACTGCTTGTTACTGGATGCACTCCTTGACGACTGACACGCCCAAAAGTCGGTTTTAAACCATAAACACCACAGCATGCAGCGGGCATACGAATAGAACCACCCGTATCGGTTCCTAAAGAAAAATCTGCCAGTTTTGCCGCCACTGCCGCAGCCGAACCACTCGAAGATCCGCCTGGAATCAATTCAGGATATTTAGGATTAATGGGTGTCCCAAAAGCATGATTAATTCCCGTAATACCAAATGCCAGTTCATGTAAATTGGTTTTAGCAGTGATTTGACAATTCCCTTTCAAAATATTGTCGACCACTTCCGCATTGTGCTCTGCAGGTGGAATATTTAAATAAGCTTTACTGCCTGCTACTGTTTTAAAGCCTTGAATATCAATCGTATCCTTGATCATGACTTTAAGTTCGCCATGTCCTCGCGAAAGTGATTGTGCAATAATATTCATTCACTTTTCCATGTATTTTTATAACTTAATTCAAATATGGGAAATTTAAATGTAATTGTCAAGTAATTTTTACAAGAGTCATTAAGGCAAGCTGCAAAATTTTGTTTATAATAGCTTTCTCAATTTTTACTAAGTCCTTGCTTAGCCATGCTGAACCATTTAAAACAATTTTTACCTAACAATGAACCAGAAAGTCTTAAAAATTTCCCTTTTTTCTGGATTTCCCAAGTAAATGGAAAATATTCTCAACTTATTGAAAAATCTATTAAAAAATTAGGAATAGACAACACGCGTCGTAAAATTATTCTGAGCACCAACGCTTTGGGTGAGGCCAGTATTACTGATATTGCTAATCTATCTACACTCAAACTCACTACAGCAACCAAAGCGGTGTATCGCTTAGTGGAAGATGGCATTGTTGAAGTTTTTTCTTCCGCTACAGATGAACGTATTTCTATGGTAAAGCTAACAGATAAAGGCTTAAACCTTGTCGAACAGATTAACCAAATCAGTGCAGTTACCTTAGCAGGCATTTTGAATGCCTTTTCTGAAGATGAACTTCATCATCTGAACCTACAACTAAAAAAACTATTTGAATTAATGCCCTCTAGCTAAGCCTTGCTTTTTAATTGTATTCAGCAGTTGATGAGTGAAAACTCATCTGCTGCACTCTTCTTTCCAGCAAACTCCTATCTAAAATTATAAGAATAAATCTTTGATCTAAAATTACTTTTTAGCTTATTCATGTAAATAAGATACCCATAGAGTATTTTTAAATACCCAAAAAGTAATGGAATTTTACATATAAAAAGAAAATAATCCTTCAATGATCAACATCTCAATCGCTGAATGGCTGACTGAATTTTAATTATTTTACCTAAAAATATGATTGATCAAATACAAAAGTTAAGCCTCTGAATCTAATCCGCACTAAATCCATTCGTTTAGCGCAAGCAAACCTTATTCAGAAATTTCAAACCGAGCAAGCTAAATACAAAAGGACAAATCAATGGATCATGTAGATGTCTACGTAGAAAAAGCGGAGCATAAAAAAACCCATCTGTATTCATGGTATGTGGTCATACTCTGTATGCTGGCCTATATCTTCTCTTTTATTGACAGACAAATCTTAGCGCTCATGATTGAGCCAATTAAAGCCGATTTACATTTAACCGATACTCAATTTAGTTTATTACATGGCCTCGCGTTTTCCTTGTTTTATGCCTTTATGGGATTACCTTTAGCCTATATTGCTGACCGTTTTTCTCGCCCTAAACTCATCTCTATTGGCATTATTATCTGGAGTCTTGCAACAGCAGCCTGTGGCATGAGTAAAAACTTCATTCAATTATTTTTATGCCGTATGGGTGTTGGGATTGGTGAAGCAGCGTTGTCTCCAGCAGCTTACTCCATGTTTAGTGACATGTTTAGCAAGGACAAATTAGGACGTGCTGTAGGAATTTACTCTATTGGCGCATTCTTAGGCGGTGGTATCGCATTTCTCGTGGGTGGGTATGTCATTAAACTACTTAAAGGTGCAACTTTAATTCATGTTCCCTTATTCGGCGCTATGAAGGCTTGGCAAGTTGCCTTTCTGGTGGTGGGTTTACCCGGTATTTTCATTGGTTTACTGTTCATTTTGACCGTACGAGACCCTGAACGTAAAGGTCAGCGATTGAATACCTATGGTCATGTCGAAAAAGGTGAATTTAAGCAATGTTTACAATTTATCCGTAAACATGGCAAAACCATTACTTGTCATTATTTAGGTTTCACCTTTTATGCTATGGCTTTATATAGCCTAACCAGTTGGACTCCCGCTTTTTACATTCGCAACTTTTCGCTTTCACCGACTGAAACTGGCTATATGCTCGGTTCCATTATGTTAATTGCCAATACCTTAGGTGTTTTTTGTGCAGGCTGGCTGAATGACTGGCTCATTAAGAAAGGCAGACAAAATGCACCGATGCTCACAGGTGTGATTGGTATTATTGGTTTAATTCTCCCGATCTCTCTTTTCACCCAAGTCCAAAATCTACAAATTTCGGTAGCGTTACTTGTTCCTGCCATGTTTTTTGCCTCCTTCCCTTTGGTGATTTCTGCAACTGCTTTACAAATGTTGGCTCCCAATCAATTTCGTGCTCGTCTGTCTGCCATTTTCTTATTGGTCAGTAACCTGATTGGTTTGGGTATTGGCACCACTTTAGTTGCAATTTTGACTGACAAATACTTTGGCAACCCAATCATGGTGGGGTCTTCATTGTCAATTATTGGTGGCGCATCGTGTGTGTTTGCTTTCATTCTCTTGCTTAAAGGCTGCAAATTTTTCAACGACAGTATGCAACGCGAAAAATTACATTAATTGCCATTTTAATCTCTGCATTCTGATGTCTGTCCCAAAGCAATGTTTTGGGAAGGCACTTCAGAATATTTAAAAAGTTAATGCCCGATATGAGCATTCACCTCTTGGAAATAATATGCAACGCTTAACGCATTTCAAACAACAAAAACTCGCCCTTGCCACCCTGCTGATATTCAATGGATTTGCAATAACAGCTATTCACGCAGCTGAATCTACGACAACACCAACAGATGAATGGAAATTCACGCTCAGAAATGCCTATATCGATCGTGATTTTGATAACGCTGGTATTAAAGATACGGGCAGTTGGTCGCAAGCAGCCTCTTTATTCTATAAATCTAAAATGCTAGATACCCCCTTAAATATTGCCGATCAACCCATCACAATTGGTGCTGATGCTTCTGTGCAATATGCTGTGCGTCTAAGTTCGGATAAGCATGTTTCCGATTCCATTCTTCCTTTTGATAAAGCCAACCAGTCACAAGCCTCTGATTTTTTAAAATATGGCGCAACTTTAAAACTTGGTTATGGTAATTCCTTATTAAGAACGGGTGAACTCTGGTTGGATCTGCCTGTGACTTCAGTGGATACCAGTCGCCAGTTGTTAACCTCTTATTTGGGAACCAATCTTCGCTCGCAAATTACCGATCAATTTCAGACTGAAATTGGTCGCATCGAAAAAGTCTCGCCACGTAATGAAGAAGAGTTTCGTAAATTTTCCTATACCTCTAAAGGGGTCACACACTATTCAGATGGGTTGAACTATATTGACCTGCGTTATCAAATTACCCCAACGTTAAAGGGTGAATATTATTTTGGCAATCTGGAAGATTTATATAATACGCACTATGCAAGTTTAGATCACACATGGAAACAAGCGAATTTTTCGCTTAATTCTAAACTGAAATATTTTAATTCTAAAGACCATGAGGATACGTTCACTATTGATGCGCAAAACATTGGTCTGCTGGAAACATTGAAAGTGAGTAATCATTCTTTTGGCTTGGGCTATCAGCAAATTATTGGCGATTCTGCCTATCCATTATTAGATGGTTATCTACCTGAAACCTATTTTATTAACTGGAACGTCACAGGCTTTGCCAAACAAGATGAAAAATCTTATCACTTAATTTATAGCTATGATTTTAAGGACTTTGTACCAGGGCTCAGCACTGCGGTGAAATGGGTTTATGGTCATGATTTCAAATCATCCACAGGGGAAGATAATCAAGAAACCGAAGCCAATTATGTCCTCAATTACGCTTTTCAACAGCCTTATCTCAAAGGGCTCGGCTTTCAATATATTCACATTAATTATAATGTGAAATATGGCAATGACTTTACTGAAGACCGTATTTTTATGAATTATATGAAGAAGTTTTAAAGTTATTGCTTTCAGTCCAGATGCCTCATCCCGTATGAGGCATCTTTTGGCTTGTAGAATTTTTCAATGAAATCTGACATCTGATCAATTTAAGTTAGTAGAAATATTCTCAGTCCGATAAATTTCTTCAATACATTCTAAAATTTTGGGAATATACGCACTTTGATCCATGTTGCGCATCGACAACGAGACTGGACTATACGCTTCTAAATCTAAAATATCCAAATATTCCACATTCTTCATGCCAATATCGCACGCACTTTCTGGAATTAAGCAAATACCCTCGCCTGAGGCCACCAAACCCAAAGCCATGTGAATTTCACGCACTTCCGTCCACTTGGTCGGAATTAAACCTAACTGGGTAAACATCGCTTGTATGGTGGTTGAAAAATTCGGTTTCGGTGTATTGGGATAAGAAAAAATAGTTTCATTCACAATTTGTGATAAATACACGCCTTTTTCCTGATAGGCATTTAAAGGATGCTTTTTATAAATCGCTAGTTTTAATCTTTCTTTGCGTAGCAACAGTCTTTTAACGGCAGGATCACTGATTGGCAAACGACCAAAACCAATGTCAATTTTACCGAGTTTTAATGCCTCGACCTGATCTTTGGTACTACATTCAATCAACTCGACTTGAATCTCTGGATTTTTTTGGCGAAACAAATAAATAATCTGTGGCAATAACCCATATAACAAAGAACTCACATAGCCAATTTTTACACTGGTATTGACTGAGTTAATTTTCTTGATCATGGTCGTGGCTTGCGCCGCATGCGTTAAAATCTGCACCGCATGCTGATAAAAATATAAACCTGCTTCCGTCGCTTTTAAAGGTCGAGAACCTTTTTCAAAAAGATCAATCCCTAACTCTTCTTCTAATTTTTTAATTTGGCGAGTCAATGGTGGTTGAGCAATAAACAGCTTTTCCGCAGCTTTAGTAATACTTTGCTCTTCAACTACGGTCACAAAATATCGTAAATGTCTTAATTCCATCAACATACCTTTTTAGTATTTTAAAATACCACTTCATATCTATTTTAGGTGATTACATTCTTCTATGGTATACAAACAAGTTCGAAACAGTTGAAACTTCATGTATAAAAGCATAGAAACCATACTCGTGGATATCCCTACAATCCGCCCGCATCAACTGTCTGTGACAACGATGCGTATTCAAACATTGGTACTGGTAAAAATAACAACTACGGATGGTTTTGTCGGTTGGGGCGAAGCTACCACCATTGGTGGGCTGAATTATGGCGAAGAAAGCCCTGAAAGTGTTAAAGCCAATATTGATACTTACTTTGCACCATTACTGACTTCAGTTAAAGCATTAAATGTTGCACAAACCTTAAAACTAATCCGCAAAAATATTAATGGCAATAGATTTGCCAAGTGTGCCATTCAAACTGCGCTGCTGGATATTCAAGCTAAACGTTTAGGTTTACCTATTAGCGAATTACTGGGTGGACGTTTACGCGAAAGTTTACCTGTGCTGTGGACACTGGCTTCGGGTGATACTGAAAAAGATATTGCCGAAGCAAAACAAATGATTGAGCTGAAACGTCATAACACGTTCAAACTCAAAATTGGTGCACGTCCTTTACAGCAAGATGTTGACCATGTGATTGCAATTAAAAAAGCCTTGGGTGCAGACATCAGTGTTCGTGTAGACGTCAACCGTGCTTGGTCAGAACTGGAATGTATTCGTGGTATTCAGCAACTTCAAGATGGTGGTATCGACCTCATTGAACAACCGTGTGCTATTCAAAATACGGATGCTTTAGCACGTTTAACTCAACGTTTTGACGTTGCCATTATGGCAGACGAAGCCCTTACAGGCCCTGACAGTGCTTACCGCATTGCCAAAAGTCATGGCGCAGATGTATTTGCAGTCAAGATTGAACAATCAGGTGGTCTGCTCGAAGCCTGCGAAGTTGCCAAGATTGCATGTCTGGCAGGTATCGATTTGTACGGTGGCACCATGCTGGAAGGCCCTATTGGCAGTATTGCTTCTGCACATGCCTTCTCGACCTTTGAATCTTTAGCTTTTGGTACAGAATTATTTGGCCCACTACTTTTAACCGAAGAAATTTTAAAAACACCGCTTCGTTATGAAAATTTTGAACTTCATCTGCCTACAGGTGCAGGTTTAGGCATCGAAATTGACGAAGACAAAATTGAACAATTACGCCGTAAGAATAAGGAAGCTGTAAATGTTATTTCACGTACGCATGGATGTGCATATTCCGCTTGATATGCCCGTTGAAAAAGTCAATGAAATAAAAGCCATTGAAAAGGCATATTCACAGGAATTACAACGTTCTGGAAAATGGCGACATATCTGGCGTATTACAGGCCAGTACTCCAACATTAGTATTTTTGATGTTGCGAGTAATGAAGAGTTGCATAACATTTTACAAGGTTTACCACTCTATCCATTTATGAATATTGAAGTCATGCCTTTAAATCGGCATCCATCTTCCATCCGTGAGGATGATTCATAGAGTCTGAATCACCATTAACCTGTATTTTAAACATAACAAGGACTGTGGCATTAGAACCAACTAGCTAAATCAATAGCCAATAATAATGCCATCCATAATCTACATACTTCAGGAGTTATAGTATGAACCGTCAACAAATTGATGCACTTGTAAAAAAAATGAATGTCGATACCGCACAAGGACCTGTCGATGAACGCATTCAACAAATTATTGTTCGCTTACTTGGCGATCTGTTCCAAGCCATTGAAGATTTAGATATCCAACCTTCTGAGGTATGGAAAGGCTTGGAATATTTTACCGATGCTGGTCAAGCCAATGAATTGGGCTTATTGGCTGCTGGTTTAGGTTTAGAACATTATCTAGATTTGCGTGCTGACGAAGCGGATGCCAAAGCAGGCATCACTGGTGGTACACCACGTACCATTGAGGGTCCTTTATATGTGGCTGGTGCACCTGAAACAGTTGGTTTTGCACGTATGGATGATGGCAGCGAATCGGACAAAATTGATACCTTAATTATTGAAGGTATTGTCCGTGATGCAAACGGTCAAATCATTGAAAATGCCAAAGTTGAAGTTTGGCATGCGAACAGCTTAGGAAACTACTCATTCTTTGATAAGTCTCAGTCTGAGTTTAACTTACGTCGTACTATTTTAACCGATGCACAGGGTCAATATGTGGCTTTAACCACTATGCCTGTAGGTTATGGCTGCCCTCCTGAAGGCACGACTCAAGCCGTACTGAATAAGTTAGGTCGTCATGGTAACCGTCCGTCACATGTGCATTATTTTGTCTCTGCGCCAGGTTTCCGTAAGCTCACTACACAATTCAACATTGAAGGTGACAAATACCTTTGGGATGACTTTGCTTTTGCAACTCGTGATGGCTTAGTGGCTACAGCAGTTGATGTGACTGACCCTGCTGAAATCCAGCGTCGTGGTCTAGACAAACCTTTTAAGCACATTACCTTCAATATTGAGTTAGTTAAAGAAGCTGCTTCTGCTCCTTCGACTGAAGTTGATCGTCGTCGTGCAGTAGCATAACGCTTTAATCGTTAAACCATGAATGAGCTAAGGAAATACTTAGCTCATTCCATTCAGTTTCTAAATAACGCTACGATTTTTTAATTCTTACTCCCCTTTTCGACATTTGATATTTGCACGAAAGAAGCAGATCCAAAATCAATGTATGGGTGCTTTACATGATCAATAAATCCTCGACTTCAATTCATGAAGTTTTATCCCAGATACAAGACGGCTCAACCATCATGATTGGTGGTTTTGGTACAGCAGGACAACCTGCTGAACTCATTGACGGGCTGATCAAACTTGGACGTAAAGACCTTACCATCGTCAGCAACAACGCAGGCAATGGCGACTATGGTCTGGCGAAACTGCTGAAAGCCGGTGCCGTC
>NZ_VXLD01000009.1:0-94243 GCF_008867985.1 Acinetobacter tandoii
CCTTAAGATCAGTATCTTATTCTTATACATACTCTGGAACGATCTCGTTCAACCGACTTAGAAATAGGTCGGTTTTTTTATGCGCAATTTTGATACTTCTGTCCAATAAATCTAATTACTTCTCAACCCAATTAAAGCTTTTCCAGCAGGTTCAACACAAAAAATATCTCCAATTTCAGAGGATAAAAAGAAGACAAATTTTATCCTGACTTGTACGTATATGCTTACAACAATTCCCGCTCTTTGCGGCTGTACGACTTCAGGTGGATTTCTTATCATGGGGACATAGAGAACAGGAAGTTCCAAAGAACAAAAATAAGAAAGATCGCACAAGGACTGCAAGGTACGACAGGAGTTATACCAAGCGAACCAATACCAAAAAGCCCGACAGGATGTCGGGCTTTTTTATTAATACGTGCTTTTTGTAATGTTATATAAGTTTTCAATCATATCTGAAATTATGTCCCTATTTTTAACGAAAGAATTATCTTCAATATATTTTTTCACATCATGAAGCGTATTTTTTCCATATTCCAACAACGCGATTTGTTGATCAATAATCTCTATTTTGTTGTCAATCAGTTGATTAGAAATATCATTACAGGTTTCAGAAGGAGGTTTAGTCTCAAGTTCGATTAACTGTTTAATCTCTTCCAAACTAAAGCCAATGGTTTTTAAACAAATAATTAACTTAACTTTTTGCTCATGTAGATCACCATAACTCCTATATCCATTTGATAGTCGGTCAGGAATTAATATTTTACGCCTTTCATAAAAACGTAAAGTGTCTAATGAAAGACCATACTTTAGAGAAAATTGACGAATATTCACTCAACCACCACGATTCCTTTATCTAGGATATTTTAAAAGTGTTTTTGTTAAATGAATGATCTTCAAGATATTGTTTTAAAGACTCATTCATTCTCTCAAAATTTAATTGCGTAGATTGAATAATAAAATAATTTAAAATAGGCACAAGTAACCCATTAAAATCTTCTGTCTGAATGAATTGAGTTGTATTTGCATCAATTTTAGTAAAAACAAACTGATGCCGACCATTAAACAATCCATTGATATAGAGTTTACCCTCCCATTCTAGATGATATTGATCAATTTTTTTTACCTCTGGCTGCATTTGAAATTTCACATTTTTGTTTTCATCATATAAATCGACAATAATTTGTTGACCGATATATGTGGGAAATTGATCGAGACCAAATAAAGTATTCCACTCTGAGTAAGATGAAGTACATGTGAAGAGTTGCCAAACCTGGTCTATTGGTTGATTTATAACGATCTTTGTTTCAATTCTTTTATGTCTAAAGATAAATAGAAAAAACAAAAATAATGCAATGATAGTGAAAACTGTTTCCATAAAATAATGTCTTTATTACTCAAGCAGACAATAATTCTAAGATTGGAGTCTAGTCCAACATCAAGGAAAACTTTAAGCTCATGCTTATAAGCTTTGGCTCTTAACATAAAATCACTGTGACAAAACCTTCATCATCCGCCATCACTAGCGACAACATTTCAAAGCCCCTCGCCTAGACAATTTGCACAAAAAAACGTATAACACCGTTCTTCAAATTTAACTGGTGACTCAAACCGTGAAACTCATCCTTGCACCCATGGAAGGCTTAACTGACCCGATTATGCGTGATGTCTTAACATCCGTCGGCAGCTTCGACTGGTGTGTAACCGAGTTTATTCGTGTCACCAACTCTGTGTTGCCTGATCATATTTTTCATCAGTTTTGCCCTGAGTTACTGAACGATGGGAAAACAGCTTCGGGCACCCCCGTACACGTGCAGTTTTTAGGTAATGATCCTGAAATGTTAGCAGCCAATGCCATTCGTGCTGTTGCACTTGGTGCTCCCGCTATCGATATGAACTTTGGTTGCCCTGCCAAAACTGTTAATCGTCATCGTGGCGGTTCGGTATTGTTAGATGAACCTGAAGTAGTACACGAGTTAGTCAAAGCTGTGCGTAATGCAGTGCCTCCGCATATTCCTGTATCAGCTAAAATGCGCTTGGGCTATATGGATCGCAACTTTATGCTGGAAAATGCCCATGCAATTGAAGATGCGGGCGCAGCTTGGGTAACGGTACATGCCCGTACCAAAGCAGATGGCTATACCCCACCCGCGTTTTGGGATCAGTTACAACCGATTCGTGAAGCATTGAAAATTAATGTGATTGCCAATGGTGAAATCTGGACCAATGCTGATGCTAAACAATGTCGCTTAGAATCAGGTTGTGAAGACCTAATGATAGGTCGTGGTGCTGTAACGACTCCCGATTTAACTCAATGCATTCGCCAAAACTCAGATACCGCTTTATTAAGTTGGAATGATTTATTGGCTTTGCAAATTCGCTTTATTAACGGTCCAGCCAAAACTGAAATTGGTATGCTTGGACGTTATAAACAATGGCTAGGCATGATGTCTAAGCATTATCCTGAAGCAAAATTACTTTGGGATGAAGTAAAACGTATTAAACAATTGCATGAAATTGTAGAAAAATTAGAAGCAACTTTGCTTTAAGTTTCAAATAAAGACCATGAGATACTTTTCGTATCTCATGGCTGTTTCAAGCTAAAATGATTAACTCACTTCGCTAAGTAAAATAGGCAGTCCTGTTTCAAGTTGTATTGGCATAGAAATATGCTGATGCGCCACTTTCCAGACTTGCTCTACTTTCTGAAAACATATGGTGGTGCGACACCAAAACACTTCTAAATTGGGAATTGCATCAATTTGATCGACCTTTGAAAAACAGTGTAATACGGCGAGTTCTGGCTGGGCAATAAGTTTAATGCCTTCACGATATACACGAATGTTTCCAGCTTTCACTGGAAGATAACGCCTCCACAATTGTTTATACGCATCTATACCCGTTAAATGGGTACTTACATCAATTAAACTTACATCTTCGACACAAAGATCAGCTAAAGCTTGTATATCCATGCTTGCTACAGCTTCATCCCATTGTTTCAGCATTAATAAGATGGCATGGGCACTTTGCTCATCACCCGAAATTTCTATGCTCATCGTGTCATTCCTTTACAGTGTATTCACTTATCATCAACATAAGCTCTGATTTTGACTGCATCGCGACTTAAACGTATCTGCAGACAAATTAAAGACATTCAAAGCCATTTTGTCTTTTATACACAGTCTTAGAAGGCGCACTCCCTACAGCCTTCATAAACTTTAAACATGTGATTTTCATCACACTATAAAAACTATAGCGAAAATAATTCAGAGAATAAAGCGGTAATTTTAACGGGTTTCCAAACCCTTATTTCCTCATCGCTTGTAGCAAATTAAATCCAATAAAAAAGCATGCCAATGGGCATGCTTAATCAAAATAAATTTGGCATTACACCGTTAAATCTTTAATGGTGATAGATGAGCCATTATTTTTGACTGACTCAATTCCCTTATCGCGTGATTGTTCTGAAGAGTAAAATTGACTGGTACCAATCACCTGATGATTGGCAGCTTTTAAATTAAAATACGGCTTACCATTACTGGCGGTTAAACGCTCATAACGGCTGTCATCCGCACTATTTTTATGAACAGATTCTATTCCCACATGCGCCGAGGCTTTTGCTTTGTAAAGCTCACTCGTTAAAATTACTTCCCCATTACCCGCTTTAAGCACAAAGCGATATTGCCCATCTTTTGCTTGACTCAGCTCAAACCATCCAGACATATTTTTATTCCTCTTGTTGTTTTCACTTTACTTATTGTTGCTTAAAACTATTTAAGTTCTAAGAAATATAAATGACTTTTAGACAACAAAAAAGAGCATTTTTAATCAAACATTCACTCAACAGGAACCATTGTGATTCCTGCCGCCCTAAAACCATGCAATTTTTAGGTTATAGTCATCAATTTTTGCTTAAGTAACCATATAAAAATACAAGATGGCATCACGTCGCTGATGTAGGTACAACCACCGTTTTACCGTAAAAAGCGCTTTCCATTTCAAGAACTTCCACACATAGTTGTACCGTCAAATGCGTTTGCTTAGGTAGCAACTGCTGTAATGCTAAAAGTAATTGATTGGAAATTTCTGTTTTTGTAGCTATATCTCGCCCTGAAAGCAAAGAAACTTTGACATGTACATAGGCCTGATTCGACTCACCTAAACCAATCAAATAATCACTTTGACAAATTGCTCGGCTTTTAATGTCTGTAGCAACTTGTACATGGCCTGTCGCAAACAGTGCTTGGTTTAGACCTAATAAAATCGGCTGGGAATGAAAGTCTTTTAAATTGTCTGAATATTCCAAATGAATATGCGGCATCTGTGTGCAACCCAAACTGTGAAAACTGGGTTATACCATGTTTTCATACCTCACTGATGCAAGAAAAAGGATGAGATCATCCTCAATCTATGCATAGTGAGATAAAACACTTCAATTAAACTTTTTTCACATATTCCGATTTCAGTTTGATTGCTCCAATCCCATCAACTTTGCAATCAATATCATGTCCATCGCTGGCTTCAGGTAATAAACGAATGTTCTTGACCTTGGTTCCAACTTTAACCACCGAAGATGAGCCTTTAATTTTTAAATCTTTAATTACAGTTACAGTATCGCCATCAACCAATAAGTTACCGTTAGCGTCCTTAATTTGAGCAACCTCTTCTGCTTGGTTCAACTCACCTTCTTTCCATTCGTGCGAGCATTCTGGGCAAATCAATAAGTCGCCATCTTGATAGGTATATTCTGATTGGCATTTTGGGCAGTTTGGTAAAGACATAAAAAACTCAAAAAATAAAAAATAAAACTTAGTGTACTGTAAAATTGCGAATAACCCTAAATTTCATATGGGTATTTCTGCAAATTATTGCTTTTGAAACATAACGTAATTAAATTTCTGAACTTGTCCATTTGGTGTGATATGCATATTTTGTACACTCGTAACTAAACGGAAATCGGGCTCAGCAAATTGTTGCTGTAATTGTGCAATGCTATAACGTTGAACCTCTAATCCACTGCATTGTACAGGACCATCTTCAGCAAAAGTAGCCACAATGACGTATCCTAAGGGCTGTACGGCTGTTTTCACTTGCTGTATATAACTCTTTTGCTCTTGAGGTTGGGTCAAGAAATGAAATACCGCACGATCATGCCAAACTTGATAGGTTTCTGGTTCAAATTCCACACTTAAAAGGTCGGCGACCTTCCAGTGAATCAAATGAGCGCGATCACCTAAACGCTGTTGGCTCTGCCGCAATGCCATATTCGATATATCTAGTACCGTTAAATGACGATAGCCTAAATCGAGTAATTCATCCGCAAGTATCGATGCGCCAGCGCCAATATCAATTATTGCTGCATCAGGTTCCAATTTCAAAGATTGAATCAGTTGTATCGATTGACTTGCATGTAACTGAAACCAACTGACTTGCGTCACGGCTTTATCTGTATAAACCCGGTTCCAATGAGTTTCTGTTGACATGTCTTATTTCCCAACAATAATTCACATAGATAAATTATATTATATTAAAATATATTTTATTTTAAGTGTTTTCATCTTCAGGGAATTCTAAATAGTGCTTCAAGACCAGAGCATGATTTTGGGTTGCATTCTTTGCCGCAGTAATCAAGCTAATATTATGGTGTTGGACTAAACGTCGTAATTCTGCGAGTGTTTCAGGATGTTGCCTCAATTCAAGCAAATATTTTGCTCGAAACTCCTCCCAACCAATTAAATCTTGATGATAAGACTGCCTTAAAACAGTGGACGGCGTAATCTCTTTTGGCCATAAATCAATCTTGGCATCTTGTTTTTTAATACCTCTTGGCCATAGACGATCCACTAAAATTCTTAATCCATCATCTATAGTTACAGGGCTATAGGCACGCTTTATTTGAATCTGCATTAATTTCCTTAACGATGAGAAAACAAACAACTCATTTAACTTTCCATACTAATATCTTCGACATTTCCATCTTCATCAAATGACACACATAGCACATAGTCAGTCACATTCTCTGGCAGACTAAAGTCAATCGAATCATCATTTTCTTCAACCGAATGAAAGTCTAAAAAGCGCTGTGTCGATAATAACTCAATCACCTGCTTTGCTTCAGGGCGCGTGAGTCCAGTATGATGCTGCCAATACTGCGGAGAGATTTCTTGCAGATGATGCTCCACATACAAGCGTACTTGATTATCTAACCCAACATCTTGCAGATAGCTTTGCCAAATCGCATTCCGAGCCTTCTGTTCTCTTTCCTTAAAATTATTAAATGTTTGCATAACATCCTTACCATTTATCCATCAGGTATTTCAGGTGTAATCAGGAGTGCCAGCAATTGTAAAGACTCTTGCCAGCCCAAATAACATGCTTCTACAGGAATTACATCAGGTATGCCTGATTGGGTGATTTGAATTTCAGTACCGACAGAGACTGCTTTAAATTGAACTTTGACTTCAATTAAATCAGGCATGTTTGGATCTTCGAATTGATCAACATAGCGTAACAGCTCATTCGGAACTACTTCATGATATGTTCCACCAAAACCAATGCGTGTACCTGTAGAAAAGTTAGTGAAATACATGCGATATCTGCCCTCAGGTTTAACCTCAAGCAAATCTACATGTGCCGTAAAACCGTGGGGTGCCATCCATTTGACTAAGGCATCTGCTGTGGTAAATGCCCGATACACACGCTCTGGTGGCGCATTAAACACGCGATGTAATTGAACCGTATTCGACATGAGACACCTATATTTTTATTCTTTGGTTTCAAATAGTGTACGGTAAGTCGAGGTGGCTTATGTATAACTTAAGTATGAATTATACAGCAACCGCCTCCTTTGGCCTCTCGCTACTCGTCATCATAATCATAGAGATAGCTCAGGCAGCCCCAACCGTCGTATTCACCTTGGAACATTTCGGCAATTTTAACAAACCACTCTTCTAAATCTTGAACATCCTGATATTCAGGAATCATATTCACATGAACATTCAACACCCATAAATCACTGCCATCATTTTTAACTTCTTCTTGAAACAGCGAAATCTTTTGTTCTTCATGCAATAAATGCAAAGCACATTTTTCTGCCTGATCTTGTGTTGTAAAAACAATAGAGAATTCAATTTCGTGTAGATCTGTTAGATCATTGCCATCTTCATACATTTGCCACAGTACATTACCGTTATCGTCATCTGGAAATAATTCATAGTTGCGGCTCATGGTTATATCCCTGCTTTTTGTTTATTAATTAAACATAATTTAGCATGATTTTATGACAGTTTAAGCCCCAAAAGAGACATTTTTAAAAAGCAGGTAAACTCTGAATGTCGACAGGCTCGCCACTGAATGGCTGTATAAACCTCAAGTGACTGGCATGTAATGCCATGCGCTTTAAAGGACTTTGAAAAGGTTCAGGATGATAGAGTTTATCCCCTGTAATTGGATGTCCAATATATTGCATATGCACACGTAATTGATGTGAGCGCCCTGTAATCGGGGTCAACAATACACGGCTAATATCCTGTGTTGAATCATAATGCATCAGCTCAAATAAGGTTTTGGCAGCTTTACCCAATTCAAAATGCACAATCTGACGTGGACGATTTTCCCAATCCGTAATTAAAGGAACGTCTACACTTCCCGATTGCTGAATATGACCCTGTACCAATGCTTGATAATGTTTGGTCACCGTTCGTGCTTGAAACATTTTGCTGACCGCGACTTCGGCATCACGATGCTTGGCAAACATCAAAATTCCCGAGGTCGCCATGTCTAAACGATGGGTAATTTTCGCATCAGGAAATTGCGCTAAAACGCGATAATAAGCACTATCATGGTGTTCAGGTAAACGTCCAGGCACCGATAGCAAACCCGCAGGTTTATTAATAATCACCAAGTCTGCATCTTCATACACAATGCGCAAAGGCTCTTGTGGTGGTGTATAAACAAAGTGGTCATTTAAAGGCATGATTGGACTGGTGTACGAATAAAGCGGGCAAAATATCAAGCCAACAGGATGCTGTCAATTTTTCTGCTTTTTGTCATTTCATTTATCCAAAAGTGATATTTTCTCCATTAAAAAATCGACAAATATTTAGCGATGCTTATTCATTTCTGTCAGTAAATCTAACTGAATTTCTTGAATTTGTGTCAGCCTTTCCCATTGATGTAACAACAAATGATCCATTTTTTCATGCAGGTGTCGAATTTCTAATTCCGCTTTGAGATTAATCTGGTAATCATGCTGCGAACGTAAACGGTCTTTGGCCTCCTGTCTATTTTGACTCATCATAATAATCGGGGCCTGTATGGCCGCCAAACATGACAAAACCAAATTTAGTAAAATAAAAGGATACGGGTCAACTGGATGTACCCATAACACCACTGTATTTAAAAGAATCCAAAGCACTAAAAACATGCCAAAACAAATCAGGAACGTCCAACTCCCACCAAAACTGGCAATTTTATCTGCTAATTTCTCGCCCAATGTCCAGTTTTGATCAAACTCAGTTTCAATGTTTTTAGTGATGAGTTCATGCCGTTGCATGCTGCTAATCACTTCACGCTCTAAATCAGTCAGCTCACCTTTTTCAGATTTCAACAACGAATGTACATATTGGATGCGATAATGGGTCAAATCAGGTCGACAAATAAAACTGTCTGACGACCAGTCAGGATAATCTTTTTTGATCTCATCGCTAATCACATCACGAATAATATGCCCAGAGACCAATGCTTTATAAGGAAATGACTTTTTGCACACTGCACACGTTTGATTTTGTCTATCTGTCATCTTTTTTAATTCGTTTTCTCTTTTGACTCCATCATAACAATTTTCTATGCAAATGAAGCAACTACAACTCCTGTAATAACAAGAATGTTCAATTTAATCTAGAAAAGATAAAATAATAAATGGAACCAAATTAAACACCATAATTAGAATTTTATAGACTGCCATCGCAGCATAATGAATTGCATCAAAAGTCTGTTCATTAAGATTAAACCAACGACCATGTAAACTTTTCATCCATGTTCGGGCATTGATAAAAACCAAAAACCAAATCAATAAAATGAGATAATTGAGGACTAAAGACCAACCCAACACTTGCCGTAATAATTCCATATCCATGTTTATCACTCCTATACTCAGCTTCAATCACAATGTAATAAGCTAAAGCTTTAGCCCAACACGAAAACCTCTCGCAGCATAATAAGATTCAGCCCCGTTATGATAAGTAAACACCTGACCATAGCGGCGGTCACAAAACAATGCTCCGCCCAAAGACCGAATAGCCTCAGGTGTATTCACCCAACTTGATGTTTTTTGGTCAAAATTCCCCAATTTTTGTAGTTCACGATATTGCTGTTCTGTCAGGAGTAATGTGCCCATCACCTCTGCCAAACGCAGCGCACTGTCTTGTGGCGGATTCTGCTTTCGAGCAGCCAAGGCTTCTGCGTCATAACATAAACTACGACGACCTATGGGGCTTTCCTCTGCACAATCAACAAAATAATATTCATCGCTGTTTTGTTCAAATTGAATAAGATCAGGCTCGCCCCCTGTTTGCTCCATCCAGTGCAAACTTTGAATTTTTTTAGGTTGTGCTTGAAGTTTGGATAACACTTCACTCCATTTGAGATGGGGATGCCTTAAAACATGCTGCTCGAAACGTTGTTGTAAACGGGTAAAAAGTTGCTGATCATCCAATGGCTGATCTAAGTTGTGATAGCTCATCTCTGCTCTTCTTTTTATGACATTATTTTTCAGAACCTGCTCTTATCATGTTACTGAACGAGATAAAAAACATCGTCTTAATTTGTAAATGATGTAAACAAGTAAAGGGAATATAAATAAGAGGTTAAAATATTATTAAAATTATATTGTTATTCGATTTTATTCTAAAAAATTTTTAGGGTGTCAAGGGAAAACATCAGTGGTTTACTTCAACAACCATGACTTTGTAAATCATAACCTTGTGCCTATAAACTTTTGGTTTATAGCGTCCTAAGCCGAATCGAGACCTTTTGGGTAAGTACTACACTCACGTTGTACGCAACTGGTAGCAATCTACTCTTTCCGATCCCCATCACACCCTTGAGATATAGTGTAGGCAGATTCAACTGGGATTGTTTTCCTAAAATCTAGATTTTTTTTATTTTTTTAAATATATTTCCCACAATAATATAAATATAGAGAATTAATTTCCATTTAATAAATTTTAATCAACTTTTAATTTCACTTTTATGTATATTTTGCGTTTTTTTACCAAGCCAACTCCAATAAATCTAAAATTATGCCCAAATCACCATAATGGCTGCCAAAATGACTAAAAAAAGTCCCAAATGATCGGAACGAGCTAATTTTTCTTTAAAGAAATATGCAGAAATCAATAAACTAAATAGAATTTCAATTTGCCCTAAGGTTTTCACTAAAGCCACGGTCTGCATACTCATGGCACTAAACCAACCTAAAGATGCCAAGAAACTACATAAACTAACTTTAAAAGTCAGTCCGACGCGCTGCCACATGTGGTACAAGGTTTTTCTGCTAAATAAACCAAGGTACAACAATAAAATTACACATTGAAAGCTAATTAAAATACATAACACCCACGCCGCACGGTGCAAAAATGGCAGCATTGCAAGTTCTAAACTGGCTTCACGAACCAATAAAGAGGTAATCGCAAAACACAATCCACTACCTAATCCAATCACTAAAGTTTTGAAAGAGAGTTTGGTCTGATTACTCCCTTTACTCAGAAAGAATACGGCGATTGCTCCAATCAATACACCAAACCATCCCCAAACCGTTAAGTGTTCTTGTAAAAACATCACGCCAATTAAAGCTGCCAAAATGGCTTCGCTTTTTGCCAAACCAATCCCAATCGCATAATTTTTTTGTTGAAATAATTTCACCATTAATGCAGTTGCATAGATCTGACTCACACCTGCAATCACAATATATAGCCAAAAATGTGTCGAAAAACTCACAACCGCTGTGGTAGGTTGTTGGTGATATAAAATTGCAAGGTAACTTAAGGCAAAGATTGGAGAAAAGAGAAAACGCGCTAAGGTAGTTCCATACACATCAACTGTGCTACTGAGTTGCTTTTGAAAAGCATTACGCCACGCCTGCATAAATGCAGCCATAATTGTGAATAATACCCAAGCAATTGCCATAGCTTTAACTTCATCTTTAACTCGGTGGTTAATTTACTCGCTTCAAATTCACTTTTCGAGCTTTAGTTTCCATTTACTCAACTGATGTATGTTACCTCTGGGGCAATGCGAAAGTATCACTAATAAAAACTGTATTGGCTTTCAGAATGGATGGGGCAAAATCGACCATACGACGTAAGGTTCGCGTGTAATGCGCCTGATCAGAAAAGCCTGCTTCGAAAGCAAGATCAATTAAACTATGCCCTTCAATCCATAATTGAAGGGCATAGCGCACTTTTAACCATAATATGTATTGCCGCATGGAACCACCCAATTGAGCACTAAATAAATGCATCAAACGTGACTCAGACAAACCAACCTGAGTCGCAACATTTGCGACCGTTGGTATGCTATGTGGAACTTGCTGCTTGATATATTCACAAGCTTTTAAAATACGGACATCCCACGGTAAATGAACAGGCTCTTGGGCAGATAAAACTTTTAAAATACGCAACAATAATTGCTTTACTTGTGCAATATTTAAAGTCCCAGCTATCAATTTTACCAACTCGCACCTAAGTGGCTGCAAACAACTTGCAGGCAATGAGCACATCGACCTCCCCTGTAATAGCGCATGTACATAGCCGTAAAGTTCATGATCTGGATCAATTAAAACTGCAAGAAAAGGTTGGTTTTCAGAATCTGTGCTATGACTGACATTCGGCGCCATACAAACAATGTCATGATAACTGCGAGGCTGATGATCTAAGGTCACTGCAAATTGCGCCCCTAAACCAATTTGCAATAATGCAGGGAAATGCGCATGTGATTTATTTAAGTGTTCTTGTGTGACATATAGAACAACGCCATCCCACGCATATAACCAGCTTTTTTCTGGTTTCGCTACTGAGCCAGATTCCTTCTGCTTAAATAGCATAATCGTTCAAGACCCGATGTCGTTTTTTGTTGAAAATGACTCCAGTAAACACTAAAGGAGTAGTTACATGTTACAGAATACCCAAGAAATGATTAAAAACAATACTCAGGAACTGATTAAAAATACTGTCCCTGCACTAACGGATAAACAAGAGATTCAAATTGTTGGAAGTGATAGTCGTATTAAAACGCTTAAAGAGTTCTATCCATTTTATCTTTCACAACATGCAGAGCCGATTTGCCGACGTTTACATTTTGTAGGTACAACTTGCGTAATTGGCATTACTGCAACCGCAGCCATGAAAAAAAATCCCAAATTACTATGGGCATTACCTGTGGTTGGCTATGGTTTTGCTTGGGTCGGTCACTTCTTTTTTGAACACAATAAACCAGCGACATTTAAACAGCCATTTTTTAGCCTAATTTGTGACTTTAAAATGTATAAAGACATTTTAGTTGGCAAAGTCGACTGGTAAAAACTAAATTTGATCTGACTTATTTAAGGGTCTAATAAGTCAGATCAACTCTCACATTATCTTTAAAACTAGCAACTCTGCGCGATTATCCAATCATTGCTCCCCCTTATTCACAAAATAGCAAGAAATTTTCAATTTCTTGCTTTTGATTTTTTCCTTTAAAGCAGATGTGCAATTTCAAGCAAAATAGTGGAAAATCAAATGAATTAATTCTTCTATAAATTGTCGAAGTGAGCATTTCATGAGTACTCTTGCATTTACGGCTTTCACCCTTAATGGCGTAGACGCGCAAAAATTTCTACAAGGTCAAGTCACCGTTCACGTAGAACGTCTAATTGAAAACCAAACTCGCTATACCGCAATTTGTGATCTTAAAGGTCGAATTCATTTTGGCTTATGGCTGAAAAAAATAAATAATGAAAGTTTCGAAATTGTGACTACACTCGATCAAAGTGAAGAGTTTGCCAAACATATTCGAAAATTTGGCGCGTTCTCGAAAATGAAACTCGAACCTGTCGGCATCGTATTTCCAACAGTTGTAGATATTCATACGGAGTTTTCAACCTCAGAAACGGATATTCAAACTTGGCAATTACAAGCGATTCAAACTGGACAAGCTTGGATTTGCCAAGCTTCTGAACATATATTCCAACCCCAAGAATTACGCTTACATCAACGTGAAGGTGTTCACTACGATAAAGGATGCTACCTTGGTCAAGAAATTGTGGCGCGCCTGTGGTTTAAAGCAAAACCAAAACATTGGTTACATTTGATTCAAGGACACGGTGAAGCACCAACCCCTGCGAGTCAACTTAACAAAGATGTGGAAGTAGTCAATAGCATCTCGACACCTGAGGGCTATAAAGCACTAGTCGTTGCAAAACCAACTGCAATTACTGAGTTAGACGCACAAATTTTAGACCTGCCTGAAAAATTGAATGGTGATGTTGCAAGACCAGTTCAATAATTACGTTTAAATATATTTCTAGATCGTATATGAATCACATATACGATCTTTTTAAAACTCATAAAAATAATATAAAAAATAAATATTTATAAATATTTATAAATATTTTAAGTTCTGAGTCGTTCTCAAGTAATGCCAACCAATATGATTACACAATCCCTATTTTTGGTTATTTTTTATTCGATTACATTTATTCAAAAATCAAACAATCCCTAAATTAAATTTATATATTTCAGCCATTTAAAATAAAACCATTTAAAAAATATAGAATTTTTACTCTATTTAGCCGTTTTTTTGAACTAATCAGTTCTACTAGAGCATTTACTCTTATTTTAATTGTGTTATTTTTGTCACATGGAGTAACAATATGATTTTGGTCGGACTTACCAAAAATTCCAGAATTAACAAAAGCATGATTCAACATGCATAAAAATCGTGTACCTCAAGGGAAGATGAAAGAATGAAATTAAAAGCTCTAACTACCGCAATGATTCTCGCAGCATTACCAACCGCTGGAGCATTTGCTGCAGCACTTGACCGTTCAGGACAATCAATTTCTGCCTTCTTACAACCAGGCAACTATTTTGAAGCAGGCCTTTCTGCACTTGATCCAAACGTTTCAGGAAAGGTTCGTTCTGGATACACACCAAGCCCAGCAGTATCAGCCAATGTTGTTGGATTACAAAATACAAGTCTAGGAGACATGGGAGATGATTATTATTTCCCAAATGCCGCACTAAAATTACAAGTAACTGATCATTTTTCTTTTGGTTTAATTTACGACCAACCATTTGGAGCTGATGCAACTTATTCTCTATCAGATACTGGCTCTGCTGCCTTAGGAGGTGTGGGCTTATTTCATAATGGCAAAGAGTCAACTAATGTTGAAGTTAAAACCCAAAACATTGCTATGATCGTGGGCTTCCAACCGAATGAAAACTTTAATATTTATGGTGGTGGTGTTTACCAAACAATTAAAGGGCATGTAAAACTTCGTGGTTTAGCATATGGCGGAGCTGCAGGATTCGGAGGATATAATGCTGATATTAGTGAAGACAGTGCGACAGGATGGTTAGCTGGTTTTGCCTACCAAATTCCTGAAATTGCCTTGAAAGCATCTGTTACCTACCGTTCTGAAGTTGAACATAGTGTCGGAATAGAAGAATCTTCTGTTGGTACAGGAACTCTTTCAGCTATTATGAACAATCCTGCATTAGCGGGCGTAAGTGCTACAGGTGATACAGATGTTACTACACCGCAATCTGTTAACCTTGATTTCCAAACTGGAGTTATGGCAAATACTGTAGCTTTTGCGAATGTGCGTTGGGTAAATTGGAAAGACTTCGCAATCCGCCCTTATGCATTTGGTGTGGCAGCAGGAAAAACTCCAGGCTATCCAAATGGATTTGACTTAGTGGCTTACAGTGATGATCAATGGTCTGCGAATGTCGGTGTAGGTCGTAAACTGAATGAACAATGGGCAGGTAATGTATCTGTAGGTTGGGATTCTGGTGCTGGTAATCCTGTAACAACACTAGGCCCAACAGAAGGTTATTGGAACCTTGGCCTAGGTGTTCAATACAGCCCTACTCCTGCAACATTTATTGCTGGCGGTGTGAAATACTTCTGGTTAGGTGATGCTAAAGCACAAACTGGCGCACAATTTGGTACATCAAATTATGTAGCAGACTTTTCTGACAATGATGCACTTGCATATGGTTTAAAAATCGGCTACCGCTTCTAATTCATACATGCCTCAAAAGACCATCCTTTTGGATGGTCTTTTTTTTGGCAAAAAGTATCATTCCTTAAATCAGAATATCAACTAAAATTAGCCAAGTGTTTTTAAATTAAACATTTAATTTTTCACTTAAATGACTCTACAATTAAACTAATTACTCTATTTTTTTATTTATAAATCATTAATATACAGACGTACCATTAGTATTTTTACTCTATTCAAGCACTTTTTGTGTATGAGTTAGTTCAATTAATAAACGGCATAGTGCATTTACTCTTTTTTAATTTGTGTTACCTTCCCTTAACTTTTAGTTACAAAGAGATATCAGGGAAAATATCCATGAAGCTTACAGCTCTTAAAAAAGCAATTTTACTTTGTCTTATTCCTACTACTTCTACATTTGCAGCAGGCCTTGATCGTTCTGGTCAATCTATCCTGCCTTTTTTGCAATCAGGAAATTATGCTGAAGCTTCAATCAGTATTTTAGATCCGAATGTAAGTGGTAAAAGTAATAGTGGGGCTGCTGTAACAGACATGGCGGATGACTATTATTTCCCATCGGCTGCACTTAAAGTTCAGGCAACCGAACATTTTTCTTTTGGTTTGATTTACGATCAACCTTATGGGGCTGACTCTCAATATTCTGCTGAAGCAGGCACTTTTGGTGATGGTGTAGAAGGTACTAGCGTGAAAGTTCGTACCAACAACCTCTCTCTTATTGTGGGCTACCAACCAACTGAAAACTGGAATTTTTATGCAGGTCCTGTTTATCAAACGGTAAAAGGTGATGTCTCTTTACGTGGTGCAGCTTACTCTTTACTTTCTGGTTATGACATCAATCTAAAAGAAGATGATGCTTATGGTTGGTTAGCGGGTGCAGCGTATCAAATTCCAGAGATTGCACTAAAAGCAGCGGTAACCTACCGATCTGAAATTAAACATGAATTAAATACTACTGAAACATCAAATATCTATATTCCGCCAAATTACTTACCAACTTTACCAAGTGGTGTGGACTTACGTTCTGTCACCAGCCAAACTGAAGTCGTCACACCACAGTCTGTGAATTTAGACTTTCAAACTGGCATTGCAAAAGATACTTTAGCTTTTGCAAATGTACGTTGGGTGCATTGGGATCAATTTGCAGTAAGTCCAGTAGCTTTAGCAACTGCATCTAAGATCGCAAAAGGAAAAGCGCAAAATCTGATTGATTATTCTGATGATCAAATTTCAGCAACTATCGGTCTAGGTCATAAATTCAACAAAAAATGGTCTGGCTCAGTTTCAGCAGGTTGGGATTCAGGTGCAGGCAACCCTGTAACAACTTTAGGCCCAGTTGAAGGCTATTGGAGCGCAGGCTTGGGTGGTCAATATAGCCCAGCAGAAAATTATTTTGTTCAAGCTGGTGTTAAGTACTTCTGGTTAGGTGATGCCAAAGCACAAACTGGCGGTAATGTTGTTGGTGATTTCTCTGATAATGAAGCAATTGCTTACGGATTGAAATTTGGCTACAAATTCTAATCTTTGCAATAAAAAAAGACGGACTTTAAGTCCGTCTTTTTTTGTTTAATTTTATAGAATTAAGCAGGAATATTACGTACAGATGCCTTACGAATGGCTTCTTTTAACGCATCATAACCGTTGATTGCTGGGAATTGTGGAAACTCAGCAATCACATTTTCTGGCGCATCAAACAAGAAACCATGATCTGCTTCGCCTAGCATTGTGGTGTCATTATATGAATCACCTGCCGCAATCACACGGAAGTTCAAACCATGAAGTGCTTTAACTGCCTGACGCTTCTGGTCAGGTTGACGTAATTTATAAGCAGAAATCATCCCCTGCTCGTCTGTTTCTAATTTATGACAGAAAATAGTTGGCCAACCCAATTGTTTCATCAACGGATGTGCAAACTCATAGAAAGTGTCTGAAAGAATAATAAGCTGGAAATGCGTACTCACCCATTCTACAAATTCTTTTGCACCTGGAAATGGTCCCATTTCCGCAATGACTTCTTGAATATCATCCAAGCCTAAATTATGTTGCTTTAAAAGATCTAAACGTTGTGTCATTAACACATCGTAATCAGGAATATCACGTGTTGTCGCTTCTAGCGCTTTAATTCCAGTTTTTTTCGCAAAGTTAATCCAAATTTCTGGAACTAACACACCCTCTAAATCAAGACATACAACTTCCATGAATGCTCCCAACTGTCTATGAAAAAAATTTGGACTATAATAGCATCAACTTATGATTCAGTAATTGCTGTTTTTTAAATCTATTTTTTTCATAAGCATTTATTTTTTAATGCTAAGTAGAAATATTCAATTCAATTAGAATATTTTCAAAATCTTTTAATATAGGTTTTGAAGTCTCCAAGCCTATAGCCAGGAACTCTAATGACTACTATCCCTACTATCGATCATATTGATGCGCTTGCATCTGAATATGCAGATAAATCTCCAAGTGAAATTTTAGAACTCGCACTGAATCAAGAAGGTGAAATTGCCATTTCTTTTTCTGGCGCTGAAGATGTTGTACTGATTGATATGGCAGCCAATCTGGGTAAACCATTCCGTGTTTTTAGTTTAGACACGGGCCGTTTGCACCCAGAAACCTATCAATTTATTGAAACGGTGCGGAAACATTACAATATTAAGATCGAAATCTGTTTCCCAGAATCTGAAGCAGTTCAAGCGCTCGTCAATGAAAAAGGGTTATTCAGTTTTTATCAAGATGACCATAAAGAATGCTGTGGTATTCGTAAGGTACAACCTTTACGCAAAAAACTGGCGACTTTGGATGGTTGGATTACAGGTCAGCGTAAAGACCAAAGCCCAGGGACACGCACTGAAATTCCAGTCATTCAATCTGATGTTGGTTTTTCTGGCCCTGGCAAACAGTTAATTAAATACAATCCTTTAGCGAACTGGTCTAGTGCAGAAGTATGGAGCTATATCCGTATGATGGAAGTTCCATATAATCCGCTACATGAGCGTGGTTTTATTTCAATTGGCTGTGAACCGTGTACGCGACCTGTATTACCTAATCAGCATGAGCGTGAAGGCCGTTGGTGGTGGGAAGAAGCCACACACAAAGAATGCGGATTACATGCTGGCAATTTAGCAAAATAATTTTGTCAAGCCAAAGCCACTGAACTATTCAGTGGCTTTTTTTCAGATTGATGGACACATAAAGCCGTAACTTTTCTAGGTAAAAGGCGCTATACTCAAATCAAGTTTTATAATTCTAACAATGTGACTCAGAAAGGAGTCACCATAGAAATTGCAGTGAGGCAATCGACACTATGCGCCCATTACACCCTATTGATTTTATCTTTTTAACATTAGAAAAACGGCAGCAACCTATGCACGTTGGGGGATTATTTCTTTTTCAAATTCCTGAACATGCACCTGAAACTTTTCTACAAGATTTGGTTGCAGATATTCGCAGCTCGAAATCCATTCCTGTTCCACCATTTAACAATAAATTGAATGGCCTATTATGGGATGAAGATGAAGAATTCGATCTTGATCATCATTTTCGTCATATTGCCTTACCTCATCCCGGACGTATTCGAGAATTACTGACTTATATCTCTCAAGAGCATAGTGCACTGATTGATCGAGCCAAGCCTTTATGGACGTGTTACATTATTGAAGGGATCGAAGGCAATCGTTTTGCCATGTATTTTAAAATTCATCATGCTATGGTGGATGGTATTGCGGGCATGCGTCTGGTCGAAAAATCACTTTCGCATGACCCACACGCTAAAAGCATTGTGCCACCATGGTGTGTCGAAGGTCCTCGTGCCAAACGTTTAAAAGAAGCAAAAGTCAGCCGTATGAAAAAAATCATTACGGGGTTGAAACAACAAGTAGAAGCAACGCCTATCGTGATGCGTGAACTTTCCCAAACAGTCATGAAAGATATGGGGCGTAATCCAGACTATGTCTCTAGCTTCCAAGCGCCAAGCAGCATTTTAAATCAACGTGTTAGCTCATCACGTCGCTTTGCTGCCCAATCTTTTGAGTTTGATCGTCTACGTCATATTGCATCAGCTTTAAACGTCACGATTAATGATGTGGTGTTGGCGATTTGCTCTGGTGCATTACGTGAATATTTACTGAGTCAAAATGCTCTACCAAAGAAACCTTTGGTTGCCATGGTTCCTGCTTCCATTCGTGATGATGATTCAGAAGTATCAAATCGAATTACCATGATTTTGGCGAATTTAGGTACGCATAAAGAAGATCCTTTAGAACGTTTGCAGATTATTCGTCGTAGTGTTCTGAATGCAAAAGAACGTTTTAAACGCATGAACTCTAACCAGATCATGAACTACAGTGCATTTGTTTATGGTGCAGCAGGCTTGAATATTGCCTCTGGTTTAATGCCGAAACGTCAGGCATTCAATTTGGTTATTTCTAATGTGCCTGGTCCACGTGAACCTTTATATTGGAATGGCGCGAAACTCGATGCACTTTATCCAGCATCAATTGTTCTAGATGGTCAAGCACTCAATATTACCATGACCAGCTATTTAGATAAGCTTGAGGTTGGACTCACGGCGTGTCGTGTCGCATTACCGAAGATGCAAAACTTATTAACGCACTTGGAAGAAGAAATTCAACGATTTGAAAGTATTGTTGGGGTTAAAAGCCCAAAGTTGAAGGCGGTGAGTTAACCGCAGAAACTAATGACAAAAATTAAGTAGAATAAATTAAGGGGCTTCACAAGAGCCCCTTAAGCTTTAATACTGCGACACTGTTTCAGTAGCTGATGACAGACCGAACGAACCATGGCCGTTGTAATTTGAGTTTCTTTGCCTTGTTCGTCTACGATATAACCCGTATGTACGTTTTTATTATCTAGTACGTGCTTGATACCTTGTTTGATAATTTTTTCACTCATGCCCATTTCACACCTCTTCTTGCTAAGACCAAATTCCCCAAAAATGAAAATTTAGTTTGGCTACTTGGTATGAGTAGTATTGAAAAAACTAGCTCGAAAGTAAAATTTCAGTTGTAACAAGTGTTTAACGACATCCTGTTACAATTTCAGCTTAGAATGATATCGTATTGCTCTTGCGTATATAAATTTTCCACCTGAAATTTAATCACACGATTAATAAAATGCTCTAAATCCGCCACAGCTGGTGCTTCTGCGGTTAACAAACGATCAATTACAGAAGGATGTGCGACAACAGTAAAGCCACTCTGAGATTCAAAAGCTCGGGTATATCGTAAGATTTCTCGAAAGATTTCGTAACATACCGTCTCTGCTGTTTTAACATAACCACGTCCCTGACAAGTCGGACAAGATTCACATAACAAGTGTTCTAGCGACTCTCGAGTACGCTTACGCGTCATTTCGACCAGACCTAACTCCGAAACCTGCGTAATTTTAGTCTTGGCATGGTCACGTTCCAACATACGCTCAAACTGATTCATTACTTCTTCACGATGCTGGGCTTCCTGCATATCAATAAAGTCAATAATGATAATGCCACCCAAATTACGTAAACGTAACTGACGTGCGATGACCTGTGTTGCCTCCATATTGGTTTTAAACACAGTATCTTCTAGTGTTCTGCCGCCCACATACGAGCCCGTATTAACATCAATTGTGGTCATGGCCTCGGTTTGGTCAATCATTAAATAACCACCCGACTTTAAGGCAACACGAGTTTGCAGTGCTTTCTGAATGTCTTCTTCAACATTATATAAGTCAAAAATCGGACGTTCACCAGGATAGTGAATCAAACGACTCTGCATATTTGGCACAAACTCAGCCACAAATTCCTGCAATTTGGCATGAATTTCACGTGAGTCAACCGAAATTTTTACCGTATTTTCATTCGCTAAATCACGAATAATACGTTGTGGTAAGGGTAATTCTTCAAAAATAAGAGAAGGTACCGCAATAATTTTTTGTTTACGTTGGATGTATTCCCACAACTTTGCTAAATACGCCATATCCTGCGCAATTGAAGCTTCATCAATCCCTTCTGCAGCAGTACGTACAATGACTGAACCTGGTAATTCGTGTTGGGCCTGAATTTTCTCAATAATAGAACGTAAACGCTCGCGTTCTTCTTCTGATTCAATTCTTTGTGATACACCAATATGATTGCCAAAAGGCATGAGTACCAAATAACGCGAAGGAATAGAAAGATCCGTACTTAAACGCGCACCTTTGGTTCCCAACATATCTTTCATGACCTGAACTGTCAGAATTTGCCCAGGCTGTAATAATTCAAAAACATTGGGAATCGGCTGATTGCGTGGCCAAACCATATCATTGATGTGTAAAAAAGCGGTGCGGGACAGACCAATATCGACAAAAGCAGCCTGCATCCCTGGCAAAACGCGAACGACTTTGCCTTTATAAATATTTCCTACCAAACCCCGTTTTACAGTACGTTCAACATATAACTCGTTGACTGTACCATTTTGAATTAACGCCACACGACACTCCATCGGTGTGACATTAATCAGTAACTCGTCAGACATAATAAGACTCAAAACATTATAAAAATTTTTGTTTCACCATTAATTTAACACCTTAATGGCTTTGAATAACTCGACTGTCTCATGTAACGGCAAACCAACGACATTGGTATAACTGCCTTCAATACGGGGAATATAACGCGAAGCCAGCCCTTGTATAGCATAAGCTCCCGCTTTCCCTTCGGGTTCCCCTGTCGCCCAATACGCTTCCATGTCTTTTAGGCTCAGCACTTGAAATTCGACTTGGGTACGCACCACTATACTTGAAATTTGTGCTGATGTACGTACACATACCCCAGAAAATACATCATGTTTTCTGCCCGATATTTTTGCCCACATTTCAAAGGCATGTGCTTTAGATTCGGGTTTCCCTAAAATTTCACCATCGACACTTAAACTGGTGTCTGCGGCAATAATAACGGCATCTGGAAAATGTTGTTGTACTGCTGCTGCTTTTTCACACGCTAAACGGTGAACATAATCTGCTGCAATTTCACCCTCAAGCACATTTTCATCAATCTCAGGGCTATAAATTGAAAAGTCTAGGCCGAGCTGCTGAAGCAGCTCACGACGTCTCGGAGAACTAGAGGCAAGGACTAAACGCGCCATTTTTTCAGCACAAAATAAACCAATGGCCACACCAGAACACTGGTGAGTAATGGTTGCCAATGTCGGGCAAAAGAGAACTGAATGCCCCCCATAATTTGTGCCACCCACATCATAAACAGGTAAGCTAAAATGGCCAGTGCTGCAATGACCCACAGATTGGCAAAAGTCAGTACACGGCGTTCACGAATCAAAAACCGCGCAACAAAACTGATCACTACAAAACATAATGCATTTAATCCTAGTGGGGCATCCATCAGTAAATCGACAAAAATACCTGTACCAAAGGCAAACCAGACACCACACCACGTAGGCTGACATAGCACCCAAAACAGCATCACCATCATCATAAACAATGGACGCCAGCCAGAAACAGCATAGGCCAATGGATAAACCATTAGCACAGAGGCAATGATTACTGAAAAAATGATTGGGAATAATGGATCTTGACGTTTTTCTTGACGTAACTTAGCGATTGGCATGTGGTTGCTCCATCGCTAATGAGTCGGAAAACAGCACCACAACATGATGACCACTGGCTAACTGTGCCGCAGGAACCACATCAATTTGTGCAAACTCACCCGTTGTATGTCGACTCACTTTAGACACTGTACCGACCAAATATCCTGCTGGAAAATGCGCCCCCAAACCTGAGCTATACACTTTTTCACCCACCTTAATATTGGCACTGGTTGGAACGTATTCCATTTTCAGATGTCCTAAATCACCTGTACCCGAAACGATAGCACGCATCCCCGTGTACTCTAAACGTACCGATAAAGAATGATCTTTGTCAGAAAGCAACATGACTCGACTACTGTGTGGATACACATTGATGATTTGTCCCATGATGCCTTTATCGTCTAATACCGTCTGTCCAACTTTCAAATTGTTGGTTGAACCTCGGTTAATCACAATAATATGACGTAATGGATCCGCATCCGTCCCAATGACTTCAGCAATTTCCATACGACCATCAATAATTAAAGGTGTATCAAGCAAACCACGTAAACGTGTATTTTCAGCAGAAAGCTCTGATAGTTTTTGCAAACGTACTTGGGCTTGTAACAACTCCGCCTGCATGGCCGTGTTTTCACGACGCAATTGTGCCTCAGACTTGGTCTGCTGTGTCAACCATTCGCTAGACAATACAGGATAGCTCGCTAAGGCATAAATGGGATTATATGCCGCATACAAGACATCTCTTGCTGGCTGTATCACATGTGGTAAGCGCCAGTTAAAAAATAGCACCACCAAACATGTTACAACCGCAATGATAAAGGAGCGAAATGATGGGGGCTGCCTAGAAAACAAATTTGTTTGCACAGCCAAATCCTTAATTAACCAACGAATAACATGTCGTGATTTGGATTATCAAAGAATTCTAAAACTTTACCACCACCACGAGTGACACAAGTTAAAGGGTCTTCTGCGACTACGACTGGTAAACCAGTTTCCTGAGCCAATAATTTGTCAAGGTTACGTAGCAATGCACCACCACCCGTCAATACAATGCCGCGCTCTGCAATATCTGAAGATAATTCAGGTGGCGTTTGTTCCAATGCAGATTTGACTGCTGAAACAATGCTTTGTAACGGATCTGAAATCGCTTGGGTAATTTCGTCTGAAGTAACTGTAATGGCACGCGGCACACCTTCTGCCAAGTTACGACCACGAACTTCAATTTCCAAAGTTTTACCATTTTCATCTGGTAAAGCCATGCCCACTTCTTTCTTGATGTTTTCTGCAGTGGTTTCACCAATCACGCAGCCATGTGCTTTACGTACATAGTTAATGATTTGTTCATCAAACACATCACCACCAACACGTAAAGAGTCAGCATAGACACAACCTTGCAATGAAATAATTGCAATTTCAGTTGTACCACCACCCACATCAACCACCATCGAACCGCAAGCTTGTTCCACAGGTAAACCTGCACCAATTGCAGCAGCCATCGGTTCTTCAATTAAACGGACATCACGTGCGCCTGCATTAAATACAGCCTCACGAATAGCACGACGTTCAACCAAAGTTGATTTACATGGAACACACACCACAACACGTGGCGCAGGTGGGAATAAACGCTTTTCATGCACTTTACCAATAAACTGGTTCAGCATGGTTTCAGTCACTTCAAAATCAGCAATTACACCGTCTTTCATTGGGCGAATTGCAGAGATGTTCGCAGGCGTACGACCAAGCATTTGCTTCGCATCAAGACCAACAGCGGCAACAATTTTTTGTGAACCACTGTGACGAATAGCCACAACTGTCGGTTCATTTAATATAATGCCTCGTCCTGGTGCATAAATAAGTGTATTTGCTGTACCTAAATCAATGGCGAGGTCTGGCGAAAACAAGCCAATTAGTCGTTTTAGAATCACGGGGTCGTTCTCAGTTTAACTTTATGTGGACGCAAGGTCGCAACTTTAACTAAATGTGATGCTTTGAACAAGTCAATCGCTTATTATAACGCACGATATTTTGAAATTTTTTAATACTGATTAGGTGATGTTATGTCTACATCGGATGCTCAGCATTCAGCAGATTTAAATGCTCAAACCGTTTCAGCAATCGCCAATCTTGCTCGTTTGTCGCTAGATGATACGCAATCTGCTGAATATGCTCAAAGTCTAAACAAAATTTTAGGCATGATGGAAACCTTAAAAGGCATCGACACCGAAGGTGTTGAACCATTGAAAAGCCCTTTCGACAATCCACAGCCGTTACGTGAAGACGTGGTGACTGAACAGAATCATCGTGAAGAATATCAAGCTGTTGCACCTGCAACCGAAGCTGGCTTGTACCTTGTACCACGTGTGATTGAATAATTTTCACTCAGTTGAACCATTTTTTTAAAATTAAACGTAAAGAATTATTTCTCATGACCGATTTACACCGCTTATCGATTCGTGAACTTGCTGAGGGTTTGGCACAAGCTCAATTCTCCTCTCGCGAACTGACTGCACATTATTTAAAACGTATTGAAAAAATTGATACGCAGGTAAATTCTTATATCACTGTGACTGCTGAACAAGCATTGGCTCAAGCTGATGCTGCGGATGCTGCGATTAAAGCCGGCACAGCAACTACGCTCACAGGTGTTCCGATTGCACATAAAGACATTTTTTGTACTCAGGGCATTAAAACCTCTGCGGGCTCAAAAATGTTGGATAACTTTATCTCACCTTATGACGCAACTGTAGTTGCCAAAGGCAAAGCCGCAGGTTTGGTGACTTTAGGTAAAGTGAACATGGACGAGTTTGCCATGGGTTCAACTTCTGAAAACCCTTTTTATGGCGCAACGAAAAATCCATGGAATCTAGAACATGTGCCAGGTGGCTCTTCGGGTGGTTCTGCGGCAGTTGTGGCGGCTGATCTTGCACCGTTTTCAACAGGTACAGATACAGGTGGTTCAATTCGCCAACCTGCATCTTTCTGTGGTTTAACGGGTTTAAAACCGACCTATGGCCGTGTTTCGCGTTTCGGCATGATTGCTTATGCATCATCAATGGACCAAGGCGGACCAATGGCACGTTCGGCTGAAGACTGTGCCTACCTCATGAATGTCATGGCTGGTCACGATGCGAAAGACTCAACTTCTGTCGAAAAAGATGTCGATGACTACGTTGCCAACTTAAATGCAACCGCAGTCAAAGGCTTACGCATTGGTATTCCAAAACAATACTTCAACGTGGCAGGTTTAGACGCCGAAGTAAAAGCACGTGTTGAAGAATCGTTGAAAAAACTGGAAGACATGGGCGCGACCTTGGTTGAGATTGATCTCAACATGACGGAAGCCTATGTACCGACCTATTATTTGATTGCCCCTGCGGAAGCATCATCGAATCTTTCTCGTTTTGATGGCGTACGTTACGGCTACCGCTGTGAAAACCCGACTGACATTTTAGACCTATACAAACGCTCACGTTCGGAAGGTTTTGGTGCCGAAGTTCAACGTCGTATCCTGATTGGTACGTATGCGTTGTCTGCGGGTTACTATGATGCTTATTATGTGAAAGCACAGAAAGTCCGTCGTTTAATTCAGCAAGACTTCTTAAAAGCCTTTGAACAAGTTGATGTGATTGCTGCACCTTCTGCACCAACAACTGCATATAAAATTGGTGCTAACCTCAGCCCAACAGAAATGTATTTAGGTGACATTTACACGCTTGCGGTGAACTTGGCTGGTCTTCCTGCAATCAATGCCCCTGTTGGCTTTGACCAAGCACAACTCCCTGTTGGCTTGCAGTTGATTGGTAACTACTGGTCAGAATCACAATTATTGTCTGTCGTGCATCAGTATCAACAAGTGACGGATTGGCACACCAAACGCGCGGCAATTGCTGAGGAGAATGCATAATGGCACAAGCTCAAAAAAAGCCTAAATCAAACCTGATTGATGGTTGGGAAGTCGTGATCGGGATTGAGATTCACACTCAGCTTGCAACCAAATCTAAAATTTTCTCAGGTTCTTCGACTGAATTCGGTCAAGACCCAAATACGCAAGCTAGCCTTGTTGACTTGGCAATGCCGGGTGTACTGCCTGTTTTAAACAAGCAAGTGGTAGATTTAGCAATTCGTTTTGGTTTGGGTATTGATGCCTACATCGACCAAGCATCGGTTTTTGCACGTAAAAACTACTTCTACCCTGACTCACCTAAAGGCTACCAAATTAGCCAGATGGACAACCCAATTGTGGGCTTGGGTCATATCGACATTCAACTTGAAGATGGTTCGACCAAACGTATTGGTATTACCCGTGCTCACCTTGAAGAAGATGCAGGTAAATCGATTCACGACCAGTTTGAAGGCATGTCGGGCATCGACTTGAACCGTGCAGGTACTCCTTTACTAGAAATCGTGTCTGAGCCAGACATGCGTTCGGTTGAAGAAGCCGTTGCCTACATTAAAGCCATTCATACACTGGTGCGCTGGCTCGGCATTTCCGACGGTAACATGGCAGAAGGTTCGTTCCGTGCTGACTGTAACGTGTCTTTACGTCGTCCGGGTCAGCCTTTTGGTACACGCTGTGAATTGAAAAACCTCAACTCATTCCGTTTCATTGAGCAAGCGATCAATGTTGAAATTGAACGCCAAATGGAAATTTTAGAATGGGATGGCACGGTAGATCAAGAAACGCGTCTGTTTGACCCTGTGAAGATGGAAACGCGTTCAATGCGTTCGAAAGAAGAAGCGAACGATTACCGCTACTTCCCAGACCCAGACTTGTTGCCTGTGATTATTCCAGATGCGCAAATTGAAGCTGCACGCGCAGCATTGCCTGAGTTACCTGCGGCACGTCGTGAGCGTTTTGTGGCTGACTTTGCTGTGACTGAGTACGATGCACATGTGTTAACACTAACGCGTGAAATGTCTGAGTTTTATGAGGCCGTTGTTCAGGCTGCTGGCGGTGCTGCTCAAGGTAAAGTGTCTGCAAACTGGGTGATGGGCGAATTCTCAGGTGCTTTAAACAAAGCAGGCTTAGAGTTGGCGGATTCCCCTGTTTCGGCTGAACAGTTGGGTGGCATGATTGCACGTATTGTGGACAATACCATTAACGGTAAGATTGCGAAGCAAGTGTTTGGCTTTATGTGGGAAGAAGGCAAAACTGCCGATGCCATTATTGCTGAGAAAGGCTTGAAGCAAGAAACTGACACAGGTGCGATTGAAGCGATTATTAAAGATGTGCTTGCAGCCAACGAGAAGATGGTTGAGGAATACAAGTCTGGTAAAGAGAAAGCCTTTAACGGTCTTGTGGGGCAAGTGATGAAAGCTGCAAAAGGCAAAGCTAACCCAGCACAAGTGAATGAATTAATGAAGAAATTGATTGGTTAAGCTGATCTAGTTTCAAAAGAAAACCCGCTTTAGAGCGGGTTTTCTATTACTCAAAGAAACTTCGTATTTCATTTATCCAAGGTATTTCATTCTTATTATCCACAGCTGTTATATAATTTAATGCAAATTCAACCTTCATATGATTATTGTTTTTTCCAAAAAAACTCTTTAATCTTCTCTTCTCTGGAATTGATAATCTTAAACATAAAGCAGATGGATAAAAAATATTTTCTACGAGTTCGACCCTTTTATGAACATCAATAAGTTCCTCTAATTCAGGATTTTCCTCTTTCATCTGCTCTAATACTTTCAAAAATGTTTCAGCATTAAGTACATCTTCCAATACAGAAGAATTTGCAGCTATTGGAGAGTTAATCATCACAAGTTCAGCATTTTCACTTCCCTCATTGACTATGAGTCTTCTATATTTTAGCTTAGGATGTTGAGCATCTTGTCTAAGATTAGTTGTATTCATATCTAACGTAGAATCAGTATCACAAAGCAAAAAAACTTTGCCTTTCATTTCCTGTTTAAAATCCTCAAAAGCAATTGATAGATGGTTATATAATTTCTTAACTTCACTATAACCACCAACTGGTAAAATTCTTAACCTTTGATTTTCAACTAATTCTGACAAAAAATCAGACAGATAAATTTTTTCTGAAGATCCCTCACAAATTAGCCAATTAAATGGATTTTCACTCATACTTCCATAAATTATTGCTTGAACAAGATCATTAATACTTTTTAATTGAATACTAAAAGGGAGTTGATTACGAGATTGGGCACCTATAATTCTTGTTTCTTCACGATATTTTGTAATATTAATAAAATCAAACTTGTGACCAACATCACTGCCTTTACCCATAATTACAGTATTACCTCTTATTACAGAAGGAATATAACCATACCAATGAGTAGTAAATATAACTTGTGAGCAAAATTGAGTTGTTTCATATAAGCTTTGAAACATATCAAAGCATGCTGAAATATGTAGAGATGATTCAGGCTCATCAAAACCGAAAATGACATATTTGTTATTGTTATTTTCATAGTTTTTTCTCAGTAAACTATTAGCTATATCTAATATTGCTTTTTGTTTCTCGCCAGAGCTTAGTTTAGTAATTGCCATTGATGAATTTTCATCAACTTTGAGATGCATAGATCTAATATTAAAATATGCTTCAATTATTAAATTATTGATATCAACTCTTTTTAATTTCGTCTGTCTGACGTCACTATTTGTTTTATAAATATATGATTCAAGATCACCCTCTAATTCAGAAATGATTAGATCTAATGAATCATTTATTTTTTTTACAGTTGTTGGCGAAATAGTATCATTTAGGGTTTGCTGTAAGCTCTTACCCATAAGAAATTCAAATTGCTTGTTGTGAAGTTTGGTAAACTCTTCAGCACTCAATTCTCTAGGAATATAAATATATCTATAAATATCTATTATTTTATTGAAAATATTATCTAAAACACTAAAGTCAAATTCGGTTTCATCAAAATCTTCGAGATCTGTGCTTGGAGTACTTATTCCATCCAAAAATTCAGATAACTTACCTTTGAAATAAGCATTAAAAACGCTAAAACTCTTTTTGTTATTAAGAGTAACCCCTAGTGGAATTAAATAATAATCATCTATATTTTTTAGAGTAGAAGTTATTCTTTCAATGTGTTGTACTGTTTCTTTTGAACCAGAGAATCTTGGAGGTAAATTTCCAGTCTTTATTCTTTTTATAGATTTATCAATAACCTGAACAACCTCCAACTCTTTTACATCAAATTTTATTTTATCTTTTTCTATTAAAAAAATTGGTACAATGTAGGGAATATTAGAGTCATCTAAAGACTTATTATGAGATAAGTTAATATTCCACTCTTTATTAGACAAGAAAATTTTATCGAGAGCTTCAAGTACTGTGCTTTTTCCAATCCCATTATTACCAACTAAACCGCAAAATTTTTCTCCATCACTTAAAGGGATAAAGTTAATACCTTTATAAGTTTTTATGTGCCTTAAAAAAATCCCAACAATCATTTCTTTCAATTATTCAGTAAAATCAATAGAATGAAAATATAATTAACTTACTAAAATAATTCAATTAATTATCCTAAATTATTAAGATACAATCATCGAAAAACGTTCTTTATCGCCAAATACGAAGACATAGGACTTTTCCAAATCTCAAGATCCTAATTTATAAGTGATTTATAGTTACCCTCCCCCGTCTGCTCCCGTAGGGAGAAGGCGCTTTCATTGTAGATTTACAAACAAGTTAAATTTAAAATTGATATTCTCTCTCCTGAGCAAGTTGTAAAGCACAACTTTAAAGTGAAGGTTAGGGAGAGGTAAAATTACCTAATCACACCCAACTTATTCCAAATCTCAGGCGTCAAAAAGGTCGTCACCATCTTATTTAAATCCACATAACGCAACAAACCATTCAACTGCTGCTTCACTTCAGTATTTTTTACAATTTCTTCGCCTGTAATCTGTCCCAACTGCTGAAAACTTTCACCTACGGCTTGAATACCATCCGCCTGAATCACGGCTTTGGTTTGTGCTGAACATTGCTCAACCAAAATACGCTGTAACACCTGCGCCACGTTTTTATCCAGTGCAGTTTTCTGATCTTCCGTGACCTGACTAAACTGCTTTAAATCAGGATGGGTCGATAACGCTACAAACGTCCACTGCAACACTGCAGTTTTATCAGTCGCTGTGGTCGATTTTACTAAACAGTCACTCAGTTGATCCACTGTGCTACTCGCCATGCTCATCTGCGTAGCGCCTAAAACTGTGGCTGCCAATAATACCGCACGACCAAGACCCGACCATTTCCCCAGAGTTTTCACAAGCTGAACAGACATATACTGAATTCCAATAACTGATTGGCTTCTTTGTAGCACAGGCATTACTACCCAGTTGTTATGACTCTGTATCTCTTGAGGCTATTTGCCTAATAATTGCAACACATGCTGCAAACGGACATTTTCAGGATTGTGCTTATACACCGCATAAATTGGGGCGATACACGGCAAATCCGCCTTTAAAGGCTTATACACAATCTGTTTATTCCAGAAATCACGAATCGCTTCAGGCACAATCGATAAGCCAATCCCTGCTGCAATCAGGTTTAAACTAGAAGTTAAACGTGGTGCTTCTTGCACAATTTTCGGACTAAAACCCGCCTGATAACAACTGGCCATAATATTGTCGAATAAATCCTGACCCGCTAGGCGACGATACAGCACAAAATCATGAGCTTCTAAATCGAGTAAGTGAATTGCATCGGGCTGTTCCGCCAAAGGATGATTATTCGGCATCGCCACAATCAACGGTTCATCCAACACATGTAAGCTGTTTAGCCCTAAACCAATTGGTGCAGGTTTACGTAGAAATACAATGTCATTTTTATCATTACTGATGGAGTCAATCAGTGAATTACTGCCATCTTCTTCCAAATGAATCGACACCGCAGGAAAGGCTTCACGGAAATTACGCAACAAGGCTGGTAAAAAAGGATGTAGTCCTACCGAGTTAGTAATTCCAATATTCAACTGCCCTTCCAAACCTTGGGTAATGTTCTGTACCCGCTGCGGAATCGCCTGTGCATGTGCCAATATAGTTAAGGCTTCTTGATACAGCACTTTGCCTGCTTCAGTTGCCTCGACACCACGAGGCAAGCGCTTGAGTAACTGTGCATTCAGTTCATCTTCTAGCCCTTTAATAATACGGGTCAACGGTGGTTGCTGCATATTTAAACGCACTGCCGCACGTGAAATATTGCTTTCTTCCACCACAGCCACAAAGGCTTTGAGCTTATGAATATCCATCTGATCTCTCTATTTTAAGGCATACTTTTTAGGTATGAATAACACCATAAATAGCATTTTTCATTATAACGCTACAAGCGCATACTTTTGATATTCCAGATAGCGAGGTCGGCAATGAAAACAGAAATAATTCCATTGGAACAAGAGATTCATCCCAATTCTCAGGAGTTATTTATGGGATTTATGAAGCTCGGTCTGATGGGGTTTGGTGGGGTGTTGCCACTGGCACATCGGATGATTGTAGATGATCGCAAATGGCTAACGATTGAGGAATTCACGCATTTACTTGGAGTGTGCCAACTACTGCCCGGTGGCAATATCATCAATATGTCAGTCGCTATTGGCTATCAATTTCAAGGGGTAAAAGGTGCGGTGAGTGCGATGGTAGGTTTAATCTCGGCACCGACTTTCATTGTAATTATGCTGTATGAACTGTATGCCCAGTTTCAATCTATTCCTATGGTCAGACATATGATTGAAGGTCTGGCTGCCGCTGCCGCAGGCTTGCTATTTGCGATGGGGCTGAAAATGCTCCGCCCGATTATGCGACGCTACTTAACTTGGTTAACCATTGCCTTGACCTTTATATTTATGTTGGTGATCAAAATTCCATTGCTGCTAACTTTACTGATTTTGGTTGCGATCAACATGAGCGTATTAAGCCTGAATAAAGGAGCAAAAAACGTATGATTCTGATTGCTTTAGCCATCGTTTTTACTCAATTGTCTTTGCTGGCCTTTGGTGGTGGTCCTGCAATTTTGCCCGAAATGCAACATCAGGTGGTCGAGGTACATCATTGGTTAAGTGCCACCGAGTTTAGCACCATGTTTGCAATGGCACAGGCAGCACCTGGGCCAAATATGATGATTGTGCCCTTGGTCGGTTGGCATGTAGCAGGCCCTGCTGGACTTTTAGTCACCTCATTCGCCAAGTTTGGCCCTTCATCCGTGATTACGGTATTCGCACTCAAATTCTGGAATCAGTTTAAAGACCATCCTCTACGCGAACGCTTTGAAAAAGCCTTAAAACCAATTACGGTGGGCTTGGTACTGGTCAGTGCGTGGATTATTGCCGATGCTTCGGCACAAAATAGTTTGCTGATTACCATTATTGCCATTGCCACAGTGATGAGTCTGTTTAAGAAAGTGCATCCGCTTTGGGTGATGTTGTTTGGAGCCGTTGCTGGTGCTAGTTTTTTATAAAAATTGGCAAAAAACAAATCCACCCGCATTGTGCGGGTTTCATCATTTTTCTAATGGGATATTGAATTAATCCAACTCACCGAGTGACATCTACAACCTGATCAAACATGATTTAATATTGCGCTAAATCTCGTTCCCGACAAGACAGTTCATAATATTCAGCTTGCGGACGTCTTTTCAGACTGTGGCTATAATAATCAGTCTCATCCTTTGCTCTAGCTGCTAAAGTACATTGATGCTTTTTAGCAAATTGTTGCAGTGCAGCTAAATCCGCAGTCTTGCTCAATACAGCCCCCCAACCTTCACTGACACAACAACCCACATATTCAGACATATATTCATCTGATACCGCGACCACACTTTGCCCCATAAACTTGAGTGGTTTTTTGATGATAAACACATCGTTATAGTCATAACGGGAAACTTCAGGTTTCTTGGCAATAAAACCACCTACCTTTAACGCTTTAAAAGTCGGAAAATCTTGTTTCATAGTGCCCATTCCCCGATAAGTTTCCATATCCGCGGCCATGGTCATTGAAGAAAAACTGATAGCACCCCACAACAAACCTTTTGAACCCCAATGTTTTACCTTCATCTTTATTTTCCTTTGTTATTGCTATACGACAGCCTAGTATTTTAATGCCGATCCAGTCTAAAACCACTGATCATCTTAATCATTCAATCGCTTTTATTTCCTGTGCCCCTTACTCATCATGCATTACGACTAAAGACAACACAGCATGGTTTAAACTGCTCATCAGGCTATGCTATGGTGAAGCAGAATGATTCCAACCATAACAACACAGAGAGAAAAATCATGTCTAAACAAATTCTCATGCTGGTCGGTGACTATGCCGAAGATTACGAAACTATGGTGCCTTTCCAGTTTTTAACAGGACTCGGTTATACCGTACATGCAGTCTGTCCAGACAAAAAATCGGGCGACAGTATTGCCACAGCGATTCATGACTTTGAAGGGGAACAAACCTACAGCGAAAAGCGTGGACACAACTTTGCCATCAACCATGATTTTGATGTCGTGAATACCGCAGACTATATTGGCTTAGTCGTTCCAGGAGGACGCGCACCCGAATATTTACGCATGAATGCCCGTGTAATTGAAATTGTGCAAGAATTTGATACAGCAAAGAAACCGATTGCTGCGGTATGTCACGGTGCACAGATTCTGGCCGCTGCCAATGTGCTGCAAGGTCGTACCTGTTCTGCCTACCCTGCGTGTGCAGCAGAAGTAAAACTGGCGGGCGGAAAGTATGCTGATATTGCAGTCACGGAAGCAGTAACGGATGGACATTTGGTCACAGCACCTGCTTGGCCTGCACACCCTGCTTGGTTGGCACAGTTTGTAAAAGTTTTAGGGGCAAGCATTCAGATTTAAAAAATTATCAAGCGAGTAGTGTTGTGTTCTAGGCGGACTATAGAACACAATGCGAAAGTAGCTATTTCGTCCAAAATAACTGATGATGTATAGTCGTGAACTTATTCCAGCACCAATAAAAATAGCCCTCTTGATTTTATAATAAGGTATGCATTTTTAAGGTGTTGGATGGCCAATCTCCCTAACAGAAAGGGGGAAAATTACGATTATTAAGCCACCTCAAAATAAATTGAATTTTCCTAACTGTTCAGCATTTTTTATGCATTCTGACAACTATTTCTTTACTGTATTCAGTGATGATACTTCAGTCTAATAATCTACTTTAACTTAACCTTCAACCGCCTATTGCCCTTGTTTCAACATACGTTTTGCACCTGCATGGTTATAATTACTCGCAAGATTTTGCAAAATTTTATTGGCTTGCCCTTTCGGGTTAGAAAAACGGCTGCTATAAGCAGGCACACTGGTCAAACAACGGGCAACCAACATACCTGAATCGATATATACACTAGCATTTGTTCCTGCCAATTTTCCATAGTTATAGGCACGTTGTGCACTGTTACATGCGTTTAGCTTATTCGTACCTTTGCTTAAATCTCGACGGGCGGTAACATAAGCTTTGAGCTGCTGTTGTTGGGGCGTTTCAACCACTGGAGCAGTTACATTTTGTGAAGTTTCCACAGTAGGTTTGCTTTCTTTCTTTTTCTCAGTATCTTTTTTATTATCAGGTTCTTTGGCTATTTCAATTTTACTGTTTTTTGTCGTTACGGCATTTTTTGTTGTTTTCTTCTCAGTCGAATTTCCCCCTATATTTTTATACCATTGATGAGCTTCATCTGCACTCAACATACGGGTTTGTAAGCTCACAGCGCGCGCAGAAAGATTGCTTTCCAACTTTCCTTCTGCTGTCGGTTCAATCGAAACAATCCAATGTTCATCTGGCAATACGCACTCATAAGCACCTATGCCCTGTTTCACATTACCATTTGCCATCAACCGCTTTTTTTGGGCCTGATCTTTGACTAAATGCAAATTACTTTTATACAGCAAACCAAATTTTCCACCTTTAGCATGACAATAACTCCCTAAATACTTACGTGGATAGAGTGCCTGAGGTTCTGTGCTTTTTTGTTGTTGTCCCCAATCATAAACATATTCTTTCGCACCACCATTCGAAGCATTCAATTTTTTCTGGTCAATTAAAGCTTGTGGAGTAGCATATTTATTGATGGAATCGGTACTGAAATTACTGATGTGGTTACATCCCTGTAAAGTCATTCCCATCGCCCCAATGAAAATAAATTGTTTTAAATTCACGTCGTCGTTCTCAATAAATTATTTTATTATTTAAAAATATCGTAAATTACATAAAATAACAAATCATAGGTTACTGATTTTACTATTCATTTTTTGTTTTTATTGAAAACCAGATCAAGCAAACTATATTTAATGTTAAATAATTTATACTTTTAACTTTTTGATTGTATCAATTAACACAATTTTCTTAAGTAGACTCTACGGAAATGGATTTATATAAAATGTTGTTTGATATCAGCTAGATAAAAATAAACTTACCTACCCAAACTTCAATACATGATGATCGACCAACTACTTGACCACTGCCTCAATTTTATCTAATTCCCACACGCCTCCCGCAGCTAAACCTTTACACATTCCTGTCCAACGGTCCACCGTTTGCACAAACTGTTGCCCATTCCACACCCATTCTGCAATTGCCCAACAGTCACCAATGCCTCGCCCTTTTTGCCCACTATAAATATGACCCTCCGAAAAATCTGACGCAGTTTCAGTAATAAAAGTTGCAGGACCTTTGAGTGAAGCATCTAATACCCACATGCCATAACCTTCATTATAGGCGGCACGCCAGCATAGCGTTGAGGCCAATACCTTTTGTTCACTCAGTTTATACAGTTGAATTGGTTGCGGCTCCTGTCCCTCACCTGTATAGACTCCTTCACAAAACCCTTCACCCATGTCCTCAGTTTTCGGTTGCGATGACATCAACGTTTTATACAAAGTTTGATAGGGTGCTTGAGTTGGCTCTAAAATCCGATAGGGTTGATTTGCCGTCTTCACTGGTTTCACTACGAATTTGGGGATAGCAGCTAAAACACTTGCTTCACTATTGCTCCCTTTTTTAATCAAAGCACCCTTTGTATTCAGTCTCTTTTGAAAATCATCCATTTTGAGCAATGTTGCAGTCATGCCTTTGTCTGAAATTTGCCAATGTAAATCCTTATTCTTAAACTCAATTTTGACATTTTGAGCCGCAACTTCTAATAAAGCATTCACTTGGGACTTAGATAGCACACCCATTAAAGGAAGTTGATTGCCCTCCACACTCACCACACCTAAATCCAGATTATTCACAAAAAAATGAATATTCTGAACCTTAGACACAGGCAATTCTTCTTTTTCAAAACTGGCTAAAGCAAATTCTGCGATTACCGCTTGCTTCGCACCTGCATGACGCGTCAAAAGTATTGATGCGGGTTCAGATTGACTGAAATCATCATTTTGGTAACCTGCCGCACGGCATGTACCTGTATTGCTACAATAAAGTTCCCAATCTTCATGAGAAAAGGATGTTCCTTTAATATCTTGCGCCAAAATGGCTGTACTGAATACAGCGAGACAGGTGGTGGAAATAAAATAAGGGATAAATTTCATCAGGAAGGCACTGTTATTTATTGTCATCATTGTTTTTAGTTTAACGCTTTTCAGGTATTTGAACAAAATGGCATTACTTTCCAAGTGAAAAAAACCTGCAAAAATGCAGGTTTTTCATTCGATAAACAGTTCAATTATTCATCTAAAATCGATTCAAAGGCTTTCAAACGTTTGTAAATGGACAACAGTTCAATAATGGTTTTCCAAGACATAATTAAATATTGGAAAGATTCACGAACTTTATCAAAAACATTCCCAATCTGATTGACCAAACCTAAGGTCATTTTCCCCGCGGCAATAGACGGGAATAGCACCACTAAGCTATATAAAATATCAAGTTGTCGGTACCACGTTGCCACCAAGTTGAAATAGGCATAATGAAAATACAGACGGAAATAGTTTTTGCGCACACGACCAAAAAGTTCGGCTAAGGTTGCAGGCTGCGCACGATCTGCATGATCTTCTCCATAGACCAATTCTTTACGATATGCAGCTTCCACTTTCTGATTATTAAATTCCAGACCTGGCAGCTTATTTCCCACTACCATCAATAATACGGTACCAAAAATCGCCCAAATAATAGATGCCCAGACCAATGAATGTTGCACTTCTCCCACTATCGGTAATACAGGTACATGTTTGGACAGATCAAATAAAATAGGCAAGAAAGCGACCAAAATCATAATGGCTTTAATCAGCTCTACCCCCAAATCTTCCATAATGGTGGCAAAACGCATGGTGTCTTCCTGCACACGTTGCGAAGCACCTTCAACTTGGCGCAGTTTTTCCCAACGTTCCGTATAGTATTCGTTCATCGCTGTACGCCAACGGAATACATAGTGACTGGTAAAGAAAGCATTAATCACAGCAAACGTTACTGCAACCATCGCAATGTAAAGAAAGGTTAAGGTGCCCATATATAGGTCTTTAATATTGCCACCTTTGCCCAACATATTTTGGATTAAGTCCCAAAATGGGCCATACCAAGCGTTGATTGCAACACTGACCTGTACGCCAAACCAGATGTTAAACAAAATAAAGGCAGAACCCCAAATCGACCAACGTTGCCACTTATTGTCGGAAAAAAACTTCCAGAACAAAGCAAAGAGTGCCGTTGAAATAAAGAACCAGACATAAAACCATAAAAATGAAGGTGACCAAAAACGACTCACGCCTACAGGTAACTCTGCATTTGTATATCCCTGTGGCCATCCAATGGCACTTCCCCATGTATTTCCACCCGTGTACCATAAAGTCATATTAAGCACAGACCAGATCAACACCGAAATAAAAAACCATTTGGGATTTGGAAAAAATGATTTAAACATTGAACCCGAAAATCCTTGAGTTGTTTGAATGAATATCCTTGGAATACTAATCCTAATTTTGTAATTTATGGTACGAACTTTTACAGATATTTGTACCTTTTTCAATGATAAGCACTTGTTTACGAAAACAATTCTCATTTACTGTGCTTATCTATTAAATCTATCTCATAATTTTTCACGTTTATTACATTCGCACTGAAGTATAAGAATTCTGACTATGCTCCCAGATTCTTTTACATAATTATTCTATTCTCAGTGGATAAGCCACCCTATATTGCTTTTATGCTGGTTTTTACAGAAAAATCAGACAGGCATGGAGTAGACTTTTGATTTTTATCAAGATCAATAACATTTTCTTATTGTTATTCCATCGAATATTTTGTATTTCAGATGCAGAGCAATCTATGTCGAAAAGGAATAATGCTACTCTGGTGCCATAAAATTAACTAAATTCATGAGGAAAATAATATGGAATCATTTGTAATCGAACTCATTAAACCGATTACCCTAGAAAAAGAAAACCACACGGCAAAAGTCTTTGAAGAAGGTACGATTCTTAAAGTCTTATTAAAAACACCCAACTCTTTATTGGTGAGTGATGACGCCAAATTTAGTTTTACTGTAGATTTAAATGATGAAGATATCATTTGGCGTAAACTATAAGATTTCTTTTAAGATTGATGAATTTTCCTTCCTGATGTAAAGCTCCATATCAGATATATGGAGTAATGATTTCTACAAGCTTGAATTAAGCAAATTAAAGCATGGATAAATATCCCTAAATCGATAACAATAATTTTCAGCAAAACACAATTGCTATATTTACATTCGATCAATTCAACTTATTATGTATTTGTTTCTCTACCCCACACACAGATGGAATTGTGTGAATGCCCCATAAGGTTTTTGAAAGATGAAAAAAATAATTCTTGCTAGCTTAATCGCGATGTCCACACAATTCGCATTTGCCGAAAGCAAACCTGCGACAGTCGATCCAGCTTTTGCTGAAGTTGAAGCCATGGTCAAAGCCAACAATATGACAGGTGCCTATCAAGCATTAGAAAAACTCGGCAAAGCAGGCAATCCTCAAGCCCTCTACAATTTAGGCTATTTAACCCAAGTTGGACAAGGGACAACCAAAGATGAAAAGAAAGCTATTCAGCTTTATGAACAATCGGCCAGTAAAGGTTATCCCGTTGCAGACTATGTATTGGGTAAAAATTATTTAGCAGGTTCTTTGGGTTTAAAACAAGATACATCAAAAGCCAAACAATATTTTGAAAAAGCCTCTGCTAAGGGTTTTAGCGATGCAACAGTCGACCTAGCCGTTTTACTTTTTGCAGAAAACAATCCTGCCTCAGACAAACTGGCATTACAAAAGCTTGATCCTTTAGTTAAAAAAGGAAATTTCCAAGCCATTCATGCGAAAGCCTTGTATGACATTAGCACTGGTTTCAAGAACAAAGATGAAGCTCCAATCAAGCAAGGTCTAGCCAGTATTCAAACCTTGGCGCAAAAAGGCTATATTCCTGCATTGATGGCGGTAGGCAACATGTTTACCAATGGTAATATCGTGCCGCAAAACTTGCCTGAAGCGAAAAAAATCTTCACGGCGCTTGCGAAAGAAAATGTACCACAAGCTCAAGAATCATTAGCTGTGGTTGAGAAAATGATGGCTGAACAGGCGAAAGCATCAACGGCATCTTCAACTAAAGCCGCGAAAAAAAGCTAATTTATCCCGATCACTTGTTGGTATAGAAAATGCCCATCTAAAAAGATGGGCATTCTTTTGGGTCGAAAGATTGAAACTTATCCCCACCAAAATGCAATCAAACTACTCACAACTCCAAACCCTAAAATTGTACTGAGCATTAAAGGCGTAAGTGCTTTTTCATTTAGTCCATAAGTCTGTCCAAATATACCAAATGCGATGGGCATCGGTAATGCAGCCAATAAAGTTCCTGCATACAACATTTCCTGACTGACATTCGGCAGTACAGAAAATAGGAGAAAAATGGTCAATGGCATGAGGATGATTTTTAAAAAAACCAAAACAAGGCTCTGTATATCAATGGCTTTTAGACCTATCCCCACCAAACTCCCACCAATCACAAATAGCGCCAGTGGTGATGCCGTCTTCCCTAGCATCGCTAAAATCTGATCGATAGCAGCGGGTAATTTTAGATTCAACAGCACACAGCCCATGCCCAAAATAATGGCTAAAATGACTGGGTTTTTCAGCAGATTAATTAAAGTGGGTATCGCAACCTGTTTAAAACTCCCCTGCTGCTGTAATCCCACCTCAGCAATCATTAATACCAAAGCGACAATCAGTAGATTTTCAATAATCAAAGTCAGAGAAATATAGATTGCAGCATGTTGACCAATCAACATGGTCAAAATTGCGGTACCGATAAAACCAGTATTCGACATCGATGCTCCCATCGCCATGACTGCCGAAGCAGTTAAGCGATGTTGGAAATAATGCCAATATAAAACAAAAGCACAAACGAACAGCAGTAATGAACCACCGCCATAAGCGATAAAATAACTAGGATGCCAGATTTCAGATAGGTTACGACTGGCTAAGGCATGCAATAAAAATGCAGGCAATGCGATCTTAATGACGAAAGCACTCAGCGCTTTAATCTGTTCAGACAGAATTAAACCACCTTTCACACAGATGAACCCAAGCAATACCAACAAAATAATCGGTAAAATAATACTTAAAACCACAAGTGTGCTCCATGGCAATGCTTTTTCAAAATAGCTCCTCGTTGTGCTTACTCACGTAATGATCATGATCTGATTACTAACCGTGTTTTCTTCAATATCCCATCAAAGTGCAATTTACTCGGAAAATGGCTTAAATAATTGCTTCACACCATGTGGCTGACAACGCAGATATTGCGGTGCAATTTCCAGAGTTTCTCCCAATTCTGCTGCGGCATGCCAAGGCCAACGCGGGTCGTACAACATCGCACGTGCTAAGCCGATAGCATCGGCTTGCTCATGTTGCAACACCTGTTCTGCTTGTTGGGCCTCGGTAATAAGCCCTACGGCGATCACAGGAATATCGACCGCTTGTTTTACCGCATGTGCAAACGGCACTTGATAATTTGCCCCTATCTGAATTGCCTGCTCCACGTGTAAACCACCACTGGAAACATGAATATATGCAGCACCCAATTGCTGTAGACGTTTAGACAATTCAACCGACTCTTCAACCGTCCAGCCCCCATCAAACCAGTCTTGAGCCGAAAGACGCACACCAATTGGATAACCTTCAGGAACAGCAGCGAACACGGCTTGGAATGTTTCCAAAGTCATACGAATACGGTTCTCAAATTCACCCCCATATTCATCCTGACGTTGGTTCGCCAGTGGTGACATAAATTGATGCAACAGATAACCATGCGCAGCATGTAACTCGATTAAATCAAATCCTGCATCCACAGCACGAATTGCAGCTTGGGCAAAATCTTGTTGCACTTGTTTAAGTTCAGCAACTGATAAGGCATGGGGTGGAATATCTTTAGGATTAAATGCGACCTCACTGGCAGAAACGGTTTGCCAACCATGTTTTTCTTCTGGTGTAATTTGTCCTCTACCCAGCCAAGGCTTATCCGTAGATGCCTTACGACCCGCATGTGCCAATTGAATCGCGAAGGGCATGGGAGAGATTGAACGCACTTTTTTCAATAGCTGCTGCATTTGATCGCGCTGAGCATCATTCCACAAGCCTAAATCTGCAAAACTGATTCGCCCTTCAGGCTGCACTGCTGTTGCTTCAATAATACATAAGCCCGCACCAGATAAGGCATAGTTGCCCCATTGTTGCTCATGCCAATAACTCAGTACACCTTGATCATTGGCTGAATATTGACACATTGGTGCAATCACAATGCGATTTTTTACAGAGAGTGAACCATATTGGATCGACTGAAATAAGCGGGACATACAAGGCCTCATCATTCTAATTTCCGTGACTTATCACGTTATACAGATTATGACGTGGCTGCAAATACTCTTTTTATCTATTGTTTGACGTCCAGCCCCAAAAAGAAAGCGATCTGATTTTGAAAAGACTTGCATTCCCTTCTATTCAGCCCGATATTAGCCTTGTTGTCTAAGAACTGTCATTTTGAAGCCTATGCCTGAATTACCTGAAGTAGAAACCACCAAAACCAGCTTGCTCCCGTTGATTGGACAAAGTGTTCAATCTGTCACAGTCTTTGAGCCACGTTTACGCTGGCCAATACCTGATGATTTGCACCGCTTACAAGGACAGAAACTACTCAAACTCACGCGTCGCTCTAAGTATATTTTGGCAGAATTTGAACAAGATCGTATGCTTTGGCATTTAGGTATGTCTGGCAGTTTTCGCCTATGCGAAGCTCATGAAGAAAAACGCAAACACGATCATTTAATTCTTCAATTTGATGACATTCAATTACGCTATCATGACCCGCGCCGCTTTGGTTGTATTCTTTGGTGGGATGCAGAAACTGAAGCAAAACTGCTCGCACCTTTAGGGCCTGAACCTCTCAGCGAAGCATTTAATGCAGCATATTTAAGCCAAAAACTGAAAAATAAACAGGTCGGCATAAAAATTGCACTGATGGATAATCATGTGGTGGTTGGTGTAGGCAATATCTATGCAACTGAAAGCTTATTCAATTTAGGTATACATCCTGCACAAATGGCCTCAAGTTTATCGATGAGTCAGATTGAAAAATTGGTAGAGGAAACCAAAAGAATTTTACAACAAGCCATTCAACTGGGTGGATCAACGCTAAGAGATTATAGTAACGCGATGGGGGAAAATGGATACTTTCAACAAACCTTACTCGCTTATGGGCGTGCGGGTGAAATGTGTGTGAACTGTGAAACAACATTGGAAAATTTAAAATTGGGACAACGTGCTAGTGTCTTTTGCCCTCAATGCCAACCCTTGAAACAGGTATCTAAAACAACAGCAATCAAGCGAGGTAAGATCAAATGAAAACAGCCATTGTTCGACATATTCTGGTCAAAGATAAAGAGTTAGCTGAGCAGTTAAAAAAGAAGATTTTAGATGGTGCCGATTTTGCCAAAATTGCCAAACAATACTCGACCTGTAATTCAGGTAAGCGTGGCGGCGAGCTCGGTGAAGTGAAAAAAGGTCAATTGGTACCTGTGATTGATAAACTGGTCTTTACTGCAGCCGAACATGTCTTGCATGGTCCAGTGAAAAGCCAATTTGGCTTTCATTTGGTTGAAATAAAATTCCGCATGGCATTCTAAAATGATCCTGCGCCTTATATGATTTTAGGCACTGCCCTTTTGATAGCGGTTTAAGCCGCTTTCATTTCATATATCCAAGCATCCGTTCGTTCGCCCGACTCTAATTCAACTTGAACCTTGACCCGTTGATACTGCATCCCTTCAAATTCATCTAAAGAAGACCAATGCTCAGTCAATTTTTCGGTACTAAAAAAATAACCTTCCACTTTGGGAGCCGCTTGGTCCAGTACAATGGCAGGTAAACCTTTATCAGGTCCCCAATCCAAAATGTGTACTACGCCATTTACATAGCCTTTCTGCCATGTTCCACCAATGCCTTCTAAAATATGCGCATTTTCCTGATTTGGACGTAAAGTCCCATAGACAAACAAGCGATTCATCGGATCTTCATCTTTCAATTTAAAAAATCAGCGCGCATCTTAATCGGAAAAATGTACAAAAACTAGCCCTATCATACGCAAGTCATGGCATAAAAAACGGCACTTTAAAGTGCCGTTTAGGAAGTCTAAATCAATTAAGATTTATTTTTTAACTCATCACGTATTTCACGTAACAATTGGATATCTTCTGGAGTTGCCGCTGGTTCTGGTGCAACTTCTTCTTGTTTACGACGCATACGGTTAATCATTTTCACCATTAAAAATACTACCCACGCCAAAATGATGAAGTTAATTAAAATAGTGAGGAAGTTACCATAAGTTAAAACATTCACGCCTGCTTTGGTTAATTCATCTAAGGACTGTAGGTTATTCGGATTATCACCCAACACAAAGAATTTTTGCGTGAAATCTACACCGCCACCTGTGATTACAGTAATCAAGGGCATGATGATGTCTTTTACTAATGAATCAACAATCTTGCCAAATGCCCCACCGATGATTACACCGACAGCCAAATCAATCATGTTACCTTTCACCGCAAATTCGCGGAATTCTTGAATAATACTCATTGGAATCTCCAGTTCTTTTTTGACTTTAATTTATGTGACGCAGCATACATTATTGAAATCTATATATTTCTATCTAATTTACTTGGTTTTGTAAATTATCTACAACGCTTTGTAGAATAACTTATACAAAAAACCGCTAATCGGAATTAGCGGTTTTTAAGAAGCATTACATGAAAATCAATTATTTATCACGGTTACGCTTACGTTCGTTTTCAGTCAAGTAACGCTTACGGATACGAATTGACTTAGGTGTTACTTCAACTAATTCATCATCTTCAATGAATTCAAGCGCTTGTTCAAGCGTATATTCAATTGCAGGGGTTAAAGTCAACGCATCATCAGTACCAGAAGCACGTACGTTAGTTAACTGTTTCGCCTTAGTTGGGTTAACTACCATGTCGTCTGAACGAGAGTTAATACCTACGATCATACCTTCGTAAACTTCTAACTGTGGTTTAGCGAATAAACGACCACGGTCTTGTAAACTGAACAATGCATAGCCCAAGCAAGTACCTTGAACCATAGAGATCAATACACCGTTTTGACGTTTCGCAACAGTACCTTGTTTAACAGGGCCATAATGCGAGAAGCTTGAAGTCATGATCCCTGTACCAGAAGTCATGGTCAAGAATTCAGAACGGAAACCGATTAGACCACGTGAAGGTACAGTTGCTTCAATACGGATACGGCCTTTACCGTCAACTTCCATATTGGTCATTTCGCCTTTACGGTGACCCATTTGTTCCATTACAGCACCTTGATGCTGCTCTTCAACGTCAAACGTTACGTTTTCGTAGGGCTCTTGTCTTTCACCATCAATTTCTTTGATGATTACTTGTGGACGAGATACGCCCATTTCGAAGCCTTCACGACGCATGTTTTCAATTAAAACTGAAAGGTGAAGTTCACCACGGCCAGATACTTTGAAACGGTCTGGACTGTCAGTGTCTTCAACACGAAGTGCTACGTTATGAATTAATTCGCGGTCTAAACGTTCACGGATATTACGTGAAGTTACGAATTTACCTTCTTTACCAGCAAACGGTGAGTTGTTTACTTGGAAGGTCATCGATACTGTAGGTTCATCTACAGACAATGCAGGTAATGCTTCTACATTTTTCGGATCACAAATTGTGTCAGAAATGTTCAATGCATCAATACCTGTAATACATACGATGTCGCCCGCAGATGCTGATTCAACATCTACACGCTCTAAACCATGGTAACCCATAATTTTTAAGATACGACCGTTACGTGTATTGCCTTCTTTGTCAATTACAGTCACAGGTGTATTCAATTTTACAGAACCACGTTGAATACGACCAACACCGATAACACCTACGAAGCTGTTATAGTCAAGTGATGAAATCTGCATTTGGAATGGACCATCAACATCTACTGCTGGTGGTTCAACAATGTCAACTACAGTTTCAAACAACGGAGTCATGTCTTCAGCCAATTCTTCTGGAGAAGGACCAGCAACACCACGTAAGCCTGAAGCATAAACGATCGGGAAGTCTAACTGTTCGTCTGTTGCACCCAAGTTGTCGAACAAGTCAAATACTTGGTCGATTACCCAGTCACAACGTGCGCTTGGTTTGTCAACTTTGTTGATAATTACGATTGGTTTCAAACCACGAGCAAACGCTTTTTGAGTTACAAAGCGAGTTTGTGGCATTGGACCTTCTTGAGAGTCAACCAATAACAATACACAGTCAACCATCGACATTACACGTTCAACTTCACCACCGAAGTCTGCGTGTCCTGGGGTGTCGACGATGTTGATGCGGTAAGTTGTATCAGTACGCTTGTCTAACCAAGTGATGGCAGTGTTTTTTGCCAAAATGGTAATACCACGTTCACTTTCTAGTGCATTCGAGTCCATGACACGCTCAATCTCACCTGCGCGATCACCGAGGGCACCTGATTGTTGAAGTAATTTATCGACAAGTGTGGTTTTACCGTGGTCGACGTGGGCAATAATTGCGATATTGCGGAGATTCTTGATATCTGACATAGAATTCGATAAGCCTAAAACTTGAGGGCAAATTATACAGAAAAATAATAGATTTTAGTAGTGACAGTTTATTGACAAGCTCATTTTTTTTCACAAGCGGTCGGCATTTTGTTTTGTAAAGCCGTGTAACTCGATTAGAATAGCGCCATCTTGGCCCACAGCTTTTGGCTTATGTCTCATCAGAATCAATCTCCCCATTCGCAAGACCAGCTTGATTTGGTCTATGGTTTAAATGACCGTCCAAAGCCGATCATTGCCTTCCTCGCTGCATTTCAGCACTTACTTGCCATTATTGTTCCGATTGTTACACCAGGCTTACTCATTTGCTTGGCTTTAGGTGTATCCAAAGAAGATACCAACATGATTTTATCCATGTCTTTGGTCATTTCTGGGATTGCGACCTTCTTACAATGTAAAAAAGTCGGTCCTTTTGGGGCAGGTTTACTGATTGTTCAGGGTACAAGTTTTAACTTTATTGGTCCAATCATCGGGATTGGCTCTGCCATGGTGGCAGCGGGCACCCCTGTAGAGTCTGTTATGGCAGCCATTTTTGGCGTGGTGATTGCAGGTTCATTCATTGAGATGGGTGTGTCACGCATTTTACCTTGGGTAAAAATGTTAATTACCCCGTTGGTCACAGGCATTGTGGTGCTGTTAATTGGTTTGACCTTAATTAAGGAAGGCTTAATTAGCATGGGGGGTGGCTATCAAGCCATGTCGAACAATACTTTTGCCAACGCTGACAATTTAATTATGTCGTGTACAGTATTGGGTTTAATTATCTTATTGAACCGTATTCGTATTACATGGGTGAAAAGTTCGGCGATCTTGATTGCATTGGTTGTGGGATATGTCCTTGCAGGCTTTATGGGACATCTTGATTTTTCAGGTTTGAAAGATGCTCCTTTAATTCAAGTGCCAACGCCAATGCATTTTGGAATTGACTTCTCTTGGAGTCTATTTATTCCAATGGCGTTTATTTATCTGGTCACCTCTTTAGAAGCGATTGGTGACATTACCGCGACCTCTAAACTTTCCAACCAACCTGTCGATGGTGCAACATGGATGGAACGTATCAAAGGTGGCGTATTGGTGAATGGTGCAAACTCATTCCTCGCTGGGATTTTCAACACATTCCCTAGCTCGGTGTTTGCACAAAATAATGGTGTGATTCAACTCACTGGGGTGGCTAGTCGTTACGTGGGTATCTGGATTGCAGCGCTGTTGGTCATTTTGGGTTTACTTCCTGCGGTTGCAGGTGTGATTCAAGCTGTTCCGCAAGCGGTATTAGGTGGTGCTGTCATGGTCATGTTTGGTGCTGTTGCCGCATCAGGAATTAACATTCTGTCAGGCGTGCATCTTGACCGCCGTGCCCTGCTGATTATTGCGATTTCTCTCGCATTGGGTTTAGGTGTTGCACAAGTGCCTCAAATTCTGGAACATCTGCCAGAATTATTCCGTAACATTTTTAGTTCGGGTGTTGCGACAGGTGGTATTGCCGCACTGATTTTAAATATTGTGCTTCCTGAAACGAAGAAATAAGTTTTCATTTCTGTATGCACCTTGCCCAGCATTGTCTGGGCATCGTTTTTACTATGGAGTAAATAAGATGGATCCACGAAGTGAAGTTGTTCTTCGCCAGCAAGCGTTTCTTTCTGGTTCAATTCTGTTGGTCAATGCGCCTTGTGATGAATTAAATTCAGAACTCGCAGGGACTGTGAAACCGCATTTTTGGACATGGAATTTTAACGAATTACAATATTTTGAGGCTCAACAAAGCTCTGTACATTTTGGTACAGATTTGCCAGAGGTCAGTTTTGAACAAGCCATTGTTTTTGTTCCAAAATCAAAAGAATTACTTAACTATGTGCTACACCAACTGGTCAGTCGTATGGCGGTGGGTTCTTCTATCTTTTTAGTGGGTGAAAAAAAAGGCGGAGTGGAACGTGCCGCGAAACAGCTACAACCTTTTGGTAAAAGCCTCAAATTAGACAGCGCCCGACATTGCCAAATGTGGCAACTGGTCACTGAAAAGACTGTAACCGCAAAACCTTTAGCTGACTGGGCACAACACTACACTGTGCAAACACCGAAAGGTGAGTTACAGATTAGCGCGTTACCAGGCGTATTCAGCCAGAATCGTTTAGATGTCGGTACAGCCGTTTTACTGCCTTATCTATCAGAAGTAACGTCGGGTAAAATTGCAGATTTTGGTTGTGGTGCGGGCGTTATCAGTGCTTATTTAGCCAAGTTAAATCCGAAAAATCGCATTTTTGCTTTAGACGTCGATGCCTTTGCACTTGCGTCCACAAAAATGACTTTTGAAAAAAATAATCTGTTACCAGAACAACTTGAGATTAAAGCAGTACGAGGCATTGAAGATGCCCCTCTATTTTTACACGCAATCGTCAGTAATCCCCCATTCCATCAAGGCATTCATACAGATTACAATGCCAGCGAAAATTTATGCAAAACATCTCGCCGTCATCTGAAATCAGATGGTGAATTGTGGATTGTTGCCAATCGCTTTTTAAATTATCCATTACTTATTGAGCAAAGTTTTGGTCAATGTACAACCAAAGCCGATCAACAAGGCTTTAAAGTGCTGTTTGCAAGCACGCAAAAGAAATCTTAAGGAACAACGATGAGCGAAACGACTCAACCAGCTCAACTCAAGCGTAAGCTTGGAGCTCGTCATCTGAATATGATCGCCATTGGTGGTTCTATTGGTACAGGTTTATTCCTTGCCTCAGGTGCGACCATTGCAAATGCAGGTCCTGGCGGTGCATTGCTCGCCTATTGCTTAATTGGCGTGATGATTTACTTTCTTATGACCAGCCTAGGCGAACTTGCAACTCATAACCCAACTTCAGGTGCTTTTTTTACCTATGGCACTAAATATGTTGAAGGTGGTTTTGGTTTTGCCCTTGGTTGGAACTATTGGTACAACTGGGCAATTACGGTTGCATTTGAATTGGTTGCCGTCCAATTCATCATGAAATTCTGGTTTCCAGATATTCCTGGATTTTACTGGAGTGCGCTGTTCCTAGCCGTTGTGTTTGGGATTAATGCACTTACAGTGAAAGGCTTTGGTGAAAGCGAGTTCTTCTTCTCATTGGTTAAGGTCCTTGCGATTATTGTGTTCATCATTATTGGTATCTTTACAATTGCAAAAATCATGATGACTTCAGGCGTCTCAACATTTGCAAACTGGACCAAGGGTGAAGCACCTTTTGTTGGTGGCCTATCTGCACTCATTGGGGTCGCCATGATTGCGGGATTCTCTTTTCAGGGAACGGAAATGGTCGGAGTTGCTGCAGGAGAATCCAAAGACCCTCAAAAGACTATTCCTATTGCCATTAAACAAATTTTCTGGCGTATCTTGTTATTTTATATCGTGTGTATTTTCATCATCGGCACCCTAATTTCATACGATGATCCTTTGCTTTTACAGGCGGCTTCGTCTGAAAATATTGCGTTATCCCCTTTCACCTTACTCTACGAAAAAGCAGGTTTTGCCTTTGCTGCGAGTGCAATGAATGCCGTGATTTTGACTGCAATTCTTTCAGCAGGGAACTCAGGCATGTATACATCAACCCGTATGCTGTTTAACATGGCACAGAACGGCAGCGCACCTAAGCTGTTTGGTAAACTTGATCCGCGTGGCGTACCAATGAATGCACTTTATGCAACAACAGTAATTGCTGCACTGTGCTTCTTAACCACTTTTATTGGTGAAGAACAAGTATTCAACTGGTTACTCAACATGTCAGGGATGTGCGGTTTTATCGTTTGGCTGGGCATTGCTGTTTCACACTATCGTTTCCGTAAAGGGTATATCGCACAAGGACATAAAATTGAAGACTTAGCTTATCGTGCAAAATTCTTCCCTTTTGCACCATGGTTTGCCTTTATCCTATGTTCAATTGTTGTCCTAGGTCAGAATTACCAAGCGGTACTTGCGGGTGAGTGGTTATCTGTTTTATCAACCTATATCGGTATTTTCTTATTCTTGGTAATTTGGCTTGGTTATAAATGGAAATACAAAACCAAGTTGATCTCCTACAAAGAAATGGATGTGAACCCAATGAATCCAGACCGAGAATAATTTTTCTATTAAAAACAGCCTTCGGGCTGTTTTTTTATTCCTTGAATATTCGGCATTCAATTAACTCAAACTAAAATACAAAGAACACTCCAACCCGCATATCAACAATGAAAATTAATGAATTTCTTAACGTTTCAATCTGACCATCCCATTATATGAAATGGAATCGTACAGACTAAAAAAGCCCCGACATCCTGTCGAGGCTTTTTTGATCTTGCTGTGGTACAACTCCTGTCATACCCTTTGCATCCGTTCTACACTGTTATTATTATTCTAATGAAACATCCTGTTCCTGATGAGTCCATCATATAAATAATCCAAGCAGTCACCTAGAAGACAAAAGGATCAAATACTGTCAGCCAAAACCTACAAAGCAGATATTTTTTACTTTATTTTGAGTAATCTCTCGCACCAAACAATGCTGTTCCAATCCGTACCATCGTAGAACCTGCTGCAATCGCTTCCTCTAAATCCCCTGACATCCCCATGCTTAAAGTATCCCAATCTTCAGGATGCGTATGTAATGCTTTAACTGCCTCAAACAACTTTTGAGCATCCAATAACGCAGCTACATTATTCGGCGCGGGAATCACCATAATGCCACGCAGTCTTAAATGTGGAAGCTGGCTAATTCGTTGAACTAACTCAGCGGCTTCTTCTGGCTGACAACCATCTTTACTGTCCTGTCCATCAATATTGACTTGTAAGCAAATATTCAAGGGGCGCTGTGAATCTAAACGTTGGGTCGATAGGCGCTCTGCAATAATTAAGCGATCAACCCCATGTACCCAAGAAAATTTTTCAGCCAAAAGTTTGGTCTTATTCCGTTGCACATGTCCAATAAAATGCCACTCAATTTCTAGATCCGCCAAAGCTTCAATCTTTTCAAGTGCTTCTTGTAAGTAGTTTTCACCAAATTTATGCTGCCCTGTAGCATACATCTCACGCAATGCTTCACTTGGATGAGTTTTTGATACCGCAAGCAATTGCACAGTTTTAGACTCACGTCCTGCACGTTGACACGCAGCCTCAATTTGCTCTAAAACCTGATTTCGCGACTCTTTCAAACTATTCATTGACGATATTCTCATTTCATTCATCTTTTTTTACGTTCAAGCAACTCTAACTGTTGGTTAAGTGGCAGGAAAGCCTTATTATTCTATCAAAATAATTAAGACTTATATGATCTCGGGGAATTCATGGACATTACAGAATTATTGGCTTTTTCTGCAAAAAACGGGGCGTCTGACTTACACTTATCTGCGGGTATGCCACCAATGATTCGCGTTGATGGCGAAGTACGTCGTATTAACTTACCAGCTTTAGAACATAAAGAAGTACACAAGTTAGTGTACGACATTATGAATGATAAGCAACGTCGTGATTATGAAGAACAATTGGAAACTGACTTCTCTTTTGAAGTACCTGGCGTTGCCCGTTTCCGTGTAAACGCATTTAATCAAAACCGCGGTGCTGGTGCCGTATTCCGTACCATTCCATCCAAAGTTCTCACCATGGATGACCTTGGTCTAGGCAATATTTTTAAAGAAATTTGTGACTACCCACGTGGCATCGTATTAGTTACAGGACCAACTGGTTCTGGTAAATCCACCACCTTAGCCGCGATGCTAGATTATATTAACGATCGACGTTATGACCATATTTTAACGGTCGAAGATCCAATCGAATTTGTACACCAATCGAAAAAATGTCTAATTAACCAACGTGAAGTACATCGTGACACGCATGGTTTTAATGAAGCATTACGTTCTGCACTGCGTGAAGACCCTGACATTATTTTGGTTGGTGAGATGCGTGACCTTGAAACTATTCGCCTTGCCTTAACTGCGGCGGAAACGGGTCACTTGGTTTTCGGTACACTACATACGACCTCTGCGGCAAAAACCATTGACCGTGTGATTGACGTATTCCCTGCTGAAGAAAAAGATATGGTTCGTGCCATGCTGTCTGAATCTTTACAGGCCGTTATTTCACAAACACTCTTAAAGAAAAATGGCGGTGGTCGTGTCGCTGCGCATGAAATCATGATTGGTATCCCTGCAATTCGTAACTTAATTCGTGAGAACAAAGTTGCACAAATGTACTCTGCCATTCAAACTGGTGCTAACTATGGTATGTCTACCTTAGACCAAAGCCTTAAAACGCTCGTATCTAAAGGCATCATTAGTCCACAAACAGCACGTACTGTTGCTAAACAACCAGAATCATTCTTATAAGAATATCAAAACGGAATTAGGATAAGGTTATGGACTTTAACGACTTACTCAATCTCATGATTCAACAAAAAGCATCTGACCTTTTTGTCACAGCTGAAGTTGAACCATCTATGAAAATTAATGGTCAAATTGTTCCTGTTGCGAAAACCAAGTTAACAGGTGAAATTGTTGGTCAACTCTTAAATTCAATTATGAGTGATAAACAACGTAAAGAATTTGCAGATACACGTGAATGTAACTTTGCGATTATGAATCGTGAAAAAACAGCACGTTTCCGTGTCAGTGCATTTCAACAACGTGACCAACCAGGCATGGTTCTACGTCGCATTGAAACTAAAATTCCAACCATGGACGAACTCAAGCTTCCTCCAGTGTTGAAAGACTTAGCCATGACCAAACGTGGCATCATTATTTTTGTGGGTGCAACAGGTACTGGTAAATCTACTTCCTTGGCCTCAATTATTGGATATCGTAATCAAAATTCTAAAGGTCATATCATTACCATTGAAGATCCGATCGAATTTATTCACGAACATGCAGGCTGTATTATCACTCAACGTGAAGTAGGCATCGATACCGACTCCTTTGAAATTGCGTTGAAAAATACCTTACGTCAAGCACCCGATGTTATTCTGATTGGTGAGATTCGTTCACGCGAGACCATGGATTACGCAATTGCTTTCGCAGAAACAGGCCATTTGGTTTTTGCAACGCTACATGCTAACAATGCCAACCAAGCGATTGATCGTATCATTCACTTCTTTGAAGCAGACCGTCATGGACAATTATTCATGGACTTGTCCTTAAATTTGAAAGCCATGGTCGCTCAGCAACTCATTCCAACGATTGATGGTAATTCACGCCGTGCTGCAATTGAGATTTTGATTAATTCACCATTAATTTCTGACTTAATCCGAAAAGGCGATATTCACGAAATTAAAGATTTAATGAAGCGTTCACGTGAACTCGGTATGCAAACCTTTGACCAAGCACTTTACGATTTATATAAAGCCAAGCAGATCACTTATAAAGATGCGCTGAAACATGCCGATTCACCAAATGATTTACGCCTACAAATCAAACTCTCTGAGGAAGGTGCTGATCGTTTATTGAATGCAAGCTCGCATATTACTTTTGATGGTCAGTAAATAGACGTAAAAACTAGATTTAAGGAAACGGGCCAATAGGCTCGTTTTTTATATAAACTAAATATCTCACCTTTTTTTATATTTTAACAGCAAAGAAAAAGCAGCCTTACGGCTGCTTTTTCAAATCAAAATCAATAATTAATTATTGAGCTTGACCAGGTTGTACTGTAACAGTACGGCTACCAGTGATTGTCGCGAATACACGACGGTTCATAGCACGACCTTCTTTAGTTTTGTTGTCAGCAATCGGTTGATCCCAAGCGAAACCTTGAGTAGACAAACGAGATGCATCTACATTGTATTCATTTACAAGAGCAGATTTAACAGAGTTAGCACGAGCTAAAGATAAACGTTCGTTCAATGCACGTGGACCAGTGTTATCTGTATGGCCTTCGATGCGAGCAGTAGCGTTTGGATATTCAACTAACTTCTCAGCAACTTTAGCAATTTCTGGCTTGTATTGATCTTTGATGTTTGATTTGTTCGTATCAAAGAACACACGAAGTTCCATGTTAAGGTCTTCAGTCAATTGCTCAGGAACTGGTTCAACTGGAGCTACTGGCTCAACTTCTACTACTGGTGCAGCAGGTTTCAAGTGACCACCAAGAACAACGTTAAGACCAGCTAAAGCTGTGTAGTTCCAGAACTTTTCATCAAAGTCATAAGTACCACGAGCTTCAGTACGAAGAGACAATGCATCGTTTAAGCGCCAGAAAGCACCTAGACCAGCATTACCAATTGTGTCTTCTTTGTCTTCGTAAATGCCATCAAAATCAGTTTTAGTCTGACCAGCACCTAAAAGTACGTATGGCTTGATTTTGCTGTCATAGTTTTTAGTGAACAAATCAGAAGTAGCATAGAAGTTACCAGCTACAGTGCGTTGTTTGTATTCAGCACCCTGTACGCCAGTACCGTCAAGGTCACCCTTAACTTGGTTATATTCAGCTTCAAAGCCTAACCATGGAGTTAATTCAACACCCAATGCAGCACCAACGAACATATCGTCTTGTAATTCTGCATGGCTAGTTAGTTTGTCATTATTGTGCTCAGAATCCTGCCAAGTATAACCAAGCATTAATGGAGTAATAGTTACACCTGCATTAGCAGCAGCCAAAGGTGCAGCTACGAGCATCGCTAAAGCAATACGACTCATTTTCATGGATTTATCCTCCAGAGATAAACAATTGTTGTTCAAGCTAAGCCTAAAATTTTAGCTATCCTGAGATAGGCTTTTTTAAATACCCCAGTTTTATTTTTAAGCTACTCACCTTGAATAATACAAACACTTAATTCGTTTGTCCAAGTGTTTGATAATTTTAATCAAGTAAATTATTGACAAAATTACTTACAATTTCAGTTGTAGTTCAGTAAATTTATGATCTCTTTCTTTTTAAGAATAGCTTTGTTGCTACTTGCGCTTCACTATAGCATTTTCTTATTCGCTGAGAAATACATTTTTCATTATAAAATGAATAAAAAACAAGACATTAATATTCATTATTAACTTAAAAAATACAGACACTTAGGTTATTTTATATGCACATCAATAAACATATGGCTTATACATTAACAGAACTTGCCATTACAATATTAGTTTTGTCAATACTTGTTACGCTTGCCCTACCTTATTACCACGAAATGAAAGCAAATCAAGAACGCAGAACAATTTTTAGGCAACTTATAGCTAATATACAACTCGCAAAACAGCATGCTGCTATACATCACACCAATGTTGTTATGTGCTCATCAGAAAATATGCAGAGCTGTAAAGAAGAGATGTGGGAACAAGGCTTTATCTTATTCCTCGATTCGAATCAAAATAGACAATTAGATTTAAATGAGATTTTAGTTTCTCAAGAACGTACTGACTTATCCTACGGCACACTAAACTGGCGTGGCACCTTGCACTTTCCTAGTCTGAATTTTATGGCTGAACATGGCCTCCCGATTGGCTCAAATGGTAGTTTCTATTACTGCTCATCAACGGTAAAACATATGAAAATTATCCTGAATAAAATGGGCAATTCACGTAGCATTGACCTCAGCAATTGTTGAAAACCGATGAGTCAACTGCAAAAACAACATCTAATTTGCTGTTTTCAATATACTGCATAGGATTGAACAATAACCAATTATACTCGTTCGGAGATATATCAATGACTGATATCGTAATTGTAAATGGCGCACGTACTGCAATGGGCAGTTTTCAAGGAAGTTTATCTGGTCTAACAGCGCCAGAGCTTGGTGCAACAACCATCAAGGAAGCAATTGCTCGTGCTGGCTTACAACCGACCGATGTAGAAGAAGTCATTATGGGCTGTGTTTTACCTGCTGGTTTGAAACAAGGTCCTGCACGCCAAGCGATGCGTCAAGCGGGTTTACCAGATTCAACAAGTGCCGTTACGATCAATAAATTATGTGGTTCTGGCATGAAAGCGGTCATGCAAGCTGCCGATATGATTAAAGCGGGTTCTGCTGAAATCGTGGTTGCAGGTGGCATGGAATCGATGACCAATGCACCTTATATTTTGACCAAAGCACGTGCAGGTTACCGCATGGGTCATGGCGAAGTTAAAGATCACATGTTTCTTGATGGATTAGAAGATGCTGAAACTGGTCGTTTAATGGGTTCATTTGCACAAGATATGGCCAATAGCCGTGGCTATACCCGTGAGCAAATGGATGAATTTGCTATTCGTTCATTACAACGTGCACAAACTGCGGTCAACGAAGGTTACTTTGCTGATGAAATTGTTCCTGTCACAGTTTCAACGCGTAAAGGTGATGTTGTGATCGATAAAGATGAGCAACCATTTAATGCCAATATCGACAAAATTCCTACATTGCGTCCAGCATTTGCAAAAGACGGTACGATTACTGCTGCAAATGCAAGTTCAATCTCTGATGGCGCATCAGCACTGATTTTAACTTCAGCCGACAATGCAGCAAACAAGGGCTTAACACCATTAGCGAAAATTGTTGCTTATGCATCAAACTCTCAACACCCTTCTGAGTTCACAATCGCCCCTGTTGGCGCTATCGAGAAAGTGTTAAAGAAAACTGGCTGGGATGCACAAGACGTTGACCTTTGGGAAATCAATGAAGCATTTGCAATGGTGACTATGTGTCCAATGGACGACTTTAAACTTGATCCTGCAAAAGTGAATATTAATGGTGGTGCTTGTGCTCTTGGACATCCAGTAGGCTCAACTGGCTCGCGGATTATTTTAACGCTCATCCACGCCTTAAAACGTACTGGCGGTAAGAAAGGGATTGCAGCTTTATGTATCGGTGGCGGTGAAGCAACGGCTGTCGCGATTGAACTTTTATAAGTTTCAATACTCTACTATTCGCTATGCTTAAGTAAAAAATCCTCCTTAACGGGGGATTTTTTATGCTTACATTTTTTCCTTATTCTTTTTGAGCAAGACTGTTAAATTAAGACACTCAAAATAAAAAATGGAACCTACAATAATGCAATTCAACCATTATCTCAATTTCCAAGGTGAAGCCGAAGCTGCTTTTAATTTTTATAAATCTGTGTTCGGTGGTGAGTTTGCCATGCTAAAACGTTATGGTGAAATGCCCTCTGATGGAAAATCTCAGCTCAGCGATGCAGAAAAAAATTATATTCTGCATGTTTCCTTACCAATTAATGAATTTACAATTCTGATGGCCTCCGATACCACAGAACAGTTTTGTGCAGCGAATAGTCCTTTTATCAAAGGCACCAATCACTATATTTCAATTAATTTGGAGAAGCACGAACAAGCTGAAGCACAACGTTTGTATGAAGCGCTCTCACAAAATGGGCAAATTGAAATGCCCTTGGAAAAGACCTTTTGGGGTGCACTCTATGCGGCATTTACCGATCAGTTTGGCGTGAAATGGATGGTCAATTGTCAGTTAGTAGATGAGTAATTTTCTTTAATTATTTTACTAGAATGCAATATAGCCTATTGATAAGTAATCATTTAGGTTATAGTGCATCGCATATTTTTCAACAAACTTTATAACAAGATAATGACGGGTCTACCACATACTATTCTTATTATTTTCATCACGATTTTGACTTCTATTGCAGCTTGGCAGCATCGGAATATCATGAATCGTTTGATTTTTAATATTTCAGCAATTAAGCACGGTCAATATGATCGATTCCTAACCCATGGCTTTATCCATAATGATGGTGTGCATCTTTTCTTTAATATGTTCACACTTTATTTCTTTGGGAGAAGTATTGAATGGTTTTTTCGTGACTATTTAAATGGTCTGGGTTTTGTCTTGTTCTATTGTAGTGCGGTTATTGTGGCAGCCATCCCAGGCTATCTTCACAATCGAAGTTTAAATTCTTACCGTAGTTTGGGTGCATCAGGTGCAGTTAATGCGGTACTTTTCAGTGCAATTCTATTTGATCCTTGGGGAATGATTTATATCTATTTTATCCCAATTCCTGCCATTATCTTCGGAACAATTTATCTGTGCTACAGCATGCATGCAATTCATTCAGGGCATTCTCCGTTGATTGACCACCGAGCTCATATTGCAGGTGCTGTCTATGGCTTCCTATTTCCACTCCTGCTTGCACCATCCCTCGGTGCAGCTTTCTTTTATAAGTTTATTGATACGCCATTATTTTAAATATAATCAACAATCCAAATATAAAAAGCTGGACCAAAGTCCAGCTTTTTATTATCTGCTTAAAAAATTAAGCCCCAGTTTGATAACTTGCTTGAGCAACTGCTGTAGAAGCTTGGTATGGATGGGTGAAGTCAGCTAAACCTGCAGCAGCTTCTTGAATATCTTTACCTTCTTTAATCACAAAAGTATCGAAACCAGAACGCTTCATATAGTTTAAGACATCCTTAAACACATCACCTGTCGCACGTAATTCGCCTTGGAAACCTTGGCGACGCAACAGTGCAGCAAATGAATAACCACGACCATCGTTGAAACCTGCAAAATCAATAAAGATTGCATCTAACTGGTCTAAAGGAAATTCATTCACTTCAGGAGAAGCATCCACTGTAATGAATAATGCTTTTTTACCTGTGATGTTGGCAAGCTGATCCAATTGATCAACAGTCAACACTACATCACCTTGTGGTAATACAGCATCTTCACCAATCAATTGGTAACTATTTTCTGCAACTGTGCCATCTTTAGAGAGCACTTTTAGTGCGGTATTAAGCATAAGCACGCTCCTTAAATGGTTGAATGCCAACACGGCGGTAAGTTTCAATAAACTCTTCACCTTCTTGACGTAAATCAAGATAAGTATTCAAAATTTCTTCAATGATATCTGGCACAACTTCTGCTGCAAATGATGGCCCTAAGATGTCACCAATTGAAGCATCATGGTCTGCATTACCACCTAAGGTAATTTGGTAGAATTCAGCGCCTTTTTTATCGACACCTAAAATACCAATATTACCCACGTGGTGATGACCACAAGCATTCATACAGCCTGAAATGTTCAAGTCGATATGACCCAGATTGTAAACAGTATCTAGGTCATCAAAACGACGTGAAATTGCTTCAGAAATTGGAATTGATTTCGCATTTGCCAATGAACAGAAGTCTCCGCCTGGGCAACAGATAATATCGGTAATAAAGCCGATATGCGCACGCGCCAAGTCGTTTTGTTCAAGGGTTTGCCACAATTCAAACAAATCTTTTTGCGGTACATCGACCAACGAAATATTTTGTTCATGCGTGGTACGTAATTCACCGAACGTATATTTGTCTGCAAGGTCTGCAATCAAATTCATTTCTTCAGTTGTCACATCACCTGGTGCAATACCCGCACGTTTTAGCGAAATGGTGACAATACGATAGCCCGACACTTTATGAGCATTGGTATTAATGTTAAACCATTGTTTGAACTTAGGATGTTCAGCAAATAATGCTGTAAAGTCTTCATCTGCCAATTGCTGATATGCAAATGGAGTAAACTCTTCATCAAGTTTCGCTAAAGTTTCAGCATCTACTTTTAATGTTTGGACTGTGTGAGCAAATTCTGCTTCCACTTTTTCTGCAAACACTTCTGGCGTTAATGCTTTGACTAAAATTTTGATACGGGCTTTGTATTTGTTGTCACGGCGACCATGTAGATTATAGACACGCAGTACCGCTTCAAGATAAGCAATCAAATCTTCACGAGGCAACCATTCTTTGATGATTGAACCAATGATTGGTGTACGACCTAGACCGCCACCCACTTTGATTTTATAACCGATCTCGCCTGCCTCATTTTTCACGATATATACACCGATATCGTGGAATGAAGTCGCAGCACGATCCACTTCTGCTAAAGCAGACACTGCAATTTTGAACTTACGTGGTAAGAAGGCAAATTCTGGGTGGAAGGTTGACCATTGACGAATCAATTCACACGTTGGACGTGGGTCTGCAACTTCACCCGCAACTACACCTGCGTATTGGTCAGTTGTGGTGTTACGAATACAGTTACCTGAAGTTTGAATTGCATGCATCTGCACAGTTGCCAATTCGGCAAGCATGTCAGGCACATTTTCAAGTGCAGGCCAGTTAAACTGAATGTTTTGACGTGTTGACACGTGTGCATAACCACGGTCATATTCTTTCGCCAATTCCGCAACCTTGCGTAACTGCGTAGAGCTCATCAAACCATAAGGAACAGCAATACGTAACATCGGCGCATAGCGTTGTACGTATAAACCATTTTGGAGACGTAGCGGACGGTATTCATCTTCAGTGAGTTTACCCGCTAAATAACGTTCCGTTTGATCACGGAACTGTGCAACACGTTCATTGATCAGTTGCTGATCAAAATCAGTATATAAATACATGGCGTACAGCTAGTAGTTTCATTATAACGGCTCACAGCATAACGATATTTAAACTATCAACAAAACGCGTTTTTTACATATTTAATAGCGGTTTTATTGATAAGCCTTTTTTGTTTTTCTAAAAGATCGAATCTATAAGGCTTAAGCACTTTTTTAGCTGTTTTGGACTTTGTTCTTCTATCTATATCTTATTTATTGCTAACGCTCTAAATAGGACAGTCATGTTCCAATTCAGACAGCAAAAAGCCTGACGAATCAGGCTTTTTTATGGAGGATGTAGTCAATTATTGCAAAGCATAGGCAACCAAATAATCCCCCATCTTGGTGCCAAAAGAACCATGTCCACCTGCCATGATCACCACGTATTGCTTACCATTGCTTTCATAGGTCATTGGTGTTGCCTGACCACCTGCGGGTAAACGCCCTTCCCATAACTGCTCGCCATTGCTGACGTTAAATGCACGAAGATAATTATCCTGCGTGCCAGCGACAAACATCACATTCCCTGCGGTTGAAATTGGACCACCCAAACCAGGCACTCCAATTTTTAAAGGTGGCAGTTGGAACAATTTCGGCAAACTGTCACGGATAGTCCCAATCCGCTTTTTCCAAACCACTTGATGGGTTTTTAAATCTACACCCGCCACATAGCCCCAAGCTGGTTGCTTACACGGTAAACCGAGCGGAGATAAGAACGCACTGATTTCCACACCATAAGGCACACCATACATTGGCTGTACCCCTTGTTCAGTCCCTGCACCTTTGGCAGTTTCTTGACGGTTCGGATCTGCGGGAATTAAACGACTGACAAAAGGCAATCCGATTGGATTCATGACAGCAACTTGGCGGTCTGCATTCACTGACATGCCGCCCCATTCAAATACGCCTAAATTCCCAGGAAACACCAAAGTGCCATTTTCTGAAGGTGGGGTGTAAATACCGTCATAATTCAAACGGTGGAAATAAACCCGACAAATTAACTGATCAAACATGGTCGCCCCCCACATGTCTTTATCTTTTAACTTGTCTTGAGGTGCCAAATTTAAATCCGAAAAGGGTTGGGTTGCAGAATAGTGTTCGCCTTGGGTTTGTGGCCCGCGTTTCACTGTTTGAGGAACTGCGCGCTCGTTTATAGGCACAATCGCTTTGCCTGTACGTCGGTCTAGTACAAAGACATTTCCTGTTTTGGTTAATACATAAATCGCTGGAACAGTTTTTCCAGTGCTATCTTGAATATCTGCCAAAGAAGGTTGCGCTGGCACGTCCATATCCCACAAATCATGATGCGTGGTTTGAAAATGCCAAACTAGCTTGCCTGTACTGGCATTAATGGCCAACATCGAATTGGCATAACGCTCTTTTAACTCAGTACGATCTCCACCCCAAATATCGGGGGTTCCCACCCCTGTAGGTACATATACGATATCCAATTTGGAGTCATACGCCAAAGGTGCCCATGCATTTGGCGAGTTATGCACGAAAGTGGTACTTTCATTCGGCATGGCATTCGGATTTTGTGCCCCTGTATCAAAGACCCAAAGCAATTCACCTGTATTCACATCATAACCACGTATGACGCCAGAAGGCTCTTTGGAAGAGTAGTTATCTGTGACTGAACCCGCAATAACCACCGTTGTACCCGAAATAACCCCAGGTGATGTCGGGTTATAGCCTCCTGGATAGGCATAAGGCATAAATTTTTGTAAATTTACTTCGCCTTGCTCACCAAAATCAGAACACACTTTACCTGTATCAGCATTCACAGCCACCAAACGCCCATCATTGACTGGAATAATCACCTTACGTGGACACTCGGCAGAAACCGATTTTCGATTTTGCAAGCTGGTCGCAAACTCGGCTGTATTGTTGGCATCGTAATACATTACCCCACGACAGGTGAGATGCTGAAAGGTATGGTCAGCTTTCAATTTTGGGTCAAAACGCCATTTTTCCTTGCCCGTTGCTGGGTCTAAGGCAATTAACCATTGGTGGGTAGTACACATATATAAGTTGTTACCCACTTTAATCGGTGTCACCTGATTAGTGGTTTCCCCCGAATCTTTATCTGTTTTGACATCACCTGTGCGGAATGTCCAAGCCACTTTCAGATTTTTCACATTTTGATCATTAATCTGCGTTAAAGGTGAATAACGCACCCCGCCCTGAGTACGTCCATAAGCGGGCCAGTCTTGTTCTGCCACCCCATCAATGGCTTGAGCCGATGCAGGTTGCGGTTGTTGAATGACGCCATTAATTTCTTGGGGATCATTAAAAATGGCATAGATCATAACTGCGATAGCAATCAACAACGTGCCCGAAAGGGCGATTTTACTGCCTTGGGCTTGACTCATATTGCGCGTGACTGCAGGAATGAGTAACCATAAACCTAATACTCCCAAAACATCCAAACGAGGTGCGAGAGCCCAAAAATCAGATCCAACCTCCCATAAACTCCAGAGTATGGTTGCTAGCATTAAGAAACTGTACAACCATAAAGAGGAACCTTGCCCCCTTTTAAGTAAAAATGCTGATGCCAAAATTAGCAGACCAGCAATCACATAATAGATTGAACCACCAAGTAGAATGAGCCATACACCCCCAATCAACAGATAGGCAGCAATTAAAAGCATCACAATAACGGTAAAGGTTCGCATCGTATTTGATGGGTTACTCATTCCATTCACCTCATTCACTTTATTATTTATCGTTAAATCAGCTACACAGTTGGATTATTTTGTCGTTTGTTTCGATATTCTTCTTTGTATTTAAATCATTGATCTAGAAAAGATGGTTTTTCTAACACCGTTAAAATGCTGTTTGAAACTTAATCCCGCCGACCCAAACATTTTCGCCATTTTTGTCTGCACCCACATGTCGAATGTATTGAAGATTTGGACGAATCGTTAACCAATTGGTGGCATGTAACCCATAATACAGTTCGGTATTATATTCTTCCTCTTGCCCCGTATTTAAGTCGTCATTGAGATGGATTCGAGCAAATCCCAAGGCAATTTCATCTTGCGGGCGCATATCCAACAGGCCTGTATAAATCACACCAATATTTTGCATATTGTCGACATTGTTGGTTTTGTCATCGTGCACAGTCAGGTTTATAAATCCTGTAAGTCCGCGGTGCGGATCTTGAGCATGTTGCAGCAATTGTTGTTTTGCGACAACCCACATGCCTTGCTTATGAGATGTGGCGTTAGGATTCTGAATTTCGGCGGCAGCTGCACTGCTATAGTAATAGCCCAGCCGATATTCACCTGTTTTGCCTTGTGTACCAATTTTCGGCTGCCAGACCATTTCTATGGGGACAATGACACCATCAGAACCCGAAGTGCTTAAATTAAACCCCTGACTACGCTTTAAATTCTCAGGGTTATACTCATATACCCCAATTTGGCTAAAGAGCTCAGGGGAAAATTGATATTTCAGTCTGGCTGCCCACTGACTGACGGGCCAATTAAACCATTGATCCCCCACCCAATTGCCAACCTGAGAACCGCATAAGGCTAAGTTCTGAAAATCACAATCAAAACTATTAAAATCTTCCCCTTCGCCAAAACGTCCAACTTTAAGATCTAACTGTTGATTGAGGAATTGTTTCTTAATCCAAAAATTGGTCAAACGCCACGTTTGCCCACGCCCCCAAACTTCTTGGGTTGAACTTAAATGCCCATTCAAAGCATCCGATGTTTGTGACAGCGAATGCCCATTGCGTTCAGTAATAATGATTTGCGCTTCGGTGTCTTGCCAACCCAGTATTTTGTCTAAATCAAAATGACTGCCTAACACAAACTGATCGGCATATTCAGTACCGTGACTCGAATGCTTTTTTGCATCCAGTAAAGTGGCCATTTCCCCTGTATAGCCCAAGTTAAAACTATATCCTTGAGTTTGTAATTCAGTTCGGGTTCCGTTCCAATCCCCAAACATCCAAGGGCTGTCTACGGCAAAGGCTGATTGCGCATGAGTTCCAGAATTGATGCTCAAGCCCATTAAACACAATGTGAACCATTTCCTTGAGATTTGGAGTTTTTGCATACCTGCAACCTTTTATAATTATGTAATGCATATTTAAGTTACGCCTGTTTTTTGTGGTTAAAATATAATCTTTTTGTCGTTTTTTGTTAAGTTATTAAAATAGCTTGATTTTATAAAAAGTACAGGCTACCAAGTGCCTGTACCTAATGCCTGTCCTATAAAGTCATAGCGCATTGCTGAACGAGAAAATTTGATTGGACATGCCAACTGCGCTTGAGTCTCTGAGGAATGTTCATGCAGTGGAACATGGGCTACCCAATGCCGTTGTTGTGCCAAATCTGAATACAAAGCTTCATCTAACGTTAAAACAGGTTCTACACAGACATCTTGAGTCGAAAACAGTTGCTGCCACTCTAACAATGAGCGAGTTTTAATTTTTTCCTGTAGAGCGTGCTTAACCTTAGCACGATCTTCCGCAAGGAGCGAAGCTCCTTTCTCTAATAAAAGTGGCAACGCTAACAACTGAGCCAAACCCGACATAAATTGTGGCTCTAAACTGCCAATTGACAGATAACGCCCATCTTGCGTTTCATAGTAATCATAAAAGCTAGCGCCATTCAGTATTCCAGATTCTGGCTCTTGTGTGATATTTCCTGCCAATGCGGCGGCGGCAGCCATACTATTTAACGCTACCGCACAATCGGTCATGGAAATATCAATATATTGTCCTTTTCCACTCTGATGACGCTCAATCACAGCCGTTAAAATGCCGATCACAGCATGTAACGAACCACCTGCAATATCCGCAACTTGAATACCTAACGGCGGTGGTCCACTCTGTGCACGACCACTGTGCCCCGCAATTCCCGATAAAGCTAAATAGTTAATGTCATGCCCCGCCTTATCTTTATAACTCCCTGTTTGGCCATAGCCAGTAATGGAACAATAAATCAGTCGCGGATTAATTTCTGCTAAAGTGGTATAGTCCAATCCCAGTCGTTGCATGACACCCGGGCGAAATTGCTCTACGACAATATCGTATTGGCTAATCTTTTCCTTAATCGTTGCAATGTTCTGTGGATCTTTTAAATCCAGAGCCACGGATTGTTTATTTCGATTCAAATAAAGATGTGCCGTTGCTTGCCCATGTGCATAAGGTGGAAAAAGACGAATCAAGTCGGGTCGTGTTGGAGATTCCACATGAGTCACTTCCGCACCCATATCTGCTAAATATAAAGTGGCAAATGGACCGGGTAACAATGTTGAAAAATCCAGTACTTTCAATCCCTGTAAAGCATGTTGCATGTTATTTTTACTCTTGAACTCTTGTATTTTCATGTATCTTAGAAATATAAAATCAACAAAACAATGTCATGTTCAGCCATTTACCTTGATCATTTCGGCAATTTACCATGTAGAAAGGCAAATTTCCCTATTGTAAATTGCCTATAAAAACTTTTTTAGCGTCATTTAGGTCATACGCAAGTGAATACAAAAGAGACTGAAGGATTTAACATGAGCCGCGATACGATTAGTATCCATTTTGTGAATGCGGCTTTGACTGGCGTAAAACGCCTCGGCATGGATGTCGAAACTTTACTTTCGCACGTCGGAATAGAAGCCGAACTGTTACGTCAGCCTAAAGCTCGAATTTCTCCAGAACAATACACACGTTTTGTGAAAATGTTATGGATGGTGACTCAGGATGAGCATATTGGTTTCGATACCCAACCTCGTCGTTTGGGTACGTTTGCCATTATGTGCCAACTGATCATCCATGCGAAAACCTTAGGTGATGCGCTCGAACTATCAACTCAGTTTTATAAATTGTTTGGTGATGAATGGTGTGTTTCGCTCGAACGTGATAAGCATGAAGCACGCTTAGTTCCACTCATTCCAACTGAGATGGATCCAAATCATTTCATTACCGAAAGTATGTTGATGATTTGGCATGGCTTGGCATCTTGGCTCATTGAACGTCGCCTCCCTTTAGAGCGCGTACATTTTGGTTACCCGCGCCCTGCCCATGCAGATGAATATGATGCCCTGTTTTTCGCTCCCGTGATGCAGTTTGACATGCCACGTACCGAAATCACCTTTGCTGCGGATTATTTAGATTTACCAATTCGTCAAAATGAAGAAACCTTAGAAGAATTCTTAAAAGCAGCGCCTGCACAGCTATTGGTTAAATTCAAAAACACCAATTCTCTCACCTCTCGTATTCGTGAAGTGTTGAAGAGTCAAATTGGTGAAGAAATGCCAACACTGAATGATGTAGCATCAATGTTATATCTTTCACCGCAAACTTTACGTCGTCGTTTGGCTGCGGAAGGTAAAAGCTACCAAGGCGTGAAAGATGCTTTACGTCGTGATGCTGCGATTCACTTACTCCTCAATCCAAACCTCACATTGGAAGATGTCGCACAGCAGGTTGGTTTCAGTGAAACCAGTACCTTCCATCGTGCATTCAAGAAATGGACAGGCGTAACCCCAGGGTTATACCGTCAATTACATGGTTATCTTTAAGCCATAATTTTTGAATAGACAGCTTTAATATGAAGCTGTCTACTCCTTACACAGCCACTGCACTATGCCCTTGGGATAAACAGGATACTGACCCGATGCTAATAACTGTGTATTAACCCACTCAGCGATATAAGTTGAACCATTTGTCTCGCACCCATTTATTTCTACTTGGCTATATAAAGTTTTATCAAAAAATTCAGCCTCATAAACAAAAATGATTTCATGCCCTGCTTGAGCATCAAAAGTAAATAAATTTTCAAGAACACCTAACAGTTTTGTATGAATAATCTGCTGATTTATTTCCTCTAAAACTTCTCGTTTAACTGCTTCTAAGGAAGTTTCTCCAAATTCAATAGTACCTCCTATCGGCCTCAAATAATTTTCATTTTTGCTGGGGTCATGTCCATGAGAAAGCAGAACTTTATCTTGATATCGAAAAATACAAAGTGCCTTTGCTGGAATATGCATCATTATACGCTCTTAATTTTCTCTAAAAATTCCACTGATTGTTTTGGTGAAGTTAAACGAATAAATTGAATATGCTGATATTGGGAATCATGCATCATCATTTGATATTTTCTTTTATTTCTAGGATATTGCTGAATCAGCCAAACAAAAATCGATTGTTTAGAAAACAATAGCTTTAAACTCTCTCGATTATTAGAGTTTTTCCATAATTTTCTTTGACTCATAAGATTGAATAAACTGCGTTTCGTTAAGTGAAAAAAATTTCTAGATAACGAGTAATCCAACCAAACTATGGTATCTATTTTCACCAATTTTAACGACATAGTACGAGTATAATTACCATCTAATACCCAACCACTCGCAGTATTATCCATTTTGTTTTTTAATTTTTCGAAAAACACCTCATCCGTTGGCTCTTGCCAATTATCGAGCCAAAATAAATCATCCATTTCAATATAAGCTAAATCTAATTTCTGTGCTAACTGTCGGGCAAACGTCGATTTGCCTGAGCCAGTCGTACCAATAATATTAATAAATTTCATTTAAATAGATTATTTTTTATGGTTGCATAGTTTACTGATCAAGCTCCACTTTGATCAAGTTCATATTTCCGCATCTCAATTGACCAAAATGATCATGCTGCCTATGCCAGTCTTGTCATTGCACTCGCTCTTAAAACCAGTACACTCAAAACACAAATAAATTTTAAGCAATAAAAAAGGAACTATTATGAGCGAGGCTTATATTATTGATGCCATTCGCACACCACGCGGAAAAGGAAAAAAAGACGGCTCTCTTTACGAAGTAAAACCAATCACATTACTCACCACCCTATTAAATGAATTACAACAACGCCATCAGCTTGATACATCTAAAGTAGATGATCTTGTTCTGGGCTGCGTAACACCAATTGGCGATCAAGGTGGGGACATTGCCAAAACAGCAGCAATTGCCGCAGGTTGGAATGATGATGTCGCTGGAGTTCAAATCAACCGTTTTTGTGCTTCAGGTTTAGAAGCAGTCAACATGGCAGCAATGAAAGTTCGCTCTGGTTGGGAAGATTTGGTCGTTGCTGGTGGCGTTGAATCAATGTCACGTATTCCAATGGGTTCGGATGGTGGGCCGTGGGCTTTAGACCCAGAAACAAACCTTAAGTCATCATTTGTTCCGCAAGGTATTGGGGCCGACCTGATTGCAACCTTAGATGGCTATAGCCGTGAAGATGTTGATAATTTCGCTGTGAAGTCACAGCAAAAAGCGGCGGCGGCTCAATCAAATGGTTATTTCGACCAATCAGTCGTACCAGTCAAAGATCACGCAGGTGTAGTGATTTTAGAGAAAGATGAATTTATTAAAGGCAATACAACACTCGAAGGTCTAACGAAGCTCAACCCAAGTTTTGAAATGATGGGGCAAATGGGCTTTGATGCAGTCGCTTTACAAAAATATCCGGAAGCACAAAAAATCAATCATGTTCACCATGCAGGTAACTCATCAGGCATTGTCGATGGAGCAGCTATAGTTTTATTGGCTTCTGAAAAAGCGGTAAAAGAACAAAATTTAAAACCACGCGCTAAAGTTTTAGCGACTGCACTGGTTGGTACTGACCCAACCATTATGCTGACTGGCCCTGCGCCTGCTGCACGTAAAGCTTTAGAAAAAGCTGGGCTTACGATTGATGATATTGACCTATTTGAAGTCAATGAAGCATTTGCGGCAGTTGTTATGCGTTTTATTAATGAGCTCAATGTCCCTACTGAAAAAGTCAACGTAAATGGTGGTGCGATTGCTTTAGGTCATCCATTAGGTGCAACAGGTGCCATGATTTTAGGTACTTTACTTGATGAGCTTGAACGACAAGATAAAAAGCGCGGTTTAGCGACGCTCTGTGTTGGCGGTGGGATGGGTATTGCCACCATTATTGAACGCGTATAAAAATTAGGGATATAAAAGATGAGTGCAATTCAATACGAAAAAAATGCCGACAATATTGTCATTTTAACACTTGATTCAACTGGTCAATCTGCGAACACTATGAATGCTGAGTTTCGTGACTCGCTTGATGAAGCAACTCAGAAACTTAAAGCAGAAACAGAACTTTCAGGTGTTATTTTCCGCTCGGCTAAAAAAACTTTCTTTGCAGGCGGTGATTTAGATGAGCTGATCCAAGTTCAGCCTGAACACGCAACTGACTTTTTCAATATGGTTGAAAAGCTAAAAGGTCATTTACGTACAATTGAAACACTAGGGATTCCAGTGGTTGCAGCATTAAATGGCACGGCACTTGGCGGTGGTTGGGAAATTGCATTAAGTTGCCATCACCGTATTGCAATCAATGACCCGAAGAGCAAATTTGGTCTACCAGAAGTTACTTTAGGTTTGTTACCGGGTGGCGGCGGTATTGTGCGTATGGTACGTCTCCTCGGACTTCAAAATGCGTTCCCATTTTTAATGGAGGGCAAACAGTTCGGTGTTGATAAAGCAAAATCTTTAGGCTTAATTCATGACACTGCCGAAAATGAACAAGAACTTTTAGATAAAGCAATTGCTTGGATCAAGGCCAATCCAAAATCTCAGCAGCCATTTGATGTGAAGGGTTATAAAATTCCGGGTGGCGATCCAAAAACTCCAGCAGTTGCACAAGTTCTTGCAATTGCACCAGCCATGTTAAAAGACAAAACCAAAGGTTGTTACCCTGCCCCTGAAGCAATTATGGCTGCCGCAGTTGAAGGTGCACAAGTTGATGTCGATACTGCTTTACGTATTGAGTCTCGCTACTTTACTCAGCTTACAACAGGTCAAATTTCTAAAAATATGATCGGCACTTTCTGGCATGGTCTAAATGCAATTAAGTCTGGTGCTAGTCGTCCTGCCAACGTTGCAAAATGGCAAGCCACTAAAGTTGGTGTGTTGGGTGCGGGCATGATGGGTGCGGGCATTGCTTATTCAACAGCCATTAAAGGTATTCCAGTTGTCCTTAAAGATGTCTCAGTTGAAAATGCGGAGAAAGGCAAAGCATATTCACAAAAGCTTCTTGATAAACGTGTTTCACAAGGCCGCATGACCGCAGAAAAACGTGATCAGGTTTTATCTCTGATTACGGCTACAGCGTCAGCTCAAGATCTTCAAGGCTGTGATTTAATTATTGAAGCGGTATTTGAAAATCAAGAACTCAAAGCGAAAGTCACTCAAGAAGCCGAACAATACTTAGCGCCTAATGGCGTAATGGCATCAAATACATCAACCCTGCCAATTACAGGTTTAGCTCAAGCAAGTAAGGATGATAAAGCTTTTATCGGTCTGCATTTCTTTAGCCCTGTCGACAAAATGCAGTTAGTCGAGATTATTAAAGGTAAAAATACCTCAAGTGAAACTCTTGCTAAAGCCTACGACTTCGTACAACAAATTGGAAAAACACCGATTGTTGTCAATGATAGCCGTGGTTTCTTTACCAGTCGTGTATTTGGTACGTTCATTCAAGAAGGTATGCGTTTGCTTGCAGAGGGCGTTCACCCAGCACGTATTGAAATGGCAGCACTGAAAGCTGGTATGCCAGTTGGCCCACTCGCTATTCAAGATGAAGTGTCTTTAACCTTAACTGAACATGTTGCTAGTGAAGCACGTAAAGCCCTGCAAGCTGAAGGAAAAGATTTACCTAAAACTTCTGTAGATGAAGTGGTTCACACCATGATTCATGAGTTAAACCGTAAAGGCAAAGCTGCTGGCGCAGGTTTCTATGATTATCCGGAAAATGGCAAAAAGCATCTTTGGGAAGGCTTGAACCGTTGGCAAAAAGATCATGATATTTCTGAACAAGACATGATTGATCGCATTCTGTTTGTACAGGCCTTAGATACTTTACGTTGTTATGAAGAAGGCGTATTGGAGTCTGTAATTGATGCCAATGTCGGTTCTATCTTTGGCATTGGTTATGCACCTTGGACGGGTGGAGCAATTCAATTCCTAAATCAATATGGTACTGATAAAGCACAAAAACGCGCAGAAGAATTAGCTGCCAAATATGGTGAACGTTTTAATCCACCACAAAGTTTAAGAGATAAAGCTCAACGCAACGAACTTATTCAATAATTCTTCTATCGATAAACGCTGGTTTGGGAACCCTCTTCCAAATCAGCTACATCTCATAAGCTAAAATAAGAACAATTAAGCTTTTTATAAAATTTGGTCTGTATCCACTCTATTTTATGTTATAAAGTTACATAATTTTAAAAGTTTCTTTTTATCCATTGGGTTATTTGTTATGTCAGACAATACTTCTCCTGAAAAATCCCCATGGGGTTGGAAGGCCCTGATTATTGCCACAATTTTAAGTATTATTTTTCTGGTTGTTTTTTATTTAGCGATGCAGCATGAACCTGACTATATGCCAGGTAAGCAACGCGAAGCTCGTGCGGCCCAAGCCAGCAGTGCACCAGTAGAACACCAGATGGACATGAGTGCCGAAGAACACAATATGACGGCTGAAGAACATGCTGCCATGACGGAGTCCTCAGCATCTACAGCTCATCACGGACATTGAGCAATAAAAAGCCATCTCTCAGAAGATGGCTTTTTTATGCCTGAAATTTAGGATTTTTAGCCCTGTGCAAGCAAAGACATCTGCATATCAATATGTGGAATGCCACAATCCATATACGCTTCTCCACAGACTTGAAAGCCTAAAGCTTGGTAAAAAGACATTGCATGCACTTGAGAAGAAAGTTGCAGTAAAGGACGTTGTTGGATCCGCGCTTGCTGGATAATCTCTTGCATCAAAAGCTTGCCAATCCCTTGTCCACGGTGCGATGCCAATACGGCAACTCGCCCAATACTATGATTTGGCAATAAGCGCGCTGTCGCAATCACCTGTTCCCCGTCACACACTACAAAATGCTGTGAAATTTCATCCTGTGCATCCCACTCATCTACCGCAGCAATCTGCTGTTCCTGAATAAATACTTGCTCACGAATTGGTTTTGCATCTGACTGCAATTCAGCCCAAGACCCTGTCCGAATCTGTAGTGTCATATCTCTGTCCTGTTTATTTAACTCAACATACTTAGCATTTCGAACCAATATCTTGTTGATCCCATTGGTTATTGAGCAATAATTCCAAAGAATGCTTTTGAATACCGTACATATTTTTTAAAGCTTCAATTTGCGCCAATACTGTAGCGTCAGGTGCAACAAAATCGGCACGTTTGGTGGCTAAGATCATTTTATTTTTGCTGGTATGTTCTAAAGCAACAAATTCAAAGACTTTAGTTTCATAACCATAGGCTTTTAACAGCAATGCACGAATAGTATCTGTCAGCATTTCTGCCTGTTGCCCCGCGTGAATTCCAAAGTGCAACATCGGCTTCAGTACTTCTGGACTTTTCAGTTGAGGACGTAATTCCTTATGGCAGCACGGCGCGCACATAATCATCTGTGCATTTAAGCGAATCCCTGTATGAATGGCAAAATCGGTTGCCACATCACAAGCATGCAGTGCAATCATCACATCTAAACGCTCAGGCTGATAAGTTCGGACGTCACCTTGGAAAAAATCCAGTTGGTTAAAGCCTGAAGCCTCTGCCACATGTTGACAGAACTGCACCATCTTTTCATTCAACTCAACGCCTGTTACAAATGGAACCTGCTGTTGCTTCGCCAAATAATCATATAAGGCAAAGGTCAAATAACCTTTCCCCGAACCAAAATCAACCACATGCAACGCTTGATCTTGATTGGGAAGTTGCATCAAAGCCCCTGAAAAAATTTCCACGAATTTATTAATCTGTTTCCATTTACGCGCCATGCTTGGAATAATCTGGCTTTGAGCATCGGTAATGCCTAAATGCTGCAAAAATACACTTTCTTGCTCCACAAAACGATGTTTGCTTCGATCATGTGCTTGGGTTGCCCGAGCTTCATTTTTTGCCGTTGCTGTTTTCTGAGTAATGGTTAGTAAATCTTTTTTCTTGTTGCGCTTGAGTTGTATATCTTGAGTCGATGCAAATAAATTGCCCTGCTTACAACAGGTCAAATGCTCCGCAATGATTTGCATGGCATCTGAGATTGGGTAGTTTTTGGTGACATCTTGAGTTTTATGCCGGTATAAAACATTCAAGACAGGTTGCTGTTGTAGTTCAATCAGGCGGAAAGTCATTTTTTCTAACTGTTGCATTTCCCCCTTGTATTGGCTCAAGATTAAACGCTCAAAACTTTGTGTTTCAAGTGCTTGCTGCACAGCATCGAGAAACTGTTGTTCCTGAGCAGAAGGAGAAGTCGAGTCAGACATACAATAAACCTAATCAAATTTGCGACTAAATTTTAAAGCGTCTTACACGAAAAGCAAAATTGAATTACTATACATTTGTATTTTTAATAAAAAGCAGCCGCTATGACCGCTCCCCATACGCAAGATTATCATCCAACCGAAGAGCAGTTTAATGTGTGGAGCCATGCGCTCGGTGCAATCCTTGGCTGTATCGGCACTATACTGTTGGTAATTAAGGGGGCATCATTAAGTACGGGACAATGGATTGGTCTTTGGGTCTATGGTTTCAGTATGATTCTGCTGTTTACGGGTTCCACGCTGTATCACATGGCGCAGACCTACGAAAAACGTTTTTGGCTAAAAAAACTCGATCACACCGCCATTTATTATTTGATTGCTGGGACTTATACCCCTTTTCTCTCGATTGCAATTCCAACCGAAAAAGCCCACAACTTACTGATTGCACTTTGGGTGATTGCATTGCTTGGAACACTTTTCAAGTTAATCTTCATTCATCGTTTCCAGAAAGTTTCGTTAATTGCCTACTTGGTTATGGGCTGGCTTGCTGTATTATTAGTCAATGATATGCAACGTTATTTATCTTCAGACGCGCTCTTTTGGCTGGTTTTTGGGGGGCTGGCTTATACAGTCGGAGCATTGTTTTATGCATTAAAACGGGTAAGATATACCCATGCGATCTGGCATGTATTTGTACTGATAGGCGCTGGATCACACTTCCTCGCGATCTATCTGTACGTGATTTAATCGGCTTCTCTCGAGTTTTAGTGACCCTAAAAGAGTAGATGTGAGTTCGATTTTCCGTTGTTTTTTTAAGAAATTACGCCTTTTTTAAAAAGATTACGCTTTTAAAACTAAGTTCTTTTAATTTTAGTAAGTGTAAGGTTATCCATGGCGTCATCAACTACAGCTACAGTAGAAGTAGCAACTAATTCAAAATTTCGTGTACTTACCGCTAGTCTAGTGGGTACTACTATCGAGTTCTTCGATTTTTATATTTACGCGACTGCTGCGGTCATTATTTTTCCACATCTGTTCTTCCCTGCAAGTACAGATCCGATGACCGCCACCATTCAGTCACTGGCGACCTTTGCCATTGCCTTTATTGCACGTCCAATTGGTGCAGCCCTGTTTGGTCATTTAGGTGACCGTATTGGACGGAAAGCCACCTTGGTCGCAGCCCTACTCACCATGGGCATTTCTACGGTCTGTATCGGTTTATTACCCACCTATGCCCAAATTGGTATTGTCGCGCCATTGCTCTTAGCCCTTTGCCGTTTAGGACAGGGGCTTGGTTTAGGCGGTGAATGGTCAGGTGCGGTGTTATTGGCAACAGAAAATGCCCCAGAAGGCAAGCGTGCATGGTATGGCATGTTCCCACAGTTGGGTGCACCTATTGGTTTTATCTTGGCAACAGGTTCGTTCTTGACCCTCGGTGCATTGATGTCTGAACAAGACTTTATGCAATGGGGCTGGCGTATTCCATTTATTGCCAGTGCTATTTTGGTAATTGTAGGTCTATGGATTCGTCTTAAATTGCACGAAACGCCAGCTTTCCAAAAGGTGTTGGATAAGCAAAAAGAAGTCAACGTGCCTTTTAAAGAAGTCATGACCAAACATTTGCCAATGTTGGTTCTAGGTACGATTGCAGCGATTTGTACCTTCGTTGTGTTTTATCTCACTACAGTGTTCGCACTTAACTGGGGAACCACAAAACTTGGCTATTCACGTGCTGAATTCTTAGAGTTACAATTGATTGCAACACTTTGTTTTGCTGCTTTTATTCCACTTTCTGCGATTTTGGCAGAAAAATTTGGACGTAAAACCACTTCGATTGCAGTCTGCGTACTTTCAGCCTTATTTGGTTTAGTTTTCTCAAGCATGCTCGAATCTGGCAATACCTTTGTCGTATTCTTATTCTTGTGTATAGGTTTAGCCATTATGGGCTTAACTTATGGCCCAATTGGGACTGTGTTGTCTGAGATTTTCCCAACTTCTGTGCGCTATACAGGTTCTGCTTTGACCTTTAACTTGGCGGGTATTTTCGGTGCTTCTTTTGCGCCACTGATTGCCACTAAACTCGCAACAACTTATGGATTATATGCTGTGGGTTATTATCTCACAGCAGCTTCTATTCTTTCATTGCTGGCATTCCTTGCTATTCGTGAAACTAAAAATGATGATGTAAATAATCAAGTTTAATCACAATTACACCCGATAAAATCTTAAAATGATGAAAAGCCCTCAATCCTTACAAAGTTTGAGGGCTTTTTTATGCGAATACAGAGATGACATCTAAAGTCTTAAATTAAACCAATTCAATAATATCAATGGTGGGTGGAACGCGAAATCGAAATGGAACACCGACCATTCCTGTACCGACTGTCACAAACACATCAGCATGTTCATGGTTATACAATCCTCGTTTATGTCCGAGAATAGAGACTTTTTTCATCACATAATCTGTTAGCCAAGGTAATTCGACCTGTCCACCATGGGTATGTCCCGACAACATTAACGGACGATTCGGTAGTTTTGGAACCATATCCACTGTATCTGGGTTATGAGAGAGAATCACCCAAGGTTTGTCTTGGGGTAAATCTGGCAGGTAACGCATATCGGCTTTTCCTGCCCACAAATCGCCAACCCCAATTAAACGAAATTCATCAAATTCAACAATCTGCCCTTCAATATCAATGACATCATTCGCACTGAGTGCATGACTCAATAAAGCCTGTATCGGCGGACCAGGATATTGCTCATCATGATTTCCATATACAGAATAAACAGGAGCTTGAATTTTTTTTAAGGGTGCCAATTCATCAGCCAAAGTATCTTCTGGTTCATATGTCCAATCCCCTGCCACCACCACCAAATCTGGCTGCTGCTGATTGATTTTCTCCACGATTATTTTTAGTTGTCGTTCATGTCCTGAAAACAAACCGATATGTAAATCAGCCACCAAGGCTATTTTCACAGGCTTTTGAATTCGGCTTCCAGCATCTAATTGATATCGTGTTGTTTTAACTTGAACACAATGTGGCTCTACAAAGCGTGCATAAAGTAAAACGATACTCAGCAAGAATACAAACCCTGCTTCATGTAACGAATAATAGCCACTCCAGCCAGCATAAAGACTAAATACAGCCAAAGGCCAGAGTAAATAAGACAAATAAAACGCAAGTAAATGCACAAATGCTTTAAATGGATGGATCGTTTCTGTATGCGACTGGCTATGCCATGCCTGTGCAATTGCCCAAAATGCAATCAACACGAAACTTCCATAAAAAACGTAAATCATTGAGTCTGTTGTCAATATCATTACTCACTATACCAATTACTAATTCTCTATTTTTATTTATCTTTTCATAGCTGACAATTATACTCAAACCAAATCTAGCGATCATAATAGTGTGATGAGTATAATAGACCCAAACAATCACGTCGTGCAGCGTCAGATGTCTGTCGTTAAAAAGAAGACCTCATCCAAGGCAGTAATTTTACTTTGTAGCAGTTTATTATTCGGTTTGCCTGCTTGCTCGACTCTCCCCCAATATACGCCACAACCTGTAGTCAATTCATTTGATATTGACACTTCTCATACATCATTAGCCAAAATTATTGATCCACTCCGTGAACAAAATCCGAATTTAACTGGTTTTCATGTCCTGAATGATCCCTTGGAGGCTTTGGCTGCACGGATTCACTTAATCGAACGTGCCGAAAAAACCTTAGATTTACAATATTATATTTGGGACAACGATAAAATTGGTGCCATCGCTTTGCATGCGATTATTCAGGCGGCTGATCGTGGCGTCAAAGTTCGCATGCTCATAGATGACAATAATGCGAGCAAAATGGAGGGCATTTATTTAGCACTAGCACAGCACCGCAATATCGATGTCAAACTGTACAATCCTTATGGTTTCCGTAATTTTCGTGCGATGGATATCTTGCTGGATTTAAAACGTGTCAATCGACGCATGCACAATAAGAGCTTTATTGCCGACAATCAAATTGCGTTGATTGGCGGACGGAACATGAGTAATCAATATTATAATGTCAGTGATCATTATCAGTTTTCTGATGTAGATGTCATGTTGGTCGGCACAGCTACGGATGAAATTGCATCATCTTTTGATGAATACTGGAATGATGCTTATGCCTATCCGGTCAATCAAATTGTTGACCCACAAAAATACACCTTACGCTATGAAGGTTTAAAACAACAAGTCACCGAACACTATGCCGATACTGCGGTACAAAATTACCTCGATTTAGCCAATCGCTCACAAGCTTTTGAGCAATGGCTGGATCATAGTATTAAGTTTGACTGGGTCAAAGCCAAAGTCGTGAAAGATTCTCCCAACAAAACACGCGATAAAGCGACACCAGAAGATTACTTGAATCACCAACTCATTTCGTATTTAGAAACGCCAAACTCAAGTTTAGACATTGTTTCCGCTTATTTTGTTCCTGAAAAAAAAGGGGCAGATGTTCTCGAAAAAATTTCGCAAAAAGGGGTTCAGGTTCGAGTATTGACCAATTCCTTCATTGCCAATGACGTGGCTTTGGTACATGCCTTTTACGGAAAATATCGCCAAGACCTTTTAGAAAACGGCGTACAAATGTATGAGTTTCTGGCGGCCCCTGAACAAGAAAACTGGTATCGCAACACTGAAGAGCTTTCACAAAAAGCCAAAATTAGTTTAAGAGGACTCAGCCATTCTAGCTTACATGCGAAAATGTTAGCGATTGATGAAAGCCAAGTGTTTATTGGTTCTTTTAATTTTGATCCACGTTCAGCATATCTCAATACCGAGATTGGGGTAATTTTAAATAGTCCACCTTTGGCTAAAGCAGTACATGAAACCATGGACCAAAATCTGTCGAAATACGCCTATAAACTGGTTTTAGATGCCAATAATAAAATTAATTGGCAACTGACCCACCCTAATGGAAATGTTAAAACTTACACGACAGAACCTAAAATGAAGTGGTGGCACAAAGTAGGAGTTAAGTTTATTTCTTGGTTACCTGTAGAAGGCTTTATGTAAGCCCCTTGCTTCCAACTGTGCTTAAACCAAAGCACGGTTGGACGTTGCAGGTACTGAATGTAACACTCGTTGATGTAACTGCGCTAAACCTACGTTCATTTCACGTTGTACGGTTGCAGTTAAACTGTCAACCGTGTGTCCTTCGGTATTAATCATCGGTAAAGTTAATAAATGTGCAGTCACTTTCGGCATTTCCAACACATTTTTAATATGATCGACAAAGCTGATTTCGCCAATAAACGGCGCCACCATATCTAACTCCCCCTGCTGATTCACATAACAAATTACACAGACCTGAACAGGTCGCTGTGCTTCAATTGCTGCCCCCAAAATTCGGCCATGTACTTTTTTAATCCGTGTACCATCAGACGTGGTTGCTTCAGGAAAAAACAACACAGGAATATCTTGTTTAAGAAAGTGGGCAATCTGTTCACGAATTTTGATTGAATCTCCCGAACCTCGTTTAATAAACAAAGTTCCACCCGCTTTAGCCAGTTTTCCAAATACAGGCCATTTTTCAATTTCAGCCTTAGCCAAAAAGAATACGCGCGCCCCAGAACCTAATACGGCAATATCGAGCCAAGAAATATGATTACTGACCCACAAAGCAGGTTCACGCGGAATCGCGCCATGCACTTCAACTTCAAGATTGAACACCTTACATAATTGACGGCAAAAATACTGAACGTAGCGGGTATTATTGGCATTGTTCGGGTCTTTATATAAACCATGACGAGCAACCAGATAAAATCCTTCCGAAACCACACCTAAGCCTGCACTGAGCTTTCGACCATACAAGAACAGCTTGGAAATTGGATTCAACGAAGACGTTTGAGCAGCTGAATTTTCTTTCATATATTTTGACTAACCAGCAAAACCTTGTGAGTATTTGATGAACTTTGCTTCATTCTATACGGTTCATTCCCCACATGCATTGATTATAAAAACCGAATGTGAACATTACAAAATCCAATTTTAATTCGAATGGCAACTTCATTATGATGGTTTTATAAGCATTAAAATGAATAGGTGTAACATATGCGAACTCATACACCACCTCAAAAATCCAAGTCATCTCATCACTGGTTACATACACTACAAGTGGTCATCGGCTTTAGTATTCTGTATTTTGCTGTCATTATTCTGTTTGCAAAATTATTCGCTGCCACGTTATAAAGCAACGAATCTCAAGCATCTCGGCCCTTTTTCCACTAGAATAGAATTTTAAAGTGGAGAAATGGCTGAGTGGCAAATTTAAAACGACATCAAGGTGGTGAACGCATTATTCTAGTTAGCGTTTCTGTGCAAATGCTGGAAAATCTTGATGCCGAAGAATTCAATTTGCTGGCTCAATCGGCTGGTGCTGAAATCTTGACACATATACACGCACAGCGGGTTAAACCCGATGCCAAACTTTTCATTGGCTCAGGCAAAGCCGAAGAAATTGCTGAACTTGTTGCAGAATATGAAGCCGACTTAGTCATTTTTGACCATGCATTAACGCCTGCACAAGCCCGTAATCTCGAATACATCCTCAAATGCCGTGTGGTTGATCGGAATGAATTAATTCTGGATATTTTCGCTCAACGTGCGCGTACCTTTGAAGGTAAGCTACAAGTTGAATTGGCTCAATTACAACACTTATCCTCCCGTTTAATTCGCAGCCGCGGAACCCTAGACAGTCAAAAAGGCGGGATCGGTTTACGTGGCCCTGGTGAAACCCTACTCGAAACAGATCGTCGTCTTTTAAAAATTCGCATGGGGCAACTCAAAGCCAAACTCGATAAAGTTCGACAAACTCGTCTGCAAGGTCGTGTTGCACGCCAAAAAGCGGCTGTTCCAACCGTATCTTTAGTTGGTTATACCAATGCGGGAAAATCCACCCTCTTCAATGTTTTAGCCAATAGCGATGTTTATGCGGCTGACCAACTGTTTGCGACCTTAGATCCAACATTACGTCGACTTTCATGGGAAGGCATTGGTACTGTAGTTTTGGCGGATACCGTTGGTTTTGTACGGAATCTTTCTCATTCTTTAGTCGAATCATTTAAAGCCACTTTAGAAGAAACACTAGAAGCCACCTTGTTACTTCATGTGATTGATTCAAGCAGCCCAGAAATGTTGGAACAAATTGAAGCAGTTGAAAAAGTACTCAAAGAGATTGGAGCCGATGTTCCTGTTCTTCGGGTCTACAACAAAATTGACCAAAGTGCTGAAGATGCAAAAATTGTCTATAGCAAGCCTAACTGCCCTGAACGTGTTTATGTCTCAGCCCATACAGGACAAGGCATCGAGTTGTTACAACAAGCGGTACATGAATGTTTGATGGGACAAATTCAAAACTTCGATCTGACACTGAAACCCGCTTATGGAAAACTACGTACCCAACTCTATACCCTCAATGTGATTCAATCCGAACATTATGATGATGAGGGTAATCTACATCTAAATGTAAAAATTGCACCTGCAAAATTGGAACAACTGATTCGTCAAGCACATTTACCACTCGATCAAATTCTGGGAGAAAAAGCAAGCATGTTCCAGAGAACGCTAGAGGAGTTTGAAATCAAACCCTAAATCGGTTAAAACGTGATAAGTAAAATTTTTTAGTATAATGACAAATCATGGATTGGGTAAAAAGTATTGATTGGCCAGCATGGATGGGTACACTTTTTTTAATTATTGGGTTCCGTGAATGTGCGGTCTGGATCATGACGCAGTTCAATCATCCTGAATTGGGTAATTTGATTGGATTAATTAGCTTATTAGTACTGCTTTTGCTCTGGCGTAAGTTCCGCAAAGTCCCTGCCCGACTGGTCGATACCAATAATAAAATCATGAAAGAAAGCGCCTTTGCCTTTTTACCGATTAGTGCAGGTTCTTTACTCATGTTGGTTCATATGGGCAGTGAAATTCCGCTATTTGTCGTGGTTCTGGTGGTGAGTACGCTTATTCCACTCTGGATTTACGCCAAAATGGCAAAGCACTGGCTATAGGAAAAGCACATGTTCTCAATTCTCTCTGGTTTTCTCATTACACTTATTGCCTATCTATGTGCCAAACCAATCAATAAAAAGATTCCACAAATTCCCGTGATTGTCATCGGCATGTTTTTTGTTATTGGTTTACTGTTTTTATTGGGCATTCCTTACGAATCCTATATGCAACAAACCAATACCATCTTCAGTCACTTACTCGGCTATGTCACTGTCGCACTTGCCATTCCTTTAGCTGCCATGCGTTATGATGATTTACCTCCTAAAGCCATTATCAGTATTTTGGTTTTTGCAAGTATCAGCGCAGTTGCACTTCCCATGGGCTTGGCGTATTTGTTACATATGGCTGATTCAACCATCATGGCGTTTGCTACCCGTGCTGTAACCACCCCGATTGCCATCAATATTGCAACTTTATTGCACGCACCAGTCACGCTAGTGATTCTAATTGTCATTTTATCGGGTGTGATTGGCGCAGCATTTTCTCCACTCATCTTACGCCATATTAATGATGAACGTGCGTCAGGGCTGGCGCTAGGGCTTGCTGCACATGCGATTGGCACAGCTCAGGCTTGGCAACGAGGTAGTATTGCAGGACGCTATGCCGCATTTGGCATGGCCGTAAATGCCGTTTTTACAGCAATTTGGCTGCCAACTTTTATACTTTACCTGCAAAATATGTGATCAACAAAACATTCCAAAGGTTGTTTTGTACAGAAAACAGCCCTAAGATAGATTTTGTTTAGTCGATTAAGTCAGCAAAAAGGAATTTATGATGGGAAAAGCTAAATTAATCAGCGCACTTGTTCTATCTGCTTTTAGTAGCATGGCTTTTGCAGAAGATATTTCAGGAACATGGAAGAACATTGATGACAAAACTGGCTCTTCTAAAGCCGTTTTAGAAATTCGTCAGGAATCAAATGGTACCTATACAGCCAAAGTTGTAAAGGTAACACCACGCCCAGGCTATACACCTAAAGACACCTGTATAGACTGTCCTGCACCTTATACCAACAAGCCAATTTTGGGGATGGATGTACTCAAAGGTTTAAAGCATGAAGAAGGTTTAAATTATTCTGGTGGTAAAATTATTGACCCACTTTCAGGGAAAATTTACAGTACCAAAGCCAAAATGAGTGCTAACGGTAAACGTTTAACCTTACGTGGATATGTCGGTGTTTCTGCATTAGGTCGTAGCCAAACTTGGATTCGCCAAGAATAAGAAAGCACACAAAATCAAACCGCCAAATAGGCGGTTTTTTTACATCTAAACCAATTATCTTCAAATTTCAAGCATATTGACTCCATAGTTTACCAAATCTTAACATTTTCATCGAGATACACGATAAAGTGAGCGTCCATATCCCAGCGATATAACAATGTATAAGGTTTTTACATTAATAGGGAATACATGAAAAAAATCATCTCTTTAAGCATCTTCACAGGTTTAGTCATCGCGAGTACTGCTGCTCTAGCACAAGATATCTCAGGCACTTGGCAGCAAATTGACGATAAAACAGGTTCACCCAAGGCAGTGATTGAAATTCGGAAGGAATCCAATAATACCTTTACAGGAAAGATCACCAAAATTACCCCCCGTCCAGGTTATACTCCACGTGAGCGCTGCAACAATTGTCCAGCACCATATACCAATCAGCCAATCTTGGGGATGGAGATATTAAAGGGACTTAAACAAGTCGAGGGGACAAACAATTACGAAAAAGGACGCGTGATTGATCCTCTGTCTGGTAAGTTTTACGATGCGAAAATGAAACTAAGTGCAACAGGCAAACGCCTGTCTTTGCGTGCCTATTTGGGCGTTTCAGCTTTAGGGCGCAATCAAACTTGGTTAAGAATTGAATAAGCGCTTATTAAAAAATGGATTGGGCAGTTTCAGCTCAATCCAACATGATTTCCAACGCACTCTAAGCAAATAAAATCAATCATATATCCAATAAATAAACTATAAGTTCTCACTTGAACCGTTGTTTCCCTATTGTGCACATCCAACTTACCCACCATATTTTAATGAAGAGAAACAACGTCAATTATTTCTAATGTATATAAAGTAGAAGAAATGTCGTTTTAATCACTTTTGGCTTTAATACTTTATAAGATACTGTTTTTAATAAACATAATACAAAAATATAGCAATATATGCTGATCAGTCTGGAAATTCCCAAGCCGTCATCGAAATGCCTAAACAATCTGACAATACTTCTGGTACTGAGGTACATTTCATTAAATGACTTGGCTATTCTCCAGCACTTAGCGATGTAAATTCCCCAGCCCCTTATGCCATTTCACTAATATTAAGAACGACTATTCTGAAGGGACTCAAAATGTTCAAGACTCATCTAACCACAATTAAGGTCCTATAATTGATCCATTCAATAGTCAAATTTATGATGCCAAGATGAAACTCAATCCTTCAAGTATACGCTTATCATTATGTGTCTATATGGCTTCATCTATTTTGGGGCGCAGTCAGACTTTGGGAATCATCCAACAAAGTCAAAAAAAGCCACGAAATCGTGGCTTTTTTTTCAACTCATCACTGGATTATCGATTGCAAAAAGCTCTTGGTCTTCCAGACGATACGCCAATAATTGATTACCCCAGACACACCCGCCATCTACATTTTGGATATGCGGGTTAATGGTTCGACCTTGTAAGGCTGCCCAATGACCAAAAATGACTTGATGGGTTTCTGCTGCTTTTGAATCAAATTCAAACCACGGCTGAAATCCTTCAGGCATTGGATCATCCAGTGCATCTTTAAAGCTAAATTCCAAGCGACCTTCTGCATTGGTCAAACGCATCCGCGTGAGATAGTTGGTAATGCAACGTAAGCGAGCATTTCCATTTAACTCATCCGACCATACATCAGGTTGCGTACCGTACATCTCTTGTAAAAAGGCATCCATCACAGTAAAGTCTTCATGACCAATGACTGCTTCGACCTCTTTCGCCAAAGTAGCCGTTTGTTCAGCTGTCCAAATACATGGAATACCCGCATGAGTCAAAATGGTCTGTTCATTCGGAAACAAGCAAAGCGGTTGCTTACGTAACCAATCAATCAAATCATCACTATCAATGGCATCAATTACATCTCGGGTACGGTCTTTATCTTTTACTGACTTTAAGCCGCGTGCACATGCCAAAAGCGTTAGGTCATGATTACCCAACACTGTCGCAGCAGAACCGCGTTCCACCAGTTTTTTAATAAATCGTAATGCCCCAATCGAGTTTTCGCCACGCGCAACCAAATCACCTGCAAACCAGATAAAGTCTTGATCGGGGTCAAACTGAATTGACTTCAATAAGGCCTTTAAGGCTTCAAAACAGCCTTGCACATCTCCAATGACATAATTGTAACGTGGCATGATAATTACACCATTTGATCTGCTAGAGCCACGAATTGAGCCAAGCTTAATGTTTCAGGACGTGCCATTGGATCAACACCTGCTTGCTCAAAACCATCTTCATGCAACATGCCTTTTAAGCTATTACGTAAAGTTTTACGACGCTGAGTAAAAACATGCGATACCAAACGTGCCAGTGCCTTTTCATCTTTAGCAATAATCGGCTTTACTGCATACGGTTCTAAACGAAATACCGCAGAGGTTACTTTAGGTGGCGGGTTAAATGAACCTGGTGGTACTTCAAACAAGAAGGTTGGTTTGCAGAAGTACTGAATCATCACCGACAAACGGCCATACTCTTTGCTATTTGGAGAAGCTGTAATACGGTCAACTACTTCTTTTTGTAGCATAAAATGCATGTCTTTGACTTTGTCACCAAATTCTAAGAGGTGGAACAAAAGTGGCGTCGAGATGTTATACGGCAAATTACCCACAACACGTAAAGGACGACCCTCTTGAAATAAGTTAGTGAAATCGTATTTCAGTGCATCAGTTTCAATAATGGTTAAACGTTCAGGATGTGGCACACGCCCTGGCAAACCTGCCGCCAAATCGCGGTCTAACTCAACAACAGTGAGTGCGTCACACTCGCCAATCAACGGAGAGGTTAATGCCGCCAAACCGGGCCCAATTTCTACAATGTTATCACCAGAGCGAGGTGCAACTGAACGTACAATCTTGGCAATCACACGTTGGTCATGTAAGAAGTTTTGCCCAAAACGCTTACGCGTATGGTGCCCTTCATCTTTCGGGTTTAAGGCATTAATTTGATACATAAATTTTTCCAACGTGAGTTAATCACTAAACATTAGTGACGAGCTAATTCTAATGCTAAATCAACAGCGACCTGTAAGCTTGAGCTTTTCGCAAGACCTGTGCCTGCGAGGGAGAGAGCTGTGCCATGATCGACTGAGGTACGAATAAAGGGTAAGCCCAAAGTAATATTAATGGCTTCACCAAACCCCTGCGATTTTAACACAGGTAAGCCCTGATCGTGATACATCGCCAAAACGGCATCGGCATCTTTTAAATTTTCAGGGGTAAATAAAGTGTCAGCAGGCAAACTCAGGCTCATATTGATGCCTTGAGCACGATAGCTTTCCAGCACAGGATTAATCACCTCAATTTCTTCCATACCTAAATAACCGTTCTCCCCTGCATGCGGATTTAAGCCGCACACTAAAATGTGGGGATGCTCTTTTTTGAATTTGCTTTTTAAATCGTGAATTAAGATATCAATGACTTGATGTAATCGTTCTTTGGTAATTGCATCAGGGACAGCTCTTAAGGGCAAATGGGTTGTGGCAAGTGCGACACGCAAAGTTTTGGTTGCGAGCATCATCACCACACGATCAACGCCAGCAAACTCTTGGTAGTATTCGGTATGCCCACTGAAATGAATTCCTGCCTCATTAATTACGGATTTTTGAACAGGTGCAGTCGCCACCCCGACGCTTTTACCAGACATGGCATACTCTGCTGAACGACGAAGTTGCTCTAAAACATAAGCTGAATTTTGAGGATTGAGCTCGCCTAAAACTACAGGTTGACTTAAAGCGACATGCTCCACATAAAGCTGACCGAGACGTGATGAATTTTCTTGACCAGAATACTCAATCAGCTCAATAGCAAGACCTAAGCATTCTGCACGTGCACGCAATAAATTGAGATCCCCAAGCACCACAATCGGACGCTCATCTATACGCCCTGCAAGGCTCAAGCAAATATCTGGACCAATTCCAGCAGGTTCACCACTAGTGATATACAAAGGAAGCATACTGAACTCAAAGAAAATGCGCGTCACTCATTATACAACGTCTATTTCAAGATTGATGAATAACAAAATCCATCACTGAAACTTGTTTATTCCAATTCTAATCATACGTTTAGCAATTGGCTGAAAACCTTGTTACAGGATTAGTTTGAACTATAAAACCCATTAATAAATAATGAAAAACTATTTCACTATTTTTTTGTTCTTCAAAATATCCAAATCTCTACAGACACTCCATCCGCTTATTTATATTTTTATAAAAGAATAAACTTTGATCTCTTCCTTTATATAGGGAAATGCCTTAGAATACGGCTCTTGAAATTTTATATTTTCATTTGTGATTCTTAACGTATTCGTTTAGAATCGCGTCTCCTTTTGTTTGGACAGATTCCATAGTCCAAACCAACTATAATAGGTAGTGGTTTAATGAAAACTCTCAGCGCTAAGCCTGCTGAAGTTCAACACGACTGGTACGTTGTTGATGCTTCTGGCAAAACTTTAGGTCGCCTTGCGACTGAAATCGCTCGTCGTCTACGTGGTAAGCACAAGACTTCTTATACTCCTCACGTTGACACTGGCGACTATATCGTTGTAATCAATGCTGAAGAAATTCAAGTGACTGGTAAAAAAGCACTTGATAAAAAATACTATCGCCACACTGGCTTCCCTGGTGGTATCCGTGAGACTAACTTTGAAAAGTTAATCGCTCATAAACCTGAAGCAGTTTTAGAAAAAGCTGTTAAAGGTATGTTACCAAAAGGTCCTCTTGGTTACGCAATGATCAAGAAAATGAAAGTGTATGCAGGTACAGAGCATCCACATGCTGCTCAACAGCCACAAGTTTTGGACATCTAAGGGATACAGCACATGGCTACTAATTATGGTACAGGTCGCCGTAAGACCGCAACTGCACGTGTTTTCTTGTCAGCTGGTACAGGCAAACTCGTAATTAACAACCGTACTCTTGAGCAATACTTCGGTCGTGAAACTGCTCGTATGGTTGTTCGTCAACCTTTAGAACTTCTTGAAGTTACTGAAAAGTATGACCTTTACATCACTGTTGCTGGTGGTGGTATCGGTGGTCAAGCTGGCGCTATCCGTCACGGTATTACTCGTGCATTGATCGCTTCTGACGAAACTTTAAAACCTGCTCTTCGTCAAGCTGGTTTCGTTACTCGTGATGCTCGTGAAGTTGAACGTAAGAAACTTGGTTTACGTAAAGCTCGTAAACGTCCTCAATTCTCTAAACGTTAATTCGTTTACCGAATCGGACCAAAAACCTCGGATTTTCCGAGGTTTTTTATTTGAAGCAAAGCTATAACTGTTTAGAATAAATCCCTCAATGCATCTCCACCACTCAACTTCATGGTTTCAGTAAATTGATTATTTTTATGAATGAAGGCACTACACCTTCCCTCACCTTTTAACCCAGCATTTATATCAGTCCATCATTTTAAATAGTCACTACACATCTTTTGATGACATAGTATGGTTTAATCCACTAACACCACAAACTCAAAATGACTAGTCAGAGTAGTCATCTTCCCTTGTATAATCGACCATCTCATTAGTGAATTCAGTTAGCATCTTTTTTAAAAATAGAAATCGAATCTACATTCCCTACTAAATGCCCCAAACACAATTGTGAGATGAGAGTATTCCATGTGTTTTTCTATCTTCAAGTTGATTAGAAAATAAATCTATCCTTTAGCAGCATATTATTCAGCTTGGCGTGCTTTCTAACGCTAATTTTAGTATTCTATATGATCAATCAAAATTTTTTGGACTTATGTCTTTAGAAAATCCTGCGACTCCCATTCAGGGGATTACACTTTACAGTCATGCTGATGATTTTCGCTCGCATTGGATTCGTTATGTGCTTGCCGAAAAACAAATTAAATTTAATCTCATCTTGTTAGATTACGATGATGAAGACCTCGCAAGTCTAAATCCTTATCACCAACTTCCAATGTTAATTGAAAATGATCTTAAATTATTTAATACCAACATCATTTCCGAATATTTAGATGACCGTTATCGTCAAAATAAGTTGTACGCTGATGCACCAGCTCCACGTGCTGAACAGCGTCAATATATTTGGCGTTTTGAGCAAGATTGGTTGAAGTTAGCGGATATTATGCTTCGTCATCCGGACAGCCTCAATAAAAATGATAGTGCTAAAGCACAGAAGCGATTGAGAGATACGCTGATTTCTCTAACACCATTGTTCCAACATTATCCTTATTTTATGTCGGATAACTTTACAATTTTAGATTGTATGTTAGCACCCATTTTCTTACGCTTAGATTCTATGGGAATAGAGTTACCGCACAAATTGTGTCGCCCAATTCTTTTATACTGCCAACGCATTTTCCAACGCCCTGCATTCATCAAATCTTTGACATTGCAGGAAAAAAATCGTTACGGCAAGTTTTTATCTTCTCCACCGAGTAAACCATAATGTCTGAACAGGAAACTAACTTATCTCCTACCCGTCCGTATTTGGCTCGCGCTATTTATGAATGGATTTGTGATAACAATCTAACACCATATTTATTAGTCGATGCTACACAACCAAATACTATGGTCCCTGAACAATTCATTCAAGATGGGCAAATCGTCCTCAACATCGTACCGCATGCAGTACACCAACTACATATGAGTAACGATGCTATTACTTTCTCTGCACGTTTTGGTGGTGTATCTCGTGATATTTATGTGCCACTATATGCAGTATTAGGTATCTATGCGCGTGAAAATGGGCAAGGCTTATTTTTTGATCCAAATGAATATGAAAATGTTAAAATTCAGCAAGATGATTTAAAATCAGAACCTGAACAAAACCAAGAACAACCCAAGAAAAAGCCAAGCTTGAGGTTATTAGATTAAAACAAGAGGAAGTAATATGGCTTTTGACTTAGTACAATATTTTGCAGAGCAAATTCACATTCAAAAGCCAGAGCTTCTGAATCAATATCAGTCGAGTGAGCGTAAAGCACATCTGGCAGAAATCAATACGCTCAGTCTTGCCAAACTAATTACCTTATGGCGTAAAGACGAAAATAAACTCTACCAAGAAATTCAATCCCAAGAGCAACTGTATATTATCGATGTTGCACGGCATCTCACCACTTCAGATCAGAATCACTCCACTTTAGAGAAAGCTGAATTTGAACATACGATTACTGAAGTTTTGTCTTTACAGTTAGCCGAATTAAAACAATTAGATGATACTGGTCATTATGGCATTAAAGGCTTACGTGAACTAATTACAGGACAAGTCGAACATTTATCTGGGCAAGCAGCCGACTGGATTTGGTCAACAAGTGAGCTAATAGAACTCAAAGGATCTAAACCGATACCCGAAGAAGAGCTATCATTAGAGGAAACTATGAAGGAGTTTAATCAAATGGTTCATCAAAGCAATATTATAGAGCATCATGAACAAGTGACTGAAGTTGAAAAAACTGTAGTTCCAACTTGGGCTAAAATTTTAGAACCTGTTGTTGCTTTAGCCATTTTATGGATACTTTATTCTGCTGCAACTCAGATGTTTGCATAAGATATGACAAGAGAGTGTGGTCAGATCATCACGGCACTCTCTTTTTTATAAAAATAATAATTTAGACTGAATTATTCATCAATTTATCTAATTGGCTTCCGTTTGTATATTTAATTGCTTGGTAAAATTTACACATTGTTACACTTCTATTGTAGTCATATTATGACAATCAAATATATATGGTTATTCATATTCCCACTTGGATTCTGAGAAATAAATCACATTTAAGCCGAGCGTAATAATCGGATATTTACCAAAATTGTCACATGCCCTTTTTGGGAAAAATAATTTCTGTTGATAATATTTTAGTGCCATTCATATAATCAAATGGATTTGATACCAAGTTAAATCAGTCCCAAAAATCCAAAAAAACATAAGAGAATCAATATGGCTAGAGTATCATTAGAAGTATTATCAGAAATTGATGGTTTCCATGCCGCTGCCTTAGTCGATGGGGAAAGCGGTTTGGCTTTAGCAACACAAGGCGGTGGTGACATTGATCTTGAGTTAGCAGCAGCAGGAAATACCGAAGTTGTACGTTCAAAACGTCGTGTTGCAAATGCACTAAATTTGAATGACTCAATTGAAGATATATTGATCACCCTCGGTAAACAATATCACCTGATTCGTCCATTAGAAGGTAATGAAAAACTCTTTTTATACCTTGTGTTAGAGCGTTCCAAAGCAAACCTTGCAATGGCACGTCATGAACTTAAAAGTTATGAGAAAGGTTTAGATTTCTCATGATTCATCATCCCCCCTTTTTTAATTGTCCAAAAAGGGGGATTACCGTTTCAACTTATTAGATGTGTAGAGATAGTATGACAGAGCAATATCTTAATATTGCGATAACTGGTTTAAGTATTCATCATTCAGAAGAACTAAAAACCCAGCTACGTAATCTCATTCCACAAGAATATAAAATTAAATGGAGTACAGCTGCAGACCCTACTATCGATTGCTTATTTATACATGAAAATTTTTATGAAACTGACGGTATTCAAAAAATAATTCAAAGCCGTAATTTTCCTTGGTTAAAAATTACCAAGAATAATAACAATGAGAATATCCTTCAGGAAAATACCTTATCTCTACCCATTGTTAATCCACAGAATTTTTCTGACTGGATTTTACAACATCTACTCAAAACAACACTCGATAACCCACACGATCATATTTTTGAAGTTAATCCTAAGAAAACTCCTTATAAACTTGAATATTTTAGTAAGATGTTCGACAAAGAACGTAACTCAAAACTCCATCTTTTTGATACTTTAGGCACAATTGCAATTATCGATGTCCAGAAAAATATTGCTTGGCTCAATACTGAAAGAGAACAAGCTTTTACAGATTCAGGTTTTGGCTATGACATTGCCAGCACCAGTAACTTTATGAAAGTTTCAAGAAAACAAACTTATCTTTTAAATGACTGGTTGTGGCAATTTTTTTGGGATTCCCCTTTATTTTTAAAAGAAATTGCACCTGAAGATGGGCATTTTAAGATTCATATGTGGCCAAAACCCTCTCAAAATCTAGATCGGAAAACAATATTCCAACTCTCTAGCTGTTTTATTCAAGGTGGGAAAGTTTCAAAAATTGCAAATCAATTGAATATTCCTTTAGAAACAGTGCAGAGATTCATAGCTGCCAATATTGCAACGAATAATCTTTCCAGAATCAATATTTGGGATAAGCACTTTAATCCACCAGAGACTCCAATAGTATCCGAAGATACTGGATTCATTAAAAGTTTCTTTGGAAAATTAAGAAAAAAATTGGGGATATAGGACAATATTATGATCTTACAACGATTCAAAATTGTTTTCGCAGGCGGTATGGGAGCTGGTAAAACTGAAGCAATTAAATCATTATCAGAGATTCCCGTGTTGCAGACTGAGGCTTTTAATACAGATGCTCAACGACATAGCAAAATGGAAACTACGGTTGGTATTGATTACGGAGAAATCACCCTAGAGGATAATGTCACCATAGGGCTCTATGGAACACCAGGTCAGAATCGTTTTGATTTTATCTGGTCCACGATAACCAAAGGGGCAATCGGTGCGGTGATTTTGATCGACCATCATTCTGACAATTCTATTCAGGAACTCGAAAGCTACCTAGAAACTTTCCAAAACTTCACTGACAACATTGCAATTGGTATTACCCACACCGATCTCATCACCGAAAACTCAAAATCTACAGGGATTTATAAAGACTGGCTATTAGAAAATGACTTGTTTTCGCCACTATATTTTATTGATGCACGTAAGAAAGACGATGTACTGTTATTATTAGAGGCGTTAATCACATCCATTGAAATTAACTCCAATATTGCCAATTAATTTGAATAGAGGTTTGATATGTTTACTCTAGAACAAAGCCGTACAGCACCTAAAGAGTTGATTCAATTTGCCAAAGATGAAATTTACGACTTAATGATGAATGTTCGGGGCGTCAATTATGTGATGCTTTGTAGTACTGATGGATTTGAACTCGCCCATGTCCATAAAAAAGATAGTTACAATAGCACTAAACTAGCAGCCGTGAGCAGCTCTATACTTGCGATGGTTGCAGCATTTATGAATGAAATTCATTTGGAAGGCTGCCAATCCATTACTTTAGATGCAGAGAATGGCAAAGCTATTCTTACTTCTATTCCGTCAACCAAGCATCCAATGATTATTGTGACTTTGACTGAAAAAGACGTACTATTAGGACAGCTCCTTTATACATTAAAAACCGCCAGTAATCGTATTTCAGACTTTTAATCCTTAATTAAGAAATAGCCTTAGAGTTAGAAACAGCGACTTTAAGGTTATCTATACTAATCTTGAGCTATTTTGAACGTATTTTTTAAACTAGTTATTATTCATTATTTTCCATAT